>CAIOHR010000193.1 GCA_903858115.1 uncultured Pirellula sp. | reverse complement strand
CTACACGAGCCGGACGATTCGCAAAGGAAAGGCGTCGGTGTCGAAGGAACTGGAAGGGATCTTTGAGCGGCTAGGTAGCAGTGCCGAGATTTGGTCGAGCCGCGTGAAGAAATTGCAAGCGAAGCCCTGGATGGGTCGCTTTCTTTCAGCCAGCCGCGATCGATTGCGGGCATTGGCGAGCAAGCTTGGTGTTCAGCGTCTTGCGAACATCGGCTGACGGTTCGATCGCCTGATCCGAGTTGACTGAATAACAGCTCGAAGAACTTGTTGAATGGCAAGAAGCGGTTCGACCTTGGGGGCGATATGTCTAGTCGTTCCGATTTTTCTTTAATCGCCGATAGCATCGCACCGCTCGAGGTGCACTCTTGGCTCGAATCGCGGCCTAATGGTTCGGCAACCGATGGAGCAAGTGCGAATCGAGATTGAATTCGCCCGGAAAACCAAGAATAGCGAATTCAAAACTGTGCATGTCCTTTTAATTGCACTGCTTCTTCGTATCGGATTTGAAACATGATGTTGAATCTCTCGCCGCGCAAACAAAAAGGCACGCCTAAGCGTGCCTTTTTGATTTATGACGTCCCTCGCTTACGCTTCGGGTTGTGATAGGCCCTTTGCCATGTGGCCAATCGATTAAAACAGGAGCATCCCAACGGGAGTGTGGCTTTCAGCTAGAATCCACCGCCACCTTGTGCAGCTCGGGCTCCTGAAGAGATTGCCTTCAAGACGTTATCTTCGAGTGTAATCCTAACCAAGGATTGTCGATCACCGGTCTGGGAATCGATCATCACGTTGTCGCCGCCATTGGCAGTTGTTTCGATCATCGCATCGACGGCTGGATTCGACTCGATGGACTGGACGAATTGCAACATCTTTCCGAGAGAGAATCGTCCTTTCATCATTTCCCCTTGGCTTGATGGCTTTGCAGCAACACGATCCAGCGTTTCTTTGATGGCTGCATCGCAGTCCTTGCCTACAGCCAAGTGAACTGCTTTGGGAGATGTCGCAATGGCGACGGTGACGTTGTCGCCGAAGATCTTTCGAGCTTTCTCATCAGCGTTCGGTGGCAATGGTGCGGTTAGCTTGTGCAGGTTCGCACCTGCATACTTGCCCGTGTTAACTCGCAGTATGACAGGAGCACCTTCGTCTGCGAGAGCTTTCGAAGCTTCTGCGGCGAGAGCTTCTACTTTCTTTGCGTCCGCCACGGTGATGCCAGCAACGATCGATAGGTTCTTATCGGTGGACACATTGAGTGCCGTTTCCATTTGACCTTGCTTGGCACTTTCCATCACGATTTCAATAAACTTCGAAACGAATTCTTTGGCTCTCTTCGCGGAAGCTTCATCTTTCGAGTTCTCATCGATCTGCTTAATCGCAGCTTGCATGGAAGCATCGATAGTGCTTTGCATTTGTGCGATTTCTTCTGGAGCGATCAACTGCAGTGCAATGCCGCTCATTGTGGACCCTTCCACAGGGATTCCGCTGAGTGTCGATTTGCTCGCTTTGAGTTTGTCGACTTGTTTGGCGAACTTAGTGTCGGCAACAAATTTGGTACCGAAATCCAGCATGGTTTTCTTTTCAGCCTTGTTGACGGCCAAACCAAAAACAAACTTCTCCGTTCCGTCGATCGCTTCTTGGATGCTGTTCATCATTTGCTCCGCTTGCTCGCGTGCGGCTTCTGCCTGAGCATCATCCATATCCGAGTTTTGTTGCATCCCTTGTTCGATGCCAGCTTCGATCTGGCTCATCATGAAATCGACCAAGTCGTCAGGAATGTTCTGAGGGTTGACTTGAACTCGAATGTCATACTTCGCGACCAAGCCCTTTAGCGTTTTATTGGCTTCGGTATCAAAGTCCATAACGGCATCTTCGGTTTGGGCGACCAAGAGCCAATCGCCTGCGGCACGCATATAGATCGAGTTCCCCAAATTCAATTGATAGAGTCCATCCCCTAGATCTTCAGGCTCACCGAAGATCGCCAATTGCCCGAAGAACTCTTGAATATCTTTTAGCGGTAGGACAGCGACTGGGGTTGGTTGGCCGGTTTCGTCCAGGTCGACGAACACGCCGGCTGGTCGAGATGTATCGAGTCCACCGGTGTATTGCTTTAGAATGGTAGCAACAGTTCCCGCGCCGGTTCCACCAGCGACGAGACGTGCCAAGTGCTGCACGTTTGGCAACATGGTATCGATTGGTGCGAGTGCGACGGTCACGACAGAGGTATCACCGCTTTCCTGAGCTACGACACGATTGGAAGGAGAAATAACCGCAGCGCTGATAGTGGCTACTGCCAAGGAACGACCGATCCAATTCTTTTTCATCTAAACTCTTCTCCTAAAAACGTATCTATAGGTTTTAACGGCTTGAAAACTACGTGAGTCCGAAACAGTTCGGCGACTTTCACGCTTTCTTGGCACAAATCCGCGTAACGCGATATCCGAATCATAGCGGTTCGGAAAGGTAACCGCGAGACAGGAAGATATTCCTCTGAAGAGATGCTCGATCAGGCAGAAGCAAGACGCCCGATGCACGATTAAAGTCTTATCGTTCTCGGAAAACGATCCGACCTTTGGTAAGGTCGTATGGCGAGAGTTCAACACGTACTTTATCGCCAGGAACGATTCGAATAAAGTTTTTTCTCATTTTCCCAGCAACGTGCGCAAGCACCTCGCTGCCGGTTTCCAACTGGACGCGGAATCTGGTATTGGCCAGCGCCTGGGTGACCGTGCCCTCAACTTCGAATGCTTCTTCGTTCTTTGCCATAAAGTCGTTTGTTTTTGTTTCTTCGGCGGGCTCCCCCGGCGTCATGAGAATTCTTCCACGCAAGCTTCCCTTGCGGACGGTCTAGTTATAGGCGAGTCTCGGTAGGATCGTCCACTTCAAAGCGGGCGAAAATAGTGCTTTTCTTTGGACTTTCAAGTCTCTTCCTTCAATTTCGAAATATCATGCTATCTCTGCTTTCGATTCTCCAACTTCTTGTCGAATGAATAATCAAACTAGCTCCTTTATCTATTTCGCTTGCCAACAGGGTGCTGAGAAAACGATCAAAAACTCACTTTGCGAGCCTGTCGGCCCCTATCGACTCGCGTATTCTCAGAAGGGTTTTGTGACCTTAAAGTCGAACTTGTCCACGCCTGCTTGGTCCAAAGCTCTCCCCACCCACCCTTTGGTTCGAAGCCATGGACACGTTTTGGGGAAATTCGACGGCGATGTTGCAGAACCCTTGATTGACAAGATTCTGTCAGAGTTCGGATCGTTGGATTGGGAACACATGCACGTATGGCAACGGGATATCGCCATCCCCGGCTGGAACGGTTTCGAGCCAGGACGTTCGGCTCTCGCCACTTTCTTGAGTGAGAAATTCAACGAATCGCTGCAAACCAGAGGGGATTCGCGACGCGCTTCGTCCGATGTGCAACATACCAAAGATTCCCGAATTATCGAAATTATCATCGATGAGCCAAATCGTTGGTGGGTCGCCGCCCACATGGTATCGAATCGTGAAGAAGGGTGGCCGGGAGGGGTTTACGCAGTACCTATTCCGGAGGACATGATCAGCCGTGCCTATTTGAAATTGGCCGAAGCCATCGCTTGGAGCGGAATCGAGATCCGAGCGGGAGACCGAGTCGTCGAAATCGGGTCTTCCCCGGGTGGAGCATGCCAATACCTGCTGGATTTAGGCGCCAAGGTCACCGGAATCGATCCCGCGGAAATGGATCCTCGGGTAAGCGATCATCCTGGATTTACCCATTGGCGAGCTCGATCGATTCAAGTAAAGCGCAAGGATTTCGCCCCCTTTCGTTTCCTGATTTGCGATGCGAATGTAGCTCCGAACTACACGCTCGACACGATCGAAGCGATAGTCACATACCCAACTTCGAAAATGGAAGGGCTAATCTTGACGATGAAGCTGGCGAGTTGGGACCAAGCAGACCGAATTCCGGACCACCTCGAAAGAGTCCGAAAATGGGGTTTTTCCAAGGTCGAGGCCCGACAGTTGGCGCACAATCGAAAAGAGTATTGTCTGACCGCGTTGAGACAGTAGACGTTGAGACAGTAGACATAGCCGACAAACGTAACAGGCACGCTCCGTCGTGCTGTCCGCTCTTCGACATTTGCTGGGATTCTGGGTGGACGGCACATGGAATGTGCCTACTACTTTTGGTCGGCTTTGTCATGGCACGTGTGCGTTTGTTGAAAAGCCGGTGAAATCTTGCAGCGGATTGAAACCCATCGATTTCCAGTTGGGAAAATTCCATTACACTAAAATGTTCCTGGGAGAGTTCTTAGCGATCACGCCATGAAAGACACATAGAATTCCACTCCCCCAACGATATTTTTCAGCCCGCGGTATAGTTTTCAACCCGCGTGTAATTTTGTAGTTTTCAGCCCACGGTGGAGTTTTCAGTCCGCGGTGGGTGGTTTGACCAGAGCTTTTCAGGTTTTTGGGCATGACGCAAATAACGGCAGATCGAATACAAGAGCTGGTGGAAAAAAGCCGCTTGGTCGATTCGGAAGCACTCACTGAAGCCTTCACCAAAATTCTTGCTAAGCACGGCGACATACTTCCCGAAGACCCCGTGGTGGTCTGCAAAGAATTGGAAGACCTCGGTCTGGTGACTCGCTGGCACTGCGAGAAAATCCTGCAAGGCAAATACAAAGGATTTTTTCTCGGGAAACATAAATTGCTCGGCCATTTGGGAAGTGGCGGTATGAGCAGCGTATATCTTGCCGAACACTTGGGAATGAAGCACAAACGCGCGATCAAAGTGCTTCCGAAATCCAAACTTGGGAACAATAGCTATTTGGAACGCTTCCAACGCGAAGCCAAAGCCATCGCCTCGCTAAACCATCCCAACATTGTTCGCGCCTACGACATCGATAACGATAAAGACACGCACTACATGGTGATGGAGTATGTCGACGGCGCGGACATGCAAACACTCGTTCGCAAGCATGGTCCGTTGCCCTATTTGGTTGCCGCCAATTACATCGTCCAATCGGCGCGTGGGTTGCAACACGCCCACGATATCGGATTGATCCACCGAGATGTTAAACCCGCGAATTTGTTGGTCAACCGGCAAGGAATCGTCAAGGTTTTGGATTTGGGGCTAGCCCTGTTCGAAGATGACAAAAACGACGCTTCCCTCACCATGGAATACAACGACAAAGTCCTGGGAACTGCCGATTACTTGGCACCGGAACAAGCGATCAATAGCCACAACGTCGACCACAAAGCCGATATGTATGGTCTCGGTTGCACTTTGTACTTTCTACTCACTGGTCATCCACCTTTTCCTGACGGTAGTATTGCCAGTCGCATCATCAAACACCAAAACTCGATGCCTCCCGACATTCGAAAGGATCGCCCCGATTGTCCCGGCGAGCTAGACGGTATCTGCGTCAAGATGATGCAAAAGGACCCCAAGTTTCGTTATGGGTCTTGCAATCAGGTCGCTGATGTACTCGAAGCTTGGATTGCGAAGTACCGAAAAGAGAATAAAGACGCTGCAACGAGTTCGTTCTCCGTCGCCGATGTTTTGAGCGATAAGCTGACGGCCCAGAGAGATGTTGATACCGTTAGCAACCATCGCGAAGGCACCATGGGTGGCAAAAGCGCGATCGTCAAATTATCCACCTCCGACAGCGGAGTGCTTCGAGCCATTGCCAAAAGTGATGCGTCCACCATCGACAGCAATATCGATTTGGTCCACGACACCAACGCGCCGAATCGTTCGAAATCCAAAAGCCAAGCCATCGCGAGAGCGGATTCGCCGCTCGATAGCAAAAAATCTGGAGGCAGTAGCTCCCCACTCGTCTCGCCTATGGCGAAACCCAATACTCCCAAACCAACCCCAACTGGAACCAATCCTATCGCTGGGGGAAACAAACCAGCGAATCCCTCGCAAATGTCTGGGACCAAATCCACGACGAAGAAAAATGCACCGCCTGAGTCCAAGACTCCTGGCACCCACTCCACGAAAAAATCGTCGAACGTGGTACTTTTGGTCGTAATCGCCGCTCTGACAGTAGTATTGTTCGTTGGTGTCGTAGCAGTCCTGCTAAACCGAGGTTAGGGTGGAACTCCATCCACTTTTGAGGATTGCTCCAGCGGATTGGGCTCTTCTGTTTTTGGGACGTTGTACCGATGCTTAGAATTTCGACCCGTTTTTGCGTGCTGTTGGTTTGGATTACAACATCGCTCGCTGGGCCATCTGCTGGTTCGCAAGAGCCCCCTGCTTCGATCGAAGCCTTGAAAAACGAGATCAAAAAAGCTTCACTACTCCTCAAAGAGCGAAAGCTGTCCGATTGCGTCGCATCTATCGATCTCTGTACGGCGTCGATCGAAAAGCTTTCACAGAATGCCGACCCGAAAGATGCTGCCGAGCTCAAAAAACTCCATACACAGATCGCCAAAGCTCATGAGCTTCTCTCTCTCGACGGAGCTGAGTTAGTCGAGCTTCCGCCATGGGACAAGATAGCTCCAATGAAAGGTACCCAGCCGAAGCCCAGCGAGCCACCGACGCCGAAACCCTCCGGTGCACCTGGGACCGTTAGCTTCTCAAAAGATATCGCACCCTGGATGGTCGAGCAGTGTTCTCGCTGCCACATCGCACGATCGCAAGGCGGATTCTCGATGGCTACTTTTAACGACCTCATGAAAGGATCCAAAGGTGGTGTGGTCCTCTTCGCGGGGGATGCCGTCGGTAGCCGACTCGTGGAGACCATCGAGACAGGAGATATGCCGCGCGGTGGTGGAAAGGTATCACCTGAGAATCTTCTCAAACTCAAACAATGGGTTACCGAAGGTGCCAAGTTCGACGGAACCGCAATGACGGCTCCTCTCGCTTCGTTGGTTTCCGCTACCAATCCGACACCGACACCGACACCTGCGAAATCGGATGCACCGATCGTTCGCCAACCAACCGGTAAAGAGACCGTGAGCTTTGCACGCGATGTCGCACCAATCTTGACCGCGAATTGCAACGGTTGTCATTATGCGGCCACTCGCACAAGCGGTGAATTGATGATGAATACTTACAACCAATTGATGAAAGGTGGGGAAAGCGGAGCAGCCATCGAACCCGGCAAAGGGGATGATAGCCTCATCGTCAAAAAGATTCGCGGCATGTCGGGGCAACGAATGCCCGCCGGTGGAAGACCTGCTCTTTCGGAAGACAAAATCAAGCTCATTACGACGTGGATCAACGAAGGTGCAACGTTCGATGGATCCAATCCAGAAAGTCGACTCGATCAAGTGATCGGACAAGCGTGGGCTTCGAATGCATCGCATGAGGAGCTTCATCAGAGACGGATGCAACGAGCCCAAGATCATTGGAAAATTGTCTCGCCCAAAACCGACCCTGAAGAAGCCAGTGACAATCATTTTCACGTCATCGGCAATATCGGTTCCGAAAGTTCCAAGAAGTTGCTTGCACAAGCAAAAACTGCCGACGCTCAAGTACGCAGGTTGCTAGGTATCAAAAACAAAGATCCGCTGATCAAAGGTGGCATCACTATCTTTGCGTTGAAACAACGATACGACTACAGCGAATTTGGAACCATGTTAGAGCGACGGTCGTTGCCAACCGACTGGTCGAGTCATTGGCGATCCGAAGTTTTGGATAGCTACGTCGCTTTGGTGTATGACAAAGCGGAACCAAAAATCAATGAATCGTCGTTGATCCAACAAATAGCCAGCCTATGGGTTGCCTCTCATGAGGGCGTACCAAAGTGGTTTGCCGACGGTGCGGGACGACAAGCTCTCGCCATGGCTGCGGGGCAAAACGATCTTCGCGTGCAAACCTGGGTCAAACGACTTCCTGAGTCCATGAAGCAATTGGACAATCTGAGTAAATTCCTCAAAGGGGATATCAACGACGAAGATGCAGCGACTATCGGTTTCGGAATCGTTCGCTTTATGAACGACTCCAGTCGCAAGAAACAGTACGATGCACTGCTTCGTTCTCTCGCTGGCGGCATGCCGTTCGAGCAATCTATGTTGAAGAACATAGGACCCCTCGAACCGTTCTTACAACAACTTCTTGGCAAAAAGAAGTAATAGAAACAGATCAAAGACTCTTCATGGCCATCAAGACGTTACAAATCCCGCAAAACCTACCCGCTCCGGCACGCAACTTGTCGAATGTGTTGCGAATGCTATTCCGCCTAACCCCTGCGCAATCGGACGGGCTCATCGAACAAGGGTTCGTAGCCGTCAATGGCAGGACGCGTCGTCAAGGCTGGATGCAATGCGACGTCGGAGATGAGGTGGCAGTCGATCTCATTCCTCAAGCGATCGTAGCCCCCGTAAAACAGAAGAGCAAGAAGCAACCGAGCCGAGCCATCGAGTTCCTTTACGACGATGAGGATATCTCGCTCGTCAATAAGCCCGCAAACCTCCTAACCGTTCCAACCCGACATCGCGAGCCTCACACCGTCATTTCTCTCGTCGAGCGTCGTTATGCCGAAACAACTCCAGGGGCTCAAGCGTTTTGCGTGCATCGATTGGACCGCGGCGTGTCGGGCGTCCTGGCGATTGCCAAGTCGTTAGAAATGGCGGAGAAGATTCGCGAGCAATTCGCCGAACGAAAACCTAAGCGAAAATACATCGCGATCGTATCTGGAATCCCAAAGAACTCCGAAGACAGACTTGTGAACTACTTGGCAACCGATGCGGACCTGAATCGCATCACTGTCGCGGACGAATCAAAAGGTGAGTTGGCAATCACCAATTATCGAACTCAATCGACCTTTGCGGACGCCGCCATCCTAGAGGTCAAACTCGAAACGGGTCGTCGAAATCAAATTCGAGTCCAACTCGCCGAGCTAGGACATCCGATCCTTGGCGATCCGCGATACCGGCCGCGTCAAGCGGAACATTGGGCATGGCCGTATCCTCGCATTGCATTGCATGCGGAGAGTCTCGGTTTTCGACATCCCAGAACCGATGAGCCGATCTTTGTCGAAACGCAATGGCCTCAAGAGTTTCGCGATTTCGTTCGGATGCAGCGCAAACAATAAGCTCGTGACGACTCCATCGCATTGGTTCCAACAACTCACGTCGAGTTCATCTTTCGGGATTCCTCTTTCGCGCAGCATTCGCTCAGGTTCATCAGGCCTGGCCAAAACGCGATGGAAAATACTTCGCGAGGGTGCGGACTGGAAGTCTTTTCCCATGACGGAATCTTGCAAATCGAGTTGGAAGTCCGTAGACCGACGCGGAACGGTGACCTCGGGTGCAATCAAGTGTTTATTGGAAAGCATCGACTCCTCGGACCGATGCGAAATGGTGACCTTGTTTCCCAATGAACAGAGAGCGACGGTTTGCGTTTCATCGCAAATCGGATGCGGTGTCGGTTGTATCTTCTGCGCGACAGGCACGATGGGTTTGAAGAGGAACTTGAGTTATCTCGAGATCGTCGAGCAAGTCTATTTGGCGCGACAACTGGCGATGCTATCAGGGCGGCATTTGCGAAACGTTGTCTTTATGGGGATGGGCGAACCGCTGCACAATTTGTCGGAAGTGATTGAAGCTATTCGATGGATCCTGTCCGATGTCGGCTTTGGCATTTCTCAACGTTGCGTCACGGTCTCGACATCGGGTGGGAACAGTGCGATGATTGCATTGGCCAGACAATTTCCTTCCGTGCGATTGGCGATAAGTTTGCATGCCGCAGATCAAGATCTCAGGCGACGATTGATGCCCCGAGCTCCGAATGACTTGGATGCCCTGAAGGAAACGATCCGCGAGATCAACTCCTTACAACAGTCCGCGTCATTACAAAAAATTGCACCTGTTTGGTTGGAGGTGGTTTTGTTGGCTGGGATCAACGACTCGGAATCGCATGCTCGACAGTTGATCGAATTTTGCGAAGGACTCGCCGTCGAAGTCAACTTGATCCCTTACAACCGGATTCAGTCCGATGAACGATTGGTAACGACCGACAACACAGTTCACAAGCGATTTGCCAATCAGCTTCGATCGGCTGGAATTGTCACGACGATTCGACAGTCCTTGGGTGGACAAGACGACGCTGCCTGCGGTCAGTTGGTCGTCAAGAATGGGTAGTCTGTGTCCAGTAGTGAACCTTATTCACCGGCGGCACAAGGCCACGGGGGTCCTAGTCAGGTGGCCGCGTTTGATTTAGCCTTCGAACCGGATTCACCAAGCACAAGGCCGCTGGGGTCCTAACCGGATTCACCAAGCACAAGGCTGCTGGGGTCTTGAACTTGCTACTGTAAACTGACTTCCTTGCCTTCACGCGCCCAGTTGGCTCGTCCAACTGGAGCGCACGGTTCGCTGCTAGTCCCGCGTACGAGAAGGTGCAAACCGCCCCCACGTCGGCTTGTCCGACTGGTCGCGCAAGGTTCGTTGAGCTACAGAATCCAGCCGCAGCCTAGGGCTCGCGTTCCTTCGAACACCGCTGCCAACTGACCAGGGGACACGCCGTAAGCAGGCTCATCGAATTCAACCTCAAAGGACTTATCGTCGTTTACAGTCACCTTAGCCAACTGTGGAGAGGAGTTGTAACGAATTTGGACTTCCGCTGGAAAAGGCTGATTCAGCGGAACATCGTAGAGCCAATTGGTTTGATTCGCCCGCAACTTTTTTCGACCTAGAGATTCATGCGGTCCAATGACGACTCTGGCTGTGTCGGCTTCGATTCGTGTGACGAAATACGGCGAGCCCATCGCGACTCCCAGACCTTTGCGCTGCCCGATCGTAAAGCCCTCGATCCCGTCGTGTTTGCCAACGACTTTGCCTTGTTCCGTTACGATTTCTCCAGGTACCGATTTTCCTGTTTTGTCACGTATGAATTGTGCGTGCAGTCCGGAGGTTACGAAGCAAATCTCTTGACTATCTTTTTTGTCAGCCACTTTGAGACCGATGTCGGTCGCCATTTGACGGATGTGCGTTTTGTGAAAAGTACCCACCGGCAACAACATCCTGCTTAGAAGCTTTCTATCGATGCCTGTCAGTACATACGCTTGATCTTTGTCATCATCCAAGCCTCGATGAAGCTCCCATGCATCGTTACCGTTCCCAGCGACCATCCGCGCGTAATGGCCTGTGGCGACGTATTTGGCATCGACCGCATCGGCATAGTCAAACAGCCTACCGAACTTGATCCAATTGTTGCATTGCACACATGGGTTGGGAGTTCGAGCGTGTTGGTATTCATCGATGAAGTAATCGACAATGCGTTTGAAGTCTTCTTCAAGATCCAATGCATAGAAGGGGATACTCATTTTGTCCGCTACACGGCGTGCATCAGCAGCGTCGCTCGCGCTGCAACATCCCTGCTTGTGATCGAGCCTGCCTTGCAAGATTGGCAAGAGGGGATTGGGTTTGCCCGAATCCAATTCGCACGCCTGGCTCGATTTCTCGCCATGTCGCATGAAAACGCCAACGATCTCAAACCCTTGTTCCTTGAGCAAATGAGCCGCGACGCTGGAGTCTACTCCGCCGCTCATCGCTAGTACCACACGCTTTTCGTTCATCCAGGGCTTCGTTTTCGTCTACGAGTTCTTTGCGAGTTCAT
Source organism: uncultured Pirellula sp. (assembly GCA_903858115.1). Classification (GTDB taxonomy): domain Bacteria; phylum Planctomycetota; class Planctomycetia; order Pirellulales; family Pirellulaceae; genus JBKCUI01. The sequence goes on along the minus strand of CAIOHR010000193.1, from coordinate 81,228 downwards.
TCTCGATCCCGACTCAATAGTAGACTTAACCGTCGATCTTTCAAACTGTCCGCGACCCACTTCGCGCCCGCAAAACATCCGTCGATCGTATGCGCGTTCGGGACTGAGACGACGTAGGCACCGGCTGCTACACCTGCTTTGGTTCCGGTAGGGCTATCTTCGAGGACCAGCATATTCTCGACCGATACACCCATTTGTGCTGCTGCCGCTTGGTAGATGTCCGGCGATGGTTTGCCTCTCGGGACATCGGCTGCTGTCAGGACAAAATCGAACTTGTCAAGCACACCCACGAGGGATAGGGCTTTGTTGGCAAAACCCCGTGTCGAGCTCGTAGCGATGCAACGAGGAACACTCTTTTCTTCCAATCGCTGCAAAAGTTCGATCGCCCCTGGCATCAATTTCAACCTTGTTGGGAGAAGTTCGTCGAACACTCGATCTGTTTCTTCTTGGAGCTGCTGCCAAGTCTCTGTGAGAGATTCCGCTTCTATCAGCACGCCAAAGGCCTGAGGTGCTGGCAATCCTATCATGGCCCGCCGCACTTCGTCCCGATAAGTTCTGCCTCGTTGATTCATCATGATTTGGCCTACTTCTCCATACAGATCCTCTGTATTCAGAACCAAACCATCCATATCAAACGCCACGGCATCTATTCTGGTGGAAAACATGTCAATTTTTGTTTCCTGTTTGTTTTCTCAGGGGAACACACCGAACAGTACGAACATTGATGTTCGTTACTGCCATCCTAGTCGACGGATCACCAAACGGCATATCCATCTATTTCACAAGTTATCCACGAATTTTCCCGATAGGATTTTCCGGTTTTTACCATGGAATCTTCCCTGCTATGGTTGGTTTATTGACAGATCCGCGTTGCTAACAACAACTACAACAAGAGTATAAATCTATAGAGAGAAGGACTCACCAAGACTAACCCTCGCTCACACCCGAAATGTCGCCACAAACCGAGAAATCAGTTCTTCTAACCTTGCGGAAAACTAATTTCCACTAAATTTGTGAAAAATTTATGAGGGATTTTTGCCCGCCCGTCGATCACGATAATTCTTGTGAATTCCCTGAGAATTCTTTTGTAAAAACGATTTCCATGGAGTCGGTTCTTCCTCCTTAGTCGCTATGCCGAAGGAACTCGAAAGGTTGACAAAAGAAAGCTTCAGGCTTTGATTGAGATATCTCCACACACACCACCCGATGGACGTTCCTGCTACAGATTAGGCAAATTTCACGCTGTATTTTTAATTTAGAGGGTTGAAGGAATGAAAAAGAGTTTGGGTTACAGGCCAAAAGGCTTTACCTTGGTCGAGCTTTTGGTGGTTATTGCAATTATTGGCATTTTGGTCGGTTTGTTGTTACCAGCGGTACAGGCGGCACGAGAAGCTGCCCGGCGCATGCAGTGCACGAACAACATGAAACAGTTAGGCCTGGCCTCTCACAATTTTGAATCGGCAATGAAAAAGTTGCCGTACGGGAAGCATCGTTGGAGTCATATCGGCCCACTGGTGCAAATACTTCCGTATCTTGAGCAGAGCAACATCTACAATCAACTCAATCCCTTGATTTACAATGTGACACCTGCGTCGAACACGGTTAGTCCTTTAGCCGGAGCGGGAACTGGATTGGTTGCGTTTTGGCCTACCACCTTCAACACTGCTAGGCTTCGAGTTAATTCGTTCGAGTGTCCGTCTGATCCATCTTTGTACGATGCTGCCACCGCCATCGCCTTCGATGTTGGCCAGGGTAATATCACTCCCATAGGTGGCGCAACCATCCGTGGCGCAGGAAGTATCAACGGGTACACTTCGGCATCGCTTCGCAATTCGGGTGGTCTTCCAGGATTGACGAATTACATGCCGACTGCGGGAACATTGGGCAAGTACAACGTAACGAATACCGCCTCCCTAAGCCAGCCTTTTTATGCGAACCATGATGGGCCCTTCTCGCTCGAGCAAGGTCTAGGGTTTGGAGCGTTAACGGATGGAACATCGAACACAGTGCTCTACGCCGAAGTCACGGGTGGTTTTTCGTTGTCGGGCGACACAACTACTCCATCGTTGGGGAATCGGACTTGGTCATTGTCATGGTTTAACGCCACAGCTATGCCATCCTATTGGTCAGCTACGAAAAAGCCGGATCTATTCTCCTATTCGAGTTTTCATACTGGTACGATCAACGTGGTGTTGGGTGATGGAGCCGTTAGAAGTCTCCGTTCTGGTAACGCTCTGCCAGCAAGTGCTGCAGAAATCGCCAACAGAACCAACACAGGATGGGATGCCATTCAAAAGGCTTGCGCAAAGTCGGATGGTGTGGTATTGCCAGACGAGACTTTAAATTAGTCTTCGGTTTGAGGTTAGGCTGACGTTTGAGAGAGTTTTTTTCTACAAATTGAAGGATCACAATGAAAGCAAAGTTTTTGTATTTGTTCTTGATCGCAGCGGCGTGTGCCGTCGGTTGCGGTGAAGAAAATCTGAACAAGGATTTCAAGCCGGTAGGCAAAGACGCTCCAATGCCAACGGCTACGGGGGCGGGTGCCGGTGCCGGTGCGAGCAGCGGGCCAACCAACACTGCTCCAGCACCACCTTGATCTAAGAGGGTGGAAAGCATACTTGCAAGAAATTGCCTCGCCATTGAGCGAGGCAATTTTTATTTCTAGATCCAGTAATCAGCAAGCCAAAATACGCAGTGCCGAATGATGATTTGGGAGCGCTGTGAGCCCTTTTCATCGCCCTACAGCTTCGACGAGAAGGAGTGCGGACTGACAATATGAACACTCGTGGCACAAAGCTATTGTCTGCGAAGCAACCGCAGTTCTTCTTGCAATTGCTCAACGATTCGCTCTGCTTCTTCAGCCCGACTTCTTTCCTCATCAGCTCGTTTCGCTTCAAAACAAGCAAGCTCTTTTCCAGTTGGTAGGATCTTGTCCATGGACATTGGTCCATCGCAACCGAGATTGGGACATATCCTCATAAGTACCTGTACCTTGCCAAATTTGGACTCCCAATCCAATAGAGGGAAAGAATGGCGACTTGGATTCATCCAGCTCCTAATCTCCGCTCGCTGCGAGGGGCTCGTCAGACTATAGAACGGACTGGAAGGCCGTTCTACGTGAAAAGCCGAATCCGTTCTATGTGAAGGGGTACTGGACCTTTCGTTTATTTCTGCAAAAAAACTCGGTGTTTGTCGACTCTGTTTCGCGTTGTAGTATGATCTCGGTTGTTTCTTCCCAGGGTTGTTTCATTGAGGACCCCGATGTTGTTTAGAGGTACCGTTCGAAAAAAGAAATCGGCGTTGGTAAACATTCTCGCTGCCGGTTTGGTCGGAACGATCTTGGTTGTTCAAGGCAGTGCACAGGATACAAAAACACCAATGGAGAATAAGGCAGGAACTTGGTCGCTCGCAATCCATGGAGGGGCGGGTGGCGATCCGAAGAAACTAACCCCAGACATAACAAAAGCAAAGATGGATGGCTTGCGAACCGCTTTGGCCAAAGGACAAGAACTTTTGGCAAAGGGTGCTCAGGCCATTGATGTCGTCCAGACAGTCGTCGAGGTTTTGGAAGACGATCCAAACTTTAATGCTGGACGGGGGGCAGTATTCAACGATGTCGGCGATGTGTCGCTCGATGCCAGTCTGATGGATGGCACGGACCTTTCCTGTGGCGCAGTCGCGAATGTTACGCAAGCGAGAAATCCTATAAGACTCGCGCGAGCCGTTCGGGACAAAACCACGCACGTATTACTGACAGGTGGTGCAGCAGATTTGTTTGCCAAACAAGTAGGTATCCCACTCGAGAACCAAGACTACTTTAAGACAACAGAGCAACGAGCGAATTGGGAAAAGTGGAAAGCGCGTCAAGCACAGCGAGATGGAGGAACCTCACAACTCAACTTGGACAAAGCGGAGGATCGACTGTTTCGATTGAGCACCGTCGGTTGCGTCGCTAGGGACAAGAATGGCAATCTAGCCGCAGCGACGAGCACCGGCGGATTGCTAGGAAAGAAGTATGGGCGAGTTGGAGACTCACCTATCATCGGTGCGGGAACGTACGCAAAAAATGCGACGTGTGCCGTTAGTTGCACCGGTGAAGGAGAATTGTTCATCAAGCACCATATCGCTTCAGCCATCTCCGCCCGCATGGAGTATTTGGGTGAGAGTTTAAAACAAGCGGCTGAACACGAGATCCATAAGACGCTTCCTGAAGATTCAGGAGGGATTATTGCGATCGATTCGAAAGGTGCCATCGAGTTGCACTTTAATACGCCGATGATGGCACGTGGGCAAGCCGATAGCCATGGAGTGTTTCGTTTCGGACTCGTCGATATGCTAGATGAAAAGAAGTAACGAATCAGTTCACTTCGGAGAACTAGCCATGCGTTGGATTCTGCGAGCCCTCTTGGGAAACAAACAATCGCTTCTTTCTTTGTTCGCTGGCTGGTGTAGTCTTGTGACAGCGATCCTGCTGGCAGATGCGTCTGTAGCACAAGAGAAACAACATAGTGAGTCCGCAAAGCTTCTAGCTGTCGGTGAAGGTTGGAGTCGTTGGCGTGGACAATTAGGTGATGCGCATGTTTCTGGACTTCCGCAGGTTTGGAAGGAGCCGAGAAGAGTTTGGCGTTTTGAATTGCCAGCCAACGGAATTGGTGGAATCGCGGCGTCGATGGATACGGTGGTTGTTTCGTCGAGAAATGCAAACGACACAGGGGACCTTTTCTATTTGTTGGATGCTGAAAGTGGCATCGAGTTATCCAAACTGGCATATGCATCGAAGCTGTCGTTGGATTACGGCAATTCACCTCGTGTCAATCCGTTGATATTGGAAGATCGAGTGATCACTGTTGGTGCTGCAGGTCAAATCCACTGCTTGAGCTTGGAGAGTGGAGCAGTCCTTTGGACGAAACACATGGTCGAGGATTTAGGAGGTAAAATGCCTCAGTGGGGATATGCCAGCAGTCCGATCGTTTTCGGTAACAATCTCATTGTACAGCCAGGTGGTTTGGAAACATCGTTCGTCGCATTGGAGTTGAGTACTGGCAAAGTGGTTTGGAAATCGGCCGGCCGCCAAGCTGCCTATGCTTCTCCCATAGGTATTCAGTCGAATGGCAAAGAACAGTGGATCAACTACGATTTCAATTCGTTAGGCGCTTGGGAGGCTATCCTAGGGAAAAGACTTTGGGAAATGAAGCCCGAAGAAGACAAAGACTTCAATGTTCCGTCACCGGTGTTGATCGATGACAAACTTTTCTTGGTGACAGAGAACAACGGTGCTCGTTTGTACCAGTTGCCGCATGGGACAGAAGGACGTGCATCAGCGATCCAATTGATTGCACAATCGGACAAACTGCTGCATGATACGAACTCTCCCGTGCGCGTGGGCAAATGGGTAGCAGGGGTCGATGGTACACTCGTGGTGTTGGATCCTCATCGATCTTTGGCAACACATGCTGAGTTCGAGGACCCAGCATTGAACGGTTATTGTTCGATCATCGTCGATGAGAATCGTTTGCTAGTGACTACCACCAAAGGTACGATTTTGCTATTGGAAGTATCGTCCGATGGAATCAAAGAACTTGGCCGTATGAAGCTAGACACGTTGGACGGCGATATCCTAGCTCACCCAGCCTTTCACGAAGGTACTTTTTTTGTTCGTGGTCCCCTGTGGATCGACGCATATCGCTGGGACGATTAAGACGGAAGATTGATGGGAGCAAGGAATGTTTGGAAGAAAAATCAAACGGATTGAGCCAATAGAATCCGTTGGTGATGAACCAGAAGTCGAAATCGAAGCAGGGCTTTCACTCGAAGATCTTGGCAATGCATATGCCCAAGCGGCCAACGCCTTGGGTGCCGAATCGAGCGGCTCGTTCGATGGAGATCCGCTAGTAGCATCCGAACCATCGATCGGTGTGCACCACGAAAAAGCGGAAGATTTTCTCGAAGCACCTTCGGTTTCTGAATCAGACGGATTGTTGGTGACTACGGAATCGGTGTTGGAATCTATACTGTTCCTTGGTACCAACGATAACCGACCGGTTGAGACGGATCGACTCTTGGGTTTGTTTCGAAACATGACAAAAGCAGAGCTGGAAGAATCGATCGACAAGTTGAATCGCCGATATCGATCCCATGATCGAACCTTTGAGATCGTCCAGGACGTCGGCGGCTATCGTATGCAATTGATACCGTCGATGGAGATTGTGCGTGAGAGATTTTATGGCAAGGTTAAGGAAACACAGTTGCCTCAAAGCGCGATCGATTGTTTAGCCATTATCGCATATCAACCAGGTGCAACCCGAGACGAAGTCGACCACGCATGGGGGCAACCAGCCATAATTACACTCAACCTATTGATTCGAAAGGGTTTGTTGCGAGCAGAAAAAGAAGAAGGCGTATTGAGATACTTCACGACGGATCGATTCTTGGAAGTGATAGGGCTTCAGTCGATAGACGACTTACCGCGCGAGGAACTGTAGTGGAAACGAGTGCTATGGATGGCTAAACAGATGATCGTCTTATGAGAGTCTGCCATCTCAATACACGGTTGGAGGGTGGTGCTGCGCAAGCATCGCGGCGGCTTCATGAATCTTTGGTGCGTGTCGGAGTTGATAGTACGTTTCGATACTTGAGCGAGCGAAAAACCAAGCATCCGAACAGATCAGATTACTCTCCTATCGATAGTGGATTGACCTGGTACAAACAACTGGTGGTTTCATTGCAGTATCGAATCGAAAAGAGGGCATTGAAACGATCGCTTCACGGTCGGACGCCTGGCAACGAGCTATTTTCATTTCCCTACGGGAAAGCTCCGCTGACCCGAGAGGTAACGCTGCAGAATTCGATCATTCATCTGCATTGGATTCCTCGGCTGATCGATTACCCGCGTTTCTTCGATAGCTTAGCCCCAGAGCAACCCATCGTGTGGACGTTGCACGACATGTTTCCATTCACGGGGGGATGTCACTTTGATTTCGGATGTGGCAAATTTCGGACGGGTTGTGGAGTCTGCCCGCAATTGGTTCTTCAAGGTCCGAACGATCTTTCGAATAAGTACTTCCAGGTGAAGCAGCGAGCCTTAAAAGAAAATCTCAATTTGCATGTCGTTGCACCGAGCCGTTGGCTCTTGGAACAAGCAAAAGCGAGTCCACTGTTTCAGCATGTCAAAAGCTTTCATCATATACCTTACGGCCTCATGGTAGAGGACTATCAACCGATGGAGAGGACCGTCGCTCGGGCCAATTTGGGTCTTCCACTCGGAGCAAAGATCATAGGTTTTGGCGCAGATGGATTTGATAACCGCAGGAAGGGATTCCACTTGATGATCGAAGCGCTGGAAGAGCTCCACAAGACACAGTCAAGTCCGTCCACTCCTCTCCGAGCGATCGTATTTGGAAACGGACAAATCGATCCAGAGGTCGCAAAGCGATTGTCGATTCATTACTGTGGTTACGTATCGAATCGAAAGGAGCTATCTACTGTCTATTCAGCTTGTGATCTATTTGTTCTTCCGTCCATCGAAGACAACTTGCCGCAAACGGGGATGGAATCGATGGCATGTGGAACTCCAGTGGTGGCCTTCGAGACAGGTGGAGTTCCAGACTTTGTCCGTCCCGGTATTACGGGTGAGCTAGCTCATTCGAAAGACGCGTTTTCTCTTGCAGACGGTATCCGTCGAACGCTAGCGTCACCGAATCTCTTGGCGATGCGAGAAAATTGTGTGGAGATGATTCAACGTGAGTTCGCATGGCAGCAGGAAGCTCGGTACTACACAGATTTGTACCGAAGCCTTACAGACAATCATGAATTGCTCAACGGCGGTGGATGAAAGATCAAAACCGCTATGTTCATGGGTCGCAAGATTTTGTAGGGTTGTCGGGAATTACCACGGAAGAGGTCCCTCGTCGCTTCTTCTTTATTGCCGCAAGGACAGAATCAACATGAAACTAGCGCGTTTAGAAAAATCCTTGTCGTTGCGTCGTATGCCGTTGTTCGCAGTAATTTTGGTGTTGCTCGCTGGGATCGGATGTGCCAATCGCAATAGTTGTATGCCGAACCAAACGTATGGGCCTTATACTGGTTATCCCTACGCCGCCCAACCAGGCCAACAGCCTGTCTATCCGAGCCAGATGGTGGGAACACCGATGAATCCAGGGGCGGTGATGCCGGGACAGCCAGGTCAGCCTACGACCTTTGCAGCACCGCCGCAAGGCTATCCGACAGGTGCACCGCTTCCGACAGGTACGTATCCGCAAACCGGTTATGGACCTCCTCCAGGTGCTCCAGGCGGACAGCCCTACGTGGGCCGGTAGGTCCGGCCAATTCCAAATTCTTAACTCCAGTCGGCCGCGTGGCTTCGACCCAGTTCCACCATATTGACGTACTGATCATCGCAAAATCGGTCCGTCATGCCTGCGATGTACGTCGCGACAGCTCGTTCAACTCCCCAGTGGGTGGCCCATAATTGAAAGCGTTCGGGCAATCGCTCGGGATAAGCCTTCAGCAGTCGGAACAGTTGATGAATCCTCGTAGCCGCTCGTTGACGAATCTCCGCGAGTTTTGGATGACGGTAGACCTGTTCGAATAGAAACTCTTCTAGCTCTTCTTTGTCGGACTGAAATTCAGCCGACATCTCCAGACGTATGCCGAGTTCTTGGACCGACTGGGAGTCTAATTGTTGAATGTCTGCGAGTGTTTCGAAGGCGGATGACAAGAAGTTTTGCATTTGAACATCGAGTAGCGCGTGAACCAACATTTGACGTCGATTCCCTTGGCCGCACTGATCAAGTGGTGCAACTTTTTTGGCTCGTTGTACCAGCCCCAGTCCCTCGAGTTGTTTCCAGCTCAGCAATCCTAATTTGAGTGCGTCGTCAACGTCATGTGCGTCATAGGCCATGCTATCCGCGGCATCGACCACTTGCATTTCGAGCATCGGGGCAAACCCAGAGTCCTTGTCGGAGCGAAACTCCTGGCCTGCTAGGACTTCGCGAGTGAGGTTCAATCCACTGTAAGACGTATAGCGTTGCTCGACCAATGTCACGAGTTCCAGTGCGAATCGGTTATGCGAGAAGCCTCCGAGATGCTGGGTGCATTCATTCAATGCATCTTCTCCGCAATGTCCAAACGGCGGATGACCAACATCATGGAGCAGCGCGAGCGCTTCGATCAGATCTTCGTTGAGTTGAACGGCTCGGCCAATCGTTCTGGCCAACGATGAGACTTCGTTTGTGTGGGTTAGACGAGTTCGGTGATAGTCACCCATGTCTCCTGTAAAGACCTGCATTTTGCCACTCAGGCGTCGAAAGGCAGCGCTATGCAATACCCGATCCCGATCCCGTTGAAAGGGACTGCGATACGAGTGGGATTCTTCGGGGTGCTCACGGCCCTGGCATTGCACGCTGAACATGGCGTAAGGCGCCAACAGGAAGCGCTCTCGCTGTTGCCAGCTCATGGCAGGATGGTCGTGTTTCAGGACGGGGAATTTCATAGCATACCAATAATACACCGCACGGCGAGCGAAAGTAACCCTCCCTCAACGCAAAGAGCCATCGATGACTCGATGGCTCTTTCCTCGTCCGAGGGGCGATAGGAGATGGACTTACAGGACTCGATTTACTTGTGAGTAAAGTCCAGGTACCACATTCCGTCATCCCATTCCAAAGCTACTTTTCTCCATCCCAACGGCACTTGTGGGTATGGATAGAATGGACCGATGTAGGGCCATGCCGAAGCGCTGTACTGTTTTGGATAGGTTACAGCAGAGTAGTTTGGGTAAGCTGCGTAGCTTGGCCAAGCGTAGTTTGGCATCGAAGGTTGATCGTAGCGAGGAACGCCACCACCATAGGATGGACCCCCTTGCATAGGCACTGGAGCGGATGGGCCAGGGCCCATCGCTTGCATCGGTGCTGGAGCAAAGGATCCGTTTACCAAAGTACTTGGGGCGAATGCACGTGGTGCACCGCTTCCAACCACTGGCATCGACGAAGCTGGAGCAGCCACGGCGGTTTGGTTGCTGACAGGTCGGACGGTTTGTCCAACTGTTACTTCATCCACCACTCGGGTAACGCCTGGAACACGTTGTACGGTACCAAGCACCAAATTCTTTTGTTCCTGGGAAGCGACATGACCGCGAACCCATACTTCATTCTCAACGGTCGAAACATCGATGTCGAAGTTCCGTAGGCTACCTGCCTTTTGAGCAGAGCCTAATCGCGAAAGAACTTCGGAAGTAATGTTCGCGTCTTCAGAACGGACAGTACTCTCCGGCTCTGCCACTGGCAGGTTTAACAAAGCTGGAGCTTCGTCACTTGCAGATGCTGGAACCACAGCTTCAGGAACCACAGGTTCTGGAACCACAGATGGCTCAACGGCTGGAGCAGCAACCGGTGCTTGCTGAACCTTCACGTTGTTCACTACCTGAGTAACCCCGGCAGTGGTAGATGCTACCTTCAATATCGAATCGAGTTGGCTTTGGTTGGCGACGGCACCGTCGACCATTACTTTACCTTCTTCGACGCTCAAGTTGATATCAAATCCCTTGAGACTGCCTGTAGACTGCTGTTGCTTCAACTGAGTGATGATGGCATCGGCGATCTCGCGATCCCCACCGAACGCCGTCATAGGTGCACCGGCGGTCAGCGAGGCGATCGCCATGCCCATAAAATATCGTCGCATGGAAACCCTCCTACGGTTTTTTTTGCGGGAAAAACGGCGCTTTGGAGCTGTGTGTCAACTTCAGCACCTGCAAACTTCCTCGCCAGCTCTATTCGAAAGATCTCTTCGACGTACCTATTGAACAATTCGCTTGAAGCGAGTTGTCCCGGCTCGTCTTAGAGGCCCCCCTCCTATGACCAGACTCATGGTTTGCGAATACAAACCTATCTTTCGGCAATTTCGAGCTAAGAACGAAGTGTTTTTACCAATTTTGACGACCATCGCGATGAATCCTAAGATTCCGCACACGCTTGCCTGCTTAAAGTTTTCCTAGTCCGCCTATTGCCGTCTGAGGTTACAATCCGGTTGTTGATTACAGTCTCCTCATATTGCCTAGATGCATGAAGTTCCAGGTTCAGATCCATCATTCCGACCAAACCGAAGCTATTGATGCTTCCCGACTGACCAAAGCTATTCGAATGATGGCATTGGATGTCGGAATCCAGCAGGGACGTATCTCCATTGCGATTCTGTCAGATCCCGAAATGAAGGAACTCAATCGACAGTATTTGGATCATGACTATGAAACGGATGTGATCAGTTTCAATCTAAGCGACGACGATGATTTTCTCGATGGCGAGCTCTTGTTGGGTGCGGAAACTGCGAGGCGAGTCGCAGCGGAGGTAGGTTGGCGACCCGAGGACGAATTGCTTTTGTATGCAATCCACGGCATGCTGCACCTCCTGGGCTACGAAGACGACACACCAGAGCAACGCGATGAGATGCGAGTCCAGGAACGTCACTACTTGCAGAGCCTCCGAGTGCGCGGCTGGGAACGTCATCCAACTCACGGTGAAGCACACAGTGATTTGCCCGAAGATTCGCACGGAGATTCGCACGGAGATTCGCACGGGGGTGGCTCCTCCGAGGAGATTGAGTTTTAGACGATGGCTCATGTCGATTGGATGATCCTATCAATAGCGGGACTGGTGGCTGCGGCCGTAGGCGGTCTGGGAAACCATTTGCTATCGAACTTTCGCGGGCGAGCACTCGAAGCCTACTCTCGGATGAAAGGACGCCGAGAGAGATTCGGAGCAATCCTGGATGGACGCGAAGATGCACAGACGGCAACGAACTATCTCTTTATCCTGGGTGCGAGTATCGCGTTAACCGCCGGTATCACATGGCTCTGTTTTGCATGGAATTGGGGTGATGCTGGAACGCTCGCCAGCACCCCTATATCCATTTGGCAATTGACTTCTGTCGGTGTGATCGCGACTGGAATTTTAGCCAGTCTGTATTCATGGATTCCGAAAATCCTCGTTCGCAACAGCGCTTCGGTAGTTCTCTTTCATACATGGTGGCTGTGGCAAGGGGTCAGCATGATTGCCAAGCCCTTTCGTGCCCTCGAGTATCTTTTTCTAAGTGTCGGGTATCGTCTGAGCGATAGTCGCATCGATCGCGCTTGGGAAGAAGAATCCTTGGAAGATGAAATTCGCAAGATGGTGATGGTGGGGGAACGCGATGGATTGGTCACCCGCTCCATGCGAGACATGATTACGAGCGTGATGAATCTCGACGAAGGCCAAGTGTCTCAGATCATGACACCGCGAAGTCAAGTCGACGCGATCGATGTCTCCTTGTCGTGGGAAGATATCTTGACGAGTATCATATCGTCTGGACGCACGAGAATCCCGTGTTACGAAGAGTCCTTGGACAACATCGTGGGCATATTGTTCGTCAAGGATCTGCTACCGCTCCTTTCCAAGGGAGACAATCAACTCGACGGTCCTCAGCTTCGACGTATTCTACGAGAAGCCTGGTTGATTCCCGGTACTCGCAAAGTGGATGAACTGCTCAAGGATTTTCTTGTTCGAAGAAACCATATGGCTATCGTCGTGGATGAATTTCAACAAACGATTGGAGTTGTCACGATCGAAGACGCACTCGAAGAAATCGTTGGCGAAATTGCAGATGAGCTGGATGAAGAGGAAACGAAACCGTTGTACATGGAAGAGCCGACCGGGGGCTTTAGCGTCGCTGGTACGATGGAAGTCGCTGCCGCCAACCGCCAAATGTCCCTCGAGCTTCCGGAATCGGATGAGTACGAAACCATTGCGGGCATGGTGATCACAGCGACCAGAACGCTGCCGCAAACAGGTACGGAAATCGGAATAGGGAGGTACAACATCAAAGTGACACAATCGACCCCGCGTCAAGTTGCCAGAGTGTCCATCAGTTTTGCCCAATCCGATTTGCCGAAAGAAGCTGGGCGAGCTGTCCAAGAATAGGATCGCTCGTCTCAGAAACGCCTCGCAACGAAGCTACCATGAGACTATCATGGGGCTTGAAGCTCCCTTCCCACCGTGGCCAACGTTGCATTCCTGCCTGTTTTCATCAATCTGCTATGACATCCTTCCCTTGGTCCGTCGCACAGGATGCGCTCGATGTCAGTTTTTCCGTTCCGCAAACCATGCGGCTCCGCTTCACCAAAGAGTGTTTTGGATCCGACTGGGATGACGTTCTTTCCCTTTTCCATGCCGACCATCAAAAAGCGCGTGTCCAGTTTTGGGTGGACCGTGCCGTAGTCGAAGCCAACCCGGCGATCGGCGATGAACTTCAACGCCGACTCATCGGATCGAGCGACCGACTAGAACTGACATCGCCAGTGCGATTTGTTCTGGGTGGTGAACAGATCAAGAATCAAGAGCAATCGGTCGAAGAAATTTTTCGTGCGATTGATGCGGATGGATTAGACCGTCGAAGCTATGTTTGCGTGATCGGCGGCGGTGCATTGCTTGACGCCGTGGGGTACGCAGCCGCTATCGCGCATCGCGGTATTCGTTTGATTCGATTTCCCACGACGACCTTGGCGCAGGCTGATTCCGGAGTTGGAGTCAAAAACGCGATCAACGCCTATGGAAAGAAGAATTGGAAAGGGACGTTCGCTGTGCCATGGGCCGTAGTCAACGATCAGTCCTTGTTGTCACAACTCTCGGATCGAGACTTCGTCGCAGGCTTTTCCGAGGCCGTAAAGGTATCCCTTTTAAAGAGTTCTGGAGCGTTTCGATTTTTATGCGAGCATGCGACCTCGATCGCCAGACGCGATTGGGATGCAGTGATGGTAGCCATTCGATCCAGTGTCTTGATGCACTTGCATCATATCACTCACGGCGGAGATCCTTTCGAGATGCAGGAGTCGCGTCCTTTAGACTTTGGGCATTGGTCGGCGCATAAACTGGAGCATCTCACACGGTTTCGTCTTCGGCATGGAGAAGCAGTGTCGATCGGTGTCGCGATCGATACGGTCTACTCGCATTTGGTACATGGACTGGAACGATCTGATATGATGGCCACGCTCAAGGTCTTGACCGAGTTGGGGCTACCCATCTTCGATCCGGCCGTTTCCTCTGATGCTTTGTTCGATGGACTCGAAGAGTTCCGTCAACACTTGGGAGGACGATTGACGGTGACAATGTTACGCGGAGTGGGCGGTTGTATCTCGGTTCACGAGATCGACCGAAAAGCGATGCTCCAAGCGATCGAGATTGTTCAGCAATACTCCGAAGCTAGGACACTCGGCTGACGGTTTGATCGGCTAGTTGCCATCGACAATCGTCTCTCATTCGGAACGAAAACAATCGATCGAAGTAGCGCTACGTCCCAATCGTTCGAATTTGGCTCGAACTATTCTGCTTCAGCACCCCTCTCAACTCACTTCGTTGCTTGAAACGACGAAGCATCTTAACTCAACGAGACCGCGCGTGCATCAGCTTGGCTCAAGAGGCCTTTCCCCCTCCCGATCCTTCAACTCAATAGGGCTACAGTAATCTCACCTTCATACCCAAAAGATGGCATCTGGAACCAAAGATTCTAAGCTCCCGCACCAGGTCGATCGAAAACTTTGCCTGTTTTTGTTACTTCTCCATTGTGGCGGATCGGCTCGCCGGTTCGAAACCTCGGTATGATAGGAGGTAGAAACAAAAATCCTATCTCGCTGTTTTGTTCCATGAGGTTTCATCATGCATCGTCGAACTTTCCAAAATCAATTGGCTGCCGTTTGTGGTTCGTTGGCTACACTCGGTGCGATACGAGGAAGCAGCGAAGGAGCTGAGCGATCGAAAGGTGCACGGACAACGAACCCCATCGGAGTTTCGACTTACTCGCTCTGGAGGTTTAAGAACGATGAGTTCAAGGATGTTCGCAAGTGTATCGACTTTGCAGCCGAATGCGGTTTCGATGGTGTTGAGATTTTGTTGTACCAGCTCTCGCAGACGGAGCTCTTGAGCAACTCGGCTCTCCAATCGATCAAACGCCATGCGTTCGTCCATGGTTTACCCTTGTATGGAATGTCTACACACCAAGGGTTCATATCTCCAGATCCCGAAGTCCGTAGGATGAACATCGAGCTTACGATTGGACAGATCGAGCTTTGTTACAAGCTTGGTATTCCGACGATGCGAGTCAACACAGGTCGTTGGGGAACGACCAAAAGCTTTGATGCTTTGATGGCCAATCGTGGTATAGAACCGCCGTTAGCGGGCTACACCGAGGACGATGGCTTTCCATGGGTCATCGATGCATTGCAGCGGTGTTTGCCAACAGCAGAGAAATGTGGTGTCGTCTTGGGATTAGAAAACCATTGGGGATTGGGGCTGACTCCCGAAGGAGTGCTTCGAATCGTCGATGCGATTCAATCACCTTACTTGCAAGTAACGTTGGATACTGGAAACTTCTTAGAGGATCCCTATCCGAAGCTTGAAAAGCTGGCTGCAAAAACAGTCCTATTGCAAGCGAAGACGTATTACGGTGGTGGCGAGTGGTACACGCTAGAGTTAGATTACCAGCGCATTGCTGGAATTTTACAGAAAGCGAATTATCGAGGCTGGGTTTCACTCGAATTTGAGGGAAAAGAAGATTACAAAGAAGCGATTCCAAAGAGTTTAGAATTGTTGAGAAACGCGTTCCTTCGAAAGGCTTAAGTCAAGTCGAGAGAATTCGCGACCAGATCCAGAGGACCGAACATGGTAAATGCTTTTTCTGCAATCCAATCTAGAATCTTGTTTGCCATCCGATGCTTTGGTGTCGTTCTGTTGCAAGTATCCGTTCTAGTATCCGTTCTAGTATCCGTTGGTTTGTTACTCCAAGCATGGAGCTATGGCCAGGAGAACGCGAGCGGCTCGAAAGTCTACGAACTACGAGCGCAGGGATTGGACAAACCAACCATCGCGGAACTATCCGATAGTCAATTGGTGATTCGGGATCCGTCAGGAAAGCCGAATGTTTACTTGCGACTCGCGCGTTACGATACGCCCGACCAACAATGGATCGGTTACAGTTCGCGGGAGTTGCAGCAAATCATTCGATGGCCTGCGAGTGGTTCGGGCAATATGCAGATCGGGACATTGCAGCAAGGCAAAATACAGTTCTCCCCAAGTCGCATGAGTGTTCATGCGAAGAACGGAGCGATTGGTTCGGAACAAGAAATTCTACCCAGCGGCTCATTCGACCCGCCAGGTTTGCCCCGCAATCTGCCTACACCTAGTCAACGTCCCCAGCCGACGATGAGTCAATCCTCGGGATCTGCTCTCCAGTTTCCACAGTCCACTCCATTGCTTATGGGAGTTGGCCAACCAAACCGTATGCAATTTTTGACAATATCCGGACGCGATCGTTTGGGGCTAGTAGATAGAGCAGTCGACCAAATGTCCGCTTGGTACGTCACACCGGTTGGCAATGATATGTTTCGATTGCAACAGCGAGTCCAAGACAACTGGATGGCGATCGGATTGCCCGGTACCGACGGGATGGCGGATGCCGGGGGAAGGCTTCGCGGCGGGTTCCCTCCTGGGGCCAGCTTTGGTGGTGGTGCATTTCCGAGAGGCGGCTCCTTTGGTGGCGGTGGCATGCGAGGCGGCTCATCCATCCCGCTAGGTTTGTACCCAATCCACGGCGGTTGTGAGCAATTGTGGCGCATCAACCCCTTTCAGGCGGGAGGCTATTGTTTTGAAAGTGTTCTCTATCCAGGTATGGGATTGACCTGTTTGCAATCGGGTGGACTGATGTTGCAACCCATCCTCTACGATCCATGGCAGATTTGGTACCCGCAGCAACCGGTCTTTTCATTGCCAGCACCTCAATTCCGGACCATGCAACAACAGTACGTGCCCAATGCACCACTGGCACCGATCACAGCGACGATCTCCAACACACATCAAGACGAGTTGCTCGTTCTTTTCGCGGACCGACGTAATCCCAAAACACCGCAAAAGCTCCGCATACCAGCGAGAGGTCGAGAACAAGTGCAAATCGAACGGGATGCCGGTGGTACGATCGTTGAGAACGTCGAGATAGTAGACGCGTTCGGAAACTGGACACAACAGCAGTATTCGACTCCGGTGCCACCAATGGTTTTGTACGATATGAGTGTTTACGAGATTTTTCTGCAATCCATTGCCATCGATCGAACAGGTACCAGTCCCAATCCGATTGAGGATGTGAATTATCAACCTCGCAGCGTTGGGTTCTTTCTTATTCCACCTGGAGACGAGCTGCCACCGAACGCAGTCATCGATGCGTATCGAGTCGCTCAAGAGAGCGAGAACCAGGGCGCAGTTCGCCGCCTGAGTGAACGCGATCTCAAGGGAGATTCCAACTCCACTACCAATGATCCATTGAAAGATATCTTGCAAAAGTTCCAGAAGCAGCGGGCGGCGTTTTGAACGAGATTCCTAGTTTGGCGTCCGACACGGATCCAGTTGTTTTCCAACACGTACGAGTCAGGCGAAGAAAACGGCTATCTATCCCTTGGTTGGTATTGATTCCCTTTTTTTGTATCGTCGCATGTTGGGCATTGTATGTATTTGTGATGCCTGTCGTTGAAGATAGACTGAAGCAGCTATCGCAGAGCAAGATGGTTCGTACGAGCCTGGAGTTATCGTCCCCTAGCCGTGAACTGTTTCGAACCTGCCAGTTTCTCGCTGTGTGTTGGTTCTTTTATTTCGGTGCCAGCATTGGAAGCTTCTTTAATGTACTCGCTGCTCGACTACCGGCGGGTAGGGGAATTGTTTTTGGAGGATCGAAGTGTCCGTATTGCAATACGAACATCAGCCGATTGGCGAATACCCCCATATTTGGATGGTTGTGGTGCCGAGGCAAATGTTTGATTTGCAGGTTGCCGATATCCCCAAAGTATCTTTGGATCGAGTTGATTTTTGGAATGCTGTTCAACCTTTTGGCTGCTCGTGAGTTGTTTAGTGGAGGTGTGAATCTGCCCCATTGGAAAGAGTACTCGTATGTGGGCATCATCTATACCGTTTTTTATCCTAAATGGGACCTGATTGGTGCCTATCTACACCACGTCTTTTACTTGGCTTCGTTGTTGTTGTTGTCAATCTCTTGTTGGGAACGAAACCCGTTTCCTTGGCGGGCATGGTTAACGATCGTCGTTTGCATCGTTGCCATCCGACTTTTCCGAGTCGATTATGAGTTTGTAAGATGGTTCGAGGGAATCCCGGGTCAAACAAAGTATCCGCTGTCTTTCCAATCGTCGGGTATCACTATCTTATGCGGTGCTATTGCAGGGTGCGTATTGGGAGTTCTTTCCCAATACTTTCTACCATTCCGTGTGCAATCCTACCTCGGAAGTGAGGAGTTTGCAGAACCGTATCGTAAGGAGACGGGATCGCGATGGGTCCAAGGATCCCTGTTGGTCGGATGTGTCATGGGTTGGCAGTCCGTAGCCCTTGTCATTCCGATATCGCTGTATTGCGCGTGGCTTTGGAAGTGGTTCTTGGGGCCGAAGTCAACCTTCGCATCGGTGTCCTCGATGACATCGCTATTTGTCGTCGCGTTCGTGTACCTGATGGCGTGGCGTCAAATCATTAGTATGATAGGGATCTAGAGTTAGACATCTCGATCATTCCCTCCCCTCTTCCGCAAGGAACCCACGATGAAGTTACGACTTCCCTTTCAAGCTTGGATGTTACTGCCCGTCACGGCGATGGGTGTTGGCTTTTGCCAGCCCGTTGATGCAGAAGTAAAGCTTCCCAACGTTTTCTCCGACCATATGGTTCTGCAACAAGGACAAGAAAACAAAATATGGGGCAAAGGCAACCCTGGTGAATCGATCACTCTTACGATTGCGGACAAGAGCGCAAAGTGCAGTGCAGACCCGCAAGGGAACTGGACGACCAAGATCCCAACGTTGCCCGTCGGTGGGCCCTACACATTGAAGGTCGCAGGTTCGAGCACCGTCGAAATCAAAGATATCTTGGTTGGCGAGGTGTGGGTCTGTTCCGGTCAGTCCAATATGCAGTGGACCATCAATGCATCCAATGACCCCGATCTTGAGAAGCTCTCCGCGAACTACCCGAAGATTCGCATGATTAACTTTCCTCAAGTGGGAACGCAAGAACCTATTTGGAGTCATGAGGATCGAAAATGGATGGTCGCTTCCCCCGAGACCGTCGGAAACTTTTCGGCGGTCGGATACTTCTTCGCAAAGCAAATTCATCAATCGACCGACGTTCCAATCGGAATGATCAACAACGCATGGGGTGGATCCGCGTGTGAAGCATGGGTGAATCGAGACATCCTCACCGCCGAGTTTCCCGAGTTGGTCGCTCGCTGGAAGGGAACGGAGTCGGAATACGACGCGCTAGCAACAAAGACCGACATCACTCCAGAGGAATCGAAGAAGCGGGACCAATTGAAGAACAACATGAAAGGAAATTCGCGTCCAGGCAACATCTACAATGGTGTGCTCAAGTCACACGTCGGTTACGGCATCAAAGGAGCGATCTGGTATCAAGGGGAGTCCAATGCAGGCCGTGCGTACCAATACCGCAAACTGTTTCCTCGCATGATCAAGAATTGGCGCGACGAATGGGGACAGGGAGACTTTCCATTCTATTGGGTCCAACTGGCGGACTTTCAAGCAGAGAAGACAGAACCAGCCGATAGCGACTGGGCTGAACTCCGCGAAGCACAGACCATGGCGATGGATGTGGTACCCAACTCTGGACAAGCGGTCATCATCGACATCGGTGAAGGCAAGGATATCCATCCGATGAATAAGGAAGATGTAGGCCGAAGACTGGCGCGATGGGCGTTGGCGAATCAATATGGAAAACAAATTGACTATCAAAGCCCACGCTATGATTCCATGGAAAAAGTCGATGGAAAGATTCTTGTGAAATGCAAAAACGTCGGACCTGCTTGGCGTCCATTCGACGTCAATGAAATCCGTGGCTTCACCATCGCCGGTGAAGACAAGAAGTTTTTCAATGCAACAGCCAAGCTACTTCCCGATGGCCGAATCGAAGTCTCTTCATCGAGCGTTTCAGCACCGGTGGCAGTTCGATACGCTTGGGCGCAGAACCCGATTTGCAATCTATTCAGCAAGAACGGATTGCCACTCACACCGTTCCGCACCGATGACTGGCCTGGCATTACGGTCGGCAAGGAATAACGGAACCGTTTAGGGAACCCCATTTCTCCCCCAAGGTTTGTAGCATGCTCGCTCGCCTTGGGGCAGCGAAAACAGACACAGCCGACAAAAGTAGCAGGCATGCTCCGTCGTGCCGTCCGCTCATCGACATTTGCTTGGATTCTAGGTGATTCTAGGTGGATCGCACATGGAAGGCGTCTGATCTATTCGGCTTAATCGCTACCGTCGGAATAAGTGGCAATGCCACGGGTTTTCCGACGGACCATCTTGCCTGTCAGGTTGGCCGAGGCAAGGGCTTAACCTATAGTCCTCCCAAGGATTTCTTTTCTGCGCTCGGTTTTTGGCGACTTATGACTACTACGTTAGAAACATCTGGTTTTACCGCTCCTGGTGCTTTCGTTCCTGCAGTGAAGATTCCATCCGACACGGCGTCGCGTTCCCAAGCGATGGCGATGGAGTTGATAAAGCAAAATCCGATTCCTCAGAATGTAATCGAAGCATTCAGCAATCCTGCGACGTTCCGAGGTGAGTGTGCTCTGTTGGATGGTGCCACCAATCACTTAGCTAAGATCATGGGATCCAACGCGGGTCATAGTCATAGCTTAACGCAGATCCCGTCCGAACGACATCAGCAGACTTTGCGAGGTGTCGTCACTGCATTGGAATGGTTGCTTCGCGAATCTCAATGGGATCGTCGAAAATGTTTTGAACAACTGACGTTACATGCGTTGTTGCCACTCTATATTTCCCCAGCCACAGAGGACTGGGAGTCATCCCTAAAGACGACAATGTATTGCCTGCGGCGAGTCGCATGTTTATCCCAACTCTGCAAAGTTCTTGAGAGAGAGGGTATTCACGAATGGCTTGAGCATGAGACACGTATACAGATCGCACCCCAAAAGACAGTAGAAAAAGCATTTCGAATTTGCCTGACGAGTCTTTCCGAATCGTACTGGTGTTCGCTGCACCCAGCGATGGACGCCGGGTCACCGAACACGAAGCAAAGAGAAGATGCAGGAGTCGAAAAAGGCCTCTGGTCGATTTCTCTTCAACTGACGAAACGCACGACCAGACTCACGGTTCCGCCCAGCTTACGAATCGGTGTCGTTTCCTGGGAACGTGTGCTCCATCACTGGGAATCATTTTCCGAACAGCTAAGGAACGCGACGACACCCACGACAGAATCTGCTATCAGCCATGCGGAATCTCCGGTACCTTTCATTGCCGAAAGCAAGTCCCCTACCAATCCATCTGCTGGGACACCTGCACCAACGAACGCGAAAACTGCGCCAGTCAAAACGGTACGAGATCATCGCCTCGCAGAGATTAGGAGTTCGAGCGATCCACAATTGGCAAAGAATCTCGAGCGACTGTTGCAGCAATGCAAAAAGAATCAGTCCATCTTCTCGTTGGTTGTTGTTAAACGAATGGAAGCCCCCAATACTCCGGCAGCCGATAGCGTCGATCTCGGTCGTTGGCAGTCTCGATTCATCGATGCGATGATGGCCGAGAGCGAAACTGCGGACCTACGTGGCTTCACCACAGACAACGAAGAACTCGCTTTGGTGTTCGTGGATGCGGACCGAGCCGAACTATCGAATTGGATTCGAGAGTCTTTTTCCAAGATAAGCGCCGCCGGAAACGGGATATCCATGACGGAAGTCGAACCACTTGTTGCAGGCGTTGCGATGGTAAACGGTCCGTCGCGAGCATTCGCCATCGAACAACTGATCGAGGGAGCATGGCGTTGCCTAGACGGTGCATCGATCCAAGGAACGCATGCGGTCAAGACCATCGAAGTCTACTAGACCCAACGTTTGGCTCGTCCGATACGAAACCAGTAGCCATGAAATTCACCCTGAACGTTTCGGGACGATCAAAGTCACCCGATGCGGTTACGAAGTTGCAATTGCAAATCGGCAATACGCCGGTCTAGCTCCTCCAGTGACTGTGCCTGTAGGTCTGCGATCGAAGCCAATTCCTGCATCAGCAGACCTTGAAGCAAGCGAATCGTACTTGCTTTCTCTTCAGACTTACCCTCTGCCTTGCCGCGAGCTTCACCGCGAGCCTCGCCGCGAGCCTCGCCCTCCTCGATAGCTGCTTGTAAGCGAGCTTTTTCGTCACGTTCTGCTCGGAGGCGATCTTCGTATTGTCGTCGTTGGTCTGGGGTCTTCTGGATCATTTCTAGTACTCCAATGGCTTTCTCGAATACCGGATCGACAAGTCTTTCGCGAAGCCCTTCCATCGTTGAACCTTTGGCCTCCAAGAAAAAATGGATCCACTGTTCCAACGGCCCTCGCACTCGCCAATTATCGTTCGCACGCGTCACCTTGGAAAGCTCGATTGTGTGGATTTCTAATGAGTCGGTAAACTCAAATCCATCCACAGTTCTCATTCGAAATGAGTTGTGATAGGTAGGACGCTCGAAATGCGAAAACAGATCGACAGTCAAAATACAAATCCCGATCGACGGTCGAAGCTGCTCATATCCGTCTCCTTGTTCGAGTTGGTCCACAAAATTCCCAGCCGAGTAGTAGGTGATTCGTTTCGCAAGTCCCGTTGTTTTAGTCCTTTGAACTTCGACATTGAAGATCCTGTCCAACTGATCGATCGCCCGTATATCGAGAATCGACAGTTTATCTGATTCGAACTTTTGTTCGTTGATGGGATTGAGAATCTCGACTTCTACGATGGGTGATTCTGGAGTTAGAACTGCGTTCAGGAAATGGATGGTAATCTCCGGGAGCAACGGATTGCCGAGCACTTGCTTGCACGCATAGTCGACCGTTGGGTCGATCTCGATGATGTGGGACATGTGCTTGGCTACCAAGAGCAGGGAGTGTTTTGCATTGGAATCAGTGCATTGTAGCAGTCTCAACCTCGGCCGCGAATTTGGCTCGCCCGTAGCTAACAACGACAACCAATGCACCGCCTATTATGGCCCCGATACTAATCCACTGCGAGATGCTGAGATCGGTCCCGAACTGCCCTGCTTCGTCCACTCGAATGTACTCCTCCAGAATTCGAATGACTCCGTAAGCAATCAACCCGCTCGCGAATATCACCCCCTGTCGCTTGATGAGATTGGACAGAGATGCTGTCCATAGAAACAAAAGCAGTCCGCCGAACGATGCGTAGATTTGTGATGGGTGTACTCCCAAGGAGCGATTCGGAAGCGGATGAGCTCGAAATGTCTTCCCGTCAATCTTCAATAGCAGATCCAATTCGGGTGGAGCCAGTGGATTCTCGTGCGTAGGGCCGTCGACTTGACGAGGCTCCATGAGGGTGATCGTTTGTCCAGGTTGAATATGGTTCTTGTCCGCCCAGCTATCTTTCTCAATGTTGATGATACGTTCGTCTTTCACGACCAAGCCCACCAGACGGCCACTTAGCAATTGGTCATTGTAAACCGCAGAGCCAGCAGGAAATGAGATCGACGGCAATGAAGAGTCGCACAAGCCACCGTAGCAACAGCCATTGAGGAGACATCCTATGCGTCCAAAAGCAAGTCCTAGAAAAAAGGCTGGGGTTACCGCGTCCGCCACTTTGAGAAGCGAAACATTGTATCGGTAGGCCCAATAGCTCGTCGCAATCAAGCCTGCGATCACACCACCATAGACGACCAGCCCACCTTCGGTGAATTGAAGGGAAGTATACAATTTCTCCGACAGAGAATTACCCTCCAAGGCATCCCAATGTTGGATCACATAAAACAAACGAGCGCCAGCAATCCCAGAGACTACTCCCCAGGTTGCAAGTGAAAAAAAAGCATCCTTCGAAATACCCCTCGATTCACTCCGCTTCAATCCTACCGCTGCCCCGAAAATCACACCGAGCATCAACAGCACCCCGTAACCTCGGACTGGAAGACCGATCGTCCAATCTTCAATCCTTGTTTCGATGCGAGGCAAGACAAAGGTCAGCACGAACAGCATCCCGGCCCAAACCATCCCATTGGTTTGAATCAGCTGATTTCGCTTGGCAGCCGAATTTGCGATGGCAAGCTGCACTACCGCAAAAAGAAGCAATAGGGCTGAGCCCCAACTGAAGAGTCCGAAAACAGGGAACCCTAGGAGCTCGTGAGGGATGTAAAAAAGAGTCTGTCTCATCCCCTAAACGTAGAGGATTCCCGCAAACAATGGTAGGTGACATCTCGCCGCTGGCCGGCTAGCGACTTTCCATTTGGGCCACTTCATCCCCGAAATCCAACGATGGCTCCCCAAACGAATCGGCAGCCGGGGCTTCGGCCGCTGCCTTCGGTTTCGCCTTTTTCGGTCGCCCACGAACCGCCACTACGACGACGGAAAGGATCGCCGCAAGCATGAGAAGCAGCCAAAAGTAAGGTAGAATTGCGTAAAGGCTCATATTGCTCGCTACTGGAAAAGCTGGTTGCTAGCCGCACAATGAATTCGCGCGATTTACAACTACTCTAAACCTAATCGCCGTTTCCTTCCTGTTCAAGTTGACAAGATCGAGTTTCCTTGCGAAGATAACTGACCCGAGACAGTTGTATTAGTTATTTCGATTCAAGGAACCTTGGTTCCGTTGGAGTGTACTGTGCCGAATATCAAGAGCGCTAAGAAGCGACTTCGACAATCCCTAGAGCGACGCAGCCGTAACCGGTCGGCAAAGTCCCAGATGAAGACAGCGATCAAGAAGCTAAGAGAAGCAGTTGTCGCTAAGAACTTTGATGACGCTAAGACACAGTATAGCAGTCTTTGTAAGTTGCTGGATCAAACCGCTTCCAAGCGAATCATCCACGTCAATAAGGCAGCACGAACGAAGAGTCGTTTGAGTGCATTCATCAAGAAAGCTTCTTCCGTAGCTTAAGACGGTCCCCTTGGGAAATGTTACAGGCTCAACTGGCCAACCAAAGGACTCACTTTTGGTTCAGCGAAGTTGGCTGTTCGCCAGCTTTATGCTTCCAAGATTACATCTTCATCCATGGGATTTATCCATCGAGCGTGAAGATTTTTTGGCGCTGACAACGGGCGCCCGTTTTGCCCAATTGTCTATCTTCCCCGATGGGAGCGTTTCGCATCAAACGCGGTGGTTCCCTCGATGGGCGAGCCAATGGGACGTAGCAAAAGATGAGACACGTCGTTCCGCATCCAATGGGGAGTGCAGATTCTTCTATTCGTTCCCATGGCGAACGCCTGGATTTATGGCGGTCAACTATATGACGAGTGGAGAGCAGACCGACTACCGAACCATGCTGCTGGGAGTTCAGATTCTAGAACAAATCGCTCGGCATAAAAAATCTAATGCTATCGTTTGCCAAGCCTATTCGGATCGGCTGAGCGAGCGATTGATGCACCGATGGGGCTATGTGCGGCATGCGTTGAGTATAGGAGACAATCATTACATTCGACGTCTTTCGTAACACTTAGCTCCCGAGGTTTTACACATCTTTGACACAGTGGAAACCAGGCCGGGACATACATTCCCCATTTCGAACGTTATTATTCTCAGACAAATCGATTCGAGTTTCGTCCGAACGATGCTCAGATTCTTAGATTCTCCAACGTAAAGGATCGCCGAAATGATCGGCTCAAATCAAGCAAAAGAACCAGGTTCTACCATGAAGAACCACCATCCACAGACGGCGGCTCCAACGGTTCAGCCGAAAATGGAAGAGATGACCTCTTTTGCGCAAAAGCCGAAGGGAGGCGGAAAGCAGTCTCCTGTGCCCGAGGTTTACCATGTGCAGTGGGCTGCAGGAACATGGCTGATCGCTCTGCACCTGGGAGCGCTGTTTGCTCCGTGGACATTCACTTGGTCGGGACTTGGACTGGCTCTGTTCATGCACTGGGTCACGGGCAGTCTAGGTATTTGCCTTGGGTTCCATCGATTGTTGACCCATACCGGTCTTGTGGTTCCAAATTGGCTTCAGAATTTTCTATCGTTGCTTGGTACGTTTGCCGGTGAAGGTGGACCGATCAGTTGGACGGCCAACCATCGCAAACACCATGCGTACAGTGACCAGCCAGGAGATCCGCATTCGCCGCATGAAGGTCCATGGTGGGCTCACATGTTTTGGTTGGCCTTTACAACCGACAATGGCGATCCCAAGGGATATGCGCAGAAATGGGTACCTGATCTTTTGAAGCAACCATTCTTGGTCATGCTCGAACGATGGTTCTTGCCAATCCATATTGCGTTTGGTTCGTTGATCACTGGCACAGGTTATTTGATTGGCGGAACCGAACTCGCTTTGTCCTGGCTCGTGTGGGTGGTTTGTGTTCGGATGGTTGCTGTACTCCATACCACTTGGTTTGTGAACTCTGCATCCCATATATTCGGGTACAAGAACTACGAGACCAAAGATGATAGTCGCAACAATTGGTGGGTTGCCATCATTGCTTACGGCGAGGGATGGCATAACAATCACCACGCTCATCCGCGATTGGCGCAACACGGACACAAGTGGTGGGAGTTTGACGCCACGTACGCTGTGATTCGATTTCTACGCTTTGTAGGACTAGCCAAGAACATCATCGACGTTTCTAGCATGGAAGAAAAGAAGCGGGAACACGCGGAGCGAAGAGTCGCTTAGATCCAAACAGTTCGCAAACTGTTCAACCAACATCGAAAAGGACGGGAAACAACCCCGTCCTTTTTTCATGGAACGATGGATGAGGTGAGTCCATCGGCCTTACGTCGCTTTTGCTTCGTCATGACGGCTCGACGATTATTGTCTTCCTGTTCCATGCCTCTCGACCGTCGTTCATCGTGTTATACTAGGACGCTCCCTCTCCGTCTCTTCCGTAGAATGATGAATGTCATTATGAATCATAGATTTGTTACACGATTGTCGTTCCTTATTGGGCTCTGCTTGCCCATAGTGACATCACTTGTTACGCCGTCTTCGACGGGTGTTGCTGGTGAAGCAATAGGAGCCCGCCCCAATATCTTATGGTTCATTGTGGACGATATGTCTGCCAACTTTTCTTGTTACGGTGAGAGGCTCATTGAGACGCCCCATGTCGATCAGCTGGCCGTGGAGGGGACTCGTTTTACGAATGCATTTGTCACGGCACCTGTTTGTTCTCCATGCAGGTCAGCGTTGATTACAGGTATGTACCAGACCAGCATTGGATCGCATCATCATCGAAGTGGGCGTGGGCCAATCAAGATCCAGTTACCCGATGGTATTGCTCCTGTCCCCGAACTCTTGAAACGAGCGGGCTATTACACTTGCATTGGTAGTGGTCTAGAAGAATCCGATCGTCGTGGCAAAAAAGGACGTGACACAGCCATGGGAAAGACGGACTACAACTTTGAATGGGACGCAAAGATGTACGATGCAAACGATTGGTCTGGCAAGCGAGCGGACCAACCATTCTTTATGCAGGTTCAGTTAGCCGGTGGTAAGCTTCGAGGCGGGACGGACGCGACTGCTATAAAGCTTCTAGAGCGAGCGAAGGCAGAATTGGGCAATTCCACCGATCCTGCGAGTGTTTCGTTGCCTCCGTACTATCCTCGCGATGAAGTGCTTTTGAGAGATTGGGCTGCGTATCTGGATTCAGTCCGGTTTACAGACAAACATGTTGGCAGTGTCATTGCGAGATTGACGCGAGAAGGGCTCTTGGAAAACACGCTGGTGATCTTTATGACAGACCATGGCATCAGCCACGCACGCGGCAAGCAATTTTTGTATAACGAAGGTACGCATGTTCCGTTGGTAGTACGCGGTCCTGGGATTGCAAAGGGTCAGGTTCGAAAAGATCTAGTCGAGCACATCGATCTCGCAGCAATATCCTTAGCCGCAGCCGGTGTGTCGATACCTACGTCGATGCAATCCAGCAATGTGTTCGATTCTTCCTATCAGCCCAGAGAAGCTGTTTTCGCGGCACGAGATCGATGTGATGAAACGGTCGAGCGCTTGCGAAGTGTAAGAACAGATCGCTTTCTCTACATTCGAAATTTCTATCCACAACGCCCGCATCTACAGCCTAATGCTTACAAAGATGGTAAATCGATTGTGAAGACTTTGCGATCGTTGCATGAAAGTGGCAAGCTCGATCCTCTTGCTGAAAAGCTGATGTTCAGCCCGACGCGTGCACCCGAGGAATTGTATGCGTGGACGGAAGATCCATGGCAGGTGAATAACCTTGCATCGCTTCCCAGTCACAAATCAATCCTGGAATCGATGCGAGCTAAATTGGATCAATGGATGGTTGATACAAAAGATAAAGGACCTGAGTCAGATGCGATGTACGACAGCGACATGAAGGAGTACTTGGGTAAAGGCAATCCAGAAGTAGAAAAGAACATTGCTATGATGAAAAAATGGGCTTCGGAAGGCAAATAGCATATGGCCAGCCACAAGGTTACTTTCTCAAAATATCAACATCGAAGTTTGTACCCCAAAGTCCTTTTTGTTTGCTTCCTAGCTGCGTTCTTGCTTTTGAGGCTTCCGGTCGCTTATATGCAGCCAGGAGGGCAAGACGAGGATTGCTACGCGGTACCGGGATTGACCATTCTTCAAAACGGAATTCCGCGTTTGCCCCATGCGCCTGCACAAAACGCAGAGTCGGTGTTTTTCCATGCAGACAAAGGACTCTACTGCGAGCCGCCTCTCTATTTCTATTATCAATCGTTCTTTTACTTGGTACTTCCCGTTTGTTACGGGACTGCTAGATTGTCGTCGATGTTCGCTGGCCTGCTGTCCGTGTTGCTTGTTTACTATCTGCAACGAAAAGCTGGTGGTTCCGATTGGGCGGCATTCTGGGGAGCAGGATTGTTTCTGTTTTCGCGTTGGTTCTACTTTCCAGCGATGAGCGCTCGCCCAGATCTTTTGTGTACCATGTTTGGTCTGCTATCGATCGTTTGCATGTTTTGCTGGAGCGCTTCGAGCAATACGCGATGGCTTTGGCTTGCTAGCGTTGCGATCGGTGCAGGCGGGATGACACACCCATTCGCTCTCGTCTACGCGATCCAATTGGCCGCGTGGGCGATGTGGAAGTCAGAAGGGAAGGGGCGTATCGTGCATCCGATGATTCTTGCAACGGGTGCGTTGTTAATGACCTCGTTTTGGATTCCCCTCATTGCCATGCATCCCGAGGCATTCGCCGTTCAGTTCAGGAATCAGTTTCTCGGCGGCGGTGACGAGGGGCTGTTGGTAAGAATGATATGGCCATGGAAATCGTTGTGGTACCATTCTTTCTATGAGTATGGAATGTTCCATCACCTCGGAGCTTGGCAATACAGTTTTCCAATAATCATGACTGCTGGATGCTTCTTGGTTCCGAAGTTGCGACAAAGTCCGATTTTTACAATCGCAGTATTGGGACTTAGTTCTGTCTATCTGATGAGTGTTCTTGTTGGCCCACACCACCCAGTCAATGGTTACTGGTCTTATAGCGCTGCGCTCATGTTCATCTGTGTTGGTACCATGCTTCAGTTCCTGATTGATAAAGCAACAGCACAGTGGAGTGTACGAAAAGCCGACGCAATAAGAGTTGGTGTTGCTATACTGGCTTTGGTTTCATTGATCCCAGGGGCAGGGCTTACTACATTGAAAGTGCATCTTCAACATGGGAAAGACCGCAACTATAACTCGCCATCCTTTGCCAAGGAATTGATGAGCAATCTTCCGGCGAATGCTGTCGTCGCTGTAGATACTCAGTTCTTATTGGATTTTCTTGCTAATGATCGAAAGGTACTATTGGCACAAACACTGCCCGTCTATTTTCGGTTGGATCAAGTTCCATTCGACTACTTGGTCGTTAGCCGAAGCGGCAAGCTCACGAATATCGCAGAGTCCCTGCCGGTCGAGCTCATTTCTACACATGGAAATGAGGCTGATAAATTTGCTTGTTATGCTGAGATTTATCGCCGAACAGATATCCAGACTGATCGCCGGAGTACCGAGTAATGGAAACTCTCTGCACAGTATGCCGAGGCAATATGCAATTGCTGTGGAGCGACGTTGTGGATGCAGAAGGCCTATCTACCTTTTCCATTTACAAGTGTAGCGACTGCGGTTTAGGAAAGACTTGGCCAATCCCTGAGAATTTGGGGGATTACTATCATTCACAATACTACGGTGGCAGGCATGGTTTCACGGCCAAGTTGTGTGACCGACGCCGAATTCGCTTTGTTGAAAAGTATTGTCGAGGTCAAAGCCGAGGAAAATTGCTCGATATTGGCTGTGGAGATGGCTCGTTTCTGCAAACAGCGAAGACGCAAGGTTGGGATGTTTGGGGAGTCGAGACCCACCCGGATTGGGCGCGTGAGAAAGGACTCAGTGTAATGGAGACCGTTGAAGAAGCATCACAGCACGCGCCGTTCGATAGTATCACACTTTGGCACGTGCTGGAGCATTTTCGTTCACCCGTGACGGAAATCGAACGCGTTTCAAAATTGCTTTCGCCAAGAGGGAAGCTATTTTTGGCAGTTCCAGATTGGGGAAGCTTGCAGGCTAGGTTTTTCGGACCGCGATGGCTTGCGCTAGACCTGCCACGACATCTTTTTCACTTTACAGAGCGATCGCTCGTTCATGTGCTGTCAGAGCATGGGTTTCGCTGCCTCGAAACGCGTTACAGCGAATTGGAATACGACCTCATAGGCTGGGTTCAAAGTGCGTTAAACGCATGCTCGCGACGGAACAATCTTTTTTTCAAAATGGTCACAGGCAAGAACTGTCACGTTTCTTTGGTGCAAAGGATTGTTCATATGGTTGCCGGTTCTGCACTGAGCAGCGTTGGGTTGATCCCGATGTTGCTGGCCCGTGAAAGAGGGGCGGGCGGTACGTTAATGCTCGCGTCTGAACGATTCGAGAATGAAGGATGTAATTGACCCATGTATCGCGACAAGCGTATTGTGGTTGTTATGCCGGCTTACAACGCTGCTAAGACATTGGAAAGAACGTGCGAGGAGATTGATCGCACGTTGGTCGATGAAATCGTACTTGTGGATGATGCGAGTCGCGACAATACAGTTGCTGTGGCGAAGGACCTGGGGCTGCATGTCGTGACCCATCCCAAAAATCGAGGATATGGTGGCAACCAAAAAACCTGCTACAAGACAGCACTGTCTCTAGGTGCAGATATCATTGTCATGGTACATCCCGACTATCAGTACACGCCGTTGCTAGTCCCCGCCATTGTTCCAATGATCGGAAATGGCATCTACGATTGCGTGATTGCTAGCCGGATTCTCGGTGGTCGCGCGATGCAGAGCGGAATGCCCATCTATAAGTACATCGCGAATCGATTCTTAACGCTTGCTCAGAACATTTTGATGCAATCGAAGTTATCGGAATTTCACACGGGTTACCGAGCTTTCTCCCGAGACTTGCTTTTGCAGTTGCCATTGGAGGAGAACTCGGACGATTTTGTGTTTGACAATCAAATGCTGTCGCAGGTTATCTACTTTGGCTTTGAAATCGGTGAAATTTCGTGTCCTACCAAGTATTTCGCGGAAGCTTCGTCCATCAATTTTTCCCGTTCATGCAAATATGGTCTTGGATGTCTTCAAACGGCTACTGCATTTCGATTAGCGAAATGGGGTTTGAGAAGCTCGAGAGTTTTCGACACTGCTGGCGCCAAGCTATCGACTTCGAAACCAGCTCCAGATTGAGAGCTTAGGAAACTAGGCTTTTATCATGAACCGGGTGAGATAGAATCAGGCTTATCAAACAAAGCACTTCCGAGCCATCTTTTGTCCTGGCTGAAACTTGCGCACGCCCAAGATCGCTTCTTCTCGCATTCGATCCGGCGATCCTGGTCCTCGGCTCTTGCCAAAGTACTTCTTGAAGTTCCAAACCAGATCGCACCACATCCCTTCGGCGATTCCTAGCTTGGCCAAGATCGGTGCATAATCCGCAGTGATCTTGCCATTCTTATCTGCTCGTCCTTGGCTGCCTGTCCAATACAAAAGCGCCACGTAATCCTCAAGGCTCATATCTAAAAATCCTTTATCACTCGCTCGCACCCCATCCTTATTCACCGCTGGCCCCGTCACCCTCGGATTTAGCTCAAGCGGTGCCAGCCACCCGTCGCGAGCAATTCGCGGTCCCCGTCGCCTCCTGGCGGCTTTGCGCCGGTCCGCCAACTCCTCAGGAGTGCTGCTCTTTAGTATCTTCGCCGCTTCTTCTCGATTGATTGTCTGCATCGGAACAGCCGCCGACTCAATCGTCTGGCCCTGCGCCGCCTTGATGCGATCATAAGCGGAGGTAAACGTCGAAGTCTCAGGCGATTCCGCCATGGCTGCACGAACTGGATTCAGATCCACATACATGCAGCAAGCCAATAACGCAGCCTCATCCAGCAGTCGCTGTGCCTTAAAGCGTCCTTCCCAAAAGCAGCCAGTACATTTCTCTTGCTGATTCGCCAATCGAGCGATTGGCTCAGAAAGAGCACGCATAAACCAAGAAATATCGGACAATCGAAGCCGAACGACAACCATTCGCTCCGGGTTATTTGCCAATGCCTCGACATCTGTAGTCGTCGGATCCCCCAATTGCTCCTCGATTCTTTTCCCAGGGAAAATCTGCAACCACCGAAGTGCGACTTGCCGATCCGACCAAGTAGCAACGACATCCGGCCGACTTCGTAGCACCAAATGCATGTGATTGGAAAGGACTGCATAAGAAAGTACATCTATACTAAAAACTGATGCTAGCTTTTCGATCCGCTGGCGAATCCATTCTTTTCGATAGGAATAATCCTTTCCGGAAACGCTATCAATCCCACTGAGATATGCGCGACGAACGCATCTTTGGACACAATGTAGGATTGCAATCTCTTGTGGTCTATAGACATCCGAACGTAATGGTCGAGGCATAATCAATTCTCCTTTTCCTGGATTGTACCAAATCTCTTTTGCTCTGCAAGGTGAATGGGTGGCACGCGTCAGAGGCGAGGCGTGCTTGCGGGACGGTGCTAAACGTGATTTAATGTGGCGGTGTTTGTTTTCTCGCGGAAATTGAATTCCATGCAGTGTATTGCTTCGTTACCGAATTGGCCCCAACTTCCTTGCGACTGTCTTGTTGCAGGAGTTCCTGACGACTGGAAGAATGCGAACCATGTTGGAGAACTGGACGCTTCTCTCTCTGGCTTGCTAACCAAGCTTTTGGAGTCGGGGGATGTTTCGACCAAAGCCAATAAGCTGACGACCTTGCTCGCCCCGGTAGGAATCCCTGCCAAGCAATTGGTGTTAGTGGGTACGGGGGCTTCTTCCGATTGGAATACGAACATTGCCTTTCACGCGGCGGGTACCGCTGCGAAATCGGTGGCGAATCGACGCCTAGAACGTGTTCGATTCGTTGGTTTTACTGGCTCCGCCGCTGAGCAGCGAGCTGCGATCTGTGGCGCTTTGGTCGGTAGCGTTGGCCAAGATCTCTTTCGAAAAGAAAAGTCTCTATTTCAACCGGAAGTCTACGAATGGGTGGGTATCGAAGAAGAGAACATCCGACGAGCGTTTGCAATTGGCGAATCGGTCAACTTAGCTCGCCGACTGGTTAACCTACCTGCAAACTACCTTTACCCAGAATCGTTTGCCAATGAAGCACAAATCGTCGCTCAACAGCACAAACTCGGAATCGAAGTTTGGGATAAAGCAAAACTAGAATCAGAGCGTTGTGGCTCATTGCTGGGAGTGGCGCGTGGTTCGGTCAAGGATCCACGGTTGGTGATCCTGCATTATCGCGGGGGGGATTCGACCACGGCTCCAATAGCTCTGGTCGGGAAAGGAGTCACCTTCGACAGCGGTGGTTACTCACTAAAACCAACCGATGGTATGTTGACCATGAAATGCGACATGGCTGGGGCTGCAACTGTGTTGGGCATCATGCAAGCCGCAGCGAGGCTTCAAGTACCCTGCAATCTCGTTGCTGTCATCGGTCTCGTGGAGAACCTCGTGTCAGGCGATGCGTTCAAGCTAGGCGATGTTCTCACCGCGAGAAGCGGAAAGACGAT
Source organism: uncultured Pirellula sp. (assembly GCA_903858115.1). Classification (GTDB taxonomy): domain Bacteria; phylum Planctomycetota; class Planctomycetia; order Pirellulales; family Pirellulaceae; genus JBKCUI01. Next base: position 47,196 of record CAIOHR010000193.1, on the reverse strand, counting down.
TGAGATTCACAACACGGATGCCGAAGGTCGATTGGTACTCGCTGATTGCTTGGATGTGGCTTTAGGATTCTCGCCTGCCAAGATCGTAGACTTTGCAACATTGACTGGAGCATGCTGTGTGGCGCTCGGAAATGACATCTCGGGCCTGATGACCAACAACACCGCATGGCAGTCCGAAATTCAACAGGCGGCCGAACGTTTTGGCGAGTATGTCTGGCCACTGCCGATGCATGGGTTCTTTTCGGAGCAAATTGCAGGAAAGGTTGCAGACATCAAGAATGTCGGCGAAGGACGTTGGGGCGGGGCGATAACGGCTGCTAAGTTTTTGGAAGAGTTTGTTAACAAGACGCCTTGGACGCACATCGACATTGCAGGCCCAGCCTTTCTGGACTCTCCGAAGCCATGGTGTGATGCGGGTGGCTCTGGCGCATTGGTTCGTACCTTCGCCGAAATGCTAAGCGAATCGTGAAGGTCCTGTTAGCGATCGAGACAAGCGGCAAATACGGATCGGTCGCGATTGCGAAAGCATACAACCTACTCCAAAAGACTGACGTACCCCAAGACGCAGACCTAATGAATCCAGCGGTGGTTGTGGTCGACTTGCCGACCGATCGTGGTTCGGCTCAATCGCTTGCTTCATCCATCGACTCTTTGCTTCGAACGGAAAATCTGAAGCCCAGCGATCTCGGGTGCATCGCCGTGCTAAGTGGTCCGGGCTCTTTCACAGGACTTCGAGTCGGCATTGCAACTGCCAAATCGATGGCTTACGCATTGTCCATTCCAGTGGTCGAACTGGATACGCTAGATTGCGTTCTGCATCAAACTAGGCAGACGACTGAAGGTTATCGGTTGGCACATGTATTGTTAGATGCTTATCGTGGCCAGCTCTTTGCGAAAACGATCGCCGACAACACGACTGCGGGGGGGACTGAGGGAGGGACCGTCCTTTGCGACATCGAAGGGCTTGTTCAGAGTGCAATGTCGGCGGGGCTAGCTGTAGGGCAGGTGTTTGTGGGGCCAGGTTGCGAACGGCTTCAACGTTACTTGGCGCGAGAAGAAAAGTTAGACACCGTCAAGAATTGGTTTGAATCCGTAGAGTGGATCAACGATTCGCATTCGACTCCGCACGCTTCGAGTGTGGCAGAGTTGGGCTGGAAAAAATGGAGGGCAGGTGACACGCTTGACCCGTTCGCGTTACTTCCTCAGTATTTTCGCGGAAGTGCAGCCGAAGAAAAGGCTTCTAAAGCGGTTTGAGCAAATTGCCGATCCTGTATAGTATGGTCTCTCGCCATCATTCCCAGGATTTACCTATGGACATCAAACGCAACCCAACTCGCTCCGTCAAAATCGGCTCCATTCACGTGGGAGCTGCTCACCCGATTGCGGTACAGAGCATGACTGCCACGCACACGACGGATATCGACGCAACGGTTGCATTGGTGAATGCTTTGGAACAGGCGGGGGCTCACGTTGTCCGCATTGCTGTCGACAGCGATAAGGATGCTGCTGCTCTTGCCGAGATTCGCAAGCAAACGACAGCGAACCTTTCGGTGGATTTGCAAGAGAACTACCGGCTGGTTGAAAAAGTTGCGCCGCATGTAGACAAAGTTCGTTACAACCCAGGGCATCTTTATCACCATGAACGGGAGAGACCATGGCAAGACAAGGTCAAGTATTTGGCCGAAGTCGCTGCCGCCAATGATTGTGCGATGCGAGTCGGTGTGAATTGCGGAAGTGTAGACCCTGCGCAAAAAGAAAAGTTCCAGGAGGACGACTCGATCGGTCCGATGTTGGCGTCCGCTTTCGAGCATTGCGAGCTATTGGATTCGATTGGCTTTCATCGTTTTGTCGTTTCGCTCAAAGATAGTGACCCAACCAATGTTGTTGAAGTGAATCGACGCTTTGCAGAAGTACGGCCGGACATACCCTTGCATTTGGGTGTCACTGAGGCAGGATTGCCTCCCGACGGAATTATCAAAACGCGAATCGCATTTGAGCAGCTCATCGGGCGCGGCATAGGCGATACATTGCGAGTTAGTTTAACCGTCCCGAATTCGAAAAAGTCGATGGAGATCGAAGCCGGGATGCAAATCATCGACGATATCTACAACGGCCGCCTTCGCTCGGTAGTTGCTCTTGACCCAACCAAGCTGAATATCATTTCGTGCCCTAGCTGTTCTCGCGTAGAAAACGAAGCCTTCGTCGAACTGGCTCAAGACGTGAAGGCGATGACGGAATACGCGAAGGATTATGCGATTACGATTGCAGTCATGGGTTGCCGTGTGAATGGACCGGGAGAGACGGATGACGCGGATCTCGGTTTGTGGTGTGGCCCCAGCAAAGTGAATCTCAAGAAGGGGAGTGAGTCGCTAGGCTCTTTTCCATACGACGAAATTCTCGGGAAACTCAAAGTGGAGCTCGATAAGCTAATTGAGTTAAAGCGACTTGTGGTGTAGGTAGTCGAGCTATTGTCTTTCCTTAGTCTATGGAGCGTTGTCGTGATGCCGTCCTCTCTCGTCCGTTTCTGTCTTTTTATGGTTTTTCTTCTTGCAAGTAAGAAAGCAGTACTGGGCGGAATTACGATGCCCGCAATCTTTTCGGACCATATGGTATTGCAATGCAATATGGAAACGCCTGTTTGGGGATGGGCAGAACCGGGCGAGGCTGTCACTGTCTCGATTGATCAACAAAGCAAGCAGGCTACCGCGAATGCCGATGGAAAATGGATGGTTCGGCTTGAGCCAATGGCAAGCGGGGCATCGACCGCGTTAACGATTCGTGGAACGAACGAAGTTGTGATTCACGACGTGGTCGTGGGTGAAGTGTGGCTCGGTTCAGGTCAATCCAACATGGCGATGACGGTGAAGGCTTCCAACAACTTTAACCAGGAACAATCCGATGCCGATCTACCGATGATTCGGATGTTCAAGGAAGAGTCCGCGGCTTCGAATGAAGAGCAGAAAATCGGAAAAGGAAAGTGGCTTGTTTGTACTCCGGATTCGGTTGGAGGATTTTCGGCCACATTGTTCTTTTTCGGCCGCGAGATTCACAAATCCCTTAAGGCTCCTGTCGGCTTGATCAATTCCTCAGTGGGTGGCACTCCGATCGAATCGTGGATCGCCGCTGATGTGCAACGCAATTCGAAATTACTCCAACCCTTTTTTGAAGAGCAGAGCCCAGCAGCGAATGCACCTCCGATCGAATCAGAAACGAAGAAGTACGAGCAAGATCTAGCAAAGTGGGCGGAAGCTGCTAAGAAAGCTCGCGCGGAGAATCAAAAGCTTCCACGCAAACCAACGGATCCAAAGGAAGTTCGCAATCGAAAAGGGAACGTAGGAGGATTGTTCAATGGAAAGATTGCGCTGTTGATTCCATATACCATTCGAGGTGCGTTGTGGTATCAAGGGGAAGCGAACAGCTTTCCCGCGAAAGCCCCATTTTATGAGCACCAATTGCCTTTATTGATCCAGGATTGGCGTTCGAGATGGGGATATGATTTTCCATTCGCTTGGGCGCAGCTACCCAATTTTGAAGGTGAAGGTCGCGATTGGCCAACGATTCGAGAGGCCATGCTCAAATCGCTTTCGATTCCGAAAACCGGTATGGGGATCAACATCGATATCGGTGACAAGAAAGATATCCACCCCAAGAACAAGCAAGAGGTTGGAAGGAGATTGTCGCTTTGGGCGCTGGGTACTGTCTACGGTCAATCTGTGGCGGCCACGTCGGGACCATTACCACTTGAACAAAAGATACGAGGAAATAAAGTCGTTGTTTCGTTTCAGCATGCCAATGGCGGGCTCGTCGCATCTGACGGAACGGTAAAGGGGTTTCTGATTGCAGGCGAGAACATGGAGTGGAAATCAGCTAACGCCCGAATTGAGGGCAATACGGTGATTGTGAGTAGTCCCGAGGTGACGAATCCAATCGCTGTCCGTTATGCATGGGAGAACTTCCCTGATTGCAATCTCTGCAACGGCGCTGGTCTCCCCGCTTCTCCTTTTCGAACAGATAAATCGAACAAGTAAGCAGCAATCGCACGCTCGATGGGTTAATTCAATGCGACCAATTGCCGTACCAACAACGTACTGTTACCGCACCAAGTTACTGGGCCAAGTTACTGGGCCCATTCGCGGAGGCAGTGCTGGTTTGCCATCGAGATGCCGCTGACGATGGCTCCGACGATTCCCACGAATCCTTGATCGGTCCCGCAAAGAAATAGATTCTTGAGGCGGGTTGTACCATCGAGTTGTTTGTTGGGTGCGCCATAAACGGCACCGTTATCATGGGAGGTGAAGCGTCGTATGGTCTTCGGCGTAAACACGTCCGTATCGACGACGTGTCGTCGGAAGTCTGGCATGAATCGAACGGCAGATGCTACCGATTCGTCGTACCAACGAAACTTGGCCCGCTGGTACTCTTCGTCGTTGAGGGAAGACCATCGTTGAAAGTCAGCGATGGTCGTTAGCCGCATAAAGCCCGCTTCGAGTTCGCCTTCTTCTGCCGTGTACGCGTAGTTATTCGGTGAGCAAATAACACCTGTGCGAACATCGCACAACGAATGGGCGGGCTTTGACCAGTGGAACTTTTCGGAATCGTTGAAGAAGACAATTGTTTCGTCAAAGCCTAGTTTTTTGGGTTGGCAATCGAGAACCGAGATGGATTCGATAAAGGTCATTTCGCCGGCCGTTGCTACCTCGACGACGGAGCTATCGTCGCACAGTCGCATGGTCTCGACAACGCCAGCGCTTGAGAGAATGCGTTTTCCGGTGATCATCGTTCCATCTTCGAGTTCGACACCGACCGCATGATCTCCATCGACATGGATTTTGGAGATGCCGCTTCGCAACCGGAGTTCGCCTCCCAGTTCGCGATAGCGTCGCACCAAATGTTTGAGGATAAGTCTTACGCCTTTGAACGGTCGTGCGAATCCTTCGAGAAAGATGCTTCGAAACATGATGCAGAACTGTCCCCAGTCCATATCGTGTTCTTTTGCATTGCCGTACCACATCAATGGACATAAAAGCATTTCAATCAGGAGCGGATCCGAGAAGATTTCGCTCAGGATCGTTCGTGTCGATAGTGCGAAATCTTCTTGCTTCAAATCGTCGTAATCTACCAACCGATTCAGCAATGTTTGAAATGCGTCTTTCTGGTGCGGAAAGGACGCGTTCACCTGTGATTGGAGGTAGGTGATATCGTTGTTGAATTCCAGGTTGACACCAGGGAATGCGATTCGAGAGCCGCATTGTTCGGCGAGTTGAAAGTCTTCCCAGCGAAATCTCAGTTGTTTCAATAAGCGAGCCAACGGACCTTTCTTCGCCCCTTTGGCCGTATAGTTCGTCATCGCATGAAGACCGACGTCGTAGTTGCGTCCATTCATACGGTAGAACGAGTTCAATCCACCGATGGTCCAATGCTTTTCGAGGATACAAACACGTTGATCGTAATGAGCCAGCCGGATGCCTGCTGCGAGTCCGCTCATGCCCGCCCCGATAATGATCGTATCATAGGGTGCTGGGTGGGTTGGTTCGGACATTTTTGGCTGGATGAGTTGTTGGCGAAGAACCGCGATGGATGACTAAGGAATGTCGAGAATTATGCCGGGTTGGCAACTGCCGTCTAGGTCTGCAGTTGCACCCATACTATACACCGGCCATCAAGCAGAGATTTTGCACGGCAGCCCCGCTAGCACCTTTGCCGAGGTTGTCGAGTTTGGCGACTAATACCGCTTGACCCAAGGCATCATCCCCGAAGACGCTCAGCTCCATTCGATTGGTCCCGTTGAGTGCTTGCGCTTCTACGCGGCCATTTTCTGTCGCTGGAACTACTTGAACAAACTCACAATTTGCATAGTGATCCCTCAAGCAATCGTGCAATTGGCTTACTCTGGAGATCCCAGAAAGCAGGTCAAAATGGACAGCGATTTCCACAATCATGCCGCTATGGAATGCACCTACGGATGGCAAGAATATGGGGCGTCGCTTGAGACCTGTATATTTTTGAAGTTCGGGAACGTGTTTGTGTTTGAGTTGCAATCCATACACATCGAGTGGTGCAGCCTTTTTGCTGGCATCGGTGGTTTCGTAGGCTTCGATCATTTGGCGTCCGCCGCCCGAGTAACCACTGAAGCCTTGAACGACCAGCGGGTAGTCCACGGGCATGATGCCTGCTGAGATCAGAGGCCGGGTGAGCCCGATGCCGCCGGTGGGATAGCAACCAGGATTGGTGACTCGATTCGATTGTTGGATGAGGAAGGTTTGGTTCCGATCCATTTCCGCAAAGCCATAGACCCATCCATCTGCAACACGATGTGCGGTGCTGGCATCGATGATCCGCGGCCGTTTGGACCCACTAGGTAGTCCGTCGACAAGGGCCGTTGTTTCTTTTGCCGCATCGTCATGCAAGCAGAGGATAACAAAGTCAGACTTGGCGAGGATCGAGACCTTTGCATTCGGATCTTTTCGCGAGGAAGGATCGATGCTGAGTAATTGAAATTCTGGCTTTAGGGCCAGCCGTTCGCGAATTTGAAGTCCTGTGGTACCAGCTTCGCCATCGATAAAAACCGTAGTCATTGTCACTCATGCACGCGAGGTCATTGAGAAGGAAAGGGAGAGATTGTAGGACGATTGCTCGGATTAGGCGAGGACTTCGTCAATAACTGCGTGTTCGCCTTCGTGGGCGATCCTTGGTTCCCAAGCGAAAGAGAATAGAGGAAAATCGCTTGGGATTCGAATTTGCTATAACATTGCAATCGACAATCCTATTCAGGCCATGAGCAACCTATGAACCAAGCCTTACCCGTGCGCCAACAGAAATCGCCTGCAACCGAACGACCATCGTTGGTGCGGAGGATTTTGCGGAGGACGATTTTTGGTGTACTTTTTGCTCTGCCTATCATGCTCACCATCTTTCTGGTTTATCAGATTTATATTGTGTTGGATTCCTGGGTGATCGAGCCTGTGGCGTCCCTCATTTTGCCGAAGGGGATTGAAGATCCTTACTGGAAGTCGATCGAAAACTTTGTGACGCCGCCCATTTCGTTGATTACGGTTTTTCTTTTCTTTTACTTTTTGGGTTATGCGTTTCAATCTCGACTGAGTCGATGGGTAGACGGACTGTTCGGGCGAATTCCTGGTATTTCGATGCTTTATCGTGCAATTCGAGATGCATCTCAAGCGATTCAAGGTCCGGACGGTTTGAAGAAAATTGACACCGTCGTCCTTGTCCCTTTTCCACATGCGAATGCGCGAGCGACCGGGTTCTTGATGGGGGAATGTCAAGATATCGAAACCGACGAACCGCTCGTTTGTGTCTATGTACCGATCGCGTTGTTTCCACCATCCGGATATACACTCTTGTTCCGGCGTGAAGAAATCATCTTTACTGAATGGGAAGCAAGTTCACCGTGGAAGTTGGTTCTGTCAGGAGGATTGACCATCCCAACTCGAATTCCCTTTCGGTGAGACGCAATCGCGTTTCTTCTTCACGTCTAGATCTGGAGAAGCATTACACAGGTCGCGAACCGACAGCCACGTTTTCTTCTTCTCGTATTCGAGTGATGTAGGCAGCAAAGTCCGCGTCTTCTCCCTGAAGTAGTTGTGGCAGCGCCGTTCGGAAGTCCTCTCGTCGACACCATTCTCGCATGAAGTCATCCCACGATAGCCAACGACGGCGTTGGTTGGGAGACATCTCTTCATGGTAGGCCGTAAGATAAGCTCTTTCGAACAGCGATATCAGAATTTCGAACAGCACCTGCATACGTTCTCGTTGTTCGTCCGACAGGTCGGGTGTAGCTGTTTGTGTTCGCAGTTTAAGATCCGAATGCTCGAGGACGAGTTTGAGAAAGTCAATATAGGCATCCGAGAGAAGCTGGTAGACTTCCTCGTCTTCGTTATCTCGCTCTTTGCTTTGTTCCAGAACGAAAGTATAGATGGCAAGTGGCAAGCCAAACACTGTGATTATGTTCGCGACGATTTGCCAGAAATCTAAAAACGTCATGACTTAATCTGTCCCTTGAGTCGCTGTCGACAAACAACAGTCCACGAGGCTATCGAGTTCCGCGCTTCGCGATGTTTGTATCGTGGTGCAACCGCGTGTTTCGAGCGAACGAGTGATTCCAGCAGAGAGGCTATACCATCGTTGTGATGAATAGCAATGAGGAATCAGTTTGCAGATACTCTCCGCGATATTCGAACTGGTTACCAGGATGCCGTCAAACTCATCCGATTCGCACTGATCCATCAGGTTCTTTGGCCAGCTTTCCACGGGTACTTGACGGTATACGTTTATCGAATGGACGAAGGCACCGGATTTCGTTAAGGCTTCGAGACCTTCTTGTTTTCCCGAAGCAGTACGAACGAACAGAAACTGTCGATTCTCGCATCCGATTTTCAGCAGGTCTATCAATGCTGCGATTCCAGTAGTCTGTGGCGTGCAGTCTGCGATAAGGTGCCATCGATGGAGTGCAGCGCTCGTTGCTGTACCGACCGATGCGATTCGGCATTTCCCGAAGGACCGTCCGTCGAGTCCACGATAGAATAGCCGACTCATGAAGGCATCGACTCCGTTGACGCTGGATAGCACGATCCAATCGAAGCTAGCCAGACGATCTATAGCGTGATCTATCTCCGTCCAATCGACGGGAGGCAATATCTCCAATGCAGGTTCGTGGACAACCTCTGCACCGAGTGTCCTCAATTTGTCGGTAAGATAAGCAGCGGTATGTGACGTGCTTGCGACCAAGTACTTTTTCCCGAATAGAGGGCGGTTGACAAACCAATTGAGCGATGCGGTAGATGAGACGACATCTCCCACAATCGAGATGACGGGAGGTCGCAGTCCGTTCAATGCACTCACTGTTTGACCGACATTCCCCAGTTCGCATCGGATCACCTGCTGGTCGGGCCATGAAATCCTACGAAGCAATGCAACAGGGGTGGTAGCCGGCTTCCCAGCGGCAATCAATTGACGGCTCCAGTGTTCCGCGGTTGTAACGCCCATGTACATGACCAAAGTGCCAGGAAATCGAGCCAGAGCTTGCCAGTCTAATGGATCTTCTGCCTCGTTGCTCCCATCGGTTGGTTGCAATTGTCCTGTTACGAATGCAACGGCAGAGGCCCAGTCTCGGTGCGTCAAGGGTATGCCCGCGTATGCGGTCGCAGCCATAGCTGCGGTGATCCCGGGGACGATCTCGTATGGAATGTTCGCCGCTTCGAGTTCTTCGACTTCTTCTGCGGTGCGAGCGAATATTGCCGTATCGCCACCTTTAAGGCGAGCAACGGATTTGCCCGATTTCGCAAACTCGATTATCCGCTTGTTGATTTCTTGTTGGGTCCACATACCTCCGTTACCATGCTTGCCAACACATTGGGTGATTGCGTCAGCCTTTGCATGGTTCAGCAAGAGTGCATTGGCCAGTCCATCGTAAAGAATGATGTCACATCGATGAAGACATTCAACACCCTTCAATGTGATCAGTTGCGGGTCCCCCGGTCCTGCTCCGATGAGATAGACCTTTCCAATTGGATTCGTATCCATAGCGCTACCTTCGGACACAGATTGTCATCGGTGACAGGTGCAGCTTCAATTCTGGTACGGTCATGTGGATTGCTTTAAGATCGGATGGCTGCAACGCACCGTAGGCCAAGGCATGATCCAACGATTTGCATCGTTCAAGGCCCAACCAAAACTGATCTGGGAACAAAGCATATTGTAAATCCAAGACGGCCAAGTTGGGCAGATACTGCCACAACTCATCGATGTGATCTCGAATAACCAATCCACGCATGGACAACACTTGGATCTGGCGCTGGCGGCTCGACTTGATCTTACTCAGGATAGTCTTCAGATCCGAGTCCATGGTTGCCTGATCCAAGATCCAAACATTCTGGACATCCAGCGGCGAGACAACCAGTGTATCTTGCCATAGGAAGTATTCGGGCAGATTGGGTTGGCTTCGTCGTTTATGGACCAGTGCAACGACGAGCCCGATACAAGAAAAAAGCATGCAGTAAAAGCAGAAGTACTTTACGTTTTCAATCCACATCTCGCCGCGACTCCATCGCGAAAAAATCTCTGCGACGATCGATGCCATCGTTGTAGCTAGGATGCACAGGATTGCGATGCCGACAGGCGTGAGACTGGTGTGTTTTCGACGGAACATGGAAGCTCAAAAGCACAGCGGAAAAAGCACAGTGGAAAAACACACAGTGGAAAAACACACAGTGGAAAAACACACAGTGGAAAAACACACAGCGGACAACCAAGGAATGAAGCGACTCGACCAAGGTTCTCGTTGCGAAGTTCCGGTTTAGACCCGCAGTATAGCATCTGTACAAGATTTCGGAACGATTTCTTAAGTTGTAGGATGGTGGAGTAGCAAATCATGGCGATGGAATGTCGGAGAAATACCTGTTTGCATCTATGCCACGAGGGAATCCAGTTGTTTATAATGACGACATCATGAACCCGATCGACCCAGCCTCATCTCCATCGCAAGTCGGAAGTAAATCTTTAGCCCGGTTTACCGATACGGATTCGCTTTTTGTCCGTCCTGAGCCAAACGACAGCGTCGTGAAATCTGGGCCGGCGATCCAATTGGAGCGATTCCAGCAATTGGAGCAAGAGATCCGACATTCGTCCGCTGTTCCCGAGCCCTATGTCGAACTTGCACAGATTTATCTGCAACGCGAACGCTGGGCGGATGCGAGACGAGCGCTGGATGCTGGGATCCAAAATTGTCCTGAGCATGAGCCATTGGTTCTTTTGCATGAAGATCTTGTGTTGAATCAGGCTGCGCAATTTGTCGAGGCCGCCAAAACGGAACATGCACAGAAGCATACAGCTCAGTCTCGTTTTGATTTGGAGCAGGCCGAAGTTAACTTGGTCAACCTACGGATCAAGGTTTGTCGAGATCGTTTTCAAAGGCACCCGGACCAGAAGGACATACTGATCACTTGGGCAATTGCCCTGCGTCAATCACAACGCCCCGAGGAAGCGGTCGAGATATTGCAGGAGGCGGCTAAGGAGCTGCCTCTTCGAGCGCGAGCTAGTTTGCAGCTCGGGATGTGTTATCAATCACTGGACCGGTCTCTCGATGCCTTGAGTGCATTTCGCAAGGCTTCTTTGTTTCGATCGCCTGAACCTGATGCAAAAATAGCAAGCACCGCTCTGGAGTTAGCAGCCAAGCTGGCCGAAGAAAAGGGGCTTATCGATTCAGCCATTTACTATTGGGAGGAGTTGGCGAAGCGACAGGCGGGAATGAGTGACATGATCCGCCAAAAGATTGTTTCCCTAACGCCACTTCTTCCCAAGCCGCCCGATCCACTTTGATGGTGAATCGTTCAACTGGCACATCGAGGTACTCGCTGGGTCTCGTATCCCTCGTATGCCTCGTTATCGGCAACATGATAGGAAGCGGTGTGTACCTGTCCAGCTACTATTCTCTCGATAGCCTTCGGGATGCCAAATATGTTTTGTGGATATGGTTGATTGCTGGAGTCCATGCCATCTGCGGCGCGGTAGCGTATGCTGCGGTTGCAAAACGGCTCCCTATCTCTGGCGGTGAATATGCAATCCTATCGCGTTGGGGGCATCCCGTTTTCGGATTCATGGCAGGTTGGATCTCCATCGTAGCTGGTTTTGCCGCGCCGATCGCGTTGGCGGCTGGTGTGTTCGCCGAATATGCTGCACTCGAGTTTACGAATAACATAATGGAGGCGAGTATTCCGTTTTGGTTGTCTGTTGGTTCCATCGTGGTCGCGGCTGTACTGCATGCGATCGGAGTCTCAGTGAACGCATGGGTGAACAATACCGTGGTCACCATCAAGATGCTCTGTTTGGCTGTGTTTCTAGTTATCGGGCTTGTGTGGTTGACGAATCATCGGGAGTCTGGAGTTCTACTCGATGTTCCCAAAGAGGTCGTCGCAGAAACGCAGGGAGAGAAGCCGACAGAAGAGGCCAAGCCCGTTAGTGGACCGGTTGGCTCTGCGTTGATATGGGCGATGATGGGTTCGCTCTACTTTACCACACTCGCGTATACAGGCTTCAATGCCAGCATCTATTTGGCGGGTGAGTTTTCCAAATCGAACAAAGAAGTTGAAAGCGGGAAGGCATCGAATTCAACAGGTTTGATTGCGGATCCAATCGTCGGTAGATCGATGATCATTGCATGCATTGTTGTGACGAGTTTTTACTTATTACTGAACCTTATCTTTTTGTATGCGATACCAGCGACAGAGATCATTGCTGCAAAAGAGCGTTTTGTTGGCGCCGTTGCGATGGCGATTGGTGGAGAATGGTGTCGGCGGATGATGAGTTGGGTCATTATCCTGTCGTCGTTGACGAGCGTTCTTGCCATGACGATGACGGGTCCTTACGTATATCTTAGAATGTTCCAAGACTATGGCGCGGACCGTTGGGTTCCCAACACGAGAGTGCAAAAAATGATTGCCATTAGCATTCAAACACTTTTGGCACTGTTAGTCGTTCAATTCGGGACGTTGCGCTCGACGTTGGCGTATCTTGGGTTAACGTTAACTGCTTGTGGGGCATTGGCTATAGCAACGCTTTGGTTTGCGGGTCTTCGAGGACGCAAGTTGCAGGATTCCGTATCGATTTCGTTGCGATGGTGGGAGCATGTGGGCGCAGGCGTTTATGTCGTTGGCGCGGGTGTGTTGTTTGCGGTCGCATCCACCATGATCCCGAGTCAGTTTTATTGGTGTCTGGCTACGATCGTTATAGGATTGGCCTTTTATGCGATCATCAAAATGCTGGGTGTACGAGCGACTGCAGACTGATATAGGGATCGCGCTTCAAGGGATTCCTGGATGGTCACTTGGGCAGTAGAGACAGAGCAGCCGCGCATGGTCTGGCGATCACGTGGCAGGCGATCAATTTCCCAAGTCCTTCGACCCGTGGTTTTGCGGCTTCGATGGCCGCATTCACGGCAGCCACATCGCCCCGAATCACGACGGTTACGTATCCGCCTCCGAGTTTTTCTTTACCGACCACTTCAACGGATGCCGATTTGCATGCGGTGTCGATAGCCTCAAAGACCGCGGTGAAGCCTTGTGTTTCGATGAAGCCCAAGGCGAGAGAGTTGTTAGAAGTCATAAGTTGATTTTCGTTCGAGGAAGGAATCTTGACAACCGGTTGTTCGATGAGGGCACTGACTTCGTTCGGGCTGAGGATTGCGCGGAGAGCTTGTTCATCAGGACGATTGATAATCAGTATCGTTGTATTTCCGTTCGGTGCGTGAGGGAAGAACGATGAGGCGGCAATCTTGCCCGCTTGCAGGGCGGATTGTACATCGCTTGAGCTACCTGCAATTTTAATTACTGAACCGAGCATGTCGTTCCATTCTGCTTGAATGAGAACGACATTGGCGGACTTGGCCATTTGGTCTAGAGCGACCATACCTGCCGTCCATCCGAGCGTCTCCAAGATACCGATGGAGTCGGTTGTTTTGGCCAAGGTGTTGCTATCGATGGATGTTAGCGAGCTCATAATCGATTATTGCTTTTGGGAGGTGGCAAGCTTTTCTTCGAAGCGGGAGAGAGCCCGCTTGAGATCTGGGTGATGTGGTTTGAGCTCGCATGCTTTGCGTTGTTGTTCAACGGCATCTTTCCATTTCCCTGCAGCAAAGTAGCAATGAGCTAACGTATCCAAATACTCTGCATGATCAGGATCGAGAAGGCAAGCGCGTCGGCTGAGCAAGACGGCCTCACCGAAATCTCCTTCGGTGTTGGCAATAAGCCAAGCCAGTGAGTTGAGGTTATTCGCTAGTCGATCGAAAAACGATTCTACAAATTCGGAGTTGTACTTCTTGAGAAACTCGTCGTACCTTCGAATCTCGGTACGAAGTTCGGTCACCGAGTGTTTTAATTTTTCTCGTCGAAGCGATTGTAGCTCTTCTGTTTCTTTTAGTTTGTAGAGGCCGATGATTGCATCAACATTGGCGGGGAGAATTTCGATGGATTGGATGTAGTGCGAAGCGGCTTCGGCCTCATTGGATGTTCGCAATGCGTCAGCCGCATAGAGATGATAGTACGATCGCACAAAGGCTGTGGATTCCGATTGATCCATCATCTGTCGACGAAACATCGGTTCATTTTCGAAGCGAAGCACAAAGGGTTCGAGTGTCTTTTTCGCGTCTTCGAAGCGTCCGAGAGAATGCTGGATTTCTGCGAGTTGCTGGAGGCATCGCAGGCTAGTCTCCATCAATAGATCTTGGTCCGCCGCAATCGCTAATTCGCGTTCTGCCCAGTCAAATCGACCTCGATTTGCGAGAACACTTCCAATGTAGTAGCGTCGTTCTTTGCTAGAGGAGTTACGAAAGCCGAGCGTGAACTCCAGTGACTTATTCAGTGGATCGTTATTGGGTGCGGGTGGTTCCATCGGTGCACCGTGGACATCGACGGTACGTTGGTTTAGAGCGTTTTCCGCGATCGCATCCGCCAGTTTTAGATTGCCCAGTTGCAGATAGCTTTCGGCGAGGTAGTACGTAAAGATTGGCTCGCGAGATAGGACTCGATACGACAACGATGCGTGTTGAATCTGCACCAACTCACTCAGTTCGAGCCGCAGCGCCCATTGCGCGAATTCTTCGGCTTGCGATGAAGCGGCACCCATTTGCGATTGAGCATTGAGTGATGTCGGACGAGGTGCGAGAAGAGATTTGCCCAACTCGATCGCTTGCTCTCTCATCGAAGGCAAGCGACAAATTTGGAATACGATCCACTTCGTCAGATCTTGCTTTACATCGTACGAGGAATCACTAGAACGAGAGTTGATCAACCGAGATTCTTTATCAATCTCTTTTTTCCACCACTCCATGTCGGTGGTTATTGTTTCATTTGCAAAATGTTTTTGAATCCACTGGCTCGCTGTACTTTCGCCTCCGTCTAGATAGCTGAGAATCCTTTTGGCTCGCGATTCCGGTGGTTGGCCGATAGGTGGTTTGCTTTGTAGCACATGCAATGCAGCCCTTTTTGCGAGGGCTCCGTAGGTTTCGTAACGCGCCAGTCTGCAGAGAGCAGGCAACCCATCCTCTCGTTCCAGTCGAGCGAGTTCGTCGATGTAGGTTGTTTTCTCACCTATTTCTGCCGAGCCATAATTTGACAAGATCTCCCGGACTCGGGGAGAGTCGTATTCCCATTCCCAGTTGAATTGATTGCTTTGAACGATAAAGCGGGCAGCGGCGGCGATTTGAGGGTCTACGTGGAAGCTCGCAGCGTGGAGTTGGTCAAGTGCGACCACGCCGATTCGTTCTAGTTCCGTTTTTGCGTTTTGTCGGCGTCCGTAGCTGGAATCTCCCAACTGTTCGATCAGTTTTCCAATCCGATCTCTGAGAGGCGAGGCATCCTGGCACCAGCAGGGAGAGCTGGCGCCAACGAAAAGCCCCAGGCCTCCAGCCATTACTTTTGCAAGGTAAACGTTCATTTATAGGAATCCTATCCCGATCAAACACGCAGCAGGAGGACCGAACGACATGAGAAATAGTCCAACCGACGCGACACAACAGATTGGTACGAACCCAACGCTTCCATCTTAACAGACAAATGGAACGGAACGGAATATTCGTTATTTTTCCCTCTTAGTTAGGAATTTTTTGACAGAGGAGACTGAGGCCGGTAGGATAAGGGTCGAAGAGATAGGTCGGTTCCTGACCTGTTTCCACTCGTCTGCACACACTTTTCCGCTGCTTGGGCTATTTGAAAAGGACGTTTTTCAGCCTGTGTTGTATCACAGGTACAGCTTGTGGCATGCTCATAGGAGACTCGCACGATGGCGAAGAAACTTCAACATGTTTGGGGCCTTGAGATTGGCCAAAGTGCCCTCAAGGGATTGCGTTGTCACCTGGAGGGAGACCAAGTTGTCGCGGATACTTTTGATTTTGTCGAGTATCCCAAGATTCTCAGCCAGCCCGAAGCGGAGCCAGAACTGCTGATTGCTGATGCTTTACAGCAGTTTACATCACGAAATGACCTGCGTGGTGCTTCGGTAGCGGTGAGCGTTCCTGGACAGAGCGGTCTCGCGAAATTCTTCAAGCCGCCGCCAGTGGAAGTCAAAAAGATCGGCGACATAGTTCGATATGAAGCAAAACAGCAAATCCCTTTCGATTTGAAAGATGTGATTTGGGACTTCCAGCAGATGGAAGGAGCCCAGATCGAAGACGGATACGCATTGGAGAGTGAAGTTGGCCTTTTTGCGATGAAGAGGGAGGCTGTTTTTCGAGCATTGAAGCCATACAAAGACAAAGGGATCGATATCGATCTTGTGCAATTAGCACCGATGAGTCTTTACAATATGGTTACCTTCGATCGCTTTACGGAACGGATGGCGACCGAGACCTTTGATGCAGATGCGCCGCAGAAGTCGGTTGTTGTTTTGTCGATCGGAACGGACGCTAGTGATTTGATCGTCACCAATGGATTTCGTGTTTGGCAACGAAACATCCCGATTGGCGGAAATCACTTCACGCGACAGTTGACGAAAGACCTTAAGCTAACGTTTGCGAAAGCGGAGCATCTCAAACGCAATGCGATGCAAGCGGATGACCCCAAGCTTGTCTTTCAAGCGATGCGACCCGTCTTCAACGATATGGTAACCGAAATTCAACGATCATTGAATTTCTACAAAACGGTTAACAAAAAAGGGGAACTCGAATCGATACTTCTACTCGGCAACACATCCAAATTGCCTGGTTTGCAACAGTTCTTGAACAAGAACTTGGGTATGGATGTCGAGCTCTTTGAGAAGTTCCCGAAACTGGAAGGTACTGAAGTAACCGGAGCTCAAGCCTTCAAAGAGAATATTCCAGCTTTTGGTGTTGTTTATGGTTTGTGCTTGCAACAGCTTCGGCGAGGTCCGATGCGGACCAATTTGTTGCCCCAGGAAATCATCGTTGAACGCGTCATTCGAAACAAAAAGCCATGGACCGTTGCAGCGTTGTCGATTCTGCTCGGCGGAATGGTGGCACACCATGCGATGAAGGGCCAGGCGCTCGGTGTGGTCGATGCGGCTGCTTGGTCGCCGGCGGAAACGGCCGTTGGCTCGCTGTCGAAAAAATCTGCGGATGAGATCACCGCTGACACGACGTATCTGGCAAAGGCGGACTTGTTTCAAAAGGTCGGTTTAGAAGTTAGCTCAGGCGCAAGTCGCCGGCTACAGACACTCGAGCTGATGAAGGTAATCGCTGCAGCAAAGAACCAGGATCCAGATCTGGCAGACAAAACACCGGAAGAGCTGCCCTTTAACAAGCGGAGAGATTTTCACTTTACGAGCATCGAGCAGAAGTATTTTGCAGATCTAGAACGATGGTTCACCCCAGACCTCAAAACAAAGTACTTGGATGGGGTCAAGAACATGAACAAGTTCTTGAAGATTGCTGCTCCGCTACCTGAGTTGACACCCTTGACCGGTCCAGGCTGGGTAATCGAGATCAAGGGGTATCATTTTTACAACGGTATCAAGGGAGAAGAAGGCCAAGAGCACGTGCAGAACTATCTGATTAACTTCCTTTTGAACGGTTCTATTCCGTTGAACTTAGAAGACAAGACCGGAATCGCTCCGCCAGAGGGAGCTCCTCCAGTACCAGCGGGTCATGTGGCGATAAGGGATTTAGGAATTCGGCTCCCGATCGTAAGGTATGCTCCACTTATCGATAGCAAGTTCAAGGTGCCGAACCCTGCCTATTGGGCTCTTCTGCAAGAGCAACGTTTGGCCGCCGGAGGAACCGGGGGCATGGGCGGAGGACCTGGCGGCATGGGTGGAGGACCTGGCGGCATGGGTGGAGGACCTGGCGGTATGGGTGGAGGACCTGGTGGTATGGGTGGTATGGCCGGAGGACCTGGTGGGATCGGCGGTATGGGCGGAGGGCTTGGCGGCATGGGTGGAGGGCCCGGCGGCATGGGTGGTATGGGAGGAGGTGGCGATGGCTACACAGGTACTGGCGTAGCATTGAAGCCGTTAAAAGATGCCAATGGCAAAGAAGTACCGCCGGATTTCGCAGCTCCTCTTTCTGAGTTTGTAGTCCAGTTTGCCTGGAAACCACGTTTGGATCCAGAAGGTGGAAGTGCTGCTGGCGGGTTGCCCTCTTCAGAGGCTGCAGCAACGGACGAATCTACGACGACCGATTCCTTGTAAGTGATCATTCACTTGCAAACCAGTTCGATCTTGATTTTACAAAACTTTGTTACGAGTGATTCAAAATGGATGAGTTTAAGAAGAAGCTAGCGGTGGCGCTAAAGCACAAGTTCTGGATACTTGCTGTTCTTTTGCTTCTACTGTCGATTGTTGGGTTTTGGATTGCGGAGTCGGGTTTATCTAAATTGTTGGCGGAGCGTGTTTCTGCCATCAACAAAGGATATGACGACGTGCAGCAAGTTAGCTCGAAGGTTACGACACACCCGAATCAGCACTCCCATGCAAAAATGGAGGAAATGCTGAAGCGTAAAGAATTCGACGTCCGGGAAGCATGGAGAGACAGGTACGTCAATCAGTTACCGCTAATGACTTGGCCAAGTGAGGCGTTTGCGCAAGAAGAAACAGCAGACATATTCCGCTCACTTCGTCCGGTGGAAAAGTTCATCGAATTCCCGATTGCTGAGCCGCCGGGAGATTTAACGACATTTACAGAGGCCGATCGCCAAGTTTATCTCGGCTTGGCGAAAATTACGGAGGCTGATCGTCGAGTCTATCGCGATTATATCGGTCCCGTATTCAAAAAGATCTCAAGTCAAATCGGTACGGAATGGAGAGCCGAACTGAAAGTTAACGCCGGTGGTGGGATGGGTGGTTATGGCGGCATGGGCATGGGCGGCATGGGCATGGGAGGTGAAGGGGGTGCCGAAGGCGGATACGGTGGCGGTGACGGGATGGGAGGTTATGGCAGCGGGGCGTTGGGGAAATCAACAAATGACGTCGTCATTTGGCAGACATCTTCCCAGCAAACATTGTTGGACCAAATCGTTCCTTGGTACAACCCAAACTCTGCGCCTTCCATTCTCAATATCTACTACACGCAGGAAGATATGTGGCTTTTGGGAAACATCATGAAGATCATCAAGGCCACTAACGAAAATGCAAAAGAGAACTTCCAAGCGATCGTTAAGGAGATCGAGTGGATTCGGATGGGACGACATGCTAACCGAGACGCTGGACAACTTTATGCAGGTGTATCTGGTGGCGGCATGGGCGGATATGGCGGTATGGGTATGGGGTCGGGTATGGGATCGGAAGGAGATGATGGATACGGTAGCGTGAGCGGAGAGAGTGGCGGCGAGGGCGCTAGCATGGGAGGCATGGGAGGTGAAGGGGGTGGAATGGGAGGTGAAGGAAGTGGAATGGAAGGTAGTGGGATGGGAATGGAAGGAGGCGGAATGTACGGTGGCGGCGCTGTGAGCACTAGAGATCCTGCTGACAATCGATACATTAGCTTCGCTACGGAAACGTTCTTCCAGCCTAGAAAAGGTGAAGAAATTCGGTCGTCCATCAAAGATGTTCAACCGGGAAATGCAGTGGATGCGATCGCCAAGCGTATCCCCATTCGACTGCGTGTTCGAATGGAGTCGAGCCAGATTCATCGCTTAGTCGCTGCGTGTGGGAATGCTCCGTTTCCACTCGAAGTCTACCAAGTTCGAGTTAACACCGAGGCAGCCACCAGCTCCGGTGGTGGCGGATACGGGGGAGGAATGGGATCAGGCGGAATGGCAGGCATGGGTGGTGGAGGTGGATTGGGGGGCATGGGAATGGGGATGGGCATGCCCGGCGGCGACGGAATGGGTGGCGAAGGTGGCATGGGATACGGCGGCGAGGGCTCTGGCGGCATGGGCGGCTATGGCGGCATGGGAAGTGGGATGGGTGGCATGACAATGCCAAAGACCAAGGTGTCACCCATCGAAGAAGTAGCCGTTGAAATCTTTGGATTAATTTATCTGTACAACCCAGTCAACATTGGAGAGCTAGGCGCGGATGCTGTCGGCAACAATGACGCTACCGAAGGCACAGACGGATCTGCAGTGACACCACCGGACGGAAAAGCGAATTCATCAGCAACATCGGCGACTACGCCAGAGGGTGCCGCACCGGGCACTGAACCTGGCGCAGCGGGTACTGAACCTGGCGCAGCGGGTACTGAACCTGGCGCAGCGGGTACTGAACCTGGCACAGCGGGTACTGAACCTGGCACAGCGGGTACTGAACCTGGCACAGCGGGTACTGAACCTGGCACAGCGGGTGCTGAACCTGGCACAGCGGGTACTGAACCTGGCGCAGCGGGTACTGAACCTGGCGCACCGGGTACTGAACCTGGCGCACCGGGTACTGAACCTGGCGCACCGGGCCCGGGAAATCCATCAAACTAGGAATCGATCTGGGAGTATTCTCACCGGGTCAATAAGTTCTTGAACGTAGCCATTTAAACAGTCTTCATAGGAATAGAACCATGGCAAAAAAGAAGAAAGCCTCTTCTGGAGGAAAAAGCATCGGAGCAAAAGGCTTCTTGGTGCTTCACATTGAGAAGATTGTGTTTGCGACTATAGCGCTACTGTCGTTGGTTCTTGTTTACTTGGGGATGTCTGGAGGCACAATCTCTAGCAACAAGAACCCGGCGGATCTTAAGAAAAAGGCAGAAGTCACGCTGGCTAGCGTGGTGAATGATTCACACTGGGACCAAATAAACACCGAGGCCGGTCGTTCGCATACGGATTCGTTTGTGAGAGTTACGAATCCTATTGACTCGGTCGAATGGAAAGAGCCTCGATTCTTTACTCCATCGAACAAATCAAAAACAAAGCGTGGCGATCCAGAGATCAAAGCACCAATAAAGTTGATGGCACAATACTACGCTGGCCCGATTGCGCAGTTGGCAAACAACGATCCGTTCGATGTCTTCATGGATGCCAAGAGGGAAGAACCGAAGAAACCGAAGAACAATGGCCAGGGAGGAGCCGGTATGGGGGGATTCGGCGGTGAAGGTGGAGAAATGGGATCAGGTGGAGGGGCCGGTGGACGTGGTGGTGCAGGTGGCATGGGCTCTGGTGGCATGGGCTCTGGTGGAATGGGAGCCGGGGGGATGGGCTATGGTGGTATGGGAGGAGAGGGTGGCGATGGAATGGGAGGATTTGCTGGTGCGAACGCCAAACGAGTGCTGAGCCCTGGATACGATAAAGGTTATCGATTAGGAATGAACACAAATTCAGAAGTGTTTCCTGTTCGAAAGGACAAGAATAAGAAGAATATCGCAGCGAAGTCCTTCGAAGTGGTAGCTGTGACTGCTTTGGCGCTACATGAGGAAATGGAAGCGTCCTACAAGAGTGTTTTTCAGGACAACGAGCCACCCGATTTTATGTCGGGACGCGATCATCCGTTCTATCAAGGCTTCGAAGTTCAGAGAGTTGAGATTTCTAGTGCGTCTCAGGAGATCAACGAGGAGGATTGGAAACCTTTGCCGGATGCTTCGCCAAAGCAGTTCAAAAAATTCGCTTCAGAAGAGTTCATGGGCACGTGCAATGAAGTCAACCGAGCTGGATGGACAACGGGCAATCTTTCGATGCCAATCCCGCCTTTCTTGCGAACGGACTACCGCATGTTGGCAACGCATCCAGACGTTCCGTCAAATTTGCCGGAACTCGTTCGAGACGATGATCAACCATCAGGCGGAATGTTGGGTGGCATGGGCGGCATGGGTGGCATGGGTGGCATGGGTGGCTACGGCATGGGCTCCGGCGGAGACGGATACGGCGGAGAGGGTGGCTATGGTGGCGGCATGGGCTCCGGCGGAGAGGGTGGCTATGGTGGCGGCATGGGCCCTGGTGGCATGGGTGGTGAAGGCAGCGGCATGGGGCCCGGCGGTATGGGAGGTATGGGCGGAGAGGGCGGCTACGGCATGGGCTCCGGCGGAGACGGATACGGCGGCATGATGGGTGGAGAAGGTATGGGTGGTGTTGGTGGCTACGGCGGTATGGGAGGGGCCGCAGGAGTCGCAGCTCCTGCGAGGCTTCCGAGCACGAAGTACAAACTAATTCGGTTCTTCGACACAAAGGTCGAGCGTGAGAAATCCTATCGTTATCGCGTTCGATTGGTGATGTATGATCCAAACTTCCCAGAGTACGAAATCATCGCTCCGAAGACGATCAATCTCAACAAGGAAGCCGTGGATAGAGTTCAGGATCTGAAGCTTTCTGTGAAACCTGACCCTGATAATTTTAACAAGAGGAAGAGCGAACGTTTTACCGATTGGTCTGCACCGTCGGATGTTGTAACAACCGTCATGCCGGCGGCTGTTTATGCAGGGGCGCTCGGCAAGCCTGCATTGGCACCTTGGGGGGAAGGCGAATTTTACGAAACGCAGCCAACCAAAACAGAGTTAGTTCTCAGCGCTCGGTTAAGGTCGTATTTCCCATCTTTTGCTTTGAAGGAGAAGGATGGTGTTACTCGAGGCTATGTCTTTACGACAGCACAAAAATCGAGCAGTCTTGGTCATGAGTTTGTTCATCCCGTTTTGCCGATCTTGAAGGTGTTGAAGAAAGTAAACCCCAAGGATCCGGAGGTAAAACTAGAATCTCTTCTCACCACGCAAGTTGCAGTGCTAGACGTTTCTGGTGGATATCCATTGAAGATGCTCACAGCCAAAGACGGAGGGACGGGAGGTGAAGTTGTTTCGTTCGATGCTGCGACGGGACAGCTTGTGGTTAGTCGGGAGTTTGAGGATTTTACCGATTTCAACATGGCCGCAAAACCTGACCAGCCCGCTGTCGGTCCGCTCGGAGGCGGAATGGGGAGCATCGGGGCCGGCTCAATGGGTGGAGATGGATACGGCGGCGGCATGGGCTCCGGCGGAGAGGGTGGATACGGAGGCATGGGCGGCGGCATGATGGGGGGAGATGGTATGGGTAGTGGCGGCATGGGACCAGGAGGCATGGGTGGTGGTGGAGGCATGGGACCTGGCGGTATGGGAGCCGGTGGACGAGGCGGCAAGTAGAAAATCGTCCGAGTACAAAAAAGGCTGGCGTTCTGCCAGCCTTTTTTCACGTAAACACCTGTTTTGCTGATTACGATAGGTTAGTCGTTTCATCCTCATCAAACCATTTTAGACTCATGAAATCAATCTTTTCCGCTGCATTTGCTTGTTCGGTCTTCTTGGGTTTTTGTGCGAATCTGGTCGCGCAGCCTCGAGAATTGGAGCTTGAGAGATTCGGGCTCGTCAATCATTGGGAAGGAGATCTGGGTGGGGCGGGCACCCTTGGCGGGGCGAATTCTGTTTTGATTTGGCCCCACTCCACGAAGAATCATGAAGTCGTTCGTGTCGTGGTGAGCGGTAAGTTAGTTGGGACATTTTATGGAGATCAGATCGACCAAACCGAATTAGCGACCTCCATCGCAGCTGGAAGTAGCGGGTCCAAACAGCCGCGGCTTGGGATGAAGGGTGCACAACGCGAAGCGGAGAAGTTAGCCAAGAAGTATTCGATCCTCGGTAAAAAAGTGGACGTTCAAGCTGATGAGCCAGTACCAGTGGTCTATCTGGTAGCGGTGAACCAGTTGGGAGCCTTATCCGTTCTTGACGCAGAGAATGGAACTTTGATTTGGAGAAATCAACTTCCCGATGGAACTCTTCCTACATTCGGCCCAGGAGCATCTGACGAGCACGTTGTTGTCACCAATGGTAAGCGATTGCTTGTTTATGAAATCGCGACAGGCCGAGCAGTCGTCGATAGATTATTGGAATTCGTTCCTACAGGGCAACCAACTATAGCGAATGGAAAAGCAGTCGTTCCGTCTGTCGGTGGCAGGACTGTTTTCTACGATATCAAAGATGCTAAGATTCGTTCTTTTGCATTAAGGATTGGGACTGAGAATAGGTTTGGGATTGCTAAATCTGCAGATCGCTATCTTGCCTGGCCCGTGGATTCCAAATTAGTGATTGCGCAAACGGAACCAGAAACCAAGCTATGGACCATGTTCGACGCAAGGTCCAAGATTCATGCAAAGCCCATCGCGGTCGATAATGGTTTCGTTTCGGTTTCTGAAGGCGGGAACGTGGTTCGGTGTAAAAACCACAGAACTGAACCACTGGTTTGGCAAACGAAACTTGGCTCTTCTTGCAAGCAGTCGCCGGTGGCTGGAGAGAAAATTGTAACCGTAGTTACCGATAGCAATCAGCTATTTGCTTTGAATTTGGAAGACGGGACGGAATTATGGCGTTCTACCGGTTCCGTTTATGTTTCTGTTGTGGCCGTGACACAATCCAAAGTTTATGCATTTGATAAGTCTGCGAACTTAGTCATCTTCGATGCAAGTTCTGGAAAAATCGACGGAAGAGTATCCATGGGATTGATTAAACCTATTGCGAACTCAGTATCCGACAGGCTTTTTTTTGCTGGGCAAGACGGTCGCATCATTAGCGTTCGTGAAGAAGGAGCCAAGACACCGTCGTTTCATTTTTCGAATAAAGGGACTTCTTCAGATGCAGTGCCCGCCGAAGAAGAAAAAAAGGCAAAGGCGGATGATGCTTCTCCGGCAGTGGATCCATTTGGAAACTCGGACTTACCAATGTCCGAAACGACAACTTCGGATCCATTCGAGATTGGCAAGGATCCCTTTTAACCTAACGTTGCATCGATTCGAAACGGTAGGAGATTTCCGTCGACTGCTGGATCGATTGCGTTGTGGTAGTTCCTTCATTGACCAGCTCTATACCGATCTCTTGGTGGTTTTCTGATCGTGCCACTTTCCCTTGAACTGGATCGAACCAAATCAGCCCAAAGGCGTTTTGGTTCACGAGTTTCGCCTCGGAGCCTTTGTCGAGCTTAAAGGCTGTTGATGTCTTTATTTTGGAAAGATCTCGTCCATCGACGGTTTCTTTTCCTACCAGTTGATACGACGTAGTTAGCAATAGCGTCGAGCGTTCCTTCTCCATCCGGGATTGTACTGTCCATGGTTCGCCGATTTTTGGGCCATCCTTGGGGAAAGCAACGACGACCTTTAGGTTGTCAGTAGTATCGGTTGTTTTGCTAGTTTCGTAATCAACGATATCGCCAAGCGAGTTCAATCGGAATCGGAATGTTGATTTCATTGGAGCGATTGCGATTTCCCAAATTCCCTGAAGTTTTGGATGCAATGCAGAAGCGGGGGTGTCGTTGTCGGAGTCTGCGCTGAGCTCCTCTTTGGGTTCTGAAACAGAAAGCCTCACTCGTTGTGTTTTGTGTTCGATAGTCGCTATCCCTGTAGAGTCCACATCGATAACGTGCCAGACGAGAGAAGTACGCTGACGTATTTTCGTTTCGGTTCGAGAAGATTCCTGAATTACAGAGTTCTGGTCTACTTCGATGGCGACACGTTCATCCTTTCGGAATTTCCATTGGATTGGCTCATTTCCATTTGCTATGGATGACATAATCCCACAAAGAAAAGCGATCTTGAGGAAATGGCGACAGCCTATAGCGTATTTTCGCGGGAGCATTCTTGGATTCCAGGATTGGAGGATGTCAATCGAGGAATCCTATCGACTTCTGCACCTCGGGCACAATAGGAACGAAAAAGGCCTGGCCGACAAGAAAAAGAGTGGACCGAGAAACGAAAAAGAAAGAGGGCCGACGTAAGACGCCGGCCCTCTGTTACTTTTTTCCTCCGACCGTTCGCGGCACGACACGGAGCCGCTGCGAGACTGGCGCAGATCAAGCGTGCTACTGCACTCGCCTATAGTGATCCAGGCCAACGCAAAATGATGGTCCCTCAGCCGGAAAAACGACCGGAGGTTTTTGAGTGCCTCTCATTTCCAAGAGGCACCATCGCACTATAGGCCAAGGAAACGGCCAAGGAAAGGGAGAAAACTATTTTCTAGTTTTCGGGTCGGTACAGCATCCGCCCGCAGCTGGGGCAGATACAGGGATGTCCCATACGTAAACGGTCCAGTACACGTGGCGTCACATTCGTATAGCAACCACCACAGGAATTCCCATCGATCGGACATAAAGCGTCCATTCCTCTAGAGTTGACGAGCCGTTTGTATTCGGTTGCGAATTCAGACGGCAAGGAGTTTTCAAGTTCCTCAAGTTCCATTTGGACCCGTCTCAGATCCGCATGGAGGGACTCTAGTTTCTTCTCGACTGCGACAATTGTTCTGGTCTTTTCCTCTTCGGCTAGCTTCACTCTCTCTTCTAGGCCTGGAACTGTCGACTGAAGCGAGTCCACTTCCTCTGAGGCTTCGAAAATTTCGTCGGAGAGGACACTATTGGCTTTTTCATCGGCCGCAATCTGCTCCTTGAGTGTTTGATACTCGCGATTGTTTTTCGCCGCGTTCATTTTACCTGCCAAGTCGCGAAGCTTTACTTCCCTTTCGCGTTGTTGTAGTTGCTTACGATCTGCTTCCATCTTTTTTTGTTTGATGGCATCGCGGCAATCTTGGAGCGATTGCTTAGCAGTCTTGACGATACCCTCTGCTGCCGAGATTTGTTTCGGCCCCCGTTCAATCTGGTTTGTTAATTCTGAAATTTGAGTCAAACGGAGATGAAGCAGGCGAACAACCGAATCTGAAACGTTCACTGGCACCTCGGAAATTGGACAAACGCGGTTAAACAAGCAATTAAACCAGAAACCGATGACAAAACAATGGCATGGATCCAGACATCGATGCGACGATCTAACGAGTTTTCGGGACGCTAAAGATTGAATTGAGGAAAGGAGAAGATTCTGTAGAACACCTGTCCTCAAACGACATAGGGTCAGTTATCATAAAGCTGGGTCCTCTCTCCTCGAAATGCCCCTCACTTTTCCCGTTTGGATTCGTTTGGCATATGGATGCAAGTAAGGTTTTCGATTTAGTTGGCAAGGCTTCTTATATCGCACTTGCTGCAGTTGCTCTTTGGGGAGCTTACTATGTTGTTCTCGTATTATCGCGAGTAGGGCGAAAGCGATTCAAGACAGAGGAGGCCCAAGATGCATTTCTGGATTCGATCGAAGCCGACCTGAAGAGAGGCGATTTTGATACGGTCATTCGGGCGTGTGAAGGGGACCAGCGAGCCTTGCCGATGATGGTATCGTTTGCATGCAAGAATCGCATTTTTGGATTCAATAAAGTTAGACAGATGACCTTGGATCGGTTTCAACGGGACGTGATTTCGGACCTTGATTTCAACATCGCTTGGATTATTACCGTGATCAAGACGGCACCGATGTTGGGGCTATTCGGAACGGTCGTTGGTATGATGGGTGCGTTCGGAAAACTTTCAAGCGCAGCCAATGTTAGCCCTGCAGATTTGGCGTTGGATATTCGAGTTGCATTGGAGACGACAGCGATCGGTCTTTCGATTGCCATTCCGCTCGTCATGTGCATGGCGTTGATTACCAATCGAATTCGGCAAATGCAGGATCTTATCACCTCGGGGTTGGCAAGGTTTCTTGAGGCTTACAAAGTCGGACATGACCGTGATATTGCTCGAAAAGGTCGACAAAGCGCGTAGTGGAGAGGTTTGCGTTTTAGAGTTTTCTTCGTGAACATCTGCTCAAACTCTATGGAGGCCGTGATCAGTGAGTAATCTGCCGATCGAAGATGGCGAGCCTGAATTGGTTTCGTTGCCTCCGCGTCCTCCCATGGACGACGAGATGGATATCACGCCGATGATAGACATGACATTCTTGTTGCTGATTTTCTTTATTTTGACTTCGAAAATGACAGGCGAGAAAACGTATGACACGCCGCCTGCGAAGAATGGTACGACGGTCGTCAGCAAAAATTGTGTTTCGATTGTGGTAACGCGAGGCACGGGCGATGCGCCGATTGTTGCTCGCGGCGATGGCACGCTCTTTGCCGAAGATCCTGAATTGCAATCAGCAGAGATATCGGAGTACGTCCAGTTGGAGTTGGAGTCGGGCAGAAAAACCGAGGTGTTGATTCGCGCAGAAGGGAATGTGACTGCCGGGCAGATGAATAAAGTAAAGCAGTCGATCAGCGAAGTCCTCAGCGAAGGAAAGTTACTCAATATTGCCGTTACGGAGTCAAAGTAGCATGGCAATCAAGGTCGTTTGTTCGGCATGTTCATCTGTTCACTCGGTCAACGATCGACTGGCTGGGCGAGAAATTCGTTGTCCGCACTGCGACGGATTCATTCAGGTCCCTCTCCCGTCCGCTGCGGAAGTCCGAGAAATCGAAGAGATTGTCGAGGTTGAGGTGGTCGAGGATGATATCCCTGGCATGGTCGAAATCATTGAGTCTGCCGATAGCTTTGGTGGAACTGCCAAAGCTGAAGTCTTGGATGAAATCAAAATTGATACTCGATCTTCCGAAGGCAAATATCAAGACGAGGACGAAGAAGTCGAGGAAATATCCTTTCCAAAAAAGGAGCTTCCCAAAGATGACATGGACATGACACCGATGGTCGACGTCACGTTTTTGTTATTGATCTTCTTTATGATTACAGCGTCGTTCAGTAGCGAAAAGGTCTTTGAAGAGCCTCCGCCACTCTCGGATGCTAGTTCGATTCAAAAGCAAGAGCCGATCAATCTCGACAACGTTCGTGTGCAGATTGACGAGTATAACGCTTTTACCATCATCCTACCCGGTGGCGACGAACGAGAAGCGAGCAGCAAACAAGATTTGCTGATTGCTCTCTCCGAGGCGCGAGCCGAAGTTGCGACGAGTGCCAATGACGATCAGCTCAAGCTTATTGTGGAGGCCCATGTCGAGTGCATTCACGCGGCAGTGATTTCAGCACTCGATGCGGGGAGAGATCGCGGCTTTACAAGTTTTCAAGTTCAGGTGGTTGAGGAGTTTCAGTAATCAATGGCAGCTTCTGCGTTTATACGTCTGCTTGAAAGTCGCGGTCTCCTTGATCCAGAGATCATTTCAGAACTCGACCGTCAAGTCGAAACATCCAAAGTTCGAGTGACACCAGAGGCGATCGCCAAGCTTTTGGTCGAGAACGGCCAGCTAACTCGTTTTCAAGCCACCAAACTGATTGCAGAATTGAACGAGTCTGTCGACCGATCTGGAAGCGATCCGACCGCAGCCCTCCGAGGTGGCCGACCTCTCGAAACGGCTCCGTCCGCCGTCAGCGATCACGATTCCGTCGAAGACCTGCTTCCAGATGAACTCGTCGCGGAAGCAGCCGAAGTTGTCGCGGCAGAAGAAGTTGAAGAAGTCACTCCGGTGCAGGTAGTTGTTCATCCCATTGCGAGAGATTCGCGGCGTGATGCAGACGAAGATTTCGACAGTATTCAATCGCCCCGTCAAGTCATCCGAGATAATCCCAGCAAGAAGAATTCGTGGGAGTCGTTTCGCATTCTTGGAATCGGTGCCATTCTAGCATTGTTGCTGGTTGCTCTCATCCCGTTGGTCATGTGGGTGATGAAAGGCTCAGCACAAGATGCATATGGGATGGCTGAGAGCGCTTATGAATCGAGAGATTACGAGAAAGCAGCCAAGCTATTCAATGATTTTGCGTACAAATTTTCGGGCGATGAGAATGCGAGCAAAGCAAAGATTCTCGCTGTCTTGGCTCAGATACGCGAGGACGCGGAGAAGGTCGCCGACCCCACGGTTGCCTTGAAGTCTGCGCAGGATTTATTGCCAAAAATCTCGTCCGAAGACGATATCGATTCTCTTCGAACAGACATGGCAGACGTGTTGCTTCGACTATCGGAGAAATTTGTCGGACGTATTGAAGCGACCGAATCACTGGACGATCGCGAGAAGTTACTGGCCAAGATGGGCGAGCAGATGGCATTGGTACGCGACCCACGTTATATCGCGACGCAAGAACGTACCCAAAACGCCCTTCGAATTCAGAACATCGAAGAAGGAATGCTGCGAGCGCAGCGGGATATTCAGAAGGGGCGCGACCTTTTGGTAGCGATCGATTCTATGTCTAAATCGAACGAGGCCAAAGACGTCAATAAATCCTACGAGATTCGTCGTGAGATTGTTCGCAAGTATCCGATTCTCGAGTCGGATGGAAAGCTCAACGAGCTTTTGGCCAATGCGACCGGACTCCAAAAAGATCTAGTCCTAGGAGCAACACAGCTTCCTACGGTAAGTACAGAGTTGGCCTCCAACGACGTTGTTGCAAAAGCCATTCTGGTGAACAAAACAGGGAAGGGGGACAGCAGCCTCTCCGAGACGGTTTACCTGAAAGTGAAAGGTTCGCTCGTTGCGTTAAGGGTTTCGGATGGAACCGTTTTGTGGAGTCAGTATGTTGGCCGAGACTGGACGGGGCGACCCCAACAGCTTTCCTCTTCTGGGGATGGCGACGTCTTGGTGAGCTTCCCCGAGCAAGGGGCGATCCGACGTCTTTCCGCAGCAGATGGTTCCATCGTGTGGGACTCCAAATTTCAATGTCGTATCCAAGAGCCTGTCATTGATCGCGATGAAATTTTTCTAACCACTTCCAACGGAGAAGCGTTTGCAATCGATTCATCCACAGGGCAGGTTCGGTGGGGCAAGAAATTTCCCCAAACGATCGAGACCGCACCCGGCGGGGCGCTAGGCAAGAAACGGAAATATATCGTCGGTAATCATTCTAATCTGTACGCGGTTTCGCGAGCCAGCGGAGCATGCGAAGAAGTCGAGTATCTCGGGCATAATCCCGGTACTATTGCGATACCACCTATTTGGATTATGAATCACCTGATCGTCTTCGAAAACTCCGGTCCGGACTACTCTTTTGTCAAAGTATTTTCGACGAACGAAGAAGGGCTTGAGATCAAACCGAGTCAGCAGATCCCTATGCGTTTTCGAGGTCATTTTGTCGTCGAACCACAAATCGAAGGTCGAAGATTTGTGGTAGCAACCAATCTCGGGGAAGTCGCTGTCTTGGAAGTCGATGCATCGAGTACTAAAGATAAAGTCACCAAGATGGCGAGCATCATCGAAAAAGAATCATCACCAAAGGTGAATTGGCCTTTGATGGTCGGATCCGATTTGTATTTAGCCTCGGATAGGCTCGCGTTTTACCAGATTCAGGTTAGTAGCCAGAAGATAAACCCATCTTGGCAGAAGTATGCCAAAGATCAATTTACGGCTCGCCCCATCAAGCTTCAGGACTCTATATTGCTCTCTCGCGTGGTCCGAGGAAACCTGGGCGTTCGTATTGCCTCGATCAATCCACAAACGGGAAGCCCCAACTGGGAAACAGATATTGGAGTTCCCATTTCTGCGATAACCGGTAGCGCAAAACAATTCACTGCACTTACGACGCAGGGGGCAGTTTATACATTTGATGCAAAAGCGTTCGATGGCAAGCAACCGATCCAGCAAGTGGAGAATCTTGGTGGCAATGAACTGAACATGAAGTTCACGAATCCTGTTCAACTCAAAGATGGTCGGCTCCTTGTCATGAATAGTGAGAAGGCGGACTCTATGCTTCTTGTCGATCCTAGCAAGAGTCGAAGCTTGAGTAAGATGATTGCGGTCTCGTTTGGAGAAGCCAAGCCAAGCAACGACCTGGTGGCTGTCGGCAACAACGTGATCGTGCCTCTCTCGAATGCCCAGTTGGCGATGTTCGATCCAGACAAGGGGCAACAAGTGGGAATCCCTTTCCAGCCAACGGTGCGAGCTGGTGAGATTCCGAAATGGTTGAATCCCATTGTGCTTGCCGACGGCCAAAGCATCGTGATTGCGGATACGCAACGCAGCATGTACAAGCTATCGACCAACAGACAATTGCGGACCGTCATTCAGCAGGATTTGGAACGTCCACTCAAGGGCCGGTTGTCGGTGTTAAGCAACACGGTCGTTGCGGTGAGTGCGAATGACTCGGGCGATCAACTTGATTTTTTTGACGGAATAGAACTCAAGAGGTTTGCCTCACTTCCGGTGGAGGGTCGATTCGCGTGGGGACCGTACGTCGCAACAGGTCAAACGGATAGCCTCGTCGTTGCGTTGAGCGATATCGAGGGATTGGTTGCTGTGGACGAGTCAGGCAAACGGCGTTGGAGCACGCCTCTTGAGCGAGAAGAGTTTGTCGACAAGCCCATCGTCATTGAGAATGATGTAATCGTCGGCACGTCTCGAGGTGATCTTTTGCGATTTTCTCTAACCGATGGGAAAATGATCGGCAAAACGACGGTTGGCCAACCGCTAAGCGCTTCACCGCTTCAAGTCGGCAAAGGGTTGCTCATACCATGCGACGAAGGTTCGATTGTTACACTTCCTTTGCCTGCTGCGAAAGATTAGGCGAAAAGGATGAGTGATTCCCCTAGAACAAAGAAGCATCTTCGAGCAAAGGCTATGCTAGAGCTAGTCCGATGGTTGCTCTGCGCGTGTATCGTTTTCCTGGGCATTCAAAGCCAAGCCCAGGAAATAGATAGCATGCTCAAGGAGCTCGACATCTCTGGATCCTTGCTCGACATGGCTCCGTTTGACATTATTACTTTGATTCCATCCGAAGGCGGCAGGAGCGTCCAAGTCAATTTGCTAGAGCTGCCAAACAGAAAGGTACCGACCAATCCAAAAACAACCGAAAAGCTTCGCTGTGTTCTAAATATTTTCCCCGGCCGCCTCTACGAAGTCGCTTGGAAAGATATAGCCAAGGTTACTCTCTGGGAGGACTTGCTCCTGGATCGAGCGAAAAAACATATCGAAGAACGCAGTTATGCCGAGGCGTTTGAGTATCTCGTCCATTTGCGTGACAACTATCCACAGGTCGCAAACATTAGCGCGCTCCATCAGGATTTTTTGTTTCGCACAGCGCGCGACATGGCAACCGAAGGAGATTTGCCTCACACGTTAGCCGCTTTAGAAGAACTGCAACGAAAGTTTCCGGCCTTCAAGACAAAGGAAGTTCAGAATGCAATTTCGAATGTCGCCAAGAAACTGATCGACGATCTGTTTCAACGTGATGAATTGGCCGTCGCGCGTTCCATGATCTTGCGACTCGATTCGGAGTACAAAGGTAGTCTTCCTGTGGTGTCGCAAGCTAAGGCAAGATTCGCAGAGCTAGCAGAGAGTTATCTCGAAAAATCAAAGACCTATCGAGAAGAAGGAGATTATGGTCGTGCGCGAACTGCCGCCGTCAAGATGCTGGAGATCGAACCAAGTCTCAAGGGCGGGAAAGAGTATCTTCAAGAGTTGGTGAAATCGTTCCCATTAGTCCGAATCGGCGTATTTCAGCATTCGTCCAAAGCGGACACCGCTGCATTGGCAGATTGGCCTGCGTTGAGAAATGGCCAGCTTCTTTCAAGTCCTGTCTTTGAGTTTAGAAATACAGGCCCCGAGGGTGGCGTCTACAAGTTTTCGTTCGGAAACGCGGTGCACAGCGACGACCGACAAGAGCTGGATCTGACCATTCAGAATCCTGGAAAATCTAAAATACCCGACAGCCTGATCTTGTCTCAAGCAATGCTCAACAGAGCCCGTGTAGGCGGACCGCAATATACACCGAGTTGGGCTTCGATTTTGGATTCGGTCACCGTTTCTGGGCCGGAGCGATTGAAGCTTAAGTTTCGGCGGCCCCATGTTTTGCCGCAAGCGTTTTTGCAATGGCAACTGCCTCCGTCTGTAGAGATGTCGTACGATCGCTCCACCTATCGTTTGAAGGCCGAAGATAAAGAAAGAAAGCGGTTTGAATGGGCTGGTGAAAGTGAACCCGCAGACTTTCAACCTCGCGAAATTCAAGAAGTCCTCTATTCCGATCCCATGAAAGCAATCAGCGATTTGATCAAGGGAGAGATTGAGTTTATCGACCGATTGTTCCCCGCCGATGCAAAACGTCTCGGCAATGTGCCAGCTATCAAAACTGAACCATATGCTTTGCCGATGATCCATATGTTAGTGCCACGAGGCAAGAATCCGTTTATGGAAGATCGCGAGTTTAAACGCGCGATGTTGTACGCTATCAACCGAGAAGTGATCTTGCGCGATGAGATCTTGGGCGGAGCGGCAACACCCGCCGACCGATTGATTAGCGGTCCTTTTCCAGCAGGCATAAGCGATTCCGATGCGATCGCTTATGCCTACAATTCGAGTGTAGAGTCCATTCCCTATGACCCTCGACTTGCCAAGGTATTAGTACTTCTAGCGCAGGCGAACCAGACAGCCAAAGCATCAAAGAAACGTGAGGCTGCACCGAAGCTTCCCGTCGTGCGATTGGGAGTGCCAAACTACGAGTCGACGCGAGTTGCCGGACAAGCGATCATGCAAGCGTGGAAGATTGTCGGGATCGATAGCGAATTGGTTTTGTATGATACGATCCCTTCATCTGAGGATGAATCGATCGACGTCCTTTATCTCTCGGCTTCGGTTTGGGAGCCAGCCACAGATGCCGAGAGACTCTTTGGTAAAGGCGCTCCAGCAGAGACAAATAATCAGTATATTGTCCAGTCGCTCGGAAAACTGAATAGTGCCAGGAACTGGAAAGAAGTACGCGATGGCTGCCAAGATTTGCACGCACTGGTCGCCTCGCATTTACCGATACTACCTCTCTGGCAAGTAAGTGAGACCTTCGCTTATCGAACAGAGATGGCGGGAGTATCGAAACGCCCAATTGGTTTGTATCAAGATGTCCAGAAGTGGAGGATTCAAGTAAAGTGAAATTGAATCCATCTTTATCGGACGCGCGGACACTTGTCGTGAGAAGTTTCTATTTCGTGCTTAACGCTTGCGCGTTGTTCTTCGCATTCATTTTTGCGACGACTCGTTCGGACGCCCAAGACATTTGGGAATACTCACCGTATCGGGTTAGCGTATGGGTTACTGTCGCGCCGAGCATCGGCTGGACCGAATCGACCGAGCAGGAGTTTCATCGGAAAGTACAGGAACTATGCGAAGTAGACTTTGGTGGAACCTGGAAAATAAAATCACAAGCTGCCCCTGATTCTCTTTATGGATCGTTGTTGTATCGAATTGATGAAATGTCGATTCAGCAAATGCTTGCGAGAGAAATGATCTTGGTGGTTGGTAAGTCAGAAAAAGCGAAAGCCAAGTTTTTGGAACTGAATCCACCTCCTCCGCCGGTTGTCTTGACACCTGCAGAGGAAGCAAAGCGGAAGAAAATGTCCAAAGAGCAGATCCAGGAACTGGAGGACGCGGCCGCGCGAGCCGCCAGCTTGAACAGCGTTCGGACATTTGATTCCGCAATGGAAAGAATCGATTCTTTCCATGTCATGTCGCTCCCTTATTCAGGTCTCATCCGAGACCTACTTCCCTATCAACAGACCGAACGATGGAAGAAGTTTTCAGACAAAGTTCGTTTGTTTCCAGGTTCTTTAGAAAAGCTCAAATCGGATTTGTCCGAGGGCAATATCGTTGCGGCATTGATCCCAAAGACCGAGTTGAATCTGATCAAGGATGTCGCACGTTCCATTCCGGCTCGATTGCCCTGGCAGCCTGAACAATTGCTTCGTGACTATGACAAGATCTTCTTGGCATCGATCGATCGGTCGGGTGAGAACTATCAAATTCGCGTTCGTGAATTGGACTCCGTCGTCCGCCGAATGAGCGAGACATCGACGATGGAATCGTTTCGTCGAGAGGATATCGCCCGATCGTTGGTCCATCAAATGCGATCCGTCTTTTCGCCCGTGGTACGAATCGAAGAGACGGACAACTTCACGGCGACGATGCGAGTCAAGAGCGCGGGTCTTATCGTAGGCGAAGATCATCCTGCCAAGATTGGGATCGGGGATGTTGTGGTTCCATTCATTCGTCGCGATGACATGAATGGCAACCCGACGTTGCTCCAGAATCTGCCGTTCACCTTTATTGCAGCCACAGAAAAAATCGATGAGACCTCGTTGTTTTACGGAGCCATCTTCTCTGCGAGCCGCGGTGCGTTGACGGCTGCAAAGAATAGACGAACCCAACGCTTAGGGCTGAAGATATCTGCTTCGCATCCGACTTCCGAATTGAAACTAACCTTTCGACAGCAGATTGTGGCAGGCAAACTACAACCACCTGTTGCCGTACCGGGTGCAGAAATCTATCGGCGAACACCTGGCCACGATGATCTTTTGATGTTGGGACGAACCGATTGGCGAGGGAATATCCCTCTCAATGCGACAACGCTACCGACGATTAAATACGAGATTCCGACCGCGAGTCGCAATCGTGCCATCGCAGACGCTCGCAAAGTCGTTCGCGATCCCGTGCCGCCACCTAAGTATCCTGAACCACCACCCGAACCTCAAACGACGGCACCTCAGCCCGTGTCCACAACCGATGAGAAAAATGAAGACGGAAAATCATCTGCGGAACCTAAATCAACGCCGAAAAAATCGGAAGAAGAAGCGTTGGTAAAGATGGCCGCTCCCGCCGCTGAGGCTCTACCACCGAAACCGATCAAAGGCGAAGTTCAAATCAACTATCCTCTTTATCTTTATTACGTGAAGAATGGAGATACTCTACTGGCGAGATTGCCGATCGTCACAGGCATGTCGCAAGTCGAAGAAGCGAAATTGCCGGACGATAGAAAACGGTTGGAGACCGAAGCGTTCTTGAAAGGATTGCAGAACGAAGTGCTCGATCTCGTGGTGCGTCGAAAGATTCTCGAGTCACGCATCAACAAGCAACTGGCGGACAAGAAAGTTGCCGAAGCCGAAAAGTATTTGGACCAATTCAAACGAATCAAGTCTTACGAAAAACTATCCGAACAGATCGAATCGATTCAGCGTCGGGCCATGCTCAATGATGTCGGAAAGATCAGCCCAGCCCTCGAGAAAAAGATCGATACGATGGTGGATAGCACCAGGCAGATCATGCAAAAATGGTTGCAAGATTCGATGCTTCGAGATCTCGAATTGAAAGTTAGCGAAGCCAAATGACCAAGAAAGTTTTAGATGTTGGGAACTGCAATCCCGACCACAGTGCGTTGCAGTCGATGCTAACCAGTCGTTACGATGTCCAGGTTTTGAGAACGCATGGGATGGCAGATACCATTGCGACGATGCAATCCGAAAAGGTCGATCTAGTCCTGATCAATCGAAAACTCGACCAGGATTACAGTGACGGGACGGAGATTCTCAAGAAAATCAAGGCAAATCCAGATTTTGCCGCCATCCCCGTCATGATTATCACCAATTATCTGGAACATCAAGAGCTGGCGGTTGCGATGGGTGCCGAATACGGATTCGGCAAGTTACAATACAAAGAAGCTGCAACTCACGAACGGTTGAGCCAGTTCCTGAATCCCAAGTAATCGTTTGAAGTCGTTGGATAGAGTCATGGCAAGAAAAAATGACGCAGATGAAGTAGAGGTCGTCCGACAAATTCTGCGATCCGTCGGTCTGCGGAGCACTCCAGCGCGAATCGCAGTGTTGACTTTGTTGCGCAAAGCATCCAAGCCGCGAACCCATGCCGAGCTCTCCGAACAACTCGTTCCGATGGGATTTGATAAGGCGACAGTGTTCCGAAATTTATCGGATTTGGCCGATGCGGAACTCATCGTTCGTACCGAGTTGGGTGACCATGTGTGGCGATTCGAAATCCGCGATCCAAATCACGACCGCAGCAGCCACCCCCATTTCGTCTGTGTGGATTGCGGAACGGTCGCTTGCCTGGTGGATGTATCTGTTCCAGACGACAGGGTTCGGCGAACGAACAAGATTGCTCGGATAACCGAAGTCTTGGTCAAAGGCCATTGTTTAAGTTGTGAACCTGCCGGAGTTTAAGGCCGGAGGCAGGTGACAGCCAATAGTAGCCTAGGACCATTGTCCCAGACAAAATACCCGTTGTCGCGCCTCAACGTTCTAGACTTTAGGCCAATATCAGCGTACCGGGGAGCACAAAACCGAATCAACCCAATGGAGGTTATCGATGAATTGGCTGCTGAACAACCCGCTGGGAAATCTTTACGGCCCGTATTTTTTGGTCCTGTATATGGCGTTGATCGCCGTGGCTATCGGCTGGTTGCTATACCAACACAAGATCTCTATCGAGAACAATTCTCGTACTCCTTTACCTGTTCCACGTCAGATCGATCCTTATCTCTTTGCGTACCTTCGAGGTAGCTCGAATGAAGTGATCCGTCTAGGCTTCGTCGAGTTGTTGGAGAAAGGATGGATCGAGCCGGTGAAGGGACTCACGAGAACGTCCAAGTACCAGTCGATCGCCGATCGTCCAAAGACTTTGGATAGTAACCCGCTGTTGGCAGCCATCTTCGACTATTTTCGTGTTGCGAAACAGCCCGAGTCGATGTTCCGAACGAATCTGCCTCAGCAAGTGAAAGATAAAGCCATGCATTGGGACGCATGGATCGAGAAAGAAAACTTGAAGCCATCCTCGGACGCACGTTTCTCCTATCGCTTCCAATCCATCTTCTTGATGATCACGTTAGGAACCTTGGGTCTTTACAAGTTCGTGGTAGCCGTCCTCCACGGACGAGACAACGTGATCATCCTCACGGTATTGCTCGTCAGCACTCCAGTCGTTCTGTTGTGGTTAGGCTCCATGAGACGATTCACCGATCGAGGGAAGCAATTTATCGGGGACGTTCAATCGGCATTGCGACCGGCTCTGTTGTCCAAGGATCCTGATGTGAAACAACGCGTAGAATCAGAGCTTGCAGGCTCGACCAGTTTTCCTATCTATGCGATGGGCGTATTCGGAATCATGGCACTCCAAGGAACCGAGCTAGACGCCGCCCACAAAGCGTTCCAAAATTCTCAGCTCTCTGCGGGCGGTAGCTGCGGTGCAGCCTCTTGTGGCAGCGGTGCGAGCTGTGGTGGCGGAGCGAGCTGTGGTGGAGGAGGTGGCGGATGCGGAGGCGGCGGGTGTGGTGGATGCGGTGGCAGCTAACGTCGATTGGGCCGCGTTGCCAATACTAGGTGTAGGACTCGGGTTTCGTCCGATTCATCGATCTGAAATCTTTCTCTATCGAGACCAAATCAACTTTCTCGAAGTCACTGCAGATCATTACTTCGATCCTGTTGCGGAAAAAGAGAAAGAGCTTCGACTGCTTGCGAAGAACTTTGCGATCATCCCACACGGGTTGGCGATGTCGCTAGGCTCGGCCGAAGGACTGGACGCAGAGTATGTGGCCGAGTTCACCAACGTCGTTGATACCGTTCAGCCCGCTTGGTGTAGCGATCACATCGCCTTTACGCGCGCTGGCGGATTAGAGATCGGTCATCTTACTCCGATCCCACGAACGAAAGCTTCGTTGCGAGTTCTCGACAGAAACATTGCGGTACTGAAACAGTCCGTGTCAGTACCGATCATCTTGGAGAACATTACAGAAACGATCTTATTTCCAGGTGAAGCGTTAGAACAAGCGGAGTTCTTAACGGAGTTATGTGAACAGTCGGATGTCGGACTGTTATTGGACGTTACGAATCTGTTCATCAACTCTGTCAATCATCGATACGATCCGATTGCCGTATTGCACGGTCTGCCGCGCGAGCGAATCGTTCAATTGCACTTTGTCGGAGGCCAACTTCGGGATGGTGTGTGGATTGATAGCCATGGTGATGAGACCAATGAAGAAGTCTGGCAACTCCTCGAAGAAGTCCTGAAGTATGCACCGGTCAAGGGAATGATCTTGGAACGTGATGAGAACATTCCGCCTTTGGCCCAATTGATCCCAGAGATCTCGAGAGCTACGCAGCTTGGTATCAAGTACGGTCGTTGGGCAGCCGTCCATGACTAGAGAGCGTAGCGATTCGGAAGATATAGAGCGGGAAATCGAAAGGCTCCAAATCGACCAAGAGAAACTCGCTGCGATGTTGCTCAGTGTTCGCACCAACACCGACGCTCCGACATTATCCATCGATCAACAGCAACTCAACGACTCGCGCGAAACATTGTTCCGCAAGCGACAATCACAAACCGCCGCATGTCTCCCGCGAACCGCAGCGATACTGAAGCGGGACTTTTTCCACGAATATCGAAGCTTTGCCGACAGCTATCAACCCAACGGTGCAAAAGCCATCTTGGATGAAGCGATTGCATTTGCCGGATACATCCAGAAACATCACTTCCTCGAAGGATGGAAAGCGGATGCAGTACGATACGATCTCTTGCTCTGCCGTTGGAAAAGAAACAAATTCTTTTTCACCATACAGCGGCTAACCTACGACATACCAGGATGGTCGCTCGACAACTCCGAACAACCTTACAAGAAATCGCTCCTCGTTATCGTCTGGCGATTTGGCAAGCTTGGCAAGATTCACATGCTCTATCGAGTACCGTTTTTCTGACGCGACGAACGGTCTCCTCAGCGCGCTGGTGCAGTTCCGGTTGCTGTCAGATTGACCGCTCATCTGCGATACTGCCGACACAAGTCAAAGTAGTAGGCACATTCCATGTGCCGTCCACCTAGAATCCCAGCAACTCTCCAATAGCGGACGGTACGGCGGAGTGTGCCTGCTACTTTTGTCGGCAGCTCGAATCAGTTTCAAAACTATGTCGCGCTTATGAATGTCCTGCATCGAACCCTCAAAAAGTTTACTTCAAAACCAATTCGGAATCCTCGCAGTCGATGT
Source organism: uncultured Pirellula sp. (assembly GCA_903858115.1). Classification (GTDB taxonomy): domain Bacteria; phylum Planctomycetota; class Planctomycetia; order Pirellulales; family Pirellulaceae; genus JBKCUI01. Next base: position 6,783 of record CAIOHR010000193.1, on the reverse strand, counting down.
GAATTGGCGACGTGTCGTCTTGTTCGCGCCGAAGCAATTCTGTCGCGATCTTGTTTTGCAATCGCCGTTGAATCACTCGCTTCAGTGGTCTAGCTCCATAGACTGGATCGAAACCTTCCTCTGCGATGGCATCGAGCGCCCTCTCGGTCACTTCAAGCGTAATGTGCTTGTCTGCGAGTTGCTTCTCCAGCTTCTGCATCTGCAAGCTAACGATTTTGCGAATCTGTTCTTTCTTGAGAGGTTCGAAAATGATCGTCTCATCGATCCGATTGAGGAACTCGGGTAGGAATCGCGTCTTCAACGAATCTTGAACCGCTTGGTGCATATCTTCTTCGCTACCACCTTCTTCGGCAACACGTTGGATCATTTGGCTTCCGATGTTGCTCGTCATGACAATGACTGTATTGGTGAAGTCCACGGTGCGATTCTGACCGTCCGTCAAACGTCCATCATCGAGCACTTGCAACAACACGTTGAAGACATCGGTGTGTGCCTTCTCGATTTCATCCAACAGAACAACCGAGTAAGGTCGGCGTCTCACCGCTTCCGTCAGTTGGCCACCCTCTTCGTAGCCGACATAACCAGGAGGTGCGCCTACCAATCGGCTGACGTTATGTTTCTCCATGAACTCGCTCATGTCGATGCGAACCATGGCAGATTCATCGTCGAACATCACCTCAGCCAGCGATTTGCAAAGTTCTGTTTTCCCAACGCCTGTTGGCCCTAGGAATAGAAAGGAACCGATCGGTCGATTGGGATCTTGCAATCCACTTCGACTTCGGCGCACCGCATTGCTAACCGCTTCGACAGCTTTATCCTGACCGATGAGGCGTTGATGAAGTCGTTCTTCCATGACCAACAACTTGGCTCGCTCGGTCTCAAGCATCCGCGTAACCGGAACCCCTGTCCACGAACTGACGACCGCTGCGATCTCATCCGGAGTAACTTCCGTCCGAAGCAATTTTCGTTCGCTCGTCGAGGAGGAAACGGGATGCGTTTCCGTTTCTTCTATGTGCAGTTCTTCGGTCAATTTGCGACGCTTTTGATCCAGTTCGTAGAGCCGTTGGTATTCCGATTCTTCGACCGTTCCACCGGACGATTGTTTCTCTTTGATTCGCGCTTCGATTTGACGAAACTCACCTGACACTTGGTCCAACGCTCGACGAATCGAACCTACGCCAGAAAGCCCCAACTTCTCTGCTTCCCACTTTTCCCGATACGATGCGAGTTCCTTTTGTGTCTTCGCAATCTCTTGTTCGATGTCCGCCAACGACTCTTCGCTTTCCTCATCCGATTCATCGTTGAGTTGACGTTGTGCGATTTCCAACTGCCTCAAACGACGTTGCAAAGAATCGATTTCTGCTGGCACGCTGTCCCGCTCCATCGCGATCCGAGCGGACGCTTCGTCTACGAGATCGATGGCTTTGTCTGGCAAGAAACGATCTGAGATGTAGCGGTGCGATAGTTTGGCCGCTTCGACGAGAGCTGCATCTCGAATCTTGATGCCGTGGTGTGCTTCGTAGCGAGGCTTCAAACCACGCAGGATCGTAATCGTATCTTCTACACTCGGTTCGCCAACGTAGACTGGCTGAAAGCGACGTTCGAGGGCAGCGTCCTTTTCAATATGTTTGCGGTATTCATCGAGGGTGGTGGCACCGACGCAACGTAGTTGACCGCGAGCCAACTCTGGCTTGAGAAGATTTGCGGCATCGCTCGACCCTTCTGCAGCGCCTGCTCCAATAACGGTATGCAGTTCGTCAATAAACAGAATAACGTCACCATTCGAGTCCTTGACTTCGCGCAGAACCGCTTTGAGCCTCTCTTCAAATTCACCACGGAACTTTGTGCCTGCGATCAAGCTTCCCATATCCAACGCGACAACACGTCTGTTCTTCAAGCTTTGCGGGACATCACCTGCCACGATGCGTTGAGCCAACCCCTCCGCGATCGCAGTCTTGCCAACACCGGGCTCACCAATGAGGACAGGATTATTTTTCGTTCGACGCGAGAGCACTTGAATCACTCGGCGGATCTCGTTGTCGCGACCAATAACAGGATCAAGTTTATTCTTGGTCGCCATCTCGACCAAATCGATTCCATACTTTTCCAATGCCTGGAATTTACCCTCAGGGTTTTGATCGGTTACTCGCGCGCTCCCGCGCACCGATTGTAGCGCGCCGAGAATATCGTTCTCGTCGATACCCAACAGCTTCAGCACTTCTCCGGCTTTATTCTGTGTTCGGCAAAGGCCCAAAAACAGATGCTCAGTACTGATGTACTCATCTTTCATCGCGGTAGCAGCGGAAGCCGAGGATTCAAAGACTTTTTGCAAACTGGGCCCAACACCCGCTTGCCGTCCACCGGAACTCTTCGGCAATCGTCCGAGTTCACTGTCGGCAACCGAACGAAGTTTTTCAACGGAGGCTCCGATTTTTTTTAGCAATGGCACGACCACCCCCTCGTTGTCCTGCAGCAACGCATGCATGAGATGCAGTGGATCCAGCTCAGGATTACCGAGAGACGAAGCCTTGGACTGTGCCTCCACGATGGCTTCTTGTGCCTTGATAGTGAGTTTGTCCATTCGAAACGACATAAAAACCTCTGCTCAATCGGGGTACACTCGGGCCTAAAAATTGCTTTGGCAGTCAACAGGCTGATCTAGAGTCTAGCAAAGCAAATGCCGCGCCAAACTGGACTTCTAGGGCGTTCCGGCTGAATTGTGGCAGTGTGCGCACTCCGATTTGCTGCATATACCTGTTTGCTGCATATGTTGTGTACATAACCTCGAATGTACGATTGGGTGTCGCTAATGCAATCTGCCGCGATACACGAATTGGGCCGGACGAACCATGTCTGAATTGGCCCTAAACCGAATTGCACCAATCTTTCAAAGGGGATTTATGCACTTCGGCGTTGTTGGGCTGTAGCTGACCGATTCGGTCGATGGATTGTTGTACGTCATGAGCACTTACCATCGGTTGCAGCTTTAGTCGAAAGACGCGTGACTCTCCGCCCGCAAGAGACACGATTCGCTTTTGCTTTTCTTCAAAGCTTCTCGGATTGGGGAAGTTCGTTGCCGGTTCGAGGCCGACGACATACCCGTCCTCCATCGCCGCGGTATTCTTCCACAAGTTTAAATAGGGAAGCGTTCGTGTGTCGAAATGGACCGCCAACCCTTTGGTGCGATCCTCAGACGCGAGAAGCGATTCGGACCACTTCGTTGAATCACATACGGAGCTCATAAAGTAAACTTGCTCCGCATATCCGGGTGTAGGTCCATTGCACCGATCCCAGCCGTCTATCTCTTCCGCAGCACGCGGATCGCGTGGGCATAACGTCTTGAACGCAGCGTGGACTGACGAACCGGCTTGCACGACCGGTTGTCCAACATTGATATGGTAAAGCATCTGCATCTGAGTCGGCGACGTCAAAGGATTGGTAACTGTGTCCACAACCTCAATGACTGGACTGCCAACGCGAAATCGATATCTAGTTTGTAGCTCTAGTGAGTAAACGAGAAACCGCGATTCCTTTACCGTTCCGACGACATCGAGAATTCCATTCTCGACATCCACACTCACTTCCAAGTATGTAGCAGGTAGATTGGCAATTCTGCCATGCAGCGGATACTTGACCGTTCCGTTGGGATGAAATTCCGGTGCACCATTGCTTTGCAGACCGCATCGAACGAGCAATTCATCAAATCCCTCTAGCCATCCGATCCCGCTTGAGTCTTGTGTCGGGACCAAGCTAGGATGAACGGGACCGTCGACCGGACTATGCCAACCGAATTCAATGCCGTCAACTTCGCACTTCCAAATACCCATCCCTCGGTCAGGCAAGATGACGACTCGTACCGCTCCTGTATCGATGGCAAGTAACTCCATGCCCATCGCTTTGCCTAAAACTGATGGCGCGAAATGAACACCAAATCGGCCAGTACCCGCACTGATCTTTTCTGGAACAAAGCCTACGGCTTCCGTTGCTTCTTCCGGAGTGGGATGGATGGAAAGTCGGTTGCGAAGAATCCATTTCGGGTTCGTTTGATAGGGTTCCATAGCTACTCCCGAAGTGGTTCCTTTAAGTTGGATATGAGCCCAAGACATGCGAGTTGACTGACATGAGAGTTAACCTGGAGCTGCGACGCTGCATGCAAAATCGAGTCGAGCTGCCAGTTTGCCTTCGACAGTTACTTTGCCCGTCATAAAGTAAGCCGTCGAGACGACTTCGTTCAAGGTGATTTCGATGTCGACCGTTTCGCCGGGCCGTACCATGCGTTTGAACTTTGCGCCATCGATCCGTGTAGCCACGGGTACTACCGACCCATCTTGCGGCGTGAACTGACTCAGCAGAATCGCTCCGCTTTGCAAACAGCACTCACAAAGAATGACGCCTGGTACCAATGGAAAATTGGGGAAATGCCCTTGAAGGAAAAACTCGTCTGGTCCAAACGTTTTTCTGCAGTGGATAGACTTCTCCGTTTGGCTAACGACTTCATCGACCAGAAGCATGGGTTTCCTGTGCGGAATGAGCTTTTGGATTTGTTCGGTGTTCATCGCGTTAAGATTCATGCTGGTCGAACGAGGGTTTTAGGAACGTATGAAAGATCCTCGAAGATACCCGATCGAACGATAACGGCAAGCTATGCGATGACTTGCTCGAATTCTGTCGAGACGTTTTGACTCGGCTGTGTGGTACACGAAGCCGCTAGAGAACCGAAATCGAGTTCCATCTGTTCGTACTCGCGGCTGTGGCCGAATTCTTTGTAAAACATGCTCGGCTGAATATCGTGGTTGTTCTGGTACTTTTCGCTGTCGTACTCTCGGATATTACCTGTGAGTTCGTGGAAAAAGATCTGGCAAATTCGCAACCCACCGTAGATCCGAACGGGCTGTACCGCGAACATCTCAATCGTCCAATGGCCCCGGAAGCCGACATCTCCAAAGCCAGAGGCACAGTGCACAAACAAACCCAATCGAGCGATCGAACTACGTCCCTCGATCATCGGCACGAGGTTGTGCGTCTCTGTATATTCTACCGTTCTGCCGAGATAAATTTGGCCTGGACTCAAGATGATTCCTTCGTCTGGAATCGTGAGTCTTCGAAAGCGATTGGGCTGTTTTGCGTCCAGCACGACCTCTTCGTAGACAAGCAGTTCGTTGTGTAGAGTCAAGTTGTAGCTATTCGGATTAAGACTTTTTTCATCGAAGGGAGAAATACAAACATCTCCGCCCAATCGAGACCTGATTTCATCACCTGAAAGGACCATTGTCAGCTCTCTTGTGTGCACTCTGGAATTTGAATTGAGATCGGGTGCATTACCCAATCTGCCTCAATCGAAAATCGCGTGGGACAGAAATCAACCATCCATCGCAGCTCAGCAAGATAACAGACACAGGGTCCCCTCCGCTACTATCTGCTCTCAAATTCCAAGCTTTCCGACGAAGAAATCTAGAACTTCGAAGTTTGTTGTTTGGTGAGAAAATGCGGAGCTGGTAAATTCTGCGAGCGCGTGAGTTCCGCGGAAAAAGTTGGTTCTTGCGAGAAAGAAGCAATAGCTATTCGCTCAACCGAGATGCTTTTTGAAGAAGGCGATGGTGCGATCCCTGGAAAGCTTCGCTGTCTTCTCGTCATAACGGGTGTCGAGTCGTTATGAAAAGCGTGGTTGGCGGGCTTGTCCGAATCTATCGAGAGATGCGATCCAGTCTCTCGGTAAGTTGTTTCGCAAGTTCGTTGACATTGGGTGGATGGAGTATTGTATCGTGGGTACCATTGATAGAGCAGACATCGAGATCATCAACAAATCTGGACCAACCGAGATCGCGTGATGAGTCGCCTTTCAGCGGCCTTGTTTTTGCTCGGAAGAGGGTTAGTTTGACTGAGCATCGCGACGGAATGTAATCTTGAAGTGCAGCGAAAACGGTACGCATGAGTTCGATATTTTGCGTCTTGACTTGATTCGCGTCCAGCACGTCATACACCTCGACCTTGTATTGCTGGCCGGAAGCTAATCGACGCAACTGATAGCGAAGCTTTCGACCAACGCTGCGGTTCAGGCGGCTCGGCGAGAAGTTTCGAAGTGCTTCACGTAGATACCAAGGAAAATTGGAAAGATTCCGAAGCAGCCCTCGCAGACGTTCATAGGCACTCAATCTCAGTCCACGCTGTCCCGGCCCCGTGTCGATGACAGCCAGCAGATCAACGGTCTCTCCCATTTCTCTAAGCTGATGAGCAACTTCATACGCTAAGAAACCACCGAAGGAAAAACCAACCAGCGCATACGGACCATTGGGCTGAAAGGCCCGCAGGGCCGAGACGTACAGGGTCGCCATTGTTCGGAAGTCTCGAAAATGCTCTAGATTCTTCGGTGACAGGGCAGGCTGTAGGCCAAACACTGGGAAGTGAATCCCCATTTCGTCGATCATACTCTTGGAGAACATGAGCTCACCATTGATCGATGGCATAAGGTAAACTGGGCGGCCCTCACCTTTCGGTTTGATTTTTACCAGAGAGACCGGATCTGTTTCGGGGCGTGATTCTGCAAGTAATCCTGCAAGGTGGTGAACCGTACCGTGCTGGAACAACATCGCCAATGGAATTCTTCGGGCAAACGTTGATTCGATCCGCGTGAACAAACGCACCGCCATGAGAGAATGTCCACCGAGCGCAAAGAAGTTATCGTGTATACCGATGTTTTCGATTCCTAGTACATCCGCCCATATGCTAGCCAGTTGTTTTTCGATGGGAGTGCCAGGAGCGACGTATTTTGTTTCCAGTTGAGGT
>CAIOHR010000192.1 GCA_903858115.1 uncultured Pirellula sp. | reverse complement strand
GAGATTGACCGAGAGCAACCCCGCCGTGGACTTGATCTTCGGGTACACGGGCAAGATGCTGGACGAGGCGACAGGTTTACAGAACAACCTCAACCGCTGGTACGACTCCCAAACCGGAAGATGGATCAGCCAAGACCCAATAGGCTTCGCCGCTGGCGATGCGAATCTGTATCGGTACGTCGGTAATCATCCGACATATGCCCGAGATCCAAGTGGACTGCAAGAACCGATTGATCCTTTGACACCTGAAGAAATGGAACGAATTCGCCAGCAACTTGGACGCAATCGAGCGATGGGAGGCATTGCGTTGGGTGCGCACGGGAATGGCAGGCCCGCAGGTAGCTTAGCAGTTCCGATCGATCCGAATAACCGGACCGTTCCTGGGTCGGAGATTATGCGGGAACTTAAAATTCGTAAGAACAGGTATGTTTGGGGATTCCCTGTGGAAACTGATGATTACATCGTACTTAAGCAGGGTTGTATGGGGCTAAATAAGCTTCGTCTGGGTACCGAGCGAGAAGTGTTTGGACTTCCTGGAACTCGAGCGTTTTCTACGCTCGAAGCAGCTCTTAAAGCTCAGCGTGAGATGGTGGGGGCGAATGATCGCAATACTCGAATTGTGATTTCGGCATACCAAGATAATTACTTGGATGACCAACTTGTTCCGTTCTTGCTACCTGGATCAGATACCGAGTACGACACCAGCCTTAACCTTCGAGGCGGCCCTCCCAACACGAATAGGAAAGGCAATTTGGCTGTTTTCGATTTCGTAACTGTGCATCAGAACGAGGATGGATCCGTATGTTTCTACGAGACAATGGACTTTGGATACAGTGGTAATCCGAACTTAGATGTTCAACGCAAGCAAAAGCTTTATCCGCCTGAACGGGCCGGGACTATTTATCTTGTAACTCCAATTCCAGATCATCCTCGGGCACCACGATCGCCTTTGGGCACAAAGTAGAGAGATGATATGTTGCGATTGCTACCATTACTAGTACTAGTGACGATGTTGTGTCAAATCGGATGCCACAATGAGTCTGTCCCTGTCCTACCGCCCGTAGCACGAATTACTGCGAGGCTACATTCAGTACCAGACTTAAAGGTTCAAGGCATCGAATTTGTAGAAGTACCCGCAAATGAAATCGCCATGTTTGCGAATCTTGTCACTCCAGCGAATGTTTGTCAGCAACAGCAAGGTATCGAACTCCGACCAGACTTGCACTATCTTGTTGCTGATGTCGTTTTGGAACACTCAGATGGAAGCAAGACTAACCTGACGGTTCGTTGGACAGGGCACAATCCAGCGGCAATTTCGCTTGATGGGAAGAAATACTACTACGGTGGCACTGATGCGTTTCCAGACGGTGCGACGAGGATTCTGCGATTGCTTCACGAGTACGACTATCAAAAGCAGAGCCCTCCGATGAACGTTTCGCCAATTGTTAGGATAACCGCAAAGGTATTTCCCTTTCCAAAGCAACAAATACTTGGGATCGAATCAATTGAAGTGCCCGAGAGCGAACGTCCAAAATTCGCGAATTTGATTTCGCCTAAGAAACCGAGTGTCCAGGAACAAGGCATTAAGGATAAGCCTGATCTCTACCGCCATGTTGCCGACGTTGTTATTGAACACCAGGATAAAAGCAAGTCGCAACTTTCAGTTCGTTGGACGGGAAATAATCCTGCTGCGATTTCCCTCGACGGAAATAAGTACTTTGATGGTGGTGGAGATGCGATGACCATCCTTCGACAGTTGCAAGAATACCATTTTCAAGCACAGAGTAAGGAATCAGAATAATCCGACCAATAAGTTACCGGCCAAATTGTTGTCGCATTCACAGGGCGCGACTGGGACAAAGATACACGGCTCCAATACAACCGAGCCCGCTGGTACGACCCAACAACCGGCCGCTGGATCAGCCAAGACCCAAAGAGCTTTGCGGCGGGGGATACGAATCTGTATCGGTATGTCGGGAATAGCCCGACGAATGCGACCGATCCGAGTGGGTTGGTGGTTGTTGTCGTGCATGGCATTGCATCGCAGAACGAGAAAGAGATTGCGGAGATAACGAAGACGTTTAATGAACGATGGGATGCGTTGGGTGTTCCGAGACAGGAGGTTGTTCATTTCTTCTACGGAGTTGGGGAAAACCAAAAACCATTTGGGGTGATGAACGCGAACAACGATACATGGAATGGTCGGAATCAGGCGGCTGGAAGGGAGTTACTAGCCATGCTGGACGATCTCCGGTATCCCGTTCGAATGCAAATGGGAAGTCAGCGTCCACCGTCTACGGAAGAGATAACCGTGATTGCGTATAGCAATGGCTCCAACTTGGCATGGCTTGCTGCCAAGGAAAATCAGGAAACTCGTACAAAGATAGATCAGCTGATTATTGTTGGCGGTTCACTTGACCAAGACAACGACATGAGTGTTCTCAATCGCCTCTACAAGTCTGTTGTAAATATCTGGTCGCCGGAAGATCGTGGAGTTACGGGGATCGTTGATGGTATTGGTGGACAAGGGCTTCACGCAGAAGACCGTAAGCGAGACTTCATGCGAGAGATCGAAGTCGAAAACGTCTTTCACAGTTGGGGACAGGTATTGAACTGGCGTTTTTTCTACAGTAATCCTGTCGAACCATGGACTCGTGATGGCCGAATCCACGCTCCGCGTTATGGATATGGAGACGTAACTTCTTGGCTTAGCAGGTATATGGCGACAGACTACTATTTCGGACTTCTTGGCCAATCGGGCAATGCTTGGCTCTCGAGTACAAAGGCAGAGCAACGAGGCCAGCATGCGCAGTGGTGGCAACCGGACACAACGGATGACAAGCCGCTGCGATATGACTGTAAGGTTCGGTAGGACCATACCATGAAACTGATCGCATCCATGGTCACAGCCTTCGTTATCCATGGAGTAATTGCAATCTATTTCTACTGCAACTACGGTCCGGTAGTAGGCCCGGATGCGGATGCTGGTGCTATTGGATGGGCTCCGATGTTTTTCATTGACTTCCCGCTTATCTGGGTCTTAGAAGAATGGGTGTCAAACAACTCGATGTTCATGATCGCGTTGTTCGTCCTCGGGGGATTTCAGTGGTCGTTGGTTGTGTTCGTCGTATCAAGATTGGCGTCGTATATACCGACTGAGTAGCGGCGGCACGATGCCGTGCTCCGCGTCACAACGTTCAGCACTTTTGCGTCCGAAAACTCAGCGAGCCGCTGCGCGGCTAGAAAGTAGATTTTAGAGAGTGGAAAGTAGAGACGGGTAAACGTCGCAGCGGCCAAGAATATTCCTGCTTTGGTCGTTT
>CAIOHR010000191.1 GCA_903858115.1 uncultured Pirellula sp. | reverse complement strand
GGCAACTCGGCTAAAGCGTGGTACCTCATGACCGACCCGAACGATCTGCCATTGATCGAGGTCGCGTTCCTCAATGGTCAAGAAGCTCCAACGATCGAAACCGCCGACGCGGATTTCAATGTCCTAGGCGTCCAGATGCGTGGCTACCACGACTTTGGAGTCGCACTACAGGATCCACGTGCGGCGATCAAGTGCAAGGGTGAAGCATAGTCGTCACGCGCTCAACGATTCATTCCGGAATTCCATTTACTCATTGAGGTTTTCATAACCATGCCACAAGCAACCTTTATTCAAGAAGGCCACTACATCGACTACACCGCTGCTGGTGCGCTTGCATCCGGTGACGTTGTCGTGCAAGGCGATTTGGTTGGCGTAACCCTTCGTCCACTTGCGGCCGGTGAAACCGGTGCACTCGCGGTCGATGGCATCTTCGACTTCAACAAGAACACCGGCGTCGCCTACACGGTCGGCACCATTCTCTACTGGGATGACACCAACAACGTGGTAACCACAACCGCTGCGGGAAACAAAGCCATCGGCAAAGTGGTTCGGGCAGCTGCATCCGCAGACACCACGGTGCGGATTCGAGTCAGTCAGTAATTCAGCATCGCGACCAAGTCTTCCCAATCGAAGTTCTCATCAGTCACAGGAATCACAATGAAACTCAAAAGTCTATCAATGGTCTTTCTGCTGGTCTCGTGCCTAGCAACGATCTCACCGGCGCAAGAGAAGATCTGCATCGATGGCAAATGCCAACTAGTTCAGTCAGCTCCCGGAACCATCGTTCTGGATCCATTGCGTGAAGAACTCACACTGGTGGACCAAGAACCGCGGGCAACCGCGAATGGGACTGAGGGAGATCGATTCGATCAAGTCATTCGGGCGACGGTTCGCGTGACCGTCAGCGGTGTTTGCGGTAGCGGGACTGTCGTTGGCCGAACGTCAGACGGAAACGCGATTGTGCTCACCAACGCACACGTCGCAGGAACACAGCGTGGTCGTACGGTGAACGTTGAGCGTTGGAATACCAACGGTTCAAGTGAACGAGGAACAGGAACGATCATCGCCTCTGGATATGGACGTGGGACAAGCGTCGACTTCGCCTTGCTGAAGTGCAATGGCACATTCGCCAAGGATGTCGATCCGATTCCACTGGCTGATCGATACCCAAGCGATGAATCCTCGGTTACCACGTTTGGTTGTCCTCGATGCGAATGGCCAAGCTTGCAGGTTCTTCGGCTCAATCGAAAGGAAGGTCAAATCCTCTCGTGGAAACCAGAAGCCATCGGAGGACGCAGCGGTTCGAGCCTCATCGATTACACGGACGGCGGCCCACGAGTTGTGGGGCTTTTGACTTGGGCCGGTGGTGGCGAAGGGCTCGGCCAATCCGCACCATTTCTGCTCAGTGCAATGCGAGGCAAACTTCCAACGACCCTTGAGGGTTTGCCTGCCGGAACCCGTGAAGTGAGTTATCAGCTCAACGAGGAGCAACTGATTGCTCAAGTTCCTTCGACCATCCAAGGGGAACCTCAACGATGGCCCGTAGGCTTGCTGGCCAATGCTCAGGTGCAAGATGACGTGATTGATTCGATCATCGATCGTCCTAATCTCAAGCCTTCACCTCGTGAACCGGACGATATTTCTCCCGCTCCGATTCGCCGACCGGATAGTCCTTCCTGGACTCCGACGGGATTGGTAGCAACATCGGCCGTGTCGAGCATTCTCGTGCTGCTCGGGTTGCAATACGGTCTCCCCTTGCTCCTGCAAGTGATTCGCAATGCACGCAAATCTCGCGGTAACACACTACTGAGCGACGAGCAGTTCCAGCAGCTGATGGATCAGTATCAACAGCTTCTCAAGCTAATGGAACAAAACGCTAAGCCACCCACCAATATCAAAACCTAATGGGGGTGACTCGATGGCCGACATGCTTCGTGCAGGACAAGAATGGCTCGCCAATCAGCTCAAGAGCCATGCATCGAGCACAGTGGTCTACGTCAGAGGAGCCAATCAAGTGAGTGTCTACGCCATTATTGGCAGGACGCT
>CAIOHR010000190.1 GCA_903858115.1 uncultured Pirellula sp. | reverse complement strand
TTTTGATACAGGAAGCCGTTTGGGATTGTTGGCGCTTTTATCCGAGTTTTCGAGCATCGCAAACGAAGTGTATCGGCCTCCGTCGGGGCTGACGAAATTGGGCTCACTCGGGCACGTGTAAGTCGCTACCTGCGTTTGTGCAATACTCCTATTTTCGTTGGTGTCCCATGCAAAATTCGGATCGTACTTTTCGTAGAGTTGTTTCTGTTCTAGCCAGGGTAATAATTTGACGCGCCAACTGATGGCTGGTGTGCCATCGGCCTTGACAGCATTGTTGGGCGGCAGCTGACTCAAGTCATGGATGGTGGAACGGGTATCGATCAAGGCTACTGCTACTTGGCGAATCGCGTTGCTGCAGGCCATTCGCCGTGCGGCCTCGCGGGCGGAGGGGACTGCGGGCAAGCACAATCCGATGACTAGGCCTAAAGCGAGGAGGCTGGCCAGGATGTTGAATGCGAATCGACCTTTGGATTGCTTCTTCAATCGCCATGCGATCATCAGCAGGGAGAGTACCAGCACGATCTCAGCGAGGATGGTGTAACCGATCACAAACGGGGCTGTGTAGTCCGGGAGTTGTGCTCCAAGGTACGAAAGGGCGATAGGGAATACCACCGCGCAACACAGGAGCAGCCAGAAGTCGAGCCAACCTGCGGGAGAGCGACGCCGAACCAAGAGCAATGCAAACGGGCTTAAAGCGAAAATCGCCAAAATAATATGGAGTCCGATATCCACGTAGAACCGATTGGTATCCAAGAAGGACGATTGCCACTCGGGACCGGGGACTCGTGGGACGTTTTTCATAATTCGATTTTGAGGATTGAGGATACCCAGAGTGATGTACGCGTCAGGCTTCATGATACCAAAGCAACAAGAGTTCCGACCAATTTAGCCAATTGGGGGGCTCTCCCACTGGTTTCGAATTCTCGTCGCGATCGGCGGATGCCATCTTTATTCGGGAAATTGCATCGACTATGGTAAAGGCATCCAGCCTTATTGACGCTCGCCCGGAAGTCATCGTTCCTACCTTTCGTTACGTGAGTTCAATCATGACCCTCTCATTTGATTGTCCGCGCTGTGCTAAGCCATTGAAAGCCCCTGAGGCAGCCGCGGGGCGCAGTGCGGAATGCAAGTTTTGTCATAGCAAGATTACGATACCATCAAGCACGGAGGAGAAGAGTTCGTCCGAAAAGGCTTCTACGGAGAAGAGGTCGGATGGCTCAGCGGACAAGCTTGCGTTTGACATGATTTCATCCAATGTGCGCACGCGAGGAAACATTCCTCGAGCCTCGATTTTGGTGGAGTCGCCATCCCCAGAGTATCTCCGAGCTCGCGATCAATTTTCACCGCAATTGCAGAAGGCCATATGGTTGTACGAGTGCAGATTGCTCCGTGAATCACAATTGGCTCTGGTCGATTTTCTGGTCCAATCAGGCATCCATCCTCTGGAAAAGTCCGCGGCGATGTATCTTTTGGGGCGTATCAATTTTGAGGAAAACAACTACACGAGCGCAGTGAAGATCTGGCAGATGTTGGTGGAAGAATTCCCACAGAGCTACGAGGGGAAGTTGGTCGACGATCGCTTGTCCGAGCTATTGCAAATATTGCCAGGGGCATCGACTGAATACGTTGATGACATCAGAGCGTCGATGTATCTCAAGAATGGAGATCACTGGATCGCCGGTAAAGGACCGGGCTTCTATGTGGATACCGCGTACATCAACACGATCGAAGCTGCAGTTCATTGGTACGACAAAACGATCACGGAGTTTCCGGAATCGGCAGCGGCAAGATTGGCGCATGAGCAAAAGCTCAAGACGCTGATCGGCTGGAAGGATACAGAGAATTTCGGAATGGCCTATGGAGCGATGGGTGAGTTTGAGACCTACATGCCTTTGGTTCTGGAGGCATTCCGAGCCTTTGAAAAGGCGTTTCCGCTCGCACCTTCGCTGCAGCCACTCCGATACCAGATTGCCCAGCTTTATTGGTCGCAGAAGGACTTTGTGAACACGGATGTGTGGTTGAAGCAAGTCATTGAAAACGGGAGCGAAGAGGATTCTTTTTACGTGGACCTTGCAACCCGACGACTGCATAAACTATCTGCGTCGATCTGATCGAAACCGAAGCGATTCCAAGTCGCGGCATTAACTGCTCGTTTTCTTGGGCGTGAGGGACATTTGATGGAGGCACGCGAAGGCGCGAAGACGCGAAGAATGAAGAATGAAGAATGAAGAATGAAGAATGAAG
>CAIOHR010000189.1 GCA_903858115.1 uncultured Pirellula sp. | reverse complement strand
CAACGCGCGCAGGTTTCAAGCAGAAAAGACGACTCGAGGATTTTCGCTCAAAGTAGCACATCGATCTTCACAGTTGCATGCTGGGCACCAAGTCTGATTTGGCGAAGGCGTTTGCGTAATTAGGCCAACAGCCTTGACCAGTTCGTAAACACATACCTATGCACGAACTTCATACCGATGCACATAATGATGCCTTTGATGGTTTGAGCAAACCCCGTTATCTGAATTGTGGTCGTTCGAGTGATCTGGCTAGTTGCGTTAGGACCTGGAAGAAGCTTGAACTCTTCGCTGATTGAGTTGACGCATGGACGGAAGTACAGGTTTGTATCTTCCATTTGAAACCGAAGGAGACTGGGGCTTTCCCAGTGGGTGATTCGCTGATTGATCATTCCGCGATCAGAAATGCACTGACGTCTCTGCCCCACTCCACCCGTTCCATCGGGTAATCGGCATTCAACCGGTTTCGGGATTCCCAGACGAAACAGGCAAGGTATTCTCGGATCCATTCGTGATGAACAGAGCAGTGGCAATACCACTTCAGGAGGCTTGGGAAGGATTTCATACGAATTCGCCTAACCCCTGTAGGCCGCAACTTTACAGCCTATCGCTAATACTAGTCAAACACCTCGGTAATGGTATCTGCCACATCTGGCCCGATCAATCATTGGATGAAGCGACAGGCGGTTTTGTCCTAATCTCTGCAATTTCGGGCTACTAACCTTCGCCAGCAGCGCCGCTTAGCCTTTATACTGCGTATCTCAGCAATCTCCCCAGGCTTTCATCCCCACGACGCCAGATGAATAACGACAACAAAGACGATTTTGCCACGACTCCAGGGCTAATGGACCCGGATCAAACCAACCTCCATCAAAACGAAAATCCCGACGCGGATGCCAACGAACAAACGGCAGACTACCGCACTTCAGGTTCATCTCCAGCCGCCTCCGGCGATAAGCCATCCGAGAACAAAAGCACCAACTCCACTGACAAGTCTACTTCGAATGTGCCAATGAAAGTCGGTCGCTACGCGATCAAACGACTCCTAGGTCGTGGTGGCTTCGGAGAGGTCTACCTTGGATTCGATGAGCAACTCCAACGCGATGTTGCGATCAAACTCACCTTCGGTTCCATTGTCGGCCCCAAAGCAACTCGTATGTTCATGGCCGAAGCTCGAATGCTGGCCGAACTTGACCACCCAAATATAGTCCCAGTCTTCGATATTGGAACCACCGACAATGGTGACATCTATATCGTTTCAAAACTCATCGATGGAACGGACCTAGCCACCCGAATCGAAAAAGACAGACCTAGCCGCGAGCTAGCTCTCGAAATCATCGGTGCGATCGCCGAAGCTCTCCACTACGCGCACTCGAAAGGTCTTATCCACCGCGATATAAAACCTGCGAACATTCTTCTCGATAAAACCGATCGTCCCTATCTGGCTGACTTTGGAATCGCCCTGCGAGAGACCGACCAAGTAGGTTCTGGCGAAATCACGGGAACTCCAGCTTACATGAGTCCCGAACAAGCTCGCGGCGAAGGACACTTGATGTCCAACCAAAGCGATATCTATAGCCTCGGCCTGGTTCTATACGAACTCCTTGCAGGTCGCAGACCCTATCGAGGTAAGACTGCCCAAGATCTCTTGCGCATGGCCCAGATTGGTGAAGTGCGTACCCCGAGGGCCTTCGACTCGACGATCACCAAGGAACTTGAACGCGTCTGCTTAAAAGCACTCGCTCGCAGGCCTTCTGATAGGTACGCAATCGCCAAGGATTTTGCCGAGGAAGTCCGCTTATTGGTCGCAAGCCATTTGGTAATCGAACCTAACAAGAGGAATACCTCTTCCGCGATCGGAACGGGTACTGGAATTGCAAGTGGTGCGGTTGGTCAAAAAGCTTCGCCAACACCGAGCGATCATGCGAAACTCATTGGCATCGAATCGGATCAGCAATTCGAGTCGGTCAAGATTACTCCTCGGGGATTAAGGTCTTTTGAACCGAAGGATTCGGAGTTCTTTTTGGAACTTTTACCCGGCCCGTTCGATCGATTTGGGTTGCCCGAGTCGCTTCGGTTCTGGAGGGATCGAATCGAGTCGACACAAATCGAAGAATCATTCCGAATCGGTCTGGTGTATGGACCCTCGGGTTGCGGCAAATCGAGCTTGATGAAAGCTGGTTTACTACCCAGGCTCTCGGCAAAGATCGAGAGAGTCTATGTCGAGGCAACTCCTGAGGACACACCTGCTCGACTATTAAAGGAGATTCAGAAGACTGTTCCAGAGGCTGCAAAAAACAATCTTGTGGAAACCTTGAATCTCATCCGACGAAGGAAACTCGTTCCCAGCGGTGGTAAATTGCTGCTGGTGATCGACCAATTTGAGCAATGGTTGCATAGCCATGACGAGTATGCGGGGCAAGAATTGACCGATGCACTTAGGCAATGCGATGGGGTGACGGTCCAAGCAGTCTTGATGGTTCGCGATGATTTTTGGCTGTCGGTGAGTCGATTTCTGAAGGAGCT
>CAIOHR010000188.1 GCA_903858115.1 uncultured Pirellula sp. | reverse complement strand
GGCAATCCGCGTACTATGCCGGTCCGCCTATTCCACTCCTTGCCGGTACACGCGTCGTAGCGATCGCATCGTACGACAACACGAATGACAATCCGTTCAACTCATTCAATCCGCCACACCCTGCTTGGCATGCGGAAAATACAGTCGACGAAATGCTGCTGCCGATGCTCGGGCTTAGTTCCAGTCATGTTCTCGATCCAACTCAACGGGGATTTGCCGATTTTGTCGGTAAAGTCGGAATGTCCCGGTTTGTCCGTCGACTTGTGGAACATCGCTACAAATACCTTGCAAACCCAGATGGTAGCTTGAGACGCTCACCAGATTTCAACTCGAGGACGGATGAGTAGCTTGCCCATTCAATTCAGATGAAATCAAGAACGCCGACGCTTGGGCGACCGTCTTGAAACCAACAGCCTGATAAAGGTGCAGGCCGTTGGGAGTTGCCAAAAGGAGCATTTGAACTGCTCCCAGTTCCTTCTCAGCAGATAATGCGAACCGAAGAAGTCGTTTGCCGATACCCTGCCGCTGCAATGATGGTTCGGTCGCCATGCACCAAAGCACAGCTATTTGGCCTACCTGACTGATGCGAAGCGAACAGACTACCCTGCCAGTTAGATCCGATGCGTGAGCCTGCGAAGCGGCACATTCCCGCTTGGCGATATAGACCCGAACGGTCGAATCCTTGGGTACTCCGTTACCAAATGCGTAATCGATTGCTTCGACCGGTAAACCAAAGGCTGAACTGACGACGAGGTTTCCTTCTTGCACCTCGGAATCGCAAGTTGCAAGCTTGCATGCACCGTCGTCCTCGTGTTGAACGACGCAGTTCGCGCTCAGATGCATCAGCGGAAAAACTCCCACCTCCTGCATACCCATTTCACGGCACAAGTCATCTGCGTCATGGGATAGAATCAAGCATGGTATATTCTGTGCGTTGCACCGCTGAACCACGTTGTTCATCGAGTTCTCGCGGTTAGCCTCTGCCGAGACGATTCCCATATTCAAGTCGGGGTAAGGAAGTCCGGTCAGGGCCCAAGCAGCGGTGCCCAAGTTGCCTGAAAGTTGCGCAAACGTATCGTTCGTTTTGCACTCCCCTCCAAACAATTGCACCAGCGATTCACCTGTCGTCCGCCACATGGATTCGTTCGTTAAACTCATCGTATCGTCCGTTACTTCGTTTCAATAAAGCATCTACTCAACCAAAAAAAGTGTATCCTATGCGTCAATTCAACCCCACATGAGTATCCAAATAACAAGTGAACAAATCGAATGCCAGCAACGATTCGTCCATTGTCCCCTCCCCATAAAGGCTTACGAAACGCCCTCGGATTACTAAGTTTTTATTCAGGAAATTGCGATTACGCAGATCTCGCTAGCGTCCAACGTCTGAAAGAGTGCGCTTTGGATTTCCATGCACTTTGCATCGACCATGAAGCTAACGAGGAACGGTACGTTTTCGAACCGCTGACCCAGCGTTCCGAGATGAATTTAGAGCCGTGGCGAAACGAGCACAAGGAACTTCATAATTCCCTGAGCGATCTGCTTCATCCAATCCTGAATTCAACGATCCAGTCGTCCGATGAGCTCTACCAACAACATCTAGACCTATCGATTTTCCATGCTCGATATCTGAAACTTATGCATTGGGAAGACACGGTCATAGAGCCACTGATGCAAGAACTCTTCAGCGACGCAGAGCTTCAAGGGCACCAGATTGCAATCATGCAAAAGACCACTTCAGATTTGTTACTATTGTGGTTCAAGTATATCGTGCCATCCCGGCAATTGTCTGAAAATCTTCAAGTCCTCACCGCGTATCGCGCGAGCGTGCCGAGCGACCAATTCGACATTGTGATGAGACAAATCGAGCAAGCTATGGATCCCGATTCATTCCAAGCTCTTGATCGCGCACTGACGGGCTCGTAATCGAAAGCCAACTGTAATGATCGTGTTTCTGGCTCCTCACACGACCTTCCTCCCGATCCAATACGCACAAACATTTTCGGTAGATACTGCGTTTCCACTCACAGCACTACTATCTAAAGTGCTTCCACTCAATCAACTCTCCTTCGATACACACGACGATTCGATCCCCCTTCTTCGGTTCAATCGCGTGAGCTCCCACCCATCCGCCGAAAGCCGGTAACACAATCAACTCCGGGCCAATCCAAAAACAAGCTGCGCGCACCGTTCGCCGCGCATCGACCGGCACGCGATAACAAGGATGCAAATGACCAGCGAGCGTCGTCCCGATACCTCCAACTCGATCACCCATCGCTTCGATGTCGCTTGGATCATGAATCCATCGCATCGCACCCTCGGCTGAG
>CAIOHR010000187.1 GCA_903858115.1 uncultured Pirellula sp. | reverse complement strand
GCCATTGGCTCGTTCTAACTCAGCAAGTCGTGTCTTGATTCTCATAATTTTCGGAAAAAGTAGGTAGCTTGGGGTTCTAGGCTACAGAATCGCGTGGTTCCCTCGCTAGCAAAAAAAGCCTGCTTTTTACAGTACCTTTGATATGCGGGGCTTCGGGTGAACACCACACTTGCCACGACTCGTCGGCAGTCGTTCGTCATGTCGCACCGAAAGGTATGAAGTGCTAGACCAGCAAAGCATGGTGCCACCCAATGTACTACGGCAGTAGCTTCTCTTTTTGGATGTCGGCAATCTCGTCATCCAATGGTTCCAACTGTTCATCGATATTTCGAATCGCTATTTCCAATTGTTCAACAGTGCTTTGCCATTCATCCTGCGATAACCGAAGTTCTTTCCTCTCACGTTCGGAAAGTCCCTTTTTGCCGAGACGTGAGTGGAAGTAGCTCAAATGCTGCTCGGCTTTTACGAGATCATCAACCAAAGGCTGCTTCTTCTTTGCCAATGCTTTGCGATGCTCGCCAACTAATTTCTCCCTCTCGATAAGAGATTGGTTTAGGCAATGGGTGTTTAGAAAATCATCGCACCAAATGACTTGTGCCCCTGCATCGGATGCCGCACCGATTTGCCACTCTAGAGAAATCAATTGCGGTTGGATTCGTGCAATCGTTTCGTTCAATTCGTCCCGAAGTGCATCGTATTTTTTTTGCAACCCTGGCGATGTTTTTTGGACTTCTAGCCATTCAGCTTTCTCTTTGACCTTCGCGATTCGCTGAATCATCGTTTCGAGATCTCGGGAACATTGCTCCTCTGTTCGACCCGAATCGATTGTCAATCTTCGAATGTCGTCCTCATCGACTTCCTCGCCTTGCGCAAGACTTCGCAACATCGAGTGGTACGCGTCGGCGATCGCATCATCTTCCTGTTTCTGCATTGCGAAAACTCGCTGGAATATTCCAATCATCGCTTGGTGATTCCTTTCCTTTTAGATGACTTCCGTTTCTTCTTTGCAAGCTGTCGTTGTCGAAGTATCTTTGCACCCAGCAAAATCGCTGCATGCCGAACGAGTTGTTCTTTCGCTGTGAGTTCTCTCATCGGATCTCCTTTGTGATTGATGACCCTTGTATTGTCCCCGGCGCATCGACTTGATCAACTGGCGGTTTACTAGTTAAGAGCACAATCGACTTGGAAGTTCTTGAACAACTCGTGCAACGCTTGTATCGAACTAGATAACCACCGAAACGAACGACGCTATAAACGAGCGCTCGACCCTTGGAACACTCGGTGCATGGTTCCGCAACTCTCATGGTTCACCCCCTGGCTCATCGACTTGTTTTGCTTCGATCGACTCGCACCGCATGCCATAGGAACGCACCAACGCTTTCAATAATCGTCGCAACCGCTGCCATCCATCTGGTTCCGGTGGTGGAAGTGGTGGAACGCTGATCGTTAGGACGATAATTTCTGGACAATTCACGCAAAGTCTCCTGCGAACTCATTCACTTGTGCTGACTCGAAGCGCTGGTATAGTCCATCGAACTTGATAGGCAGGAACTTTCCGCCTTGTCCATTGCGAATCTTAGTAGCGATGATCTCGAATTGTCCGTCTGCCTCATGAATCATCACGGCAACGTCTGAATCTCCCTCGATCGCCTTAGCGCTAGCCCAGTTCGCCGATGTAGGACGCTGCTTTGCTGCTTCGGTGTCGAGTTGACATAGCAGAACAACCACGCAATCCAGCTCTTTCGCCATGACTTTCAACTGCTTCGAGATTGTGCTGAAATGGATGTCTCGCGGCTGTCGTGCATCCAGTTTGCTGCGCACCAACTGCAGATTATCGATGATGACAAGATCCAAACCATCTCGGAGTTTTACAAGTTCACACTTGGAACGGATCGAATCGATTGTCTGAATAGCTCGATCGTCAATCCACCATTTGCGCCCTCGCATTCGCTGCCTGAATTCTGCGATCGCACG
>CAIOHR010000186.1 GCA_903858115.1 uncultured Pirellula sp. | reverse complement strand
TATTTTTGCGGTAGTCGCCCTGTTTTGTTTCGTGATGATGCTGACATCTGGAATGCGACAAGGACAATGAGCTTCGAAGTCGGACAGTTCGTATTTCTGGATGGTAGCGGCGTTGGGACAGTGATATATTTGCCGAATGGTTCTGAGGTTCCTGACGACCATGTTGGGGTTTGGTTTGGCACTATCGATCAGAATGGTCGCCCGATAGTATGTACAATTCCAATCGAATACCTACAGGATGGTCCAGAACCAACATTTCAACACTAAACAATACTGACGAACCAAATGATGGACCGAAGTGCTCGATAACGGCGCGCTAGCGTCGCGACGATAACTCCTCGCACTCGGTCATCATCGCCGTTATCCGAAAAGAACAGATGCCACAATTCAGAGTCCGCACGCTGCTGGTGACCACTGCCGTTGTTGCTTTAGGCATTGCGTGCTGGCAGATGCAAACCGTGCCATTTCTGCCAACGATTGCACACTACCCATTCGACATACTTCGTGGTCACGAGATGCGTAGATCGACGCAGGTCGGAATTTACAAAGTCTCACTCGTGCAAAGACCAGGCAGCGATTTTTACGAGACATTTTTCGAAATCTCGACGGACTCCCGAAGCCGTGTCTCTAAATTGATGATTCGCCCCGATGATTCAAAATGGCGAGATCCTCATATATTGACGCGAGATGGACGAATTTACTTTTGCGACGGATCGACCATCAGCGGTACCACACCCTACGTAGATCTTGATACGATGACAATTCACTATCAACTCGTCCGTAACCAAGAGACTGTCGTAAAATTTGACACTCTCACATTCAATGGTAATTGGAAATAATGACTTCCGCCGTACTACAAGATAAGCGTCGGATAACCAGGCAATCGGGATAGGGGCCCGGTTGCCCGGGCGACCCTCCCACACCACCTAGGAGATCGTCCAGCTTTTAAGTTGTTGCCGGGGCGTGTTTTGAGGCTTCGATAATTAGGCGGCGGAGGGTCATAAGGTTTAGCACGAAGATCGTCAATGCAAGATGGTTCTTGGCACGCTGGAGGGTTATAACCCCGAATCGACGCAATCCGATTCGCTGCTTGATATCCGCATTGGTACGTTCTATCGTTTGAGCTCGCAATACTCGACTTGCTAGTGCCACATCTTCGGTCATCTTTGCTTTCTGGGCGTCGATTACTTCCTGTCCGATGACGCGAGTAACGCTGCGCTGTTTCGCTCCTCTTAGACATTGTGAAGCCAATGAACAGGCTTGACACTTCTCGGTGCTTTGTCGAAATCGTTCCATGACAACTACTCCGTTAACTCGCTTCCGATTGTCGCGATCAAAGTACGGCATCGCGTGTCCAGCTGGACATGTGTACGAGTGCATCTCCACATTGAATGTAAATTGGTCGCGTGAAAGTTGCTTGTCAACTTTCTTCGATTGGTTGGTCTTAGTGAGACTGTTTTCTTGCACGGGAGCGAGTAGGTTGACGTTTCGCTCCAAGCATGCCTTCACGTCCAATAACGAAGCGTAAGCAGAGTCCGCGTGAATATCTTTTAACGTGATTCCAAGCGATGTTTTGACCTGGTCGATCAGCGGACCAATTGTACCGACATCGGTTACATGGTTAGATAGAGTCATGCTCAATATAAGAGACGATTTCGCGTCGGTTAGAATCTGCCCGCAGTACATTGGGCAATAGACGTTCTCTTTGTCGCGTGAAAGACCGGATTCAGGGTCTGAAAGGCTTATGTAGATCTCGTCTATAGGACGACGAGATTGCTTCCTTTTTCCGGCGTTTTCGACAATTCGTTGAGAGAGTATCGCGTTCGCTTTATCGTAACGATCTTTCTGCAAGAGTCTGCCATCGATTGATTTTCCCATCCACGATGGCAATTCTGTTTGAGTTACTATTGAGTCGTCACGACTAATCGCAGCTGCTAGCTCATTGCGGCGACGGGTCAACGTTTTCAGATTGACAATGCGATGTCGTGAACCGTAGCTACGTACGGAGGTTCCGTCTAAAGCAGCGACCGATGGTTCGAGTAGCTCGTGCTCGATTGCCAGGACTATTAAGCTCTGATTGATTCGTTCGATAATAGTGCCCAATCGATCTCGGAAATTGTAAAGAGCTGTTCGAGATGGAATGATGTTCGATATCAGGGTTTGCAAAATCGAATCGCTCAGAACTTCACGTGCCCATTTTGCTGGCGAAAGGTTCTTTTTGAGGATCTGAAAAATCACCAACTTGAACATCTGGGCTGGCGGATTTGGAGGAGAACCTCGGCCTCGACACAAACCCGCGAAAACTACGGAGTCTATTTGATTGACATATGCTTCGACCCAATCAGCTTTATCTTTATCGCTGGCTTCCGCAGATGCCTCTGAAGCCAAAAGAAAATTTTGGAGCAAGGCGAACGAACTACTTACGGCAACTTTTTTTTGATATCGTCCATGACTTGACCTTTTTACTTTACTGTTGGATTCCTACGGGGCACACAATTTGTGTGATTTCACCAAGAACACCAAGGTCATTTTCTTTAGTCAACTCGCCAAACCATTGCCCAGTTTTGGCAAACACATTTCGGAAAACACCGTTCCACCCTTGCTAAAACGCTAGCACTCAAATCAAGTGCGCTCCTACAGTTCAGTGAAATCGGCGTTGATAACAAATCGCAAGCCCCCGGGAAACAACAACTTAAAAGCTGGACGATCTCCTAGCATGCGGATCCGCACTAGGCGGTTCGTCTCTTGGAAGCAAGCTCTTTCCATGCCTTCGATAGACTGAATAACCCTATCTTCGTCAACCATTGCGTGGTCATGGCCATCGAGATAGCCAAGCTCCGCGACATACGCCACGGGCCTTTGCGACTGTT
>CAIOHR010000185.1 GCA_903858115.1 uncultured Pirellula sp. | reverse complement strand
GGTATGAAGGCTCACGCAAAGACGCGCAGACGCAAAGAAAACCAGAGCCGACCGTGAACGCGTGGTAGGTTGACGCGCGGACTGGTGGGGTGCGCGGTCGTTACTTGGAACGTGGCGTATTGAATGATTGTTCTTGGGTTGTCGCGGTGGTTTCGAAATGAAACGGCCGACCGCTTCACCGCACCCTACGCCCATATCCCTACGGCTTTTATTCCTGCCTTGCGTGCTAAGTAGGTCCACGCGCCTCGTAGGGTATGTGCAGCGGTCCCGGTCACAATCGCAATCATCTTCATTGTATCGACCACATTCATCATTTCGAAAACGCCGCCAGCTCCAAAGGACCGTGGAGCGTACCTTGCACGCGCAGGAAAAAGGGTAGCATGGACCTACGAGTTCGTGCGTTGAGGTACGAAGGCTCACGCAAAGACGCGAAGACGCAAAGAAAACCAGAACATACTATGCGCGGCGTGATGTCGATCGCATCATGAACGAAGTGTTTGGTGTAGGCCGTTTCGGATGAGCTTGTCAAGTGAATTTTTCACGATTGCACCCGTTCGAGGTAATCCGAATGGGGGGTTGTTGGAGGTTCGAAGTTCCATCTTCAAATTGGAGACTGCGTTGAAGCACCGCAAACGTCCGCAGTGCAATCAATCAAGGTTTCATGTGTTCTACGAGGGGTTAGCCACTGACACTCTTCACAGCATGGCCCCAGCGACGCAGTTGAAACCTACATCATGCAGAATGGGGATAACGTACCACGCTCGTGTGGGGTATGGGGAAATGGCTCAAATTCCGGCTGGGTGGCATCGCGTCAGTGGGTTTCGCCAGGAATCAGTTCAGCCAGAAGCCTGCGGGCAAATACTTCGTTTGCATTGGCGATCTCCTCTTCTACTTCATTAGCGGTTACCGGTGTCTCCAAAATGACTGGTGTGGTTTCCTTGATCAATCGCGAAACCGAACTGAACGCAGAAATGCTCTCTAAGTTCAATCGCTCGTGTTGGCTTTGTGAATTTACGAAACTCATATGAACTTGCCGCAAGCGATCTCGGAACATCTTTAAGAAAAGGCTTGCTTCCATCATAGTCGGGTCAACTTGCCGAGCATGGCCGATATCAAAACAGAATGTGGCTTCGGGCAACTTCTCGAAGATCGCTTCTAATTGCGCAGCCGTTCGACCAATTTCCTTCCGTTTATCCATATTCTCGATACAGACCGCCGCACCAAGACTTCGCCACAAATCAAAATTTTCGATAATATCGGGGTGAACAATGATCGCCCAACCGCGAGTGGCGATAGGACGAAGCTTGTCGACGAAATCTGCCTCCGTAAACCTGTGTCGCTTACTTGGTGCGTGAAATGAAACGTAATCGAAATGTCTTAGCTCGGTTTCTAGGCTATCTAGCAAACCGAGAAGTGGCTCGAGTTCATCCTCACGCAATGCTGAAAGCTCTACTGCCTTCGCGCTCAGATGCGACGCAATCGCGAGGCCACGCCGTATATCATTCAGTGCAACACTTCCGGTAGAGAATCCGATTCTCATCTTAAAACACTCCATACTCAAATGTGAACTCCCGCAAGGGAGATTCGATTTCAAAAAAAATGCGTCTGAGAATCGCTTGAATCTTATGGCTCAATGCGCGACATCTTAGAAAAACAGGATCTTGGTAGACGTCCTCTTCCTTCAGCGCGTTCAGATGTTTCCGTACTTCCATATCGTCCAACTCGTAGAGGAACTGTTCGTATAGTATGAGGAACTCTTCGCACTCATCGCCAAGGTTTATGCTATTGAGTGTGCAAACAAGGATATTAATGGGTGTTGAGTGAACGAAGTCCAATAGGTGATCCTGAAGCCTTAAAACATAATCGCTTGCGTCTTCATGTTGCATTCTTGACAGCAGGCGGTTCTTATGGCAACTGAAAACCATCATAAGGCCAGCAACAAAGAGAAGCTTTCTTGAAGTGCGTAGCTTGATATTCCGAATCGCCCACTTTTTACCGGCTTGCTCCCAATCCTTATAGGCGAAGTCTACACACATCGTTCGCCAATAACGAACAATATCATTTAGGAGGAACCGAGGAATGCGAGAGTTGCTATCCGACGCACTATGGAAATTTGAATCACTGAGCAGATATCGCTTCAGGATTTGCCTGACGGTTCGCTCGTACGCACCAATGTCATCTAGGTTTGTAGTTAGGGGAACAGCTTCTAAGAGCAGCAAAATTCGCTGAGTTGTATTTCGATTACTGTCGGCCTGTCCACCGATGTGATGCACTAGTTCATGGCTGAAGGCCATGTTTCCAAAGATTCCCTCACTGCCAGGCGGCGGATATCCAGCCGTCGCAATTGATCCTGCAATGCGACGAGTGCTTGCCCGGTGTTCTGCATCAGCAATCCCATCAACAAGAAGTGTCCAGTCGATGTCACTACCGCTCGTCCACTCTAGGCGAGCGAGTGATCCGAATGCAACAACATCCGCATCCCCCACCTTACCATGTAGTGCTTTCCTGAGCTTATCTTGAACAAGAAGGGCGTTCGCTCTCGCTGCGGTAATAGTAGGTATTTCAAGTTTGGTCACACCACTGAACCGGGCGACGTAGTCGACACTCGCGTCGATCGATAGTTCAATCATTACTTTCCCCCCCGCGTCTGACGCAGTTGTTTGCTGATGGAAGACCTTTCGTAAGCGGTGCGGTAGGCGGTCAGCCGATGTATATCTTCAAGTTCAACGGTGGCGGCTTTTTTTAATACCGTGGCGATAGATCTTTCCTCGATATCACCCTTTTCCCCGGTCAGATTTTCAAGTTGCTGCACCGCTAGCGCGAGTGCCGTCAGGCCGACCGACTGCAGGGGCGAGAGCCGTGACTCATTCAACAGTTGGCGAATTGCAGCAAGATTCCCTGCGGAGCCCCGCTTGCGAAGGGTGTTTGGCGAAAAGCCCAAATGCTCTGCGGTCTCGGAGTTTCGGCTGTAATCCGACAACTCTTCCACTTCGACGCTCCCCGAATCTTGTGACCTCCGGTTCCAAACAGGAACCTACCGACCCAACCTTACCAAAATCCGTTGGAATTGCAAACGATTGATGGGGAAAGACTGTTTTGACGAACGCTCAATCGCATCGGGTGACTACACGTGATGCGTGGCGGCATTTGGCTCTATCTCTCTGAGCGCTGTCGGACGGCGAACCGCTCCCATTCCGATCCGTTGGGCAGCGAAACATGCCATGTGCGACGTGGTGATGATTTTCGACGTGCGAAGGTGGGTTGCGCGGTCGGTACGGTTAACCGGGCGGATTGAATGTTGGGCGCTTGGGGTATCGCGGTTGTTTGGATTATGAAACGGCCGACCGCTTCACCCCACCCTACGTGCAATGACGCACAATTCGACGGCGGAACGTACCATTTGGTGCGGGGCACTCGCTGTGGCCTACAAGTCTCGACTAATGGCACCATCGCATATCAGAATGGGGGGGATTCATCACCTTCTTGTGGTGCTTCTTCATCGTCTGCGTGATTGTGGCGAGCGTTAAGCTGGTCGATTTCTTTCTGCTCCCAATCATCCCCATACATGGCTCGCATTTCCAAGTCGTGTAGTGCGGGATAATCACCGGCCAAGTACGCGGAATAGGCATCTGTAAACGGATGCCAATGTTGGTTTGGAACAGTTTTTTGTTTCTGTTTTTTGGTCTGACGTCGTTTCTTAGGCTTTGCCAACGTGCGTTTCCTCGTCGCGATACAAACGGTTTCGATGCAAACATCAACAACTTGGGTTTCATTGTAGCGTTCGTAGGGATCGCGGAACGTACCGCCACTTTCTACTATCTTGTATACCGGCAACAACTCCACGGCATGGCCAGCTGATGGCGACTTCTTTTATCCCAAACCGTGCGTTAGATCGTTCAAATCCTGAGGGATGATGTCGTGGCGGGTCAAGGTTGCACGTTGATCTAAGTCCAATACTGGCGAGATGCCGACGAGCTGCTGAGACCACCCCTGGTATTTCGGCATCGTTTGAATGAATCGTGCGACATGCTGCTTGAAGTTATTCACGTCGGCTATGAGCTTGCCCGCCAATCTTTCCAGGGAACCACCTTCGACATCTGCCAGTCGCTGGTCGGCCTCATCTACGAGCTCCTGTAGTGGCCGAAACGCCATCGCGGAAACTGGATTGCCCATTCACTGCCGACAGAACACCGGTCGGCTTGGAGTCTGGAATCTGCACATAGAAAACCGGCTGTTTGCTATTGATTTCCTGCATGGCTCGCTTGATCAGCGTCGTCTTACCGATGCGGCGACGCCCCGTTACTTTGGCAAAGAACCAGCGTTTACGCTCGAGCATCCGTCCAGATCTGCAAGCTGTTCCTTTCGACCGTAGAATTTCCAATCGGCCATGCCAGATCCCTGAGATAAAGTCGCTTTACTAAAGTTAAATAAAGCCACTTTACCTTAGACGAATTTCCGTCGCAATTCCCTTCCAGACAATGCTTTACAGTGTCTCCGTGCAGCCAAAAAGATCGACGCTGCCCGGCTTTCCAACCCGGATGACAGCGACAAAAAGCCAACAGGCACCACAAGTCCAATAGATCCCAGGACAATGAATCACTAGGCAACAGGAGTCCTCCACAACAGGAGTGCCTTTGAACAACAAATAATGGACCCAATCATTGGATTGCGTTCCACTTTCATCAGCTTGACACCCAAATGGTCTTCATGCCTGGAAGGCCGGCACATCAAGAACAAGAACTGAAAAGCCCACTCAAAGCACATGATGCGCATTCCTTGTGCTCTTCCATCATCACACGCTCAATTCAGCCTCCCCTTTGATGTGCCAGCCCTTCGGGCTTGAACAGCCAGAAGTTCCCCTCGGCAATAGCAACGTAGGGTGTGTGCAGCGGTCCCGATCACAATCGCAATCACCTTTATTGCATCGACCACATCCGTCATTTCGTAAACGCCGCCAGCTCCAAGGGTCCGCGGAACGTACCATGAACGCGCAGGAAAAAGGGTAACATGGACCTCCGAGTCCGTGCGTTGAGGTTGCGAAGGCTCACGCAAAGACGCGAAGACGCAAAGAAAACCAAACCGACGGTGCTCGCGTGGTCGGTTGATGCGCGGACCGGTGGGTTGCGCGGTCGGTACTTGGAACGCGGCGGATGGAATGATTGCTCTTGGGTTGTTGCGGTGGTTTCGAAATGAAACGGCCGACCGCTTCACCACACCCTACGCCTTCGGAAGAAATAAAAAAGCCTCACCTAACAGTAGTTGGTCACGCCCGAAATCCAACCAAAGCCAGGTGAGGCAGTTTCAATTTTTTAATTCAAGATGCCGACTCAAAACCCCAATCTCGCGTCGCCGCTGATGGTGAT
>CAIOHR010000184.1 GCA_903858115.1 uncultured Pirellula sp. | reverse complement strand
GGTGCAGCTACACTTGTTTGTGCTCAACGCCTTTCGGCATCAACGGATAAAACACCTCCGCGCCGTTGTCGTACGTCCAGATCTCCTCTGGTGCTCAACGCCTTTCGGCATCAACGGATAAAACACCGCAAACGCATCTTTCATGGTTCGCTAGGCTATTGGGGTGCTCAACGCCTTTCGGCATCAACGGATAAAACACTTGGATTTCCAGCAATCTGCACTGGCATTCAAAAGTAGGTGCTCAACGCCTTTCGGCATCAACGGATAAAACACGCCAAAAAAAAAATCCAGTATGTCCGCTGCTTCCTGGTGCTCAACGCCTTTCGGCATCAACGGATAAAACACGTCCCTTGGGTATGGACCCGGATGCCCGGTTTTCGGGTGCTCAACGCCTTTCGGCATCAACGGATAAAACACATGCACGTCTAGAGAAGTACGAGAACCGCCTTGCATGTGCTCAACGCCTTTCGGCATCAACGGATAAAACACTCTTGTGTCCAACCGATGGTGAAGTCACCGACCTCAGGTGCTCAACGCCTTTCGGCATCAACGGATAAAACACCACGGAACGAACCGGCAGCGAGCGTTCCACCGCCAAAGTGCTCAACGCCTTTCGGCATCAACGGATAAAACACCGTTTCGGAGCCGGGTGACGAGAACGTCGATCCACTCCTGTGCTCAACGCCTTTCGGCATCAACGGATAAAACACGTATTTAGAGCACGGATAACAACAACGGGCACTCCAAGTGCTCAACGCCTTTCGGCATCAACGGATAAAACACTTTTGGCGCGAAAATCGCTCGCCGAGTCCGTTTTGACGTGCTCAACGCCTTTCGGCATCAACGGATAAAACACGGTTGACGATCAAGGCGCGTATGTCTTGAGCAATGCCGTGCTCAACGCCTTTCGGCATCAACGGATAAAACACGCGCAGTTAGCTGGAACAGCGCCCGAACGAATCTCGTGCTCAACGCCTTTCGGCATCAACGGATAAAACACCCACCACCAATTGTGCCGCTAGATGATAGTGTTACTAGTGCTCAACGCCTTTCGGCATCAACGGATAAAACACAGCCCAGGTTGCAAGTCGTTGGTAGTTACTGCGTTACATGATCTGCTTTCACGTATGTGGCACGTTACCAAATCGGCCTCTAATCGTACAGACGAAACACACATGTTGTCCACAGTTGCACTCAATGATAACTCTTTGGTAATCAACGATTTATAGCGATTAGATCGACGACTCATGGATTCTAATGCCTCCAAAAACAACCTCGGATCATCAATACGTTGACAATACCCCGGATCTCCAACGATTCTGGTCCACCATTCGCAGACCCTTGATTGGCATTAGACCATTCGATATGTCGGCTGTGGACCGCCCCAGTCGGACCGGTCACCCGAGGAATGTTCACATATTTTACATGAACACGATTCGCATAACGGGATTACCAGAAGGTCGTCGACTTGGTCCATGATGGTACTCAATTCCCAATGCAGCTTCTCCATCGTTTCCTTGTCCAGCCGACATCGGAACACGCTGTATTGAATACGAGTCCCGTAAGCTTCCATCTTCTTTGCGACCTTTTTCAAACGTTTCGGGTCGCGAACGTCGTAACTGATCAAATGCCAATGTTTGTGACTCATATTACCGTAGCCTCCATTGAGCAAACATTCCGGGCGCACCTGTCCATTCCTTCTCCAAAAGTCGAAGCTCCAACTCAACCATTCGCGAATATGCCATCGATTGACCAGTATGCGGATGCACATAAGTGTCATTCAATCGTTCTTCGAACAATGCAATCGCTTTACGTCGCCCTGAGTCGGAAAGCCAAATTTTGTTCGCAGTAACAGTAAAGTCTGTTTCAATGTTCCATTGCAGCCGATTGACGCTGCCAATGAGCGGGATCTCCCAAATATTAGTTCGGAACAATTCCATCATATCCATCACCAACGGCGGAGCAGAAGATCGAGGCCGATGATAGAAACCGAACGATGGCTCCAGCCCTACCGCCAATGCCGATCGTTCGACCAACGCGAAAAGCATCGAATACCCATACGACAATAGAGCGTTGAATCGATCCTTGGGCGGATGCTTGCTACGGCCTTTCGGAACCATCTCAGGTGGGATATTGCTCGAAAGAATGGCTGGCAAAGATGCAAAATAGGCTCTGGCAGCAGTCCCCTCATATCCAAGCAGAGATGACGCTGCGGGAGCCCGGTCAATACCTCGCAAGCAACCGCGAATCATCTCGATTTCGCTCTCGATAGTAGAGCGATTCGTGTTGGTTCCTCGAGTGCAACGCAGCAGGTACTTGAGTTGCATTTCCACTTTGGCATGGACCAGAGCTTTGGCTAATCTCAAACGCATTGATTCGTCATCGAGTGCTGCGTACTGTCGGATCCGTTGTTGCACACGCCCTGGTGACGCAGTCGTTCCAGCAGCAAAGCGTCCGCCGTAGGTCATCCACTGGATTGCGATACCTTTGTAGGCACAAAGGTGGATCGCTTGAGTGCTGATTTGAGCATAGCCATGGATCACAATCGAATCTATATCTTCCGATGGAACTGTTTGTTTGGTCTCTTTTTTGAATTCATCCTCAGAAGTGACCACGATCGATTCGCCGCTTCGACCGACACGAGCTTTGTTGACGCAGACATGAAGTGTTTGCTTTTGTCGACGGGATGGAAATAGCTTGGGAATTGTCCGTTCGTTGGCTGTCTCAGGTTCCTCATCAGCTTGGTGTTCTTGCGATTGGATACGTTCCTCTTCGGGCAAGCAGACGGGGGCCAGGGAACAACGAGTGCATAGGTTTTCGTTCGTTGTGATCGGTGGACGTTGTGTGGTTTGCTGCAATTCTTGAGCACGAGCGATTGCGGTTTTCAAATCGGCGATGGCTGATTCATCAACGTGAATGATGGCGGTAACATTATCCGCATGGTAACGAACACGGGCTTCGGTAACAGGTTCGCCGAAAGCTTCGGCGAGCAGTGCGGCGTAAGCGATCGCTTGGATACGGTCACTGGGCCATGCAAGGACTTGCTTTTTGTCACCGCGCATGCAACGTCCACGCTTATGTTCATACGCGATCCATTTTCCGTCCCGTTTCCGAACAGCATCGACTTTACCCATGAGCCCAAGCGTTTCGCTGGCCAGTTCGAGGCTTCGACGTTCAGGAGATTCATCGTCCATCGGGACAATTTCTTCGTGCAGCCGTCTACCCGCGTAGACGGCTTCATCGGCGACTCGAATTTCTTCGATCTCTTCGAGGTAGAACAACCGCTCGCAGTAGAGGAGAGCGTGTAATGACATGACGCGAAGTGGACTGGTGTCGGTTAACATGGTGGTAAATCAAGATGGATGATAATAAACGTCAATACAATTCGGTATTGCTCCCCTCACCTTTTGGGAGAGGGGCTGGGGGTGAGGGTGACTCACGACGCAAACGTTCGATTGTCTCTCGGATCTTGTGTAGTACTTCCTGCGTCTCGTTTTCAACTTGAAAATTAGTGAAGCGGATCACAGTGATACCAAGATTGTTTAAAAACTTGTTTCGACTCGCATCTTTGCGTTTCCCATCTTCGGTGAAATGGTCTTTGCCATCGCATTCGATATCGAGCGATAGTTCAAAACAAAAGAAATCACAGTTGTAAGGAGGTACAGGATGTTGGCGTCGAAATTTGGCAAATACGAGTCTTCGGTTTCGGAGCAAATGCCACATAAGCTCTTCGCCTGGCTGTTGGCAGCGGCGCAGATAGCGAGCGAATTCAACGGGTGACATCCGATTTTCGTTCATGGTTTTTTCTCAGAATCAACCCTCACCCCCAGCCCCTCTCCCAAAAGGAGAGGGGAGCAGGAAGCGAGGTAGGGGTGAGGGACCTCACATAATTCTTTGGCTGGCAATAATTGGAAGCTCACTGAAGCTAGGGGGCTGCGCGAGCGGGCGAGTTTCCAAGTTGCCAGTTGCATAAAGAGTGCCAGCGGAACCGATATGATCCACCCAGATTGGCAACGTATATCGCCCTCGATCACGAACAACAAACAACTGAACCTGCTCAGATCTCTCTGTTTTATCGAGGCGATCGATGAATGAAACTTCGTCGACAAGATGCGAGCTCTCCCCAAGCGATAGACCGCCGAAACGGTCAATGGAACCTCGCTTGTCTGGTGAAAGAGCTTCTCTTATTCGTAGCTCCAAAGACTCAGTCGTGGCATCTTCATCGCTTGAATCAATCCACATAGTGAGGCGAATATTCGATAAAAGCTGCTGATAGTCAGGTCGCGAGTTTCCGGAAGACCCGAGTGGTTTTGACTTGACTCGCCAAACGGTTCGCAGGACGACACTGCGATCCGGTTGGCCAATCAATCCTGCGGTAATGCGCACTCGCTCGTGTCTCTTTCGATTGACTTCGCCAATCATGGCTAGGAGAAATCCATAACAGGTCGATGGTGGCGGTAACGATTCTGTTTCTAGATACTCGCGTGCAAGACCCTTTCGGAAACAGGCGATAGGCACCGTGACATAGATTCCTAGCATTGCTATTTCCTTAAGCCTTTACGGTCGAGTGCTTGTCAATCGTAGCCAGTACGGATTTCGCAGTCGCTTTGACCCCTGCGACCGTCGCGCCTACCGCATTTAGCTGTTGCGACAATGTAGATGAAACATCGCTCACTCCAACATAAATCTCTTTTGCATCCACGTCACCGTTTTCAATGCGACGAAGCAAACTGTCAACGTTAACCGTATGGCCATCGTCTCGAGTATCAAAGCAATAAAGTAATCGAGGTGCTGGATCTGTGGTCACACGAAAAACGATGACCTCAGGTGAAAAATCGAAAAGAAACCGACCGTGGTTTCCTGCGACTGTTCGAAGGGAACACAGAGCTTCGATAGCGCTCTTGGCTCTCGCGGGATTGCGAAGCCGTGCAGGTGTCATCGCAATTCCGTATTGGTAGCGAGTGGCGTGAAGCTCGGTGCCGTAGGGAACAGGGTTGGTTCCTTTCTTCGCCGCTGACGGTGTTGCACCAGGTGAGGCGGCATTAAACGTCACATCACCTGACCATGGAGTCAGTGAAACTGCGCGCGAGACCTCAAGAACAGCTCGACGAGTATTAGCCGAACCAGCAACGCCCTCTTCGTTCGAGGCTTCGGCGGTCATATAGCCCAGCAAGTCATCGTCGATAAAGACATCTCCCTGGTCATTACCCCAGCCTGCGAAACTAGGGTCGTTCCAGACATTCGCTGCAACCTTTTCGTCCCAACTGCGGTTGGTCTTTTCGAACTCGGCGAGCTGTCTACGAATTGCAAATCGAATTGCCTCCGCACTGACCGTCGAGTGAGTTTGCCCCTTCCAGATGATTTTCTGAAGGGTTGTAATGTTGCCTTCGTTTTCAGCGCGATTATTGGCCGCTGTTCCATAATTGGTGACTGCGTTTGCAAAAATATGTAAAGCCATTGTTTTTCTCCGACATTTGGGAATGGTAATTTGTTAATTGAGTTAGTGTTACTGAATCGCAGGCTATGAGGCCTCGGCGATAGGTTCTACGACTTCTTCTGTTTCGATTTCCTTTGCACCCGTGCCGGTGTAGCTTGCTAAGGCCAACAGGGATAGATCTCGTGCCAATTGCCACTTCGTTGCGCTGCTGAGCCAGGGCAAAATAGAGGTCCAGTGTTCTTTCAACACCGGATTGATCCCGGCTCTTCCAAACAGATCGCAAAGCGATTTTCGAAATTGATCCGGTGTCTTGGCGCCAGAAAACGCGAGTCTCCACTTGTCGAATTCGCCTTGCATACGGTTTTTCATGGTTCCCGTTTTGCCTTTGTTCTCACCCGCGATCTGTCCGAGCCGTTGTCGTATGGCTTGGTGTACAGCAAGAACGATGGCCTTTTCGCCTTGGTCGTTCCATTCCACTTTTTCGATCATGTTTTTCAATCCTACTTTCTCGAATGAGAGTTTGAGTCGCTTTGGTTTTTTAGAAACTGGATCTAGTTTGGTCATTAAGTCATGGAAACCGCGATACCACGGTTGACCTCGAGCGAGGTTGTCTGCAACTAGCGGTCTAACAATACTGTCGGACCAGAAATGCTCTGGAGCTTTCTCGACGACATCGAGAGATGGTGCTTTGGCCTTCATCTTGGTAGCTTTCGCTTTCTTCGCTTCGGCTGCATCTTTGGGTGCGAGCGTTGTGATTACGCGGGGAGCCAATTCCTTCACGGCCAATTCGAATGTTCGTAGCGACTTGTAGTCCCCTTCGGGAATATCTATCGCATCAACTCGCGACTTTTGTTGACTCGCCCACGGAGTCGATCGAAACAGAATCGCTGTGCACGCGGGGACTCGCGAAATCTCCATCTCCTTCGAGCCCAGGATACGAAGCTGGCATTGCAACGCTGCGTCCGATGCACCTGCAACTTTACAGTCGCGAGCATTCTTGGGGCTCATGAGCGTACGAAGGGATGCGAATTTCTTGAGGTCTTCAACTTCTGGGACAATGAGCACGCCAACCCCGCGATTGATCGGTAAGGCAAGACAACCAACAATTGCGAAGTAAAGCGGGAGGACGCGATCAACGGGATCTTCGATTTTTGTTGATGATGTATATGCAACGTGTCGGACAATAGCTCCTGGATTAATCGGTCCACTGACTTCGATTGGCTTCGATTGTATACAGCCATCTTTGTCGATAATCGCTTTCCAGCCTTCTTGATGTTTATATTTGTTGCAAGATTTGAAATCCACTTGGATCATCTTGGAGCCATCTCCTTCCGCATCGATTTGCAGAGAGACTGCGTTTTTCGCAAGTGTCCGAGTTAGGCCATGTTGTAAAAAAGTAAGCGTGATTGCACTTTGAGCATCTGCAAGCACACTGATCGAAGGTTCGTCTCGGTACTGTCCGGGAAGAAAGATAACTTCATTTCCGTTCTTGTTCAAAACCATGAACGAGAGTCGAAAGAGACGTTCCAGGAACTCGCCCGCTCTTGTTGGTTCTCCAAAATCCATTGTGATCTGATCAGCTTCGATCTTCCAAGGTGGTCTTCCATTTTCCCAGGTGCAGCCCGGTAGATCGTCTTCGTCGATCTCGCCATTTGCAAATCTCTTCTCGATAGAACGAAGTGAACAGGCCAGCCCACCCAGTCCAGCACGGTGCATCGAAGTCATGCCGGGCGCAAATAGTTGCATCGTGAGTGATGCGGGTTTCAGTGGTCTAACTGGTTTAACTGGTTTAGCTTTTTTCGCCATTATGTTTTGTTTCCGAATGGATTTTTGGATTCTTCAATGTCTATCTCCCCCCTCAACCCCAGCCCTTCTCCCCCGGAGTACCGGTGGAGAAGGGAGCGAAAAATCGGGCGGAAGCGGTCGTTATCGTCAGCAGTCGGTAAGTACTTGGGCGAGAAGTCGCTGTGAGGTTCAAATCCATTCCCCTCCTAGAAGTTCCGAGTATCGAAGCTGCTTTTCATCCACAATTGGTATTCCTTGAAACTTAGGCATCTGATCAAAATCCATGCCGCTTCTTGGATTCATGGGGATCACAACTTCGGCAAGAGAACAGTCACCATTACGGACCCTAACTACGTCAGAACGCATGATGATCGTCACACCTGGGGATGCATCTCGGAGCTCCTTCACTGTTCGATCGTAGCCACCATCGATCCAAGTTGAACCACTAAAAACATCTTCCTTTGTGACCGTCCCCAATCCTTTCCAAACCTCAACAAGGTCTTGCTGTGTAATTTCATTGGGTAGTTTGCTTAACCATAAACGCGCTTCTTCGAGCTGCTTCTGCTCATAGGGACGATGTACAAGCTTCCCATCCTTATCGAGTGGCTCGATCACGATGAATGGCATGATCGGATCTGAGGGCAGCCGTGCTCGCCGATTCAAACGACCCAGTCTTTGTATGAGTGCAGGTATTGGTGCGAGATCGGTCACTAAAAGCGTTGCACTCAAGTCGAGAGACATTTCGGCAACTTGGCTGGTCCACGCAATTGCAGACTTGCCTTCTTCGGCAAACTTTGAAATGACCGCTTGATGCCTCCTCACGCGATCGATGTATCGGAACCGGCTATGGTAGACAGTATCTCCCGTAGCAAATTCACTGCACGAACGATAGGCTTCCATGGTTCGAGCAACGGTGTTGGAGACCCACAAAACTTTCCCATTTGACTTCAGTTCCTCTGCTACACGTGCAATGACAGGCTGGTTGGGATCGTCCAATTGTCGATATCGCTTCAGCAATTCCAGTTCGGGTGGTCCTGTGATCTCGACAAGGCCGTTGGACCGATTTCGAACCGCAGCCTTTAGCTTTTTTAGACGTTCGGCAGGTAAGCTGGCCGTCATCAACAATACGGGTATGCCACGTAGTTTTTTGAGAAATGCAAGAAGCGCACCGAACATGGATGCATCGTACGAATGAATCTCGTCAAAAACGTAAGCGGCATTGCACACCGCTGGCCATGAGTAAATAGCCCGACGTTGATTATGAATGATTCCTAGAACCGTATCGACAGTACAACTTACGACCGGAACACTCCAGGCTTTAAGTGAACGGATTCGGTCTAGGGCTTCGAATTGGTTTTCAGAATCCTCGTTCGCTGTTTCCAAGATGATTTGGTTGTCGATGACGGATCGACCGTGAAACAATTCCGCTCCTGATTTGGGTTGATGCTCTGATTTGTCAAACAAATAGTCGCGAAACCCCTCTGTTGCAGTACCTGTTGTTGGATAGCACAAGTAGAGACGCTTTCCAGGGAACCTCTCGCGAGCCCAATGATAAGCGGCAAGTGTCTTGCCACTACCGCAACCCGCTTTGACCAGCGTTACCTCCGACGCATCATTTGCAACTGCTAGCTGGAATTCTCGTAGCGAATGTTTTTGGCCTTGGAACGTTAATCGATCGTCAATCAGTTGACTGAGTTCATCGGTAGTCGGCGAGACGGTCAAGCTTGCGCAAATGATTCGCTTCCACTCCGATTGAGAAGCGTCGCGCAACGAGGACGTCGGAAACGCAGAACCGGCGACGTCGGCTGCCACCAAAGTATTTTTAACGGCAGCAAGAATGCCAACCAACGCAAAATCGTGCTGCCATTCTTCCCACTGCATCTCGTAATCAGCTAACGAGCGCCGGATTTTCTGATAGATATCGTCCTCTGCCGAGACAGTTCGCGAGATCAATTTTAGGGGGCAATCGGCAAGACCAATACTGTTGGCTAACACATCAAAAGCAGCATGGAAGTCATCATGGCCCAAATACAATTCCATCGTGTCGGTGGATCCGCTGGGACTTGTCGTTCGAATATCGCGACCAAAAGCAGGATGATGCCCTGTAATTGACCACAACAGAATCTGCCAATCAATCTCTCGAGTGGAATCATCTAGGTGAGAGAACAGCCATTCTCTTACAGGTGTGTGTTGGAGTATGTACCAGCTTACCCATTCATGGCGAACCGCTTGTCTTTTTGTAGAATCACGTTGTCCTTGCACGAGAGACTGAAATTGGCTGTTCGCTTTGCCAAGATCATGACAAGCCGCAGCGAGTAAGGTCAGTTTTCGAAACCGACTTACATGCCTGGAAGAATCAATTCCAAATGCGTTCAGTTGATATACACCTGTCGCTTCGATGATAGCGTCCGCGCAAAGAACTACATCTGCAAGATGGTTAGGCAGAAATACACTCTTGGGCGGGATTCCGTCGTCTGGATCCCAGCTTTTCGCTCGGAGACGATCCACTACCTGACCTCAGCTTGTAGATGGGGCACAAACACACCGCAGCCCATGTGGCGTCTGCCGCCTAGGCCAGTGGTTTGTATCGCTACAGACTCATCCGTTGTTAGCCCCTCGATGACTAGCTCGTAGCCAACTACCTCCTTGCCGTGGATGCGTATTGTCCGACGTTTGCCGACGGAAACGATTGCTTCGTCGCTCACGCCGATCGCTGTCAATTGCCTTCGTATCTCTGCTTCGAAGCGTGATTGGTCTTGGCAGTTTTTCGTTGTTACCAACCGACTCCTCAGAGCTATCGCAGGAATCAAGACACGAATCTCCGGGATGCCAACTTGCAGACTAACGCCTGCAACGTCCACTGTCTTACCCGCCAGTGGCAACCAGCGGGCGATGTCTCCAGATGGGATTCTCAACGTCAATCGACTATGCTCATTGAGCTGGATCCTGCGTTCGCCAATCTGACTTCCTGCTATTGGCAAGATTCCGATTCCATTTGCTTCATGGGCATCTGGGAATAATCGCGATATTGCTCCAAACAAGGAAAAGCCATGGTCTGACCATAACGGCGCATTGCTTCGAATCCGAAACGACAAATCAACATAAGGTTCGTTTGTTATCATTTCTGTCCTCGTACTGATGAAGGAGTTGGTTCGTTGTTCGCGTTGTAGTAGATCGATTGCAGTTGTCGAACTTCGTTCTCGACGCGTTGCCGTAGCTCGAAAGGCGCTACGACTTCAGCGGCGGAGCCGAAAGATAGGATCCAAGATTGGATTTCCATGAGACTGCTCAGCTCGAATGAAACGATCGCACTGCCATCAGTTCGCAACTCGTGCGTTTGCGTAGGGTGATACTTGCGATCCGTCACATAACGAACCGCACTTCCAGTGAAACGGACCTTCACCACATATTCGTCGTCGCCTGCTACCACACCAAACGCCGTACTACAGTATTCGGCGACATTAAAATTCTCCGGTCGCTGAAACGGAAACAAAGTTAATTCCGCAGACAGGATGCGATCTACTTTCCATGTCCGAATGGTGCCGTGATGACAGGAGTGGCCAACGACATACAGGCTGCCCTTATGCTCCACCATTCCATATGGATAAATGTCATACGTTAGTGGCTCCGTAGACTTCGCGGATGCATATTCGATAAAAATGGCTCTCTCGTCGTCAACGGCAACCATTAACTCATCTACAACGGATCGGTCGAGCCCCGGTACGGAGAAATTCTTCGGCGAATGAATTCTAGGAAGCACCTTATCCAAGTATTTCGATTCGGATTCACCCAAAAACATTCGAAGCTTGCTCAGCGCCGACCGCGATGCTTCTTCAAAACTAGTTGCGTGATATGCGGGAAGCGAAGAAGCTCCCAAAAACAAAGTCAGTGCCTCATCGAAGTTGAATTTCAATGGCGGAAGAGACGATTTATCAATTCTATAGATTTTTCGATTATTGGTCTCGGACGTCTCGTGAATCACAACTCCGTGGGAACGCAACTCCGCGATATCGCGACGTATCGTCTTTTCACTTGTTCCAAAGAACTCCGCCAATGATTCGATGTCACGATCGCTGTGGTTGTCGGCAAGAACACGTAATAGTGTCAATATTCTCGATATGGCCGAGTATGTGGGCATGAGTAATTCTCAAGTTCGAATCGTTCGGGGCGGTCGAGCCTCAATCATGTATCGGAAAACATTGTAGCCGAGAATTGACTTACCGCAGAAGTAGGTTGGACATCCCTTGTCTAACCCCCAAACAATCACGCGCCGCAGGCATACCTGCAAGATTGAAACCGTAAATGGGGTACTTCTCGGCGAACCATCCTAGCCGACCATTTTGTCTCGAATGTGTTGGATGATGCAGACGCCTCCTAGTGCTACACATTGGCTTCTTTGCAGTGACACGCTCCTCCATCAGTTCTGCGATCATCAGTTCTGCGATCACCAGTTGGATCGCCTTTCGGTTTGCGAATGCTTCGGGACGTTATCCGGCGTGAGATCCCGTTGCTCGCCTAGCGATCTTTGTCTTTCGTCGAAACTGACTCGCGGTTAATCCTAAACCATGCGGCTACGAAGTTGGGACTGTAACTCGGTGGCAATTCTTTGAAGCTCTGCAAGCGTTTGCGATTTCAGTTGCGATTCGTCGCTCGGAACTTGCCCGAGAAGTCCCTGCAACGTTCGAATCAGCTTGATCTCGCCCTTGATCTCACCCTTGATCTCGCCCTCGATCTTACCTTTAGCGAGTGTGGCATTGATCGCCCATTGGCGGTCGCGTCGAGCTTTCTCAGTCGCGTCGTACATCTGCTTGTCCTCTGTGATTTCTTTAATGGCCACCAGCGTCTGGGTCGCTTGCCGAAACTCCGACTCCGGGAAAAGCCTCATTAACTCCGTCTCGGTGTGCTCATGCGCATGCAGCAGCCAATACAACCAACGCTCTAGCGGACTGGCAGTCGCCAAATCGCACTCCTTAAGATTATACCATCCCATTTCCAAGATGTGAAATTCGATTGTATCTTTCAGCATCCGATTCGTTTCTTGATCGACCAAACGAAACGTATGGTGGACTCGGTCTGAATCCTGCCACAATATCCCCTCGAGCAAGCAAATGGCAAACACCGGCTTCAATTGAGAATAGTCGTCCCCGGATTTCATTTGCCCTGCGTAGAGCTCACAACCGTAAAAGATGACTCGCTGAATCAGCCCTAGATGTGCCTCAAGTTGCATCTCGATATCGTAGATCGCACCTGCCTCATCAACCGCTTTGATGTCGAGTACCGATAGCTTGTCTTCATAGAAATCTTGGTAGTTGAAAGGGTTTTCGATCGTGACAGCTGAGATGCGACGAGGCAGATTCGGGTTGAGTTGGGCGGAGTTCATCTGCTAACTCGCCCGACATTAGAAGGCGATTTTCTCGCTTGCAATCCGGATTTCGATTTTTTATGGGGTTGCTGTGTTAGATCTGGCTTTGCTGCCCGTTAAACTTGAATAGCGGCAGTATCGCATGACAAAAATGCCCAATCCTAGTCAAAACCACTCATCGATTCCTTTATGTTTCCTTCCACCCATCTATCGTTGCTCGCTGCCATAACTGGCGATTCCAGCAATCGGTTGCCTTGGGAACGGTTCGTGACAATCTATGAACCAGCCTTGCGACGTTGGCTCACCAAACGAGGGCTTAGCCCACACGATGCCGAAGACTGCACGCAACAAGTCCTACTGTCCGTCAGCCGGTCGATCCGCTCGTTTCGAGACGATAATCAACCCGCATCGTTTCGGCGATGGATTCAACGCATCGCCCGAAACGAACTTATCAACAGCATCCGAACCCGATCCAAACAGCCTCAATCTACCAACGATAGCTTCGTATGGGATCAACTCGCATCGATGGTCGATGAATCCGATCGCCTGGAACAATCTTTCGATGACGAGTATCGACGCAGCCTTTTCTTTGTCGCCGCAGCCGAGATTCAACAATCCGTTGCACCGAAGACGTGGCAAGCTTTTTGGATGTCGCAAGTGGAAAGCATACCGACCCCAGTGATCGCCAAAACACTTGGCATGTCGGTTGGGTCCGTCTATGTCGCGAAGGGAAGAGTGTTACAACGACTACAAGCAGCCGTCGCGCGACTGGAGGAACTGCAGTAATGTCGAAACGATCCGCTTGCAATCTCGAACAGATCGAGCAATTTTGGGAAGATGCGTTGCCACCCGAGCAATTGCCAGCCCTCGAAAAGCATTTGAGTGTTTGCGAACAATGCCAAGGTGTTTTCGATTCTAAATGCTCACACTACGCGGATATCTCGACTGCGGCATTGTGGTTAAAGGAATTGGGAGAAAAAGAATCGTGGATTGGCAATCAGAAAGTCGAGAGTCAACACTCGACCGGACCCAACGCAACGATTCGTGAACGGCGGAACCTTCAATCCGAAGCCATCGCCGATATCGCCAAACGAATGTTTGATCGTTCCGAGAATCCATCGTTGCTTGGTACTTTAGATGAATACGATGTTGTTGAGCCACTCGGTGCAGGTGGCATGGGAATCGTCTTCAAAGGATACGACCGCGAACTGCAACGGTATGTTGCGATCAAGCTTCTCGCACCGAGCGTCAGTCTGATCGGCAGCGCCAAACAACGATTCGTTCGCGAGGCTCAGTCTGCCGCCAGTATCGTGAGTCCGTTTGTGGTCCCCATTCATGCTGTCGCATCGCATGGCGAGATTCCATACTTGGTGATGAGCTATGTCCCCGGTATCAATTTGCAAGAGATGATCGAAGAGTCCGGTGCATTGACACCATTGCAAACGGTTCGTATCGCCAGACAAGTCGCATTGGGGCTGGCGGCGGCACACGAACGCGGGTTGATCCACCGAGATATCAAACCCGGCAACATCTTGATCGAACGGAACGGGCAGCGTGCTGTATTGACCGATTTCGGACTAGCCCAAGCGGCTGGCGACGCGAGCCTGACACACAGTGGGTTGCTGGCGGGGACTCCGAACTTTATGAGCCCGGAACAAGCAAATGGAATGGAGATCGACGCGCGAAGCGATCTGTTTAGCTTGGGAAGTGTGATGTACGCGATGCTGGCAGGGCATCCACCGTTTCGAGCTCCCAACGCCTACACAGTCGTGAAGCGACTGATCGAAGAGTCCCCGCGTTCCCTTTCGACCGTTCAACCAACAACGCCCGAATGGCTTGCACGATTGGTCATGCGCCTCTTGGAAAAGGATCGCAATCAACGCTTTGCGTCAGCAGTCGAAGTTGCCGAACTGCTCGTCGAATGCGAGAAGCATTTGGAACATCCCTCGCTTCACCCTTTGCCAAAAGGACTGGCGATCAAGTCAACCACGTCGCCACTCGCCATCGCCACAAGCTTGGTTTTTACACTCGGGTGCATCGGATTGCTATTTGCGTGGAGCTATGTAACGAGGCTTGATCTCGAACAGCCTCGCGAACTCGAGACTGCGCAGACCGTTCAGCAGCCAGACGAGATCGCCAAAGAATCGGATGCTGTCT
Organism: uncultured Pirellula sp.; assembly: GCA_903858115.1. Lineage (GTDB taxonomy): Bacteria > Planctomycetota > Planctomycetia > Pirellulales > Pirellulaceae > JBKCUI01. The sequence goes on along the minus strand of CAIOHR010000184.1, from coordinate 72,637 downwards.
GGTACGAACAGAGTGAAGCAATGGATAGAAGCATTGCGACTCGCTGGCGAGACGAAGATGCGACATGGAGTTCATTACAAGCCATAGAGAATGCAATCCATCGGCTGGAGTCGGATAATCGTTGAACTTGAGATAATGATTGAGGAAAGAACCATGAGAATGAATTGGATGAGAACGTCGGTGTTTGGTTTGACTCTTGGAGTGCTCTCTTGGACTCTACCATTGCAGCTTCATGCGCAGCCTGGTAGTAGCAGTGGACTAGGAGGGGAGGGTGACGTAGGTGGCGAGGGAGGATTTGGAACTGGCGGAATGAGTGGACCATCAACAGAGTATTTGCGGGCTCAAAAGGAGTTCCGCGAAAAATTCAAAGGGATAGTTCATGTGACTCATGAGATTCGAGTCGGCAATATCAAGGCTCATTCGCAAGCTGGGTTGGCGCTGCTGATCAAGAAGTCAGCTCCCGATGCGGAAATTATGGGCGGTATGGGCGGTATGGGCGGCATTGGCGGCAGCATGGGCATGGGAATGGGTGGGATGGGGGGCGTATATTTGGTTGAGTACGAGATAGTCGGTGCCAAAGAGCTCTTGCGCCCAGAACTTCGCCCTGAGCTTGCCGAACTCGTTCAAAATCTGGACTCGAAACAGGTTTCTTCTCGTTACGTTATTCGCGATCTGGTATTGGACGCAAAGATGCAGTCGGCCTTTGTCAACTATGTTGGCCAACCCGATATCGTCGAGAAGAATGGCGTCTCGTTGTTAAGGCTTGCGATGCAAAATGGAACCATTCTCAGTACCAAGGAAGCGGATCTAGATATCCAGAAGCAAGTCGAAACGAAAGAGCAAGAAATCTATGAAGCTCCTGCGAAGAGCTACGTCCCCGCGATTACTAGGGAAGCCAAAATTGGAACCGCAGTTGTTGCCGCCAACGGAGGGATTGGGATCGCGATCACTCGAAACGGAAAAGTCGAGACTCTCAGCGGTCGCGCGCTGTTTGATGCTTACGTCGATTTGTTGCTGTTGCAGAAGAAGCAACAATCCGAAGAATATCCATTTCGCGGCTCGGCATCGGCAGACGACCCATTCGGCGGTTCTGGACCTGCTGTCGCGGTCAACGACAAAAGCAATTCCGATCCGTTTGCCGCCGATGTTGCGACGAAGTCCCCGTCATCATCGAAATCGATGGCAGATTCCGATTATGCCATCGACAAGCGTTCGATCGACGATGCCTTGGTTCTCGCGTTGACCGCCTACAAGCAGAGCAAAGACAACGCCACGAAAGAGGCGGCTGCATCGCAACTGAAGCAAATCCTCCACGACCAGTTCGATTCCTTGCGAGCCATCCGCCGCGCGGAGATTGAAGACTTGCGAGCAAGATTGGATCAGTTGGAATCCGACGAGAAATCAAAGACCAATCGACGCGACGAAGTTGTTGGTGAGAGATTCAAGCTACTCGTGCAATAGGCGTCCGTTTAATTCAATTCAGCGATTGCCTCCCGCATGGCGGTTAGAACTTTTACTATCTCGACGTAAGGATTGTAGTCTTTACGACCCATGGACAAAGTCTCGATTGGAACGAATCCACGGTAGCCGCCGTCCCGGATGACCCTCGCAAGTTTTTTAAAGTCGGTTGGCTGCGACTTGAGGGTGCTACCTAAAGTTTCCTTGATTTGCCAGTTCGTAGCGTAAGGTACCATCATGGCGATGTCCGCATACGGGTCGGCGGTAAGATATTTACCTGTGTCTACGAGCGCGCCACAAAAAGGGTGATCCACCCGTTTGAGAAGGCTAAGGTGTTCTGGGCCCGAACTAAGGAAATCGCCGTGGTTCTGCACAGACACGAGCACACCAAACTTTTGGCCATACTCTGCGCAAGTGCGGAGATCGTCCGCCATCCATTTTTCAACATCCTCACGTCTGGCACCGCCTGCGGCTTGCTTCCAATCTTTCTCCTTAATCGGCCCAGCAAAGACGCGAACGACAGGCGCACCAAACCTTGCTGCGGCTTCGATCCAATCCTTTGTCAATTGTACGCCTTCGGCGCGAACCGTTTTGTCCGCCGTCGCAAAGTCGTTTTTTACTCCAGTCCCGCTGATGACGATTCCTCGATCATGAACATATTTTTTGAGGCGGCTCACGAACGTATCGTCTGGAGGCTTTGGGTAGTCAGGAAAAAAGTACCCTGTCAGATCCACAGCTTCGATGTCGTGTTGGGCACAAAAATCGCAGACTCCGAAGAGGTCGATGCCTTTCGTCGAGTCGATGCGGTTGGCATTGAGCAATTCAAGAAATGAATAGGCATTCAATGTAGGTGTAAACTTAGCATTCCCAAATCGTCGGATCGGTGTTTGGGCCATCACCGGAGAAGTAACCGCCAACAATGCAGAACCGGTCATCTGAAGAAGCGCGCGCCTCGATGTGATGATAGACATTGATACTCCCAATGGTTTGTTCCTAGCTGAACGATAAACTCATTCAGCGTGATGAATGCAACTCGATTCGAAAGAATCTGATCGAGGTTGTATTTGTGACATTATGAACTGAATCCCGTTTCCGCGGGAGGGAATACGCTGGAATCAAGTTCAGTTGCATCTTCGCCATGCCTTGGGAGAGGCAATCAAGCAAATAGGATCGTTTGGCTGTTTCGCTGCACATGCGACGGTGAGGAAGCTTGATCGCTACAAGACGAGCCAGTTCGGTATCGTTGGCAGACGATTCGGAATCCGGCAGCCGAGATTCGACAGGGGGTATGAGTGGACCAAGGCGGTTCCGATTGAGGGTCTTTCATTACCTAAATCGCTATCAAGTGTTTGCCAAGGTGAACTTAACGGGCGAGAATTTACGATCTATATGGTAGTCCAATCGAGGTAATGCCACTACGAAAAGAGCTCGTTCATCATCGTTTCGCTTGGCTTTCCGGCATATTCGGAGATCTCGAACGCTTCCACCATTTCTGGACGCGGACCTGGTCGATCGCCCCAGAATCGGTCGATACGAACTTTGAGTTTCTCCCGATACCACTCGCGAAGCCAGATTCGCTGTTGCGATCGTTCTTTGGGTACTTGGTCGTCGATTCTCTCAATCCACGGTAACCAATCAAAGAACTGTGACTCGTGGCATTCCATCATGGCCAATGCTTTATCCAGATAGTCTGACACGTCCATGACAACATCCGCTCGAAACGGGCACGGACGCGTAAACAGATCGTTCATGTAAGCGACGATTGGCTCGCGCGTCGGTGGAGCGATTGCAGGTACCACTTTCGGTACCAATACCATGTAGGATGCATCTTGTACCGCTTGCCCTACCGCTCGATGATCCGGATGGTAGTCGAAAGGCCGATGTGTCAAAACAAGATCCGGTGCAAATTTGCGTATCTCCGTTACGACAAACGATCGCAACTCAAGCGTCGGTTGCAACGATCCGTCCGGAAAATCTCCGGTGACATACGCGGCTCCGATCACGGCTCCTGCTCTGGAGGCTTCTGATCGCCTGATGTTGATCAGTTCGACTTCAGGGATCGACTGATGGCCAGACTGACCGTTCGTAACGCTTACAATTCGAATGGTTGCGCCTGTTGCCGCTCGTTTTGCAAGGAAGCCTCCTGCAAAGAACTCGGCATCGTCAGGATGCGCACCCAAGACAAGTATTCGCATGCTAATGTTCTTCCAAGATGAACGTATTGTTACCTGCCCGCTTCCTGGCATCGATCATTTGTCGGGCTGAACCGGACGCTAGCGCGTTGCGGCTGATGAGCCGAAGGGCGCTAGCCCACGGTTTCGGTCCGTGTTACGATCGACGCCCCGCTTCCTTAGGCAGTTCGACGTAGGGTGGCTGAAGCATAAAATCGCTTGATACCCTCGATGACCATATCTTGTTCCGACTCCGTCAACTCGGGATAGATCGGGAGATGCAAAATCTCTGCGGCGGCAGTTTCGGTCTCAGGCAGACTGCCCGTCGCATACCCTAGTTCGCGGAAGCACTCTTGTTGATGCAGAGGGACAGGATAATAGACTTCGTTGCCGATGCCCATCTCTGTCAAATGGCGACGCATCGCATCTCGAAGCCCTGAATGAACGCGGATGCCATATTGATTCCAAACGTGACCTGCCTCGGGTGCATGGTACGGCAATTCAAACCATTGCGTTAAACCATGTTTGGACAACAAATCGTTATACCGAGCGGCATTGCTCTGGCGGGCTTCGCTGTAAGCTTGGAGATGAGCCATCTTCACGCGCAGAACGGCTGCTTGGATCGTGTCGAGGCGACTATTGATTCCTAAGACTTTATGGTAGTAACGCGGCGACATCCCATGCGATGCTAGAAGACGGAGCTTGCTAGCCAGTGTATCGCTATGGCAAACCATCATTCCGCCATCTCCCATTCCGCCAAGATTTTTGGTCGGATAGAAGCTGAGGCAACCCATTTCGCCCCACGATCCTGCAGGTCGATCGAGGTAGGTGGCACCGATCGCTTGCGCGGCATCTTCGATGATGGTGATGTTATGCGATTGCCCGATACCGCAAATGCGATCCATGGCGGCGCATTGTCCGAACAAATGAACAGGAATGATCGCTCGGGTTCTTGACGAAATGTTACCTTCGATCAAGGAAGCGTCAATGTTGTAGGTGTGTGGATCGATATCGACAAAAACGGGAATCGCCCCGAGTCGAGAGACCGCTGAGGCGGTTGCGAAAAAGGTGAAGCTTGGGACGATCACTTCATCGCCCGGTTGGATATCAATCGACATCAATGCCAATAACAATGCATCGCTTCCCGACGCACATCCGATGGCGTGTTTGGTCTCACAGACACCCGCAACCTTACATTCGAGCTCACCCACGTCCGGTCCGTGAAGAAAGCGACCGCTGCTCACAACGGATTCGATCGCCTCCATGATTTCCGCGTGAAGTGCTTGGTTTCCGCGATTGACATCCAATAGCGGTACTTGCGTCTGCTTGGGTGCAGCCTGCGACATACGACAATCCTTGTCGGTTCTAGAGTGAGCTATCCTATCGTCCGCAGCAGAGTATCCGACGACCGAATGGCGGGTCAAGTCGAACCGAGCCAATATCCCCAGTCCGAATGCTAGCGAACGTACCAGCTACAGTGATAGCGATTCCAATCGCCCAAACTCTAGAGACCAAGCTAGATTATTCAGCATCCCCAAGAGGCAGCGTAACTCAATGCTTACTTCTTGCCGTAGCTTTGTTCGAACAGTTGCGTTTGCATCGCATGGTTTGCCAGTTCTGTCTCAAGCTGTTGCGATTTCTCTCGCAATACATCGAGTTCCTGCTGCTTCGTCTTCATATCATTCGATGCAGTAGTTTTCTTTGCTTGTTCTTCGGTGAGACGTTTCTGCAACGCGGCCAACTGCTGCTCTACCTTGGCAACCTCTGCTGCAATCGTGTCCACCTGCGTCTTGGCTGCATTCACATTCGATTGCGATGGTTCGATTTGAGCCGCCACTCCCGCCAACGCTTGTTCGGCCGCAGTCCGCTTCTGGGCTAGCTCCGTCAATCGGTTTGCAAACATAGCGATGTCGGATTGAATCTGAGCTACCGACGCTTGATGCTGCTGTAATTGGGTGGTCGCTGTATCCAATTTTGTTTTGGTTGCCGCGGCCGCGTCTGTCGCCGATTTGAGTGCTACGTTCAACGGTTCTACCTTAGGCTCCAAGGTTCCCTTTAAAGCTGTTTGCTGTGCCAATTGTTTCGCAACGATGTTCCACTCCGAAGTAATTGCGTCGACCATCGGCTTCAGTTCGGTGAGTTGCTTTTCTCGGACCAGGAAATCTGCTTCGATGGGAGCAAGATCTTCTGCGATCTGAGTTAGTGCAGCCGTTTGGATGCTAGATTGCAATTGAGACTCTGCTACCTTCGTCCCGATAGCTGCAGAGTCTGCACCGGCTACCGCATTTTGTTTTTGTAGCTCGGCGATCCCGCTATCGAACTTGCTCTTGTTATTCTTCGCTGCCGCGAGCATCTGCAGTTTTGACTGCCGACTCGACTGAACAGGGATCATCTCCTCGCTCTTGGCTTTCCATTGGGCTGTCAGCGAATCGTAGTTCGGTTTGATCTGATTCTGCTTTTCGGTCAACGATTGGACCTGCGTGACAGCCGCCGACAACTGTGTTTGCAAATCGACAACTTGCTTTTGGATCGCGCCTAGCTGTGAACTCTTTTCCATAAACTCTTTTTGAAGCGACTGCATTGCGACGGTCGCTTGCTCCAATGCGGTTTGCGACTTGGCCAGCATCGCTTCGAGTGGAACTGGGTTTGCTGGAAGTGGCGTTTCATTCGCTGGAGTGGCTCGTTGCCAAAGACGTACATTGCCTGCCCAGTCACCAGCTACGACTTGTTTGCTATCGACGGTGATGGCGACTTCATGCCCTGCTTCGACGAGGGCTGGCATCTCCCCGGCTGCGTTTCCGCCTGCATCCCAAACCTTTACTTTATTGTCTTTACCGGTGGATACGATCGTTCCGTCATTGCAAACGGCTACAGCCATCGCACCGCGAGGATGGGCATCCCATGATTTGAGAACCTTGCCTTCGTTCATTTCCCACATCTTGAGAGTGCCATCCATCGATGCACTGACGAGCGCTTGGGAATCGGGCCTCCAAGCGACCGAGCGTACTTCACCCTTGTGTCCTTGAAGATCGAGATAAAGCCGTCCCGTGTCCGCTTCCCAAACGATGAGACCACCACTCCGATCCGAAGTAGCCAACAACAATCCATCGGGACTAAAGGCAACCGAATAGATCCAATCGGTGTGTTTCTTTTGTTCGTATTTGAGTTGCCCGGTAAGTGTCTCATAAACGCGAACCATCTTTTGCGGTCCCGCCAACGCAATCAATTGATTGTTGTCATTGATGTCCGCTGAGAGCACGATATCAAGCTCATCACCGACGCGAGCGATGCGGTTGCCCGTGGCAATGTCATAGAGCGCAGCGAAGCCGGAATGGCTGTGTTTGCCACCTCCGACGAGTACCAGTTTTCCATCGCGCGAGAACGTAATCGACTGAGGCTCGCCTTCGGGGAAGGGGAGGATACCCATCAACTGGCCTGTCTCGCTATGATACAACGAGATCTGCATTTGTCCGCCAACCGCGATTAGCGGCGACCATGGACTGGCTGCTATGGCTGCCGTCGTCGCGGCCCGCTGCGTCGAAAATGGAGTTTGCTTCAGCATCGTCAGAGGCATCGGCGGGGCACCTTCCGGGCGACCGATTTTGACCGCGATTGCCATCGCATTTGCTTTTGGCTTCTTGATCTCGGAACCGCTATTCTCCGGCATTCCCTGCTCAATCCATGTCTTCAACAAATCGACTTTGGCTTGCGGAATCATATCCTGATTTGGAGGCATATACGGCTGCTCTTTATGGGCAGCCAACGCATAGAGTCGCGATGAGTCGAGATCACCAGCGACCACCGCATCACCACCACTACCTCCTGCCATCACCGCTTGATAAGTATCGAGGGCCAAGCCGCTTTTCTTGTCATTGGCGTTGTGACACGAGGTGCAGTGCTCGCGCAAAATCGGTTTAACGTGATCGTCAAACGTGATCTTGGCAGGCTCTTCCGCAACGGCTGGCAAACAAGAGATGGCTACGAAAGCAGCAGATATCAGTATCTTCTTCATGATGTATTAGTGATTGAAAATGAACTCTCGGCTGTTGAGCACTGCCCAGAAGACGTCTTGCAATCCTTGATCCGCGTTGGGAGCTTCGGCAACGGACTTTTTCAAGCTGGCCGCTTCCATCTCCGTCGGCTTTCTTCCAAGACTACGAACGTAGATTTTCTCGATGATTTGATCTTGATTGAGACCTTGATCCTTCCACGTTTTCAACAACCCACCTTGAGCAACTTTACCACTGGTGGCGTTGCCATTGATCAAGTGCAATGCTTGCGAGAGCGAAGGGTCTGTCGTTGCTTCGTCTGCACAAACCGTTGTACGTTGGCTGCGACCGAAGGATGTCAAGAAGTAATTGCTTGTCGCTCCGTCTGCGATCTGTACTGCGCGGGCTCCCTGAGGCAATCCACGAAACTTTTCTTTCGTATTGGTCACTTGAGAAATACAGTCGAGTAGGCTTTCCGAAGGAATTCGGCGTACCGTGGCGTGGGAATAATTTCGTTCGTCCGTTTCGTTCCCCTCGACCGGAGTCACCGAGCGTTGGTAGGTTTGCGAATTGCAAATGTCACGAACAATTCGCTTCATATCAAATTTGTAGTCGACCATTCTCTCGGCGAGTTCGTCGAGCAATTCAGGATTGCTCGGTGGATTGCTGGCCCGAAAATCATCGACCGGATTGACGATCCCAACGCCCGTGAAGTGCGCCCAGACGCGGTTTGCAATGCTCTTTGCAAAGTAGGGATTCTCGCTGCTGGTGATCCAATTGGCCAAGACTGCGCGGCGATCTTTCCCTGCGGTGTCGGGTTCGATTCCACCGAGAAACTTGGGTTTCACAACAGCCCCACCGACTGGATGATTGACCTCTCCTCCGGAACTATTGAACACAAGCAACTGTCGGTAGTCCTCGCTTTGTTTTCGGCCAACTTGTGAGAAGAACGCAACGAAGCCGTAATAATCATTCATCGTCCAACGATCGAACGGATGGTTATGGCATTGAGCGCACTGGGTACGTATCCCCATGAAGACTTGTGCGACGTTCTCCGACAGTTTGAGCCGGTCCAATTCCACTTGATAGAAATTGGTGGCGGGATTTTGAAAAGTGCCTCCTGTCGCAGTGATCAACTCACGCACGATTTGGTCGATCGGAGTATTCGCTGCGATCTTGTTGGTCAGCCAGTTGTAGTAAAGATATGCAGCTTTGTAGCTTACTTGATTGTTGCTCTTAATCATCAAGATATCTGACCACTTGAGCGCCCAAATCTCGCTAAACTCTTTTCGTTCGAGAAGCGTATCGATCCATCGCGAACGTTTATCTGCAGATGCATCGGCAACGAACGCCAGCGTCTCTTCTTCGGTGGGTAGCAGACCCGTGATATCGATCGTCGACCTGCGAATGAATTCTTCATCGGTGCATATGGCGCTTTCTGGTAATCGAAGCCGTTGAAGCTTGGCTTTGACCAGCGTATCGAGATAGTTGCCATCTGCTGCGGGCGACTTGTAGCTAAGTTCACCTGGTAACGCGAGCACTTGTGCTCCGACCGTGTGCGTATCAAATCTTGCCATGACGAACGCTTCGCCGCGAACTCCACTGGTGATCACACCATCCATCGCGACCGCGGCGGTGCGCTCATTGTTGGTAGTAAAGGCGGCCAAGTCCCAAACGTCTCGTTGTGTTCCATCGGCATAGGTGGCGACTGCGACGAGTCGTTGTTTGTTGGCTTCCCCTTCGATGACCGCTTGCGTTGGGTATAGATCGACTTTGGTTACTTCAGGAGGACGCGTCGCGTCGATCGGTGCTCCGTTTTTCAACCACGTCAAAATGGTTTGGTAATGTTGGCTACCTGGCTCGATCTTCTTGCCTCCGGAGTGTTGCACTGCTCCTACCGCTTTCAGAAGGATCAAGCTTTGTTCAGGAACCGCCAGATTGATCCGGCGGATACCGATCTCGCGGGTGATCCGTTGATAGTCCCCGGCGGGGTCGTATCCGAATAAACTCAATCGGAATCCATCCTTGCCTCGCGCAGCGCCGTGGCAGGAACCTGTGTTGCACCCGACCTTAGTCAGCACCGGCATCACGTCTCGTTCGAAGCTGATCGGCCTAGGTTGTTGCGAGTTCGAATTCTCAACCGATGCGTTAGCAGACATTCCGTTCCAAGTAGCGCTTACTTGGGTGGTTCCGTCAGCTTTCGGAGAGAGAACGAAATCTTTCCAATGCAACAAATCGGGGGCAGCGATCGACCATTCGACAAGATCGGTTACATCTTTGGTAACACCATCCGATCGCGTAGCGATAGCGATCAAATGCTGAGCGTCTGTTTGGGCGCTGAGTTTGACGACGGGTGGATAGACGCTAAGTGATTTCCATGCGTTCGCAGCGGGCTGGGAACTCGGCGCGACAGTAGGAGTTGCAGGTGCCGGTGTTACGGATGCCGCCGGAGCATTCTTTGCAGCGTCTTTGTTTTCCTCTTCAGCGAACGAAGTGCATGGAAAACAAGCAACGAGAAAGGCGAACAAACCGCGATGCAAGACTGTAGCGTCCATACTGATTTTCCTCAAAGCATACGAGAGCTTCATCGTTATTTGCCCCTTTGTTGTCGAAGTTGCTCGAGCCGAGTCAACGGTTTGTCCGTTGGGGCAGCCGGAGTCGCAGGTGTCGCGGCAACGGAAGTTGCAGGAGTCGAAGCGGGAGGTGCAATGGGAACATCGATTTGAATCTCGGAGTTACCATTGGTTTGTGTAATGACACCTTTGTCGCTGGTCACGGTGCCTCGGTAAACAATTGTCTTATAGTTTCCAGCCCGAGTCTCCGCTGGGATCTGAAGCGCAAAGGCCAGCCGATCGATCTCGGGTGCAAGCACTTGTTTTGCGTTCGTGGCTGTTGTTCCAGGTGGGACGCCGAGAATCTCGATTTCAACTTTCCCCTCGACTGGTCGCTTGAGTTTTGCCCCCAATACAACATCGACCGGTTTGCCTTGTTCCGCAACCGTTTTCGCGAACTTGAATTCGAAGAGCGGCTCTGCCACTTCGACTTGAAAGAACTCGCTCGCTAGTTTGACTGGCCCGTAACCAACATCGGTTGTAGCCATCAACACGAGTGGCCATTTGCGTATAGCGGCTCCATTGTTCGCGGTTAGAGGCATTTCGATCGTAGACTTGTCACCCGGGATCGTAACTGCCGACGCACCCACGCCTGGTGGTGGATTGAGAAGTCGTACGCCAACAGGTTTGTCGAAGCCTTCTCCTCGCTTGATGTTGATCGTCAACGCCAACGAACCGTTTCGAACGAGCGGGACTTGCGGTTGCACTACCGTCATTTCAAAGGGAACGGGATCGATCAGAGCCACCGCCAGTCGATCATCAAAGCGTCCCCAAACATCCACGTTGTTTTGGCCTCGCACCATTTGTGTTCGTTGGCGTAATTTCCCAACGATGGCCGTTTCGGGTGTCGATTGAATGGTGGTCATGAAATCGACTAGTTTCCCTGCATTAGGAGCTGCCGCATCGCCATGAAACAACATCATGACTTTCCCCAGATCCGTAGGACACATCGCGTCTTCCTGAGTCATTCCGGGTGGTAAGTCTTTCGCTAAGATTTTTGCATCACCACCCACGAACTTTCGCCCCACATTGACTTCGATCGCCATCCGTCCACCACGGGGCACTTCGACGGTTTGCGACACATAGCGTTCTTGCTCGGTGATCGTCGCTTCCACGGCAGGTGTTTGAAGCAACACTTCGGCGCGATAGACGAAGTGTTTGCCAAACCGACCGAGATGATCAAAGACGCAAAGGGCGTATTTTCCATCTGCAGGAACTTTGAATTGAAGATAGCTGTCAGGACCGCCCGAATCATCATTGCCGGCGATGGATCCGCCGCCCACTTTCCAAACCTGCAACATCGCATCCACTTGCGATCGGAGTGGACTCCTCGCATGAACGCGTATCTCTAATTGCTGGTCCTTTTTCGCTTCAAAGACCCAAAAGTCTCGATCGTTTGCCGATTCTAGGATACCGTTGAAAGCTGCCGGTATCGCGCTCACGGTTTCGACTTTGTTGTGATCCGCGTTGGGTTCAGATTCCATGACATTCGGAATGTCTTGGACTCTCAGGAAATTCGGTGACGGTGCAATGACTCCGTTCGCTTGCGACCACACTTGGTGTGTTTCTATTGGCATCGCGGGCATGGTAAAGGTCTCTTGCCATGTGTTGCCGAGAGCATCAATACAAGTCGTTTCCAATGGTTTTCCTGGCGGTCCTCCACTAGGAAGTATTGCTACAGGACGAGGAAAGCCACCGATATGCAATCGATACTTGGCCCGCTCATTGCCGCCGAAGCTGCTTTCGCGGACTTCGATAACATATTTTCCATCCGAAGGTGCGGTGATGGCAGCCAGGCAATCTTGTTGCAGGAAGACCGAGTCGTCGCTAGCTGCAATCTCAAAACGCTTTTCATCATAGATCGCAATGTAGGGATCGAAGAAGTCGTTGAGGTAGGACAAACGCAACCCTTCGAGCTCGACGTTCAGCTTTTGGCCTGCCTTTAACTCGACTGCATAGTAGTCCACATCTTCGTTCAAGACGACACCGTCGACGGTGGAGTTGTAGGGTATCAGTTGAGGTTTGCTGAAGTCATTGTTTGGTTCGGCTTCGAGAACAGTAGGCATCGCCGACACACCTAGCAAACGCATGTTGCTGATCCCCGTGTTGGTGACAACACGAAAGGCATGCAAGTCTGGTAAGACCGTCGGTTCTGCGGTGATCGTGGCGGTGATGTTGTTCGCATCGACCTTCACAATGTTCGAAGCCGAGAGACCGGGGGAGTAAAACAGCAATGCGTTGGCATCACCTAAACGTGCTCCCGAGATCTTGATCTCCGCCGACGTACCGCGTTGCAGTCCGGGTATCGACAACACATTAGCGTCAGGGTGCCCCGCGGTGGCGAAAGAAGCGCACGCCGCCATCGTAACAAGGCACGCAAGGTGCCGAAATTGACTTAGCATACGAAAGATCCCTTCGAGATTAAGCAAGGATACCGTCGATCAATTTTCCACCATCGCATATCTCGATCGGACGATCGCCAGGAGCCATAAGCTCTTTGTCTGCAACGATGCCGAGAAGATGGTACATCGTCGTCGCCAAGTCTTCGGGCGAGACCGGGTCGAATTCGGGTTCGGTTGCGGTTGCATCGGATGAACCATAAACCAGACCTCCCTTGACCCCACCACCTGCGAGCATTACCGAGAATACCTTCGGCCAGTGATCGCGGCCCGCTTCGTTATTGATCTTGGGTGTTCGGCCGAATTCGCTGCTAACCATAATCAACGTTCGCTCCAAAAGCCCACGAGACTCAAGATCTTCGATGAGCGCAGCCAACCCTTGATCGAGTGCAGGCATATCGCGGCGCATTCCGGTGGAGATTTGATTATGCATGTCCCAGCCACCGTAAGTCACCGTTACGAAACGGACACCAGCTTCGACCAATCGTCGAGCCATGAGCAATCGCTGGCCGGCCGTGTTGCGTCCATATTTGTCTCGAAGTCCACCATCCTCGGCTTCGATGTTGAACGCTTCTCTGGCTTTTTCGCTGCTGATCAAGGAGTAGGCTCGTTGATAGAACGTATCCATTGCACTGATCGCATCGGACTTTTGCTTCTCTTGAAAGTGCGAGTTCACCGCATCGAGTGCAGAACGTCGTCGATCGAAGCGAGCCATATCGACTCCATTGGGCAAGCTTAAGTCCTGAACGCGAAATCCCTTGTTGGCCGGATCTGCCCCCAAACTAAATGGACCATAGGACGAACTCAAATAGCCAGTGCCAGCAAACTCGTTTGGCGAATTCGGAATCGCGACATAAGGCGGTAGGTTTTTGCGGGGTCCGTATTCATGGCTGATGACCGACCCAAAGCTCGGGAATACGAGTGCAGGCGATGGCTTGTAACCGGTGAACATGTTGTGCGTGCCGCGCTCGTGGGCTGCTTCGCCGTGGGTCATCGATCGAATAACCGTTAGCTTATCAGAGATCGCTGCGAGCTTTGGTACTGTCTCACAGAAGACGTCGCCGCTTTTCGTTTTGGCAACGCCAAGCTCTCCACGATATTCGAGCGGGCTATACGGTTTCGGGTCAAAGGTTTCTTGGTGTGCGATACCGCCTGGAAGAAAAATATGGATGACGCTGTCAGCCTTGGCGCTGATAAAGTCGTAATGCTTCTGATCCGCCTGTGCTCGCATCCGAAACAGATCCCCCATGGAGAGCCCCAGCCCACCTAGTGCTCCGACAGTAAGAAATCCTCGACGACCAAGTGGGTTTCCAAGACAGCGCATATTGAAGCTCCTTTAAAAGTAAATCCGTAAAGATGAATCTGTGGAGTAAAGTGCTGAAACCACAACAGGACCAGCGTCGAACGATTCCATTCGGGCCGCCATGTTTGTTTTGTGTGAATTCAGCGGAAGTGGTTGGGAGGATGGGCAAACAGTGCTAGGTTCGCCGCGAGGTTATCGCTATTATAGTGCAATCGTTTTGACGTTTGTACCCAAATCTGCCAATAAAAAGACTGACTTTGTCGAAAAGAAGTCACAATTGCGAGACTCGTTTTCGACACACCTGTCGTCGAAAAGGTTACAACGGTCTGTCGTCAGACCAGCTTCTTCGACCTTGAGGGCTGCCGATGAAAGCAACCGCGGTTACAGAACCGCAATTTGGGCGGCGACGAGGACTCGAAAGGGCTTTTTCGCGAACAACTCACCAATAACACCAAGAACCGCGAATGCCGGATAATCCTTTCTCGAATGAGCCGTCAAACGAGCCCGCGAATACAAAACGCCCTCGACAAGCCGCCATAGCGTTCATTCTCATCACGGTCGTTCTCGACGTTCTTTCTTTGGGATTGATCATTCCCGTTCTTCAAAAGCTCATCACGGAACTGGTAGGCGGAAATGAGCGTTCAGCTTCGTACTATGTCGGCCTCTTCGGTACGCTTTGGGCGTTGATGCAGTTCTTTAGCTCTCCGATCATCGGCGCACTATCTGATCAATTCGGGCGACGCCCCATTCTGCTGGTTTCCGCATTTGGGCTAGGACTCGACTTCATCCTCCTGGCACTGGCACCCACTTTGTGGTGGCTTTTGGTCGGCCGGGTCATTACTGGCATAACCGCTGCTAGTTTTTCTACAGCTCAAGCGTACTTGGCCGATGTCACTCCGGTCGAGAAACGCACTGCAGCATTCGGCCTCTTCGGCGCTGCGTTCGGAGTTGGGTTCGTTCTCGGTCCGATCGTTGGCGGACTATTAGGCGAGATCGATCTGAGGTTGCCCTTTTGGGTCTCGGCTGCCCTCACCTTGACCAATTGGCTTTATGGTTTTTTTGTTTTGCCCGAGTCGCTCCCACCTGAAAAACGAAGCCCTTTTTCTTGGGCGCGTGCTAATCCGCTCGGATCGCTGAGACTGCTGCTTTCCGCTAAAGGGCTCCTTCCAATGGCGACGATACTTTTTTTCTATCAGCTAGCGCATCTTTCATTCCAGAATGTATTCGTTCTTTACACAGGCCACTATTTTCAATGGACACCGAAACAAGTTGGACTTACCCTCGGAACGGTCGGGATCCTCAACATGATTGTCCAAGGAGGGTTGGTCCGTCCTGCGAACAAGACATTCGGCGAGCGTGTTTTGGTTTTCGTCGGACTGACGGGTGGCATTATCGGTTTCGCTGCTTATGCCATCGCAGGGGACGGAAACACATTTTACTATTCCACCATACTATTTGCGTTGATGGGGTTCTTTCAGTCTTCCATCAACGGCGTGATGTCCTCGCGAATCGGACCGCTCGATCAAGGTCGCCTTTCCGGTGCTAACAGCTCCATCATAGGATTGTCAGGCATGATCGGTCCATCGCTTTACGCAGCCGTGTTCTACTGGTCTGCGGCACCCGAGCGAGATCCAAAATGGCACGGAGCACCTTTCGGCCTGGCCTGCCTGATGCTGATCACCGCGATCGTCATCGCATTCTTTGTCGTTCCCAAGAGAGTGACGGCACCTGTTAAAAAATAAGATTCGGCTCGGCTATGTCGCTTGAAGGCGTGAGGGTGCTGATCCTTTACCGCACACTCAGTGGCCACAAGTGAGTCACAATGACTCGTTTGCCGTTTTATTGCTTTCAACAGCCAGCGCATTTAGATCTTGAGAACCAACACCGGGCGTTTTGCAAGTCGAACGATCCTTTCAGTGACGCTACCCAGCAAGAGTCGAGTCAGTCCGCTCTTGCCATGAGACGGAAGGACGATCAAGCCGGCATCGAGAACTTCAGCGCGATCGGCACATTCTGTTCCCGGATCACCGATCAACACTTCGCAGACAACTCCTTCGTATCGGGGATCGTCCAGCTCTTTTTTCAAGTGTTTTTCGGCCTGTTCCATGCGAAGTCGATCATCGCTCCACTCGATAGGTATTCCCTCAGGAGCCAGCGGAACAAATGGAGGGAGCACGTGCAGCACGTGAACCAGCGATGGCTGCGAAGCAATCTCGATCGCCTTATCCATCGCAGCATGCGATGGCTCTGAAAAGTCGAAAGGAACAAGAATTGTTTTTTCAATGGTCCAAGTCATGATTTTCTCTTTCAAAAGCTGCTATTTCACCAATCGGCACGGGGCGGAGATCTGTCTCCAATGCGAACGGTGTTCCAGTTTGGGCTTCTAAAGCAAGCAAGAGAACCAGTTCCGCATCGCGCGAAAAGAAATAATCCCGCAAAATTTCTAAACAAATTCCGATATCTTTAATGTATCTTAAATTTACTTTGAATTATCTCTGCGGACTCGAAGTATCCCTTAGCTTGAATTGCAACCCATAATTGCGGTGTCTCAATCTTTGGAAAAATAGTCGCAAGATTAGAAAAAACTTGACAGTGAATTCACGATTTGTTCTATTGACATACGCTGCACACACACGTAGCAACTCTCACAATGATAGGTGGCCGGCCTGGTTCATTTTCCTTCCTCGCCTGTCGGCTTGCTATAGCGAACGTCAGTCCGCTGTCGTTCTTCCCTTTCGTTTTTCTGTTTGAAGTTCTGTCTTTATTTCAAAGGGGTTCGTATGTCTCGTTACAAGAAACGGGCTGGCTTTACGTTGGTAGAGCTGCTGGTAGTTATTGCAATTATTGGGATTTTGGTGGGTTTGCTTCTGCCTGCTGTCCAGGCGGCTCGCGAGGCGGCGCGACGCATGCAGTGCATCAATAATCTAAAGAACTTGGCGCTCGCGATGCACAATCATCACGACACCTACCGACGGTTTCCGTCTGCTCACCAACTCGGGCGAACATGGTATACCACGCGTGGCAGACGAGATGCGCCGGGCGGATATGCACCGAACGGATATCCGAAGGAAGGTCCGTTCTGGAGCTGGGCAATGCGGATTGCACCATTTATCGAATACGGAAATCTCTACAACACGGTGACTTTTGACGGCTCGCGAGGAGGTGCAAGCTGGCCGTGGTGGCAAAATCGTGCCGGCGTTTACTTCGGCTCTCTAACAGGGTCCGATCAGAGTTTGATCGGCCAAAAGTCGCCGACGTTTGCATGCCCTTCTGCACCACGGGGTGGAGAATCATGGGTGGATCCAGGTAACTCACGGCACGTCGCCGCTCTAACTCAATACCTTGCAGTCGCTGGAACGCACCAGTTTCTTGAACCTGGCACAGGAAGCGCTACCGTCGCGAAGGCGGGTCAAGACGGCATGGTTTACATCAATTCAGGCGTGAGGATGGGGGACGTTACTGACGGTACTAGCAACACGGTAATGATCGGCGAAAGACCGACTTCTAGTACGCTTGAATACGGTTGGCAGTGGGCCGGTTCGGGCGACGCTCCATATTTTGGAGCTTGCGACGTCGTCCTTGGGGTTCACGAAAGAGCCGGTGACCCCAACGCTGCCGGTGACTGGTTTCGCCCTGGTCAGCAAAACGATCCAAACGATATCCATCGTTATCACTTCTGGAGCTTGCATCCAGGTGGAGCTAACTGGGCGTTCGCAGACGGTAGTGTTCGATTCTTGAGCTACTCGGTTTCAGGAAGACAAGTAGCTACATCGCAAAACGTCCTGGAACAACTCGCTACACGTGCAGGTGGTGAAGTTGCGCAGACAAACGAGTAGTAATCGGTCCTTTATCATTTCGAATTTGAGGTATTGAATGTCTCGTAAGAGTTTGTTTTGTACGATGGTTTTGACGAGTATCCTTGTTGGATGCACGCCTCCGCCAGTGACAAATCCTCCAGACGCGCCACCTATTCCGCCAGGGCGAGCAGCGACCGGTGAAGGTCCTGCTAGTGGAGGCGGGGGTGATTCCTCCGGTGCGCCAGCGAAAGGTCGCACACCAGGAATGCCTGGAAAATAGAAGACAGCAGTTTTGACTACTCAAAGGCACTCGGAAGCGAGTGCCTTTTTTTATAATTAGGGTTCGAGAGTAGAGCAGTTGTCCCTAATTGCTTCGAAAACGATTGAGAACAATCGTTCTACGATATCCCTATGTCTCGGTCAACGATGCCAGATACTGATTCGCTTTGTCGCTGATATCTTTGCGGCACCATGCACCTGGCCAGCGCACCGCCTGGACTGCCGTGTACGCGTTGAGCTTCGCGATCGCCAAGCTATCTCCCAATGCCGTCACCCCGAGAACACGCCCACCATTCGTGTGAACTTGACCGTCAACCAGTTTGGTTCCGGCATGGAAAACCTTGACATCCGGGATCTTCGCGGCACTCTCGAGCCCGGTAATGATCTTGCCATTCTCGTAACTGCCAGGATAGCCCTGACTCGCCATGACAACACAGATGGCAGGACGCGGATCCCAAACGGGGGATTCAATTTGATCCAACGCTCCATCGACAGTCGCTTCTAGAATATCCAAAAGATCGCTTTTGAGCCGCATCAACAATGGCTGGCACTCGGGATCACCGAATCGAACGTTGTATTCCAAAACTTTTGGTCCAGACTGCGTCAGCATCAGACCCGCGTAGAGCACACCTCGAAACGGTTTGCGATTTCGCTTCATCGTATGAATGGTTGGCACCAAGATCTTGTCTTCGATCGTTTCGAGCAATTCATCGGTGACAATCGGTGTCGGAGAATAAGCACCCATGCCGCCTGTGTTGGGGCCTTTGTCTCCATCGTAAGCCGCTTTGTGATCTTGCGCCGAAGGCAAGGTAAGGATCGTCTTTCCGTCGGTAATCGCAAGCACGCTCGCTTCGGGGCCCTCGAGTCGCTCTTCGATAATCATTTGAGCGCCCGCACGCCCAAACTCGTTCTTGCGCCCGATTCGATCGATCGCTTCCAGTGCCTCATCGCGATACGAACAAACGATCACTCCTTTGCCGCTCGCTAGGCCGTCAGCCTTGAGAACGACGGGTGCTTTCTCCCGTTCGTTAGGATATCGCGTCTTGATGTAACGCATGGCGCTATCGGCATCCCGAAACGCTTGATAGTCGGCGGTCGGCACGTCCGCTTGTCGCAGCAACAGCTTGCAGAAGACTTTGCTTCCTTCGAGTTGTGCAGCCGCTTTGTTGGGTCCGAAGGCTCGAATCTTTTCATTCGCGAGCGCGTCTACCAATCCCAGCGTGAGTGGCACCTCAGGGCCAACGACGACCAAATCGACCGACTCTTTTTTTGCAAAGGCGACCAATCCGGCGATGTCGTCTGCCGCGATTGCCACGTTTTCCGCTTCGAGAGCCGTTCCTGCATTTCCTGGGGCAACCCACAGCCGCTTCAGGCGTGGGCTTTGACTGATCTTCCACGCCAAGGCATGTTCTCTACCACCATTACCGACAACCAGCACTCGCATGAAAGACCTTATCGCCAACCTAATTCTTGGGGAGCGAAACCATCCAGATGCAGCTTCGCGCAGGGAGAGAGTTTATAACCAGACCCACGATTACACTAGGCTTTAATCATTTTTTCGTATCCACAGCCAACATTCGGTTCCATGATTGATGATGATGGAACATTTTCCGTCGACGTGAGTTTCACTCTTTGGGCTCAACCACCGTCTCGCCTACAATTAGGTTGTACACATACTCCCATGCAGACCATGGCATCGTGATGCAGTCGTAGCCGAACCCCCAGGCTCCGGAAAAACCATCGATCGCGAATGCAAAGACGAATCCTGCGATCGCTAAGTTGGCAGCGGGCAAAAACATCCAACAGAACTTGCTCCCCAATCGACGCAGTTCGCTCGTCCCTGAACTCCATTGAAAACCCACATAAGCCAAGTGTAAACCCAACCCGAAGCCGAGGACCGCGCTTCGCAAGGCCGCAAACAGGAGGAGTGAAACCAGCCAAAGTAGGATCGTCGAAAGGGGCACGATGTAGGGCGAAACCAGCATGATCCAGTTCCCTTTCCCAAGCCATCGAACCCGCGAAGAATCTGGAACTCGCTCTTTCCGAATCCCAACCACGGGGTGGAGCATCAACATCGCCACTGCGGCTTGAGTTCCGTCATGCAACCATCCGAAGAGCATTTTCACCCATCGGGAACTGCCTAGCGACGTTCGAACGGCGAAACATAGCAAACCGAATCCAGCAACAAACATCACCAAAAAGACCGGGGAATCGAGCGATTTCGAGAGTTGCCAGAAAATCGCGACCAACGTGAGCGGAATGGTCGCCACCGCGGCAAAAGCCGCGGGCCATTTCGTCCATTCCACCAATCGATCAATTCGCTTCGCAATCATAGTGTGCCAGTTTACACCAAGGATCGAACCGTGAAAGCGTCTCTTAGGTCTTTAGAAAACAAGGCCCAGTGGCTAAGCTTTGTGGGCGATTTTGCAGGTTTTGGCCTCCCATTTTGCTCCAGCTTTCCCAAACAGATCCAATAAAGCAATGAAAACAATTGAACATGATGTAGTAGTCCTCGGCGGGGGACCTGGTGGTTACGTGGCTGCGATTCGAGCCGCGCAGTTAGGGATGAATGCTGCCTGCATCGATGAAAATGCAAAATTTGGTGGAACTTGCCTTCGCGTCGGTTGCATTCCGAGCAAAGCACTTCTCGAATCGAGCCATATCTATCACGATACCAAAACAGGGCTGAGCAATCACGGAGTCATCGCCAACAACGTCCAATTGGACTTGGCTGCCATGATGAAGCGAAAGGACCAAGTGGTTCAGACGTTGACCAGCGGGATCGATTTGCTTTTCAAAAAGAACAAAGTAACCGGATACAACGGAGTTGGCCAACTTCGCGATCCGAACACGATCGCAGTCCAAACCGCTAACGATTCGTTCTTGATCAAGGCAAAACATATCGTGCTCGCGACAGGCTCTCGACCTGCTTCGATGCGCGGAGTCGAAGAGGACGGCAACTTGATCGGCAACAGCACGACAGCGCTTTCTTACAACGCTGTACCGAAACGATTTGTCGTGATCGGCGGCGGTTACATTGGTCTCGAACTGGGAAGCGTTTGGAATCGACTGGGCAGCGAAGTCATCGTACTTGAAGCGATGGATCGAATCTTGCCCGGGATGGACAACGAACTGAGCCAACTAGCCCAACGCATCTTTGCTCGCCAAGGTATCGAGTTCCGACTCAACTCCTGGGTCGAGAGTGCCCGAGTAGAGAACGGACAATGTGTGGTCCGTTGCAAAGGTGCTGAACCGATCATCTGCGATCGCGTTCTGTTGGCTGCAGGTCGAGTTCCGAACTCCCAAAACATCGGACTGGAGTCGGCCGGAATCGAAACCGACAAACGAGGATTCGTTCCTGTCGATACAACTACCTACCAAACATCAGTCAAAGGTATCTACGCCTTGGGCGATTTGATCGGCGGTGCGATGTTAGCTCATAAAGCGATGGAAGAAGCCGTGGTCTGCATAGAGCGAATCGCCGGCATCCACGCGCACTTCAACTACGATTGCATCCCGGCCATCGTTTATACACACCCCGAGATTGCGACCGTCGGAAAAACCGAAGAGCAACTCAAGCAATCGGGCATCGAATATCGAAAGGGCGTCGGAGCCTATGGTGCCAACGGCCGCGCACGGACTCTCGGAGATATCGAGGGACGAGTCAAAATTCTCGCCGACGCGAAGACCGACCGTGTGCTTGGCGTCCACATCATCGGTGCTCGCGCCGGTGACTTGATCGCCGAAGCGGCCGTCGCCATCGAGTTCGGAGCAAGCAGCGAAGATATTGCTCGCAGTTGCCATGCTCACCCAACACTTGCGGAAACTATGCACGAAGCTGCACTCGCTGTGGATGGTCGCGCCATTCACTCCGCTTAATTCTTTTCTGTCTCGAAACCAATCAACGAAGCCTTATGCCACGGTATAACCCAGCAACCATCGAACCCAAATGGCAAAGCTATTGGGATGTGAACAAGACATTTCAATGCCCGGAAATGCCTCGAGGGGAAAAAGTCTACGTCCTAGACATGTTTCCTTATCCGAGCGGAGCGGGGCTACATGTCGGCCATCCCGAAGGTTATACCGCTACCGATATCGTCGCTCGTTTCTCTCGGATGAAGGGAAAAACAGTCCTTCATCCGATGGGCTACGATGCGTTCGGACTGCCCGCCGAGGAATACGCGATTCGTACGAATACACCACCCCGTGTGAGTACGGAAAACAACATCGCGAACTTTACTCGGCAACTCAAGATGCTGGGCTTCTCCTACGATTGGGACCGATGTTTGTCGACGACCGATGTCGACTACTTCAAATGGACGCAGTGGATCTTTCTCGAATTGTACGACACGTGGTTCGACTTTGAACAACAGAAAGGTCGCCCGATTGCGGAGCTTCCTATTCCAGCAGACGTTCAGTCCGCTGGAGCATTTGTCGTGGACGCGTATCGAGATCGACACAGATTAGCTTACCAAGACGAAGCGCTCGTGAATTGGTGCCCGGGACTTGGGACGGTTCTCGCCAACGAAGAAGTCATCGATGGCAAGAGCGAACGAGGCAATCATCCCGTCCAACGCATTCCCCTTCGACAATGGATGCTTCGCATCACAGCGTACGGCGATCGATTGATCCACGACTTGGAGCCGCTCGATTGGTCTCCGAGTATCAAGAAGCTTCAATCGGATTGGATCGGTCGGAGTACGGGCGCAGAAGTGGACTTTCCTGTGATTGCTGCGGAACAGTTCAGTGATTGGAAAGCTGCGCGGGCCGAGTCTGCGTTCCCAGAGCAACAACCATCGGGCACGATACGCGTCTATACAACTCGACCAGATACGCTCTACGGTGCCACCTACATGGTGATCGCTCCCGAGCATCCGTTGGTGAAGTCGATCGTCACGAGCGGACAAGCGGCCGCCGTAAAAACGTATTGCGATGCTGCGGCTTTCAAGAGCGACCGCGATCGTACCGACGGTGACAAAAAGAAAACAGGTGTCTTCACCGGTGCGCATGCGATTAACCCGGTCACGGGCAAACCGATCCCGGTTTGGATCGCTGACTATGTACTCATTGGATACGGGACAGGCGCTATCATGGCCGTTCCAGCGCATGATGATCGTGATTTTGAGTTTGCCCAAGCGTACAAACTACCGATCGTTTGTGTGGTAAAGCCAGAATCCAGCAGCGACGATCTCGATGCAATCCTAGCCGGTCAGGTTTGCTATACCGGCCCAGGTAAGGCGATGAATAGTGGTGCCATCGATGGGCTCGATACCGACCAAGCAAAGTCGAACATCATCGAATCGCTGAGTCAGCAAGGGATCGCGAAAGGGGCGGTGAATTACAAACTGCGCGATTGGCTCTTTAGTCGTCAACGATTTTGGGGAGAGCCGTTCCCGATCTTGCATGAACTCGATAAAGAGGGAAACCCGACCGGTCGCAAGCGAGCCGTCGATCAAACGACATTGCCAGTCGATTTACCACACCTTGAGGACTTCAAACCGCACGGTCGTCCGGAGCCACCGTTGGCCAAAGCAGACGATTCGTGGCTCTATGTTACCATCGATGGAGTTCGCTATCGGCGAGAAACCAATACCATGCCTCAATGGGCAGGTTCGTGTTGGTACTATTTGCGATTCATCGATCCAAAAAATGCGAATGCCATCGTCGATCCAGCCAAAGAGAAAGCTTGGATGCCCGTCGATCTCTACATCGGCGGTGCCGAGCATGCGGTGTTGCATCTTTTGTATGCACGTTTCTGGCACAAAGTTCTTTACGATCGAGGCCATGTCTCACAACCGGAACCATTTCAGAAACTGGTCAATCAAGGGATGATTCTCGGCGAGGTGGAGTTCACAGGCTTCCGGCTTCCCGATGGCAGTTGGGTGAGTTCCTCCGCGTTAGAAAAATCCGACAATGGATTGATCGATCGCGTATCCAAACAATTGGTCGAAGCGGTCAAAGTCGAAGAATCAGAAGTCACCAAAGTGGGTGATAGTTTTGTTTTGATTTCGAACGACAAAATTCGAATCGATAGTCGAGCGCACAAGATGTCGAAGGCGCGAGGGAACGTCATCAATCCCGATTCTGTAGTCTCGGAATATGGTGCCGATTCGTTGCGACTCTACGAGATGTTCATGGGCCCACTCGAGGCGACCAAGCCCTGGAGCACGAAAGGGGTCAATGGCGTTCGGAATTTTCTGGACCGCGTTTGGCGTTTGATGATCGATACGCAGAGTGACGGAAATGATCTTTTGGATTGCATTCAAGATGTCGAGCCCACTCCGGAGCAGAACCGCGTGCTGCATAGCACGATCCTGCAGGTAACGAAGGATATTGAGACCTTGGGTTTCAATACACCGATCGCCAGAATGATGGAGTTCGTCAACTACTTTACGAAGGAGTCGGTGCGTCCCAAACGAGCGATGGAGGCGTTGGTGTTATTGTTAGCGCCGTATGCTCCGCATATTGCAGAAGAGTTGTGGCATGCGCTCGGGCATGACCAATCACTTACGTACGAGCCTTGGCCAACGTACGACGAAGCGATGACGCGAACCAGTGAGATTGAGATTCCCTTGCAAATCAACGGCAAGGTTCGAGCCAAGGTCATGGTCCCGGCCGATGCGACGGTTGAGCAAATGGAAGCCGCCGGCCGCAATCACGAGAAGATCAATGAATGGCTTGAAGGAAAAGCGATTGTCAAAGCAATCGTCATCCCCGGCCGCATGGTCAATTTTGTCGTCAAGTGATGATCAACAAAGCATGAAAATGATGATCAGCGTACGCAAATATCCAAGAATCGATTTCGTCGAGCGAAATAGGACTGTTTACGTTCAAGGCCATACAGAAAGAGGCCAGGAAAGAAATGAGTACCGAAATCACCATGCAAGGGCCAGGCTCCACAGGAAACGTCATCAGTGCGTTGGCCAGTTTCTTTTACCCAGGTTTAGGGCAGTTGATCCAAGGGCGATGGATTTCTGCATTGGTCTTCTTCGTGACGGCAACCGCGTTATGGTTCGTGCTGCTGGGCTGGATTATGCATATATGGGCAGCGATCGACGCGGCACGTTTCCGTGGCTAACTACCGTCGTGAACCAATCGTCTCGTTTCGCTACCAATGCATGACATACCCACCATCGACGTTGATCGTTTGACCGGTGACATGGGCACCGCGAGAGCTAGATAAGAAGTAAATCATGTTGGCGATGTCTTCCGGCGTCTGCCATTTTTTGAGAGGCACAATCGATTCGATTTTTCTACGCGACCACTCGTCGTAGTCCAACCTGTCTGCCTCCGACGCTTGATCATACCACGCTTGCCAGACAGATTTGTTGAGTGGTGTTTTGACCATCCCAGGACAAATGGTGTTTACCCGAACATTGTGGCCAGCCAAATCTTTGGCCATGCATTGTGCAAAATTGATGTTGGCGGCTTTCGAAGCGCTATAAGGAGGGTCGGTTTGCGATCCGATCTGTCCTGCAACCGACGCTAGAAACACCATACTTCCCTGCTGCCGTTGGACCATCACTGGCGTGATCGCATGCGCGACATGGACCATTCCCATGATGTTGACTTGGAGTACCCGGTGCCAATCGCTCGGAGCCAGCTTCAAAAACGGGAAGCCAAACTTGCCCGAACCGATAGCGACGCCATGAACCAAGTGATCGACAGAACCAAACTTCTCTAAAGTCGTGCGCAAAGCTGCGTGGACATCGCCTTCAACGGCAACATCCGTCTTCACACCAACGACCGTTGTCTCAAACTCTCGACTCATCGAATCCGCAATGGTGGCTGTTTCCTCCGACTGATCCCAGATAGCAACCCGGGCTCCCTGGGAAGCAAAGGCACGCACGGACGCGTTTCCGATCCCGCTCGCTCCGCCAGTTACCACCACAACGTGATCGAGCATTTCCTTTTGCATCATGTTTTTCCAGCTCTATCCAATAATTCTCGAGTGATTCTTTCCGAGTGACCAAACCCCTGTTCCACTCGACTTCGCGAGATTGTACTCGAGGTTTTTGCTCTCGTGTCCTATGCTTATTGAGTTATAAACATAGAGGAACTTGAAACATTTTGATGAAGTATCGACGACTCAAGGAATTGCCATCATGAATCCCAAGACCAACAGCTTGCCCATGCGAGAACTCATCGAGCAATCGCTTTCTCGCCGTTCGTTTGTGCATATCCTGACAAGCGGTGCTTGCGTCGCTGCCTTGACCGAACTCGATGTTCACGCATCTGCTCCAGAGACGCGAAAAACTTCGCAGATGTTCCAATTCAGAAGTATTCCGCCATCGATCGAAGACCGCGTTGTCGTGCCAGAAGGATACACGGCAGAGGTTCTCTACCGATGGGGCGATCCTATCAATGGCGAATCTCCAGCTTTCCAGCCGAACGCTTCCAACTCCGCAGACGAACAAGAGAAACAGGCTGGGATGGGACACGATGGGATGGAGTTCTTTCCCCTTCCCGGTTTTGATCCCAACGAACGTGGACTCTTGGCGATCAATCACGAGTACACCGACCAAATTCTATTGTTCGCAGACGGTATCGAACCACTTCCTCCCCAGCCGATGCCAATGGAAAAAGTTCGGAAGTCGATCGCATCGCATGGTGTCTCGATCGTCGAGATTGCAAAACAAAAAGATGGTCGCTGGCAAGTAGTGAAGTCCCCTCGTGCGCGTCGCATCACCGCGGACACACCGATGTCGTTGGCTGGCCCCGCGAAAGAGAAGCTTGGGACTGAAGCGAGGGGGACTGTCAACAATTGCGCGGCCGGTCGAACGCCGTGGGGAACGTACCTCACCTGCGAAGAGAACTTTCAAGGAGTGTTCGGAACCAACGCTTCGGGCTTTCAACCCACAACCGCTCAAAAAGCCTATGGCCTCAGCGCGGAAGGATTCTTTTACACGATCAATCAGAAAAAGGTCCCCGGCTATCGTTGGTGGGAACAATTGCCCCGCTTTGATCTTTCGCAACCCAACAATGACTCGGAGCGTTTCGGTTATGTTGTCGAGATCGATCCCTACGATCCAACTTCCAAGCCTGTCAAACGAACCGCCTTGGGTCGATTTCGACACGAAAATTCGGAACTAACCGTTGCACCGGACGGCCGAGTCGTGGTCTACATGGGTGACGACGAAATGGACCAGCATGTTTACAAGTTTGTTTCGGAAGGCAAATGGGATCCAACCTCCAAAGCTGGAACAGGTGTTTTAGAGACGTCGGGATTACTCGACAAAGGAACGTTGTATGCTGCTCGATTTAACGCTGATGGAACAGGCACTTGGCTAGAGCTCGCCCCTGGAGTGAACAATATTCCCCGCAAATCGAGTCCCACGGATACCGAAGGGTTTGATGCTGCAGATATTGCTATTCACAGCCGAATGGCAGCCAAGATAGCGGGTGCCACCCCCATGGATCGCCCCGAATGGTTGGCTGTACATCCGGAGACAAAAGAGGTGTATGTGACGTTGACTAACAACAAAAGTCGACATGCAACCGATGCAGCCAATCCACGTGCAAAGAATATCTTCGGTCACATCGTCCGATGGAAAGAGACGAATGATGACGCGACATCCACCGGTTTCAAGTGGCAGATCTTTGTGCTCGCAGGAAACCCCAAGAACGCAGACTCCACGAATCATGGCAATACGAAGGGCGATTTCTTCGCCTGCCCCGATGGGCTCAAATTCGACGCGAGCGGAGTTCTTTGGATTCAAACCGATATGTCAAGCAGCGTGATGGGGAAGGAAGGTTATGCCGAATTAGGACATAACATGATGCTTGCCGCGGATCCCATTACAGGGGAAACGCGGCGTTTCTTGACCGGTCCGCGAGGATGTGAGATCACAGGCAATGCAATGACTCCCGATCGCAAAACGATGTTCGTCAACATTCAACATCCAGGCGAACCAGCCGACGACTTGAGCGATCCGAACATGCCACTCAAAGTCAGCAGCTGGCCAGACGGCCCAAACGGTGGCCGCCCGCGATCGGCAACCATCGTTATTCGCAAGCAAGATGGCGGCTTCATCGGAAGCTAACTGGCATTCTTCTTTGCGTCCGACAACACCCTGTAGCACTCCTTGGCGGCAGCGATTGGGTTGTAATCGGGTTTATTAAACACCTGACCGCTGACTTCGACACAGACCGGGCCCGCGTAGCTGTGTTGTCGAAGCAATCCAAAGTACTTTACGTAATCCGTCCGACCTGAACCTGGCAAGACGAACTGAAATTTGCCCAGTTCCCCGACGCTGTCCTTGACGTGGATGAATCGAGTGTGTGGCAAAAGGAGCTTCATGGATTCCTCCATGTCGATCCCTTGCAACTCGAAGTGACTATAGTCGTAAGCAATCTGAATGGATGGCGACTTCACTTCGTT
This sequence comes from uncultured Pirellula sp., assembly GCA_903858115.1. Lineage (GTDB taxonomy): Bacteria > Planctomycetota > Planctomycetia > Pirellulales > Pirellulaceae > JBKCUI01. The sequence goes on along the minus strand of CAIOHR010000184.1, from coordinate 44,248 downwards.
GAGCAACCACAACAGCCGCTCCGGTGAATTGACCGCGCTGCTGACATGGGCCTTGATAGCGATCACCGTCTTCGATTTCTCGGCTGTCAAAGCCCAATCGTGAAGCCTATCGGCCATGCTCTTCTTCTGTTCCTCCCACTTGGTCGGGGTGCCTCCCAGAACGGTCTCTAGAATCGGTGGTTGCTCAGGCACTAAATCTCGACCCATTCCGCTTGCACTTTGAATCAAGTCCAATGCACTCGCATGCGCTTTGTCGTCCGCAGTCAGGCTCATGTGCAACATCAAACAAGGAAGGCTGAGTCGCAACTCCCTCAACATCGTGGCAGCTTTCACCCGCGATTCCGAAGTGAACACAGCAGGTTCGGTCGGATAACCGGCGTTCAGCGCGAACTCGATATGCGAATAGCCTATCTCCGCGCACGTTCTCATCGCCAGCTCGAGCGGTAACGTCTTCATTCCATACAAACTAAACCCGAGACTTGGCTGAATCGCTGACGCTGAACCAACTGAAATTCGATCACCCCAAGTCAACCTTGATGTCGCGATCGATGTTGCGATAGTTCCGATCGCAGACCCAATCCAGGTGCGGCGAGGTAGTCGAGTCTTCGGCATTTGACAGATCTCAAGTTTGTTCGAAGAGATGGAATGGACAACAAGACATTCGCAGCATTGATCTACTCGTAGCGTACTGGATTGTGAAACAATTTGTCAACAGCCAGCCGTGCAGGCATATCCATGGGTTGAATCGTGCTAACGTCGCCATGCTCATTGATGATGTGGTGTCCGATAAACAATTGTTTGGACTGGGTGAGGATCATGCGTCCTGCCGGCGTGCCACCCACCAAATCCACATGCTCGACTCTGCAGGTAAACCGTCCAATGGGGATAAGCGAACCGCAGGAAAAAATGCTTCACCGCGTTGCATGGTAGGGTAATAAAAAAAGGACGTGCTATTGCACGCCCTTTTGATTTTCTTGTCTGCTAATGAAAGAGCTTTCAGTAGGCAGATTTGCGAGGCTTTCCACGAAGCTTTTGTTGCTTCGTGAAGGACCGAGGCTTGTACATGAAGGAAAGTCGCTTAGTAGCGACCGCCACGTCCGCCGCCGCCGCCACCGCCACCGCCACGCGATTCGTAACCGCCACCGCCGCCGCTGCGTCCACCGCCGCCGCCACCGCTGCGTCCACCACCACCGCCACCACCGTATCGGCTTCCGCCTCCGGATGGCCTATCTTCACGCTCTCGCGCTTCGTTGCACGAGATTTCGCGATCTGCAACCGTTGTTTGGTTGAGACCGGCGATTGCCGACTTGGCCTCTTGCGAGTTTGGCATTTCAACGAATGCGAAACCACGCGATCGATTTGTTTCTCGATCAACAATAATGCTGACCTTCGATACTTCGCCAAACGCACTGAATGCATCGCGAAGGTCACTTTCTGTCGCTTTGAACGACAGATTTCCAACATAAATATTCGTCACTACAAAAACCCTAAAAAATCCTTCCGCAACTACCAGAAACGACATGCGACCGCCCAGTGGATTTCAACACGGAGCAATTCAACTACGATGCGTGGCAATTTTTGGATGGGACCTGAGAAAGTTCTACCGAAACAAATCACCATCCGTACGGTAATTTCAATAGTTCAGTAGAAACGCTTGCCGAATCAACCACGCAGTAAACCAGCTCTACAAAAACCGAACGACATACTTGAAAGAAGTGTGCAAGCGACACGTGAGAGTATCCCATGCAGGAAGTCAAAGTCAACCTCTTTCCTGAATGCACTCGCGACTTTCGCATCGTTTCACAAAAATCGCTCTTCCCAACCACCAGGGATATGCCCAATTCTTCCGAGAATCGTTGATATTCCCACCTCATGCGCTTTTGCCAGCAAGAATCGATTCAACTCGGACTCTTGGTAAATCGATCTATCTGCCCGACCGATTCTTTTGTCCCATTTGATCCGAACAAGTAAAAAAGGGCTGGTGTTACCAACTGATCGAGGATCGTCGATGCCAGCATCCCGCCAAACAGCACAATCGAAAGCGGATAAAGTATCTCTTTCCCTGGTTCACCGAATCCAAACAACAACGGCACCAATCCAATAAAACTGGTCATCGCAGTCATCATAACCGGTGCGAGCCGTTCCAAACTCCCTCGAATGATCATCTCTTTCCCGAAGGGTATCCCCTCCACTCGCATCAAGTGCTGGTAATGGGAGATCATCATGATCCCATTGCGGCTGACGATTCCAATCAACGTGATGAACCCAACCCAATGCGCTAATGATAAATGGGTCGTTTGTATCCACACCGTCGGCCATATATACCAAGCATGATTGGATAGCTCTGCCAAGCTCGGTCGATTGACTATCAGGAGTGCGACGATGGCCCCAAACGTTGCTAATGGAACATTCACGATGACTTGCAGGGCCGCACGCTGCGATCCTAGCGCTTTGATCAACAGCAGATAAACACCCACCATACTTAGGCATGCCACGCTCCATAGTCGAACCGTTGCCTCTTGCTGTGCCTCAAACTGGCCACTGAAATCGAGGTAGTACTCGCCCGGCAATAGACGCAACGTCTCTTCGATCGGTGCTAACGCTTCCTTGATATCCGAGACGACGTTCGCTAGATCGCGACCTTGAACGTTACAAAAGATGGCGACTCGCCGCTGTACATTCTCGCGATTGAGAACATTGGGGCCGGTCGTATCGAGAACCTCAGCTACCTGGGACAACGCAACTTTGGACCCTGACGGTGTTTCCAAAATCGTCTCTTGAATCACATCGGGCTCTCGACGCGACTCTTCGTCATACCAAACCACGAGACCAAAGTACTTGTCATCCTCGATCACCTGCGAAACGACCCGCCCTTTGAAAGCTGTCTCTAACAACTCGGCCACATCTCCAGGGGCCAGTCCATAACGTGCGGCTTCCTCGCGTTTCACTCGCAATTGGATTTGTGAGATTTCAATTTGCGGTTCAATTTGCAGATCCACGACGCCATCGATCGATTGCATTCGCGATTGGATGTCATACGCTGCTGTTCGCAGCTCTCGCAAATCCGGTCCAAAAACTTTAACGGCCACTTGGGCGCGGATCCCTGACATCATGTGATCTAGCCGATGTGAGATCGGCTGACCAATATTGACCGCTGCTCCTGGAATACTCGAAATGCGATCACGTATGTCCGCAAAGACTTCCGACTGCGGTCTTCCCTGATATTGAAAGCTCCAAAGATGCGCCACCGGAATTGCGCGTAGCACAGTGTAGAAGACTCCTGGATTGTCGATCTTGTGCTCGGCGAATCGCACTTCGAATTCTGTGTTATTCACACCTTCGGCATGTTCATCTAATTCAGCACGACCCGTTCGACGAGCGATCGACAAGACCTCGGGGATCTCGATTAGGATTCGTTCGACTCGACCCGCCAGTCGTTGGCTTTCCGCGAGTGACGTTCCCGGTTCAAGTCGCAGATTGATCGTTGCTGTACCTTCGTTGAAAGGTGGCAAAAACTCTCCTCCCATCCACGGCAACGTCATGCAACTCAATGCCACCAGAAATCCAACGACTCCCAAGACGAACCGTGGACGATGAAGTGTCCATCGCAGAATCCGTTCTGTGATCCCCTTGAGCCATCGCATAAGTAGCGGCTCTCGTTTTTCCGCCAAGAAGCGTGCGTTCGGGAGCAAAATACTGGCCAACACAGGAGTGAATGTCAACGCAACCACCAAAGAACACAACAGGGCGACGATGTACGCAATACCCAGAGGCGCGAAGAGTCGGCCTTCCAGTCCCGACATCATAAATAGCGGCATAACGACCAGAACTACAATCAACGTGGCATAGACAATCGAGTTGCGAATCTCACTCGAAGCGGAATAGATCACGTCGACGGCTGGCTTCTGTAGCTCGATGGGGAGTTGTCGATTCTCTCGCAATCGTCGATAGATATTCTCAATATCGACAATGGAATCATCCACCAAATCGCCGATGGCCACTGCGATCCCGCCGAGAGTCATCGTGTTGATGGTGACTCCCAAAACGTAGAACACAATAACGGTCAACAATATCGATAATGGCATGGAAGTGAGTGAGCTGATGCTGGTTCGAAAATTTCCCATCAGCAAAAAGAGCACGACCACTACCCATATCGCACCATCGCGAACCGCTTCGCTGACATTGCTGATGGCAGCTTCGATAAAGTGGCTTTGCCGAAAGATGTCCGCTTCCAATTTGATATCGGGAGGCAACTCGCGTTGGATCGCTTTCAATACCGCCGAAATCCGTTTGTCCAACTGGATCGTATCCGCATCAGGTTGCTTTTGCACCGTCAGCATGACTGCGGTTCCACCTCGCAACTGAGCATACGGACGTTTGCTGCTCTCGTTCGTCGCAAGAGGTTGATCGTCAAAAGTCAATCGCTCCGATTTGCTCTGTTCGTACTCGGTTGTATGAGTCACTGCAAAGTCAACGTCTGGTTCGATCTTGACGATCGCAGAAGCATCACCTCGTTTGATGGGCCCACCGAATTGAACGTCGGCGACATCGCGAATGCGAATCGGTACCATCTCTCGCCATACAACGGGTGTCGCTGCGATTTCATCGAGTGACAGCGATTGACCTTGGATACGAAGGAGCGATTCCTTGTCCCCTCGATTCATCACACCACCACCTGCAAGCACGTTGGCCTTGGCAGTAGCATCCGTCAATTGGCTGAGGGTCACATTTCTTGCGGCCAGTCGCGATGGCGATGTCAACACTTGGTATTGGCGAAGCGTGCCACCCATGACAGATACTTGCGAGACACCTTCGACCGCCAGCAGTCGATTGCGAACAGTGAACTCGCCTAGTGTCCGAAGCTCCATCGATTTGCGTTCCGCTTCCGCTTGAGACGGCACGTCGGTCTGTGATGTACTATCGTGACGCAATGCTAATAACAAAATCTCACCCATGATTGATGAGATAGGCGCAAGCGTTGGATTGGTATTCGGTGGAAGCTTCGACTGAGCCAGTTGCAGTTTTTCAGCAACGATTTGCCTGTCGACAAAGATATCCGTTCCCCAATTGAACTCGACCCAAACGATCGATAAACCGATCGCTGAGGATGACCTCACTCGCTTCACACCCGTTGCGCCGTTAAGCAGTAATTCAATCTGCCGCGTCACGAGTACTTCTACCTCTTCCGGAGCTAGGCCCGGCGCTTCGGTCATGACAGTGACCGTGGGGCGATTCAAATCGGGAAAGACATCGACGGGCATCGATTGCAACAACGTCACGCCAACGACCATGGCCAACAACGAAACGATGGCAACGAGGGCACGGTTCTGAAGAGAGAAGCGGATGATGCCGTCTAACACGATATCACCTTAATGATGCAAACGCGGTCTGAAGTTCGCGTCCGCCAGCCACAATGACTTCTTCCCCGATGCTGATGCCGCTGGTCACTTCGACTAGTTCTCCGTCCGAGCGGCCCGTTACCACACTGCGACGATCGATGTAGCCGTTCGCTTTTTGAACAAATACAAAAGAATGCAACCCATCCCGAAGTATTGCAGCCGAAGGGACGGTCAAAGCGGATTCTCCTTCACGAACCTTCAAGTCAATCGATAACTGCATACCGTCTCGAAATAGAACTCCCGGCGGCAGTTCATTTGGCACTAGATAAACTCTCTGCATTCGAGTGACTTCGTCTATCGTCGGACCAAGCCGTGAGACAGTCACCGGAAACGCGACACTCGCATCGGAAAGCAAATGTGCCTTTCCCTGTTTGCTCTCGGTTAGTTGATACATTTCTGGGACTGGTATCATCGCTTCGATCCAGAAGGTTTCTGTATTCTGAATCTCCGCTAGCGTCTCGTTGGCCGCGATGGTCTTTCCTAACGTCCCAGTCCAACGTACAAGATTGCCATCGATCGCAGCGCGAATCGGTAGTAGATGCATGATCTTTCTGTCTTGGACAATCGTTGCGAGTTCATCAACCGCCAGTCCCAAAGAACTCAATTGACGACGCAAACTATCGGCTCGTTTCTCCAGTTCTTCGGCTTTGGCTAACGTCTCGATCCGTAGTCGGCGTGAAACCGATTCGCCGCCGATCGATTCGAGACGAATCGAACGAGCACGAAACAACGCAGCGTCTAGACTAGTCTTGAGAAGATCGAGCTGTAGCGACTGAAACTCGGGAGCTGCGATCTCCATGAGCAACTCCCCTTTGCGTAGCGGTCGTCCCGGGCTCAAGGAATGGGAAAGAATTGTGCCTGGCACTTGCGAGGTGATCACCGAGCGATTTTCTGGCGGCAATGTTACCGATCCCGCGACCTTCAACGCATTTGCCATGGGACGATTCGTTGCTCTACTCGTCCGAATGCCTAATCGACTACGGTCGGATTCGCTCAGCTTCAGAACCTCCAAAAAGAAGAGGCTGGAGAGCTGGTGCCCACCCTTAACGACGACGCTATCGCCTGGATAAACATCCCCCTGCAAAACTTCGATGAGCTTTTCCGATGTTTTGCTGGACTGCAGCGATCGCTTGCCAGACGTCTTGGGATTCGCAATCAACGTTTGTTTGCCAAGTTGTACGATTCGCTTTCTGTACTCGGCTGATTTTTTAGTGGAAGCTCGTTCCACAAACACGTAGTTCTGCAGACCGTCGCTATAAACGGAACCTATCGGAACGCAGAGACGTTCTTTCGTACGAGAAATTTGGATGCGTGCAGCGCCCACTTGTCCGGGAAGAATATCAGGGTTAGAAGTCGTCATCCATGCCCAACAAACTTGCGTCTTCGGCTCGAGCGCGAGATCGATCCGATCGATCGTACCTTGGATCGTTAAGTTTCGCTCTGGAAAGGACAACTCAACATTCTGCCCGATCGCAACCCTTTGAATATCCTTTTCCAACAGTTGAAGCCGCACCCAAACTTGATCGTTGTTGACGATATCGTAAAGGTGTTCGAACGCTTCCACAAATTTTCCTTCCGAGAGATCGGAATGGATGATCTTTCCTGCGATGGGCGAGCGAATCGCGTGAGCAAACGAACCTTGCTCCAACTGTTCCAGCTCCCTCGGGCCCATTCCTAAAGTGCTAGCTCGAATACGGATCATCTCCAAGCTGATCTCGCTTTGCTGAAAGGCGTTTTCGGCTTCCAGGATTCGCTGCATTGGAATTGCCCCCACTTGCGCGGACGGGCGAGCTAACTCGAGCAGTTGCTTGTTGAGTTCGACGTCTTGCTTTGCCTGCAGATATTCCAATCGGAGAATCTCCAACTCGCGGCTATTCAACGTTGCAACGATTTGATTCTGCGAAACCGTGTCACCTGCGCGCACAAACAACTGTGTGATGCGACCCGATATCTGTGCAGACCCAAACGCTTTGGCTTGCCATGGTGCAACCGTTTCAGCATAGGCAAAGAGGGTAGACGCGACCTCGCCGACAACGACCTCCGAGGTTGCCACCCCAATCGTATCGCGAGCCTGACTCGACAGCGATACATTTCCCTTGACCGTATCGACGAGAACGCCATTGGTCGGTAGAGGTTGATGACCTTCGTGGCACAGTGCGATGTTCGTTAGCAAGACAGCACAGCACAATACGCCGATCAACATACCTTTCAACTGCATCGATTCAGCTTCACTTGTGTGCTTCACTATTTCTTGGTGAAGGAATCAGGGTTTGGCAACGGATCTGCGGACGACTTCGCCATCTTCACAAATTCGTCGACGCAGGGCGGACAACAGAATTCATACGACTTGCCATCGATTACCCAAGTAAACATCGGATTCGCTTTTGTTTCGGTGATTGGGCAAATACGATCTCCATCTTTTGGATTCATGTCGTGAGCGGATTTGATTCCCTTGAACTTTTGCGAGGCCGTCAGCTTTCCGTTGGCATCGATATCTGCGGAAGTGTAGCGACCTTTCGGAGTCAGGTACAGTTCTTGCTCTTCACCCTCCGCGACCTTGTCTGGAATTTCGGTCGAGTCGCCGTGCGATTGCGGAGCCGTTTGAAAACCAAGTCGAAAGCGCTCGCCTGCGATCCGAATGTTCGGGACCGTAATGTCCAGTGATTGACCGACGAGTTCTTTGGGAAGCTTGCCAACGAACAAAGAAGTTTTGTTTTCGCCATCGCCTTCTTGAGGTTGTGGTTCGAAGTCGATACTTTTCGAATCGACATCTCCATCGGCTTTGGCAAAGCCTTTGAGCGTCTGTCGTTCAATATCGATGACGCGTGTTTCGTCCTTCCCTAAGGTGTAGAGTCGAACCAAGCCTTCCGAATCGATAACCGCCTCGATGTGATAGCTGTCGCTACCGAGGGAAACCATGATTCCACCATGCACACCCGCATGGTGTCCGTGATCGGAGTCGGAATCTGACGTTCCAACCGATTTCGTATTCCCTGCTTGGTTGGACGGATTGGCGACCGTTGATGTGCTGTCGCGCGATGCCGAATTACAGCCTGTTGCGGTGAAGATTGCGATCGCAATGCTCGGCAACAATAGCCCCATTCGCGAAATCTTTGTTTTCATCGTTTTCACTTTCATCCGTTGATGATGCGAGGGAACCCATACGGAAGCGAAGAGTTTTTACTTCTTGAGAAACGCTTCGTAAAGATCGTCGAGTTTGGTCAAATACTTCTCCGGTGAAGCGGTCATCTTTTTGACACAGGGTGGACAGCAAACGTAAACAAAATGTCCCGCAATGATACCATGCTTCGATTTCTCGGAGACTTCGTTATCGGTCATGACCAAGCATTGCGATTGGGCTTTGGCGAAGTTGCTTCGAATTTTCTCAAGGTACTTTGCATCGGGTTTTGATTGGAGGCAGTCCTTGCAGCAGACATAGAGAACCTCCTTCGTTTCTGGATCAGTCCATTTGACCGGACTGGTTTTACCAGCCGATTTATCTGTCAGTGACTTTCCCGAGACTGGACAAATTTCTTGGACTGCAATTCGCAATCGTTGTCGCCGATCCTCGTTCGACTCTTTCTTCGTCTCGCTAGCGAAAGAAAATCCAACAAACGCAACGGTCGCTATCCATCCAGAAATCTTGACTATGCGACGAATCATTCTGAACTCTTTCGTTGATAAAAAGACATCTATGGTTGCAAACCCTGCTTCCTTCATAGTACCAAGCTCATCGCTGCGTGGCCATTCTACTTGCCACGCATTTCGCCTAGACGCAGCCTGAGGGAGTGTCCGCCTGACGGAAATTCCACAAATGAAACAATCCCGTAGAAAGGGAATGTGTGCTCCTCGTTTGTGCTGCGGGTTATGGCACTCAACGTAGTTTGTGCAGATGCAATGCTAGCACGTTTTGCCAGGGTTGACACGGAACAAACTAGGCAATAGTCTTGGTCACGGGGAGAATGATGGTGGTATCGCAAATCTTATGCTTACTGATGTGTTGCCAGGTGCTGGCCTGTCCAGCACTGTGTTCAGCAAAACGCACATTGCCCTCGGCTGTTTCCTTGGTCTCCGCTGTTTTTTCTCCCTCTTCTTCGACAGTTGCGATTTCACTATCCGATTCCATCGGGAGCTGTCATTGTTGCCACGAAGAGCCATTGAACAATAACGACTCGAAAGATGAGCAGCAGCCTCAGAGACCCAACGACTGTTCCGATTGTCCCAACTGTTTTTGTGCAGGCTCCTGGGTGTTGGGCAAAGACTCGGCCGCCGCTATCGCATTTACGCGATCTACGATCTCCTTTGTCTCTCTAGCAAAGTCGAGTTTTGTACCAACAAGTCTTGATTCCTACGAATCGACAGAATCCTTTCGGCCTCTCTACGGTCGAAACTTGCTGCGCCGATATTGCCTCTATCTTCTCTGAGCTCGTTTTCGTGCTCCGTGTTGTTGTTTCTATTAGTCGGTTCCTATCCGGTTCCATATCGAAAGGCGAGATCGAAAGCGCTGCTGGAAACCGGGTGCTAGCGCACTTCGGCTGCTATTGAGCTGTGAAATTGAATTGAACAACAAACCTGTTAGCGACGGGCTAAAACCCTCCCCTCGCTTCGCTCAACCCTTTCAGTAGGCGGGTGTGATTGTGGTGTTTTCTTACTTGATCCTTTTCTTCTATACCTCACGGAAACTTTATTGACGATGCTGCTCCCTTGGGATTATGGAGTTCGAAACCTTGCTCGACGTCCGATACGAACGTTGTTGACGTTCGTTGCATTGTGCATTGTCGTACTCCTTGTCTTGGTCGTGATTGGGTTTGTTCGAGGGCTCGAACGCTCGTTGGCCCGTAGTGGCGATCCAGACGTCGCATTGGTTTATGCGGTCAACTCCGAAGAGAACATTGAAAGTTCTTCGATCTCCACGAACATTCCCGCATTGATTACCGCCAGCGTCGAAGGTGCATGGCGACGTTACAAAGTCGTCCATGTTTCGCCGGAGATGTACCTGGGAACTCGCGTAGCGGCTGGTAAACAATCCAATGGCCTCGGGCTGGTGAGGGGAGTGACACGAACAGCTCCTTTGGTTCGAAAAGACGTCCGCATCATCGAAGGCGATTGGCCTAGCAGAGGCGAAGTCATGCTAGGGCGTTTGGTGGCTTCCAAATTAGGAGTATCCGAATCGAGCCTCGTCATCGGACAATCGATCGAGTTTGAGGGCCGTAGTTGGCGTATCAGCGGTCGTTTTGTAGCTCAAGGTTCCGCGTTTGAGTCCGAGATATGGTGCGGCTTAGAAGATTTCCAAACTGCGACCAAGCGACAAGACATAAGTCTCGTTGCATTAAGACTGTCCCCGGCTTCGATCGGTCTGCTCCAATTGTTCTGTAAGCAGCGAACCGATTTAGAGCTTCGTGCGATTGCAGAAACAGCTTACTATGCGGCACTACAAAAGCATTATGGACCGGTCCGAATCTTGGCGTGGTTCATCGTGGCTTTGGTCGCAAGCTCGGGAGTGTTCGCTGGGATGAACATGATGTATGGTGCTGTCGCCGGGCGTGTCCGAGAATTTGCGACGCTGCAAGCAATCGGATATCGACGTCGATCTATTCTGGTCAGTCTCATTCAGGAAGGCTTGGTGCTCGCAGCAGGAGCTTCGGTGTTTGCTTCCGCGATAAGCCTGTGGATGATCAACGGGATGGCAATCCGATTTACGATGGGTGCATTCGCACTCGTCGTTGATGAGTTTGCAATTCTAATCGCGTGCGCGGTTGGAGTTATTATTGGCTGCTTCGGTACGATACCGCCGGCCATCAAGGCGCTTCGAGCGGACGTCGCCGCCAGCTTGAAAGCCCTTTAAACACACTGTCGCGTTTCTCCGAGATGCGAAATGAATGTACGAAAACCCTTTTAAAGTATTTCTACGAGGAAGATGATGAAAAGTTCTATTTTGTTGGTTTTGTATTGCCTGCTACTCGCGCCCGTAGGTTGTTCCTCAACTGACGGTACAACAGCGAACAGCATCGAGGCCAAGGCATCGCAATACATTTTGACAAGTGAGCCAACCGGTGCGATCCCCGTTGGTGATGCGCGAAAGCAAGTGAAGAGTGAGGATGAAGTGACCGTCTTTGGGCTGATCGGTGGATCACCAGATCCTTTTGTCGATGGCATTGCCGCCTTCACAATCGTTGATTCCAAAGTCCCTTACTGTGCGGCGGACGAAAATTGCCCGACGCCTTGGGACTATTGCTGCCAACAAGATGCCGTGAAAGAGAACATCGCAACGGTACAAATCGTTGACGACAGCGGTAAGCCGGTCATGGCCGATGCTCGGAAACTACTCCATGTCAAAGAGCTGACTACGATAACGGTTCAGGGCAAGGCGAAACGCGATGCACAAGGCAATCTAGTTGTTCACGCAACCAAGTTGTTCGTTAATGCTCAATAACAACGGATCAATAGCATGACCGACGGTACATCGCAGTTGGACCTGACTGGTTTGCAAAGAACCAGCACATCATCGTCGGCACCATCGCCGGCAACATCGCCTCGAAGACCGATCCGAAAGCGGTTGCTCACACGCGTAGTGATCCCGGTTGCTATCCTCGGCGGGTTCCTCAGTTTGCTCGTGGTAACCGCAGGACTGCAGTGGATGCCACGGCATCATGTCACCGTCATACCAGTGTTGGTCGACAATTCCCAAACGGCAGCGTCTGACGTTGCACTTTTCCAGGCGGCTGGATGGGTTGAGCCGCGGCCGCAATCGGTCGCTATTGCTGCGCTAGCGGCTGGCGTTGTCGACGAACTATTGGTGGTCGATGGGCAATTGGTCGAACGAGATGAACCGGTCGCGAGATTGTTCACCAAAGATGCAGAGCTAGCCGCACGTCAATCGAAAGCCAATCTTGCGCTGCGGCAAGGTGAGTTAGCACGTTGCCATGCTGAACTGCGAGCTGCCACGGCTCAGCATGCGAAACCTGTCCATTTGGAAGTCGTCCTCTCGGATGCACAAGGACTTTTGGCGAAAGTCAGAACGGAGCTCGCGAGTCTCCCTTTTCAAATCGATGCTGCGCGATCGAAAGAAACATTTGCTAAGCAGAACCTCATGGGCAAGCAAGCGGCAAGAGAAGCGCTCGTTGGCAGGATCGTTCAACAAGCTGAGAGCGAACATAGTTCCGCGAAAGCAACGCTCGACGAGCTTCTTCAACGTCAACCTTTTCTTCAAAAGGAAGTGGATGCGCTCGAGAGTAAAGTCGCTGGTATCGAAACGCAACTCGAACTATTGATCGACGAGAGACGACAACTCGAAGAGGCCCTCGCCAAAGTGCAGTCAGCCACCGCGATTGTCGAGGAAGCCCAAATACAAGTGGAGCAAGCAGAATTGAACTTAAGCCGCATGTTGGTCACGGCTCCGATTCGTGGGCGTATCCTTCGAGTGGCTGTCTCGCGCGGCGCGCGTGTTATGGGTTTGGAGGCGCATGCTGGTCAAAGCACCAGTACGGTCGCGCTCATGTATGACCCGGAGAAACTGCAAGTTCGCGCAGATGTGCGGCTCGAAGATGTTCCCAAGATTCGGAACGGACAACGCGTGGAGATTCAGACCGCATCGGCCACGGAAACGATTCAAGGGCGAGTCTTGCAAGCGACCAGCAGTGCCAATATCCAAAAGAATACGCTCGAAGTAAAAGTGGAATTGATCGATACTCCTCCCAGTATTACGCCGGAGATGTTGGTGACTGCGACCTTTTTCTCGCCGGAGAGTCTTGAGGTTGCATCGCAATTCAAGTCGACAATGCGGATGCTGGTCCCTAAGTCACTGGTCGACACCACGGATTCAGGGACTTTCGTGTGGACAGTTGACGAGCGTCAACGAGCGACGCGCAAAGCAGTGGTGCTAGGCCAACAAAGGTCGAGCGAACTGACCGAAATTGTCAGCGGATTGAATCCGACAGACAAATTGATCGTTCAAGGTCGAGAGACGATAGCAGAGGGATCCAGATTGAGGATCATTGGCGAAGATCAGAATCTAGGAATCGGACCATGAACATAGTCGAACTGCGTGGTGTTACCAAACGTTTTCGCAAAGGAGACGAGACGATTATTCCATTGGATAGCGTCGATTTGGATATACAGGAAGGTGAGTTTGTATCGCTGATGGGTCCAAGCGGCACAGGAAAGAGTACGTTGCTCAACGTCGTAAGTGGAATCGATCGAGCAGAGTCAGGGACCATCCGAATTCATGGTCAACAAATTGAAGGGATGTCGCGTGGAAAGCTTGCAGACTGGCGCGCTGCGAATTTGGGCTACATCTTTCAAACGCACAATCTGATTCCCGTCCTGACAGCTTACGAGAACGTCGAGTTACCGACCTTGCTTTTGAAACTGTCCGCAAGTGAGCGTCGCGCTCGTGTGGAGCTCGCCTTGGAAGCGGTCGGACTTACCGATCGCGCAAACCACTATCCGCGGCAACTGTCGGGTGGGCAAGAACAACGTGTGGGTATTGCACGAGCGATTGTATGCCATCCGAAAGTTGTTGTTGCTGACGAGCCTACAGGTAGCTTGGATACCGAAACGAGCCTTTCCGTGCAATCGCTTCTCAAGCGGCTCAATAAAGAACTCAATATTACCTTATTGATGGTGACGCACGATACACAAGTCGCCAGCATCGCAACGCGACGGTTGTATTTGGACCGAGGCAAATTTGTCGAAGCCGACGAAGCAGTGGTGTCGCATGTTTAAGTATGTATTCAGGACCTTGACTCGACATCGGGCGCGATCTTTGTTGACCATCCTGGGGTCGTCCGTTGCGATCTTCGTTTTCTGCATCGTGGGATCGGTTCAAGAAGGGTTGAACCAACTTACGATCGGTGCCGATGCCGAACGGAGTTTGATCGTCTTTCAAGAAAATCGATTTTGCCCGGCAACGAGCCGATTGCCCGAAGACTACGCGAGCAAGATCCTAAAGATCCCGGGGGTTAAGGATGTAATGCCTATTCAAGTTTGGACCAATAACTGTCGAGCAAGTCTCGACGTTGTGGTCTTTCTCGGTGCTAATCCAAAGAAGATTCAGGTGATGCGCCCGATTCGATTGATCCGCGGAAGCTGGAGTCAGTTGGAGTCTCAACATGACGGAGCGATCCTCGGTCGGAATATCGCGATGCGCCGAGGTTTGAAGGTCGGCGATCAATTCACGATTGGTGATATATCAGTCAAGATTATAGGAGTTTTCGAATCGGACGTGCCAGCGGAAGAGAATCTCATCTACACAGGTTTATCGTTTCTGCAATACACACGAGGCAAAGAGTCCGCGGGATTGGTAACGCAACATGAGGTATTGCTTCAACCGAGTGCGGATGCGGATCGTGTTGCCGTCGATATCGATGCCGCGTTGCGTGCTGATGCAGTCGCCACCAAGACACGACGCAAAGGGGCGTTTCAAGCAAGCACACTCACTGATTTAGTCGATCTGATTGGGTTTGCGCATTGGTTGGGATATGCATGTGTTGCGTTGGTTTTGTCCCTGGTCGCGACGACAACGATCATGTCCGTTCAAGATCGGATGAAAGAGTATGCCGTTTTGCAAACGATAGGCGTCCGACCGATGCGCACGATGCGTTTGGTATTAGCCGAAAGCACCGTGCTTTGTTTGCTCGGAGGAGTTACAGGTTCGTTCGTGGCGTTGCTCGTTCTCTATTTTGGAAGATTCGCTATCGGAGCGGAGGGAGCAACGATATCATTTCAGCCTTCGTGGCACTTAGTCATTTCAAGCATCGTCACGTCGCTAATCGTCGGTGTAGCCGCAGGTATTCCTCCAGCGTTCCAAACGGCGCGGATGTCAATCGTCCATGAACTCAAGTCAGCGTAGATTTTACCGAAAATTGCGGTAGCCTAAAGAAGAGAGAAGGCTGCATCTCGCGACATTGGACTACCAATTCACATCCCATCGGAGTCCGAGAATATCCGAGTCTGTTTTTCCAACTATCGTTGACTCGCTGGTGTAGGGTCGAATCCAATCGAACATCATGCGAACACGATCGCTCCAATACCAGTTCACACCCAACGTAAGGTCATTGTAGTGACCGCGTTGGAAGTTATCCAAATCGAGATGGGACCACCTCGTTTTGACTTCCCAAGCGCCTGGTTGCATGGCCCCACGCTTGACCGAGAAATTGCGAAAAGGTCGGTTTCGTCCAAATTGCGAGCCATGTTGACCATACCTTTCATACATTCGACTCTCACCGGTCAGAAACCAACTGAGATGGACGTACGCACCAGTCGCGGTTGTTTGTGGACCATGGTTCAAATTCACACCGGACATGAACGCTTCGGATTGGATCGTGAATCGCTCCCAGACGATCGCACCTTCAAGATTACCAGTGGTAAAACTATCCGCAAATAAGGCTCCACTATCGATAAGTCTTGGGCCTTCGGAGATCTGAGGTCTCGTTCGAAATCGGACGGATTGGTCGCTATCTTCTGTATGTAATACTCCGATACCCGTGTGGACTAGGTACCGACCCTCGGATGCCTCGTCAAAGTATGGTAGATACGTCAATCGCCCGCTGAGTCGCAAGCCTTGGTTGTCGTCGAAACGTTTCTTCGTCCCTTCAGGATGGCTATCGATAAAGGCACCCGTAGCCCAGTGCAGTCGTTTATCATCGGAGCAATTGTAAAGTGCCATCCCTATTTCGCGATCTGCTGCGAAAACCGTCTGTGTTGGAATGGATCGTTCTAGAAAAATATTGTTCGTATCATTGGTCACTTGTTCGAGGCTGAACGGAACGAAGAAGTGACCGATTCGAAATCGTCCCAGTCCAGGTATGTCATTGAGCGAGAAGTACGCATCTTTCACTAGTCCGGTCGCCGTTAAGGCCGTGGTTTCGCCTTCGGGTTCGAGTGTCAATTGCAGTCGAAAGTCGTAACTGTCGTAGCCTACTCCGTCGGCCAACAAACGGAGTCTTCGAAAGTTTGCATAGTTTTGTGTATTTGGAATCGAAGGGTCCGCGTTCGCCCAGGTGACAAAGTCTGTTTGAATATGTCCGCCCAGTTTCACATTCCATTTATCCGATGGGACTTCGCTCGAGGAACTGGCCGGTTTGCTTTTGGTTTTGCCTGATTCTTTGCTCGTCTCCTCTAGCATACGGATTCGAACGTTCAGTGTCTCGAGCCGACTTTCCATCTCCTGCGATTCGATTGCCCCCTGATCCGAGGAAGTGGAATAAAGAGGCATGGCAGGTTGAAGATTCTGCGCCCAACACAATGACACATGGCATGCAGCCAACCATACTGCACAAGAGTGTACAGTCCTCGCGAACTTTAAATGGAGACTTGATTTTGACAGCATTCCGTGATCCGCCGAACGTACTTTGCCAAAGCTGAGTTCGTCCGCTATTTCGTTTTTCGTTGGCTTCGTGATCCTTCTTCTCTATCGGACGCCATGCGCGATGGGCTAAACCTATGTGCAAGTTTGGCAGTTTGGGAAAGAGAGGGTGACTTCTGAGCGATTCCCAACAAGAGGGATTCGTATCTGGTAGACTGTCAGTACGCTGATTCGAAAGACGGTTCTACGTATTCCAATTTAGGAGTGAACTATGAAGAAGACTTTGTTTATTGCGACATTAGTTGCCACCTTTTCCTCGATCCCTGCGAGCGCTGACTTAACCGAAGGAATGAAAGTCGGTGCGGCTTCGCTTGGCAGTGCAGGCCCGATCGCGTTTGCGCCCGATGGGATCTTGCTAGCCGCAGACCCCAAGAACGCGACCGTTGTCGCTGTGTCCACGGGCGATACTTCGCCAAACAAAAGCGCATCTTATTCGATTGAGAAACTGGATCAAAAAATTGCATCCGCTTTAGGTACATCCGCTGACGAAATTCGAATCGTCGACATTGCGACCAATCCAGCGAGCCATTCGGTATACGCCTCCGTAGCCCGTGGTAAAGGTCCAGACGCAACTCCCGTTTTGCTCCAGGTCAAACCGTCCGGTGAATTGGTGGAAGTAGATCTCACCAAGCGCCCATCGAGTTCGGCTTCCATCCCGAATGCTCCGCAATCGGTTGAGGGAGGGAAACGCGGGAATCCTCGCAATGAATCGATAACGGATTTGGCATTTACCGACGGCAAGGTCGTCATTGCTGGATTGTCCAATGAAGAATTCTCATCCAATCTACGAAGCATACAGTTTCCTTTCCAGGGAGTATCTAGAGGAGCATCGATTGAAATTTTTCACGGTGCCCATGGCAAGTACGAAACCAATTCGCCCGTACGAACGTTTGCAACACTAGCGATTGATGGCGAAGAACATTTGCTGGCTGCTTACACCTGCACACCGTTGGTTACCATCCCTGTGAAAGATCTCCAAGAAGGGAAGAAGATACGCGGAACAACCGTCGCCGAACTCGGCAACAGGAACAAACCATTGGATATGGTTGTCTATAAGAAGGACGGAAAAGACTTTGTGCTTCTCGCGAACAGTGCCCGTGGTGTCATGAAGGTTTCGACGGACAATATCAAAACGGTGAAACCGATCACGAACGCGGTTGCTGACAAAGCTGGTTTGGCCTACGAAACGCTTGAGTACAAAGGGGTCGAACATCTAGATCGACTCGACGAAGGGCAAGCCGTTTTGCTTCAAAAAGCGGACGACAGTTCCTACAAACTGGTTAGCATCAAGCTCCCTTAGTCTCTAGCAGACCACCGCTGATACGCAATGATCCCAAACAAAGTGTTTCGCAATCCAGGAAGTCCATTCACTCGCATCTGTTCGAAAGTATTGCTTGGATGCAGCATCGTTTTGGCGTTGTTTTGCTTTTGTGCAACTCGGGAACTTGCTGCGAATGCAGAAGAACCGCAGTCGATTGTTCTCGAGTTGTTCCGAATACACGATAGCAAGATTGGAGTGCGTGTCACAGGCTTGAGTCCCGCGCAGTTTGAGGCCTTGCGAGTACTCGAAAGCAATGGGAGAGAGTTTGCGAAAGCCTTTCAGTTGTATGTCGTTCCTAGCGGAGGCTTCAAGTCGAATGAACAGGAAGGTATGCCTGCGGTGTTGGGCAAGTTATCCTTGGTGGAAAAACCATTTGCATTACTGTTCGAGCCACGTTTTTCTTTGCAAGACGGTATTCGCTACCGAGCAAGACTTCAATTGGATGGGTTGACTGTTCAGGCAGGACTCTTCCGTGAGTTGGAACCGAAAATTCCGACCACCCTTGTTGAGAAGGTGTACCCAACTGGGGCGAGATTACCGGAGAATCTTTTGAAGTTCTATGTTCACTTTTCCAATCCGATGGCCATGCGAAATGTGTACGAGCATGTTCATTTGCGAGACGAAGAGGGTCGCGAACTAGTTCAACCCTTTCTTGAGATCCACGAAGAGCTATGGGATCCGCAAGGAAAGCGACTGACATTACTGCTGGATCCAGGCAGAATCAAACGCGGGTTAGTACCAAACGTGGAAAACGGGTCCATTTTGTGCAAAGGGGGTCGTTACGAGTTGGTCATCGACGCCGCATTACAAGATGCTCAGGGGCAGCCTCTTGTTCGTTCCTTTCGGAAGGAGTTCATTGCTGTCGAATCGGATCATCGCCAACCACGAATTGAAGATTGGAAGATAGAGCTTCCCAAAGTTGGGTCCCTTCATCCCTTGATCATTCGGTTTGGCGAATCATTGGAGCAGGCGATAGCGACGAGAGGAATTCAGTTGTATTGCAATGGCGCCGCAGTGGAGGGTGAATTTTCACTGAGAGAACAAGAGTCAGAATCTGTATTTCAGCCAATGAATGCTTGGAGAACGGGCGAGTTTGAACTGCGAGTGAACAGTACTATCGAAGATCTGGCAGGCAACAGCTTGCGGAAGCCGTTTGAAATTGAGATGACCCAAGGGAATCGCCAATTGCACGACGGATGCTTGAGTCATCGGTTCCAACTCAAGTAGCAAGGTTCTAGGTGTTAGGGTCGTTGAATGGGTCGAAAGCCTTGGATGCGCCCGCGTGGAGCAATCCCTTCGACGTTCACTGGCAAATCGAGGATGGATATCGCAGCGTTTCCTGCAGAGTCCATCGCTTCCATTTTGAGATAAATGGTGGGAGGAAGATTCGGGTCAGCAGGCCAAGCGAATCGTCCTTGGTTGCGAATACCGCGAGAAATTACTTGCCACGGGCCTTCCGGAGTTTCTCCGAAGAATAGCGAGATAGGGCGATCACCGAAATAATCGTCTTTTGCTTGGTATTCAATGATGAGTGACCCCGCTTCACTGCCTGTCCCATAGAGTGCCGACGTTAGCTTTACGTAGGGCGTATCTGTGTCAACATGGATCCAAGCGTCGGCGTTGTCGCCGTTTCGAGGTCGATTCGAAGCCAGGCCGTTGGCACCGATGATTACCATACGGAAGCCGAAAAGGCCATCGGTTTCCACTTCGATATCAAACGGTGTTCGTCGATCTGGGTCACTTCCCCAAACCGACCATGTTTGGCCTTGATCGGTCGTTCCCCACAGTTCCACATCTCGGATTGGTGCGCCAGGGTCGTTGTCGACCCGATAGTCAAGACTAAAGGTCTTTGTGTTTGAATAGAGCGGTTTGATATCTCGGGAAAATCCACCTATTGGTTTGTTCGATGGAGCAAGGTCTATTCCTATCGAAGCTGAATTATCTGATCCATTGTTCCGTTTCGATCGTTGTGTATCCAAAGGCGGGAGACTGCGAGTGGTATCGTTCGGAGAAGTAGGAACGCGTGGAAAGGAAGGTTGGCCATCTATTAGTATCGATGGTGGGGTTGTGCCACCCAATATTCTATTGTCCGCTAGATGCATCGGTTCCTTGGGCGGTGCTTTCCATTCCTCTTCCGTAGGTGATCGCATCGGAAGGTTTAGGGTTGCAGTTGGAACAGCCTTACCTAGCGATGTAGTTTCGATCGAGGGAGGGACAGCTATTTCTTGGTCCTCAGGAGCCCTGTTACTAAAACTAATCGGGCTTCCTTGACTGGATAATCCTCGAGAGTTGGTGGAGACGTTGGATTCCAGTTCAAGTTTCTGATGAATATCTACCATACTTTTTTGCTGGAACGGCTTCTGTTGCTGATCGACAAGTAGGTGATTTTCCTGCAGCAGTTCGGCACGTTTTGCTTTTGGATCCGTTTGTTTTTCCGCCAACTCCGTTCGCTTGTCTTTGATAGGGGGTTCGATAATCTTCACTGGTCCCGGCCGTCCTACCACCTCGATGCGTGGCAAGTCGCCAATGGTGTTGGCCACCCCGGAGCCGATAGCCAGAACAGGCGTGGAATCTGAATCTTTTGTTACCAATCGCCCTCGGTCGGTTGCTCGCAGTTGACTTGCCAATTGCAAGTTTTTGGAAGAGGCTGACTTCGGAAGATTGGGAAGTCGCGTCACTTCGACGGTGTTGCCTGCTTTGTCTTTGACTACGATTCGCACGACAAGCTGCTTTGAATCGTTCGGGAGACTCCAGGCACCATACCCCGTCCACTCGTTGGTAGTTGTGCTTTCCCGAATCTCAAACCGGATCGGTTTCCACTCAGGAGTGGATTCGGTTTGATACTCCAGACGAACGGAATCCAAATCCAAAGCGTTATCGCTTAGAAGGAACTCTGCGTGCATCTCACCTTGCATATCCATGAACGTCACCAATTTTGCAATCGGCTTCGTTGTGTCCACGATAATCCTGAGAGGTTCGCCTGGGTTGTTAAACTTGCGTCCTTCGGCATCGACCGTCTTCAAGCGGAATTGGAATGCGCCTTCTTGGGAAGCTTTGTAATGAAACTGTCGTGAACGAGTATCACCACGCGAACATGTTTTCCAAGCCCCCCCACCATCTTCAGAGACTTCCAAAATGACTTCCTGCGGCAACTGACCGTTAGAATCTATTTGAAAGGGAATCACGAAATCGAGTCGAGGCCAATAGACAAAATCGTCTTGAGCTAACAACTGGTTCTGCATCAAACCGAACACAATAGCCGTCGCTAGGGTGCTCAATCCTTTTCTATCCCGCCTAGGAGTGTCCATGTTTGTTTTTCGGGTTCGGAGCGCGTCCTGCAAATGAGTTTCAACCAAAGTTAGTCATAGCGTTAGCTAACGGACGGCTTGACTACTTGGTTGATTCGCGATGAGTTCATTGGCGGTTCCGTCCGCAATAGCAGAGTACTGGGCTTCCATGCGTGTAAACTCTTCGCAGTTCTCTTGAGAGGCGAACAGAAAGACTCGACTCTTGCCAGGCTGAAAGCAGCCAAACTCGCACTTGCCGTCCACGAATTCTCCCGTCTTCACGTAATGGATCAGGTCAAAGCAGCTCAAGTGTGGAGCGTATTGATCTGGTGACGCCAAGAATGCTTCTCGGGCTTCTTCGGATGCGCAATAGTAAATCCTACCGCGATGCTTGACCGCAAATCTGGACAATCCCTCGACCCAACTGTTCTGGGATCTCGCTTTTACGCCGAGCGACAGGCTGACAGGGCAGTATCCATCCAAGCCGACCGTTTCGCATCGAACTTCTCTTGTTGTAACCTTTGAAATGCTAGGTACCGTAGCGGTGGCTCCAGATGCTATTTCTGGTGCATTGGAAGGAAGATTTGGATTCCACGGTTTTTGGTTTCCTATCGGAGTCGCGACCACCGGTGACTTGGTTTCAGGTGGTTGTGATGATAGTTCTGCCGAACTGAATGCAGGGACAGACGGATTCGGTGCAGCAGGGACGTGCATGGGTCCTGCGGACGTATACGGGTTTGAAATGGTCCTATTGGTACTCGCGGGAACGTTCTGGTTCGACATCTGAGACTGAACTTTGGCAGCCAACGCCCCTGAAGTCGATACCGCATGCGTCGTCATTCCGGTTCCATTCATGCCAGGACCTGGAGTTCTCGCATGTGCTATTTCTGTCGAAGTTCTATTGGCGATGCGGTGCTCTTCACTCTTACTCTTCGCAATTTCGCCAGCTTTCCAATCCCGATGCCGAAGCGCCACACGATCGACCATTTGTCCATAGACTGCAGGATCTTGAGGGCTTACGGAGCGATGGATTTCTTCTCCCGTGGGCAAAAGATAGACGTCCGTAGGCCATCTTGTGACTTGATAGCGCATACGAAGCTCTTTCTGCTTCTCTCCATTGATACGAGCGGCAACCAATTGACCGTTGATTTTGTCTATGAGTACAGGATCTAGAAATGCTCGCTTTTCCAACAGCTTGCAAGGCGGACAATTGTCGCCGTAAAAATGAAGCATTAGCGGCAATTGGTTGCTGCTCGCATAACGAACCGCGGTATCGAAGTCGTCAATCCAGCGGATCGAAGATTCATTGGATTGTGCTGAGGCTGTAGAAAATCCCAGAAGGGTGACCAATGCGAAGCAAATTGCTTTCGTCCTACTCAGCTTCTTACTGGTGCTGGCAGCCCCATTGAAACCTTGAAGCATCATTGTTCTCTCATCTTCGTAACATCATCCATACGGTCAAAATACGAACGCACGAATCATGGATCGGTCGAGACCAGGGAAGGACTGTAACGATTTTGCGGATTAATCCAAATGTTTTAGGTTCATCCGGCGAAACGACTGGGGACGGTTTGCATGCAATGCAAGTCATCTTGACGTTGGTACGTGCGGATTTGTATCTCCAGGGCTGTTTGACACGGAAAGACCCTAGACCCGATGCAAAAGCGGAGCGAAATCAACAATCATGAAGAAGACAATTTTCCTACCTGCAGCCCTCTCGTTTGCCATGTTTGTTGGCTGTGGAAGTAAACCCGAACAAACGGCCAGTGGTCCGGCTGCGGTTGGCAATATGCCCTCAACCGTGGGAATGAACGGAACGCCTAGCCAGAATCCAGTAGCATTGCCTTCAGAACCGAAGGAAATCGTCCGGGTGTTCTTGGATGCGATGCGTGAAGGAAAGGGAGAACAATTGGCTGCGCTGTTCTCCACAAACGCGCGCGCCGAGATCCAAAAGCACGGTATCAAGATCGAACCGCCAGGTTCTGCCCAAGCAACTTTCGAAATTGGCGAAGCAGCACCGCAAGGTGATGCGATTCTCGTATCCTCTCTATGGAAAGAGCCCCCCACCACTGTTGGAGAGGTACCTCAAGAAATGGAAGTCGTCTGGGAGCTTCGTAAAGAAGCTGCAGGCTGGCGAGTCTGCGGAATGGCAGTCGATCCCGGAACCGGCGAAGAATACGAAGTCGTCAACTTCGAAAAGTTAGATGAGCCGGAAGCGGGAGTTCCTCAAGCGCCGCAAACTCGCATGGCATCGCTTCCTCAGGGTGTGCCATCCGGCTCCAACGCGCCGGGGATGAATGGAGTCCAAGGAATGAGCAATGGTCAAGGGTTCACTGGTGGACTCCCTGCGGCGGGTTCTGGTTATGCAGCCCCTTCGCAAGGGATCCCTTCCTCGAATAACGTCAACAATCCATCATTTCCAGGCTCTGGACTTCCTTCTTCCAGCCTTCCTGCAGGAATGCCTCAAGGTGGCTTCCCGTCGGGAAGTCAACCCACCATTGGGCTGCCGCCTGCGGGCCAACCAGTTGGTGGATTGCCTCAGAATGGACTTCCCGCTGGGTTGCAACCATCCGGAAGATAGGACCGTGGGTCCTAGGACTTTCGATTAGTCGAACGAGCCAAATCAGGCCACGAGCCTTGCCAAAATCCTACTTTTGGCAAGGAAGGTGCAAAACTTCTGATTTCAATGCCATTCTAGCCCCTTCATGGCTTGACCTATTTTGCTAGAATCCGTTACGTTCTGCCACGCCAGCATTCTGGCCGCGTGAAGATACCTTTTCCTGACCTTTTGATTTACGAAATACAGCTGAGGGGAGCACCCTGTTATGGCATCTATTGAGGAACGAGTCATTGATATCGTTGCTGAGCAATTGGGCGTCGAGAAAGACAAGATTGGTCGAGACACTCACTTTGTGAACGATTTGGGAGCGGACTCGTTGGATACGGTGGAATTGGTGATGGAGCTTGAAGAAGAGTTCGACATCAGCATCCCCGAAGACGCTGCTGAAAAAATCCAACGCGTTGGTGAGGCAGTGGATTACATCGAGAAGCAGCAGGCTTAGGCCTTTGCACTTCGATAGAACAACCTCTGTTTTTTGGGTTTTTTGATGAGACGTCGTGTAGTCGTAACAGGCTTAGGATGCGTAACGCCCCTGTCGTGTGATGTTGCAGAGCTATGGAAAGCAGTCTTGGATGGAAAGAGTGGTATACACCCTCTTTCCATTATTGATACAACACATCACAAAGTTAGATTTGGCGGGGATGTAGCGAATTTCGATCCCGGCACGGCAGTGGAGCCGAAAGAAATCAAGCGTCTTGATCGCTTTACTCTCTTCGCAATGTACGCAGCTTATCACGCTGTCAAAGATTGTGGCATTGAGTTTTCCAAAGAGGATGCCACGCGTTGCGGCGTTATCCTAGGGTCTGGCATAGGCGGACTGAACGAGATCGAAGAACAGATGTTCCGCCTTTTTAGCAAAGGCCCGGATCGAGTTAGCCCTTTTACCATCCCAAAGATGATGCTCAACGCCGCGGGCGGAAACATCGCTATCCATTACGGACTTCAGGGGCCAAATTTTGCTGTCGCGACGGCATGTGCGAGCAGCAACAACGCCATGGGTGACGCTCTCAAGGCAATTCAGTATGACGACGCCGACGTCATGATTACTGGCGGAACCGAAGCAGCCATCACGGCCATGGGTGTATCTGGTTTCGCGAACATGAAGGCCCTATCAACACGTAATGATGCTCCAGAAAAAGCGAGTAGACCTTTCGATGCCGACCGAGATGGTTTTGTGCTTTCCGAAGGTTGCGGCGTGCTGATATTTGAAGAGTACGAACATGCTAAACGACGAGGGGCTCGTATTTATTGTGAGATACTCGGATATGGCGGATCCTGTGATGCCGGACACATTACGGCACCCGACGAACAAGGACGCGGTGCTGGACGAGCAATGTCCAATGCTTTGCGTGACGCGAAAATAAACGCTTCCGATGTAGACTACATCAACGCGCACGGAACAAGCACGCCCCTGGGAGATAAAGCCGAAACGGTCGCCGTTAAAAACGTATTCGGAGAATCCGCGAGGTCGGTTGCCATCTCGAGCACCAAAGGACATCTTGGGCACGCGCTGGGAGCGAGCGGGAGTATCGAAATGATCCTTTCGATCTTGGCTTGCTACGACGGAGTCATTCCGCCAACGATCAATCTAGACACTCCTGATCCATCTTGCGATTTAGATTTCACTCCTCATCAACCTCGTAATCGCAAGGTTAGGATAGCCATGAACAACAGTTTCGGCTTTGGAGGCCATAACGCAACCATCATCTGCGGTCGTCTGGATTAGTTGGTCAATTGTGCGCTATTTTGACAATGTTCGCGTTGTCTTTCAAAACTCCGTTGCAAAAATCGTTAGGAATTCGATATCGTGATGCTATCGAACAACTATTGGAAGCAGGAGTAAATAGATGGTATTGAATCGAACTATCTTCGCTGTAGCAGTTTTGTGGTGGACATCCGCCCCAGCATTGGTGGCCCAAGATTTCCTGAAGCAGTTGGAAGAGAAAATCCTGAAGCGACAGGAAGATTCCAAGTCGAAGCAATCACCTCCTCAAGAGTCGACGAGTGCTAGCACAGAGTCATCGGAGAACCTTCCAGCACCGAAGCCGCCCAGTCCGCCTCCCATGCTGCTCGGACCTGCTAGCAAAGACTCCGCGATAGAGGACCTGCCAAGCCCGAAACGGGCTCCAACGCTCGAAGCGAGTCCGACGAGTCGCTCGACCTCGAAGCCTCCCTCGGCAAAGCGATCGCCGTCCGCCAGCAACAATGCTTTACCGGCTCCCGGAGGTGGAGGCTACTTGGGGATGACCGTAGAATCGAATCCAGGGGGAGGCTTCGGGCTTGTGGTTGCAGAAGTCAAACCAGATTCCCCTGCTTGGAAGGCCGGGTTCAGAGTTGGTGACCGACTTATCGGAGTCGAAGGAAATGCTGTTTCAACCGTAGATGCTTTTGCAGAGCAGCTTTCTTTCTACAGCCCAGGAACTCCGGTTCGCTTTCTTGTCGAACGGCTTGGAAAGAGCAGTTCTGTCACCGCAGTATTGATGGATCGCAGTTTAGCGAACAGGATCCATGGGAATGTTCCAGGTACTCAGTCTGGTTTGAGAATGACGGAAAAGTCAGGGCAAGGTTATTTTGGAATCAACGTCTCCGATATGTCCGATGCCTATCGCAAGCAGTTTGGAATCCCAACCTTCCGCGGCGCATCGGTGACAGAAGTGATCGATGACTCGCCGGCCGACCAAGCAGGACTACGGCCCGGGGATTGCATCGTTGCAATTCTTGGGAGAGAAGTACGAAATGCTGAGGATGTTCTCGATTCAATCATGAGCTCGATTCCTGGCCAAGTCATCAACGTGTCGTACTATCGAGGTTCGATTCTGCGTCAAGCGTCGGCAGTATTGATTCGAGCTGATGCAGAGTTGCCTGGAGGGGTCAATTCGCCATTGGGAATCTCCAATGAAATGCTGACACCTGAATATGTGGCAAGCTTGCATCAAGAACTCGATCGTGTGAATAACGAGCTTCAATCGACTCAGCAACGGCTACAACAGCTTGAAGTGAGATTGCAACAAATCGAAAATCGCAGGTAGCGGATCGCCAATCCGATCTAGACTTGAGAGTTGCGAAAAGTGTAGAGATTAGGGGGGAGCTTCCCCAATTACCTCACTTCTCCAAAGCCTCAGTGATCTATGGCTGCACCCGACCAGCGCATTCGACAGGTTGCGATTGTTCTCCAATCGTTGGATTCGAGTACTTCGCGCGGACTGTTAGCGCAACTACCGTCCGAAATGGCGCGCGCTGTCCGACAGGCAATGGTAAATCTTGGAACCGTGACTTCCAAGGAACGCGTTCAAGCGATGTCGGGGCTTCAGGGACTTCTCGGAACTCTCGCTCGTGCTCAACCACAGTCAGCCGCACCTTCCACTCTCGGCGATGACTCACCAGCGGCTGCACTTATTGCGAATGCAACTCCTTTGGATCATGTTGAAATCAGCGATGCATTGCAACAGAACGCGTTACAGGACCCCATTCTTGGCCACAAAAAGAATCTGGATACAGAAACGCCATGGCTCGCATGGGAGCCTGCTTCTTTAGCTACTTTTTTGGCGGACGAACGCCCGGGGGTGATTGCGACCGTACTCAATCAACTCTCGCCGGAGCGGGCCAAAACACTTCTGGATCATTTGCCGATCACGACAGCCAGTGCGACGCTTGCAGCCATACCTGATCTATTCTTGACCGATCCGCAGATACTATCGGACATTCTTTCAGAGATTGACCGAAAGCTACCCAAGACACCGCCCGTCCAAAAGACAGCGACTATCGCTGGCATATCAAAACTTTCTGCCATCATCGACCAGTTCGGTGAATCTCAGAAACAAGCTTGGTTGGATTCCATCGCGTTGCAGAACGAAACGGTCGCTAAGCAGTTGGGCTGGAAGTCCGCTTTGCAATTGCGGGAAGAGAGCAAACCAGTTACCCCATTCGAGAGCCCTTCCAATCCGGTTGCAATCGCTGAACCAACTACGATAGAGAGTGACTCACCATCGAAATCTGCCATGACACCGGCCCTATCCGTCGGAGCAATAACCGAAGACATTTTCGACGAAAGCATGATTGTCCCAATCAGTCGATATAGAGATGTTGCATCGACGGAAAAACCCGTGAGCGAGTTGGTAGTTTCAGCCAACAACTACGTTGCTCCGAAACACGAGCCGACATTGGGTAAGGCTCGAGCGAGCGAGTTCGATGTGTTGCTCGAACTATCGGATACTGATCTCGTCACTTTGCTTCACTCCTGCGACAAATCCGCAATTTTGACTGCATTGTGCGGAGCCTCGAATAGCATGATTCAACGAATCGAACGACTTATTCCACGGAATGAGGTGAAGAGATTTCGCTTGCACCTGCGACAACGCGCTTCCACGTCGACCGACGCATCGGAGCTTGCGCAATCAGCCATCTTGCTTCGCGCCGAAGAACTGGTGATTGCTTCGCGAATCTCGGCATTGTCAAGTGTTACATTTGTTTCCGCCGCGTGAGATGAGGTAAATGTATGGCTAGTGTGTTTAAATCGAAAGCCTTGCTCCATGGCTCGAACACGGCGCAAGCGGAGGTCTTCAATTGGGAAGATGTTACAGCCAGGGCAAAGCTATACCTCGATACGGTTCGCGAACAAGCGCAACAGTTGCTAAAGGAAAGCCAATCCGAATGCGAGCGTATTCGAAGCAATGCGCATCAAGAAGGATTGAAGGGCAGCCAATCTCAAGTCGAGAAAATGGCGCAACAGCTCGCAACACAGATTGCAAATGAACGCGTTCAGAATACCGTTCAAAGCGTAGAGCGTTTTTGTAGCGAATTGGAAACAGCCACAGAGCAATGGTTAAGGCAATGGCAACATGAAACGATCGCCATCTCGATTGCTATCGCCGAGAAATTACTTGTACGTCAGATCGAATGTGACCCGACTATTCTTTTGGATTGGATCCATGATTCCGTGAGGCTCGTTGCGGGGCAACGAAATCTGACTCTGCGGATTCACCCGGACGATGCGGAACTTCTTTCTCAGTCGATTGCAGAAATCCTCAACAACTCCGGACCGAATGTGCAGATCCAAGTCTCGGAAGACGTAGCGGTGGGACGATTCGGAATCATCCTACAAACCGAGGATACAACGATCGATCGAACGATTCGAACGCAATTACGTCGCTTAATGGAAGAACTGCAATAGTCATGAGCGAGTCGCCATCGTTTCCTCAATTTAAATCCTTTCCCACACTAATCCAGAAGAAGCACTGGAATCATTCGTTACAACGCATTCTACCGTTTGGAGTTACCGGTCGAGTCAGGAGCATACGTGGCACTACCATCGTGGTGGACGGACTTCCTGTTCCAGTTGGAGCGTTGGTAAAGATACATCGAAGGCAGCAGGACTCATTACAAGCAGAAGTCATCGGCTTTGATGGCGGCAAGACCATCCTCGCTCCACTCGACAATTGGGATGGCGTTGGTCAGGGAGATCTTGTCGAGCTCTTTCAGACCTATCGATCTGTAAACGTCAGTTCATCGATTATCGGAAGAGTATTGGACGCAACAGGTCTTCCCATGGATGACCTCGAGGCGTTGCCACTCGGCAGAAAAATGCCCTGTGATGCACCTCCTGTTCCAGCTTTGCAGCGTCCTCCAATCGATAGAATTCTTCCTACCCAAGTGCGTGCATTTGATATGTTCTTGACCTTAGGGTGCGGCCAGCGAATGGGTATCTTTGCAGGTTCTGGGGTGGGAAAAAGCACACTTCTTGGAATGCTGGCCCGCGGTACCCAAGCGGACAATGTCGTCATCGCACTTATCGGTGAACGAGGTCGCGAAGTGCGGGAGTTCTTAGAAAGGGACCTCGGTGAGGAAGGACGCCAGAAAAGTGTCACAGTGGTCGCGACCAGTGATCAACCTGCCCCCAAGCGAATACTTGCGGCAAAAACCGCGACTGCCATTGCTGAAGCGCTTCGCGATGAAGGAAAGAATGTACTCTTGCTCATGGATTCCGTTACCCGTTTTGCTATGGCGCAAAGAGAAGTGGGACTCGCAGCAGGTGAGGTTCCCACGACCCGCGGCTACCCTCCAAGCGTCTTTGCCATGCTGCCCCAGCTTGTAGAACGATCTGGTATCAACCAAAAGGGAAGCATCACGGCACTTTACACGGTTCTTGTGGAAGGGGACGATACCAATGAACCAATCAGTGACACTTTGCGAGGACTGTTGGATGGACACATCCATTTATCCCGTGGTATTGCCGCGAAAGGGCGTTACCCAGCGATCGATGTTCTACCCAGCTTGAGTCGTCTGCAATCGCATTTGATAAGCCCCGAACTGCGGCAAGCAGCGGATTTGATTCGATCGCTGATGGCCATCTACAAAGAGAACGAAGACTTGATCAACATTGGCGCGTATACGCGTGGAAGCAATCCGACCATCGATCGTGCCATTCAGATGCGACCGCTGATCGAAGCCTTTCTTGCGCAGGGACAACGAGAATTGATTCCCTGGGCTAAATCACAAGAAGAATTGCTCAAACTTGCCCAAGTGGCGTCCGTCACAAACCAGATAGCAGCTAATACTGCCCAAGTCGCGAGAGCCGCATAATGGGCTATCAATAATATGGATCGCAGTCGTTAACGAATAAGAACGTTATGGTCAAATTTCGGCTTGCAACACTATTGAAGATTCGTGAAAGAGATCGGGACCAAGCCGCAAAAATGGTCCAGGATGCGCGATTGGCAATTGCGAAAGTGGAAGAAAACAAACGTGAGCTCATGGTCCAGAATACCGAGATGAACGATCTACGCAAAGGAGCAAGCTCCGGTGCAATTGATCTACGGAGACTCCTCGATGCCCAACGCTTTCAGATGGTACTCGCTGCACAAGTGCAACAACTCGATGAGCACCTTGGCAAACTCCAACAAGAACTTGAACGACGGGAAGCATCGCTGCTGAAATGCCAACAAGCCGTCAAATCGCTTGAGAAGCTGCGCGATCAACGGATGGAGTCTGCGGAAATATTCGCTTTGCTGAAACAACAAGAACGGACGGATGAGTGGTCGAGCGTGAGGCATGCCATGCAAATCCAAACCAATACGAACGAGGACGAGGCTTAAGAACCTCGACAAAACATGAAAAAATTGACTGGCTTCTTTCTGTGGACCTGTACTGCAGCTTTCTTGGGCCTCCTCTGCATCTTAGGAATGTCAGCAGCCAAGGGGCATTTCTCAATGCGAACCATGACTCAGATCGTGGCGTTGCTCAATGGCATCGATATCCAAGGTCAAAGGCTCACGAATGCCATCAAGGAAGGGCGAAGTGCTCCAGTCCTCTCTTACGAAGATGTCCTCGAAGCAAAAAACCAAGCGATGCTTGATAGGGATTTCAGTCATTCTTCGTTGGTTCGGTACCGAGATCAATTGAACGATAAAGCTCGCATTCTGGATGAAGAAAAAAAACGTCATGATGCAAATGTAGCAGCATTCAAAACACAGCAAAATGACAGCATTAAGACCAAAGAGCTGGAGACGATTCAAAAACTCAAGGCAATTCTCGAGGCGCTGGATCCTGCAATGGCTAAGGAACAGCTATCTAATTGGATACAAAACGGCCAGAAAGCGGATGTTGTCTCGATGATAGACTCGCTCGATGCCGATAAACTCAAAAAGATCTTGGCGGAGTTTTCCGATAAAGCCGATCAGGCAATGATTTCTGAGATTCTGAATGAGATTCGAGGTCAAGGGAAAGTCGAAGGACGTAATGTCAGCGATCAACCCCCTGCACCTCGAAAAGAGAACGTTCAGTAGAGACCATTGGATGAACTCCCCCAATCCAAAGCTTTCGCAACGTGAGAAAAGCAGGGGGCCTTATGTCAGAATCCAATTCCATCCGGCCTTTAGCAGTCCACGAAGCATCTAACGTGCGTCGGCGGTCGTATAGCGTTGTTTCGACGCAGAATTCCTTTGAAGAGGAACTCCTCAAGCTTCAATTTTTTGATACCCAGGTCGAAGCCTCTCCAATTCTTCCATTCGAGCCCACCACCAAGAACGAGAAAAACAGAGAGCCGGAACCCGAGTCTGAAACCGACGATTCCCAAGAGACGACAGAGGCCGAGGATCGCTCTAGGGAATATGCCTATGGAATAGTCAACCCACAACCCCCCATCGCAACCGACACTCCGGTGAAGAGCCCTTCAGAGCGCGATGGCGACGTAAATGTCGAACAGGAAGTTGATACCGAAGAGGTCGATCCAAAGCCGTCCACCGAAACAACGAAAATCATTTCAAAAGATCAACCGTCTCGCCAAGATCCAGTAGACGAAAAGTCCGAGCCCGCCATCATGGATTTGGAAGGTGCTGGTCATGGTCACCCGATTTCGAACGGTATTCCTCACGACTCAGCGAACGAGTATGGAGATCCAAATCCTAAAGAAGCGTCCAAGACGACACTTGTCGATCCGCAGCCCCAAACGTTACAAGTCGAATCGGAGTCACGCGGCAAAGAACCTATTGCCGTAGATTTAAAAAATGAAATCGAAACCGGGCTCGCTCTCAAAAATGAGGAAGAGAATAACCACGAGGATTCTGTGTTCCATGCGAACAACAGAGATAGTCGTCCTCTAGCGGAGGCTGCCGCCTTTCAATCAACTGACAACGAGACACTAGAGTCTAAGCCGCAAGAGAGTCGGCGCGCAGAACGGTTGGAACGCAACCGGTTCGAGTTAGATTCAACTTTCAATGACAATCTTCGAGATCCGACAGTCGAAGTGGGCTTGGATAATCAACCCTCGATCGAGGCGACGATCGAGCCGCTCGATAGGTCCTCTATTCCAACAGACCAAACAACCATCAGCAACATTGAATCGGTACCCGACTCGGTTGTTGTGTCTGCCCTGCAATCCACCCCGACACCAACTCCACTCTCGCTTTCCATTGCTGCCGGTATCGTTCCGAACGCAACATTGAACTCCAATCCATCGACTCCTCCATCCTCCGGCGCTGTGTCCGTTACGAATAATATTTCGGGCTCCACCTCGACCGCAGCATCGAGGGAAACCACCGGATCCAGTCGCGCAAACTTGACTCCGTATCAAGAGTCTAAACTTGTGCAACGTGTTCTTCGCGGTATCGAACAACTAGGAAACGGGGGAGGCCAAGTACGCATTCGGCTTCATCCGCCAGAACTGGGCACGTTGCAGATGACGCTAAAGTTTGAAGCGACCCAAGTCACCGCACAATTTGAGGTTGAGAGTCGTGTAGCCCGTGATGCATTGTTAGGCAATTCTCAGGTTCTCAAAGATCGTCTGAAAGAACAAGGGCTTGAAGTACAGAAATTTGAAGTGGAAGTTCGTTCCGACGTGAACGATAGTCTGAATTCTTCGACGGGTGATCGGCAGGAACAAAGGAACTCATCCAACGATCGTAGATTCGAAAGTCGTTTTGCCGTATCCAACAACAATCGAATCAATCCTGACTCACGACCAGAACCGTCCAACACCACTATGCCTTGGATACGCACCAAAGGCTCGCTCGACGTATCCGCATAGCAAGCAGTATCCGCATAGCAAGCAGTATCCGCATAGCAAGCAGTATCCGCTTAGCAAGCTCTAGGTATTGCTAACTCGTTCGGCGAGAACAATGCATGTAGCTCGCGCGAGTTGTCCTGTGCCTATTTCGCCGATTCCTTCGCCTGTTTTTCCTTTGATGTGCACGTTATCAGGATCGATATCGACGATGGCTGCAATTCTACGACGCATCTCCTCTTTGTGAGACGATATCTTCGGCCGTTCGAGTTCAACAACGCATTCAACCTGTAACAATCGAAAGCCTTTCTTTCGAAAGGCTGACATTGCTAGCGCGAGCATTTCCGCAGAATCTCGCCCTTTGTTCTCATCAAGATTATTAGGAAACAACTCTCCAATGTCGGGCAAACCTGCTGCGGTAAGTACGGCATCCGTTATGGCATGAAGCAAAACATCCGCATCGGAGTGTCCGACAAAATGCATCGGGTACAAATCCAGGTGCAATCCACCGAGAATCAGTGGACCACCTGCCTCAATCCGATGCGAGTCAATTCCAAGACCTATCCGAATGTTTTGAATCGATGCCACAGCCGTTACGCGATTCCCGATGGATTAAAGTACTCGGGTTCAGCCCCTTGTTTCCATTTGATGTTACAACCGATACTAGGTTTCTGAGGCCAGTCGATCGATTTACCCTCGAGCACATAGTCCAACGCTTTGCGTAAATCGTGGCCGCTTAATGGGACATCATTCTTGGGGCGCGAATCATCTAACTGACCACGATAGACCAATTGCATATTGCCATCGAATAGAAAAATGTCCGGAGTACAAGCCGCTTGATAGGCTTTGGCGACAGACTGATCTGCATCGAATAGATATGGGAAGGCATAACCTCGATTCTTTGCTTCATCTGCCATGCGTTCCAACGAATCTTCTGGGTAGGCATCTGCGTCGTTGGAACTGATCGCGACAAATCCGACGTCCTTTGGTGAGTAGTCCGATGACAGACGAGCGATCTCGGGGGCGACATGTTTCACATAGGGACAATGGTTGCACATGAAAATGACAACCAGAGCTTTCTTGCCGCGAAATTGCTCTAACGATACTCGCGTCCCATCGATATTCATCAGTTCAAAAGCAGGGGCTTTTGTCCCGAGAGGTAACATTGTACTAGCGGTGCGAACCATGCTTAGCTCCTCCCCTTTCCGACGTAAACAACGTCTTCCGTAACGACTTTGTCCATGAAGATGTCGTGGCTTTCCGCAGGAATCTCTTCAAACAACTGGCACTCGAACGACAACGCTACGAGCGGTGCATCTTTCCTCGCATGTTGCAGAAGTTTGTCGTAATACCCTTTGCCATGTCCTGTTCTCCCACCGTTGCGATCGAACGCAACTCCCGGAACCATCACTAAATCCAAATCCGTGGGAGTGAGTCGTTTGGCCGCAACATCGCGCAATTCAACTTTTGGCTCTAGAATGCGATACATCCCCAACTCGAGTTCGTCCATGTTCTCTAACCAGAACAATTCAAGCTCACCGTCCAGGCAATACGGAACCACAATGCGTTTCCCGCTGGCCAACGCTTCCGGAAGCGCTTGTCGCGTCCGAACTTCGTCCCGAACGTCGACATAGAACATGATGGTTCCAGCTTTTTCGTATTCAGGAAGATCCATAAAGCGGCGAACAATACGCTCCGAAACAGCGTCTTTTTCTGGCTGTTGACGTCGATTCTCGTGCGCTTGCTTGCGAATTGCGGTTTTTCGCTCAAAAAGATCGTTCACTGGCTGTTCCATGGGTTGGCATGCAGAATTAAAAAATGTGTTCTTGAGTCAAAAACAGTCCGTTAATGGTAGCATTACCAACAGATGGGGCAATCCAAAGTAGAGTTTGGTCCTTTCCCACTCGTCGGCACACTAGAATAGAACAATATGACGTTGTACCACGCGAGTTTGACGCAGAAAGTTCAAAGAGAAATCGCAAAAGGATGACCAAATCGATTTGGCCCGATGGGGAAGCGACCGCTGAGTTGTTGTTAAATGTCCGAGGGGGCGAGCCTAGAGCTATTGACGCCCTAATGGATCGCCATCGTGATTCGTTACGTAGAATGATCCAATTGCGACTGGACCAGCGTCTCAACCAACGCATGGATGTTAGCGATGTTATCCAGGACGTGCTCGTCGAAGCCAACCGTCGATTGCAGGATTATCTTGCCAATCCCGTGATCCCGTTCCATTTATGGATTCGACAAATAGCCAAGGATCGCATCATCGACGCCCATCGGAGGCATCGCGTATCAGCCAAGCGAAGTATCGATCGAGAACAACCCCAGCCAGGCAAGGGGCCACCCGACCAATCGACCATTGAACTGGCCAATCAGTTTCGAGATGGTTCGTTGACGCCAGCTGCTGCCGCTGCTCAAAAAGAACTCGCGGCCCAGATCGAATCGGCGGTTCATTTGTTGCGAGATAATGACCGAGAAATCATTCTCATGCGGCATTACGAACAACTCGATAACCAAGAGATCGCGCAAGCCTTGGGTTTGAGTGAACCCGCTGCAAGCATGCGTTACCTTCGCGCCCTCAAGCGACTTCGAGAGATCATCAACAGCATGCCGCGACTCAACGATTACCTGCAGGAGTAGTCGTTTGTGACCCTAGAGCCTGATCGCAAGTCTGACCGAGCCCCCAACAACCTTCCTGCCGGGATGCCGTTCCGTCCTTATCCCGAAACAGATCCTTCGTTGGATGAGGATATTGACGATCTTGATGAGCTGGATCCGCGACTTGCTGGAATCGTGTCCGCGCTTGCCGATCGTATGCAACGTGGAGACTCTATCGATATTCTCGAAGAGTGCCGGCGATATCCTGAGTTCTCCAACGAATTGAAATCTCTTTGGGGAACGATCGTCGTAGCCGAAGCGGTCGGAAGCGATGATGCCAAGGCCGCATCATCCGACTCCTCCCACGACTCTGGCTCGTGGCGTATGTCTCTCCCGTATGTGATGGGTGACTTCGAACTACTAGAGGAAGTGGGTCGAGGCGGGATGGGGGTTGTTTACCGAGCCACACAATTAAGCTTGGGACGCGAAGTGGCGATCAAGATGATACTCAAGGATCAACTAGCTTCTGAACAGGAGCGACAGCGATTCTTTGCAGAAGCACGCGCAACTGCAAAACTAGAGCACGTAGGGATTGTTCCGGTTTACGATGTAGGCGAAGTGGACGGACGCCCTTACTTTGTGATGAAGTTCATTCGCGGTCGAACATTGCATGAACTTATTCGCGCTGGAGAAGTATCGCAACGCGATGCCGCTCGTATCCTGGAACAAACATGCCGAGCCGTTCAGGTAGCACATGACGCGGGGATTGTGCACCGGGATATCAAGCCATCCAATATCCTGATCGACGAAATGGGGCATGCAAAGCTTACCGATTTCGGGCTTGCGAAACAAAAAGACAGCATGGACTCTCTTACCCGGACGGGTGTCGTGCTAGGGACTCCAACCTACATGAGCCCAGAGCAAGCGAGTGGCAAAATGGGCCCCATCGGACCAGCTTCGGATATCTACAGCCTGGGCTCCGTTCTCTATCACGCTATTACCGGGCAACCTCCGTTCGTTTCAAAGAATCCTGTCGATCTTCTACTGAAGATTTTGGAACAGGATCCGCCCCTTCCGAGATTGATCATTCCACGCGTGGATCGAGACCTCGAAATGATCGTCATTCGGGCGTTGCAGAAGCCTCAAGATTTAAGGTATCGCTCTGCCGAGTCGATGGGTGATGACCTGCAAGCGTTCTTGCGGGATGAACCTATCTCTGCGCGGTCAGGGCAGTTTGTTCAAGTGGTATCGCGGTGGTTTCGAGAAACGCACCATGCCCCGGTCCTGGAGAACTGGGGACTATTGTGGATGTGGCATTCGCTCGTCCTGTTGTTGGTATGTGTTCTTACGGAAATTCTGCAATGGAACGGCGCAAACCGCTGGTCCTATCCACTTCTGTGGACAGTCGGCTTGGGCGCATGGGCGGGAGTATTCTGGGCTCTTCGCAGACGCATGGGGCCAGTCACTTTCGTTGAACGCCAAATCGCGCACGTTTGGGGTGCCAGCATGATCGCCATCGGAATGTTGTTCCCTATTGAATGGGGACTAAATCTTCCTCCCTTAACACTTACGCCATTGATCGGGGTCATCAGCGGAATGATCTTCTTGATCAAAGCTGGGATTCTCAGTGGAGCGTTCTACTTTCAAGCGTTCGCTTTGTTCGTTACTACGGGATTCATGATTGCTTATCCGGACATCGCGCATTTGCTTTACGGAGTCGTGGCAGCGCTTTCCTTTTTTGTCCCAGGCCTCAAGTATTACCGGCAAAGCCTCGACACCACAGCAGCCGAACTGGCCGAAAGCGCACCATAGGCCGGTGGCTATGTACCATCCCTGTTGAACGGGTTACGATGTCTTCTAAAATGGACATCGGTAGATTATTCCTTTTTGCTCCCTTGCAACGTCGAGAACAACAATGATCAAGAACTGGTGTTTCCTATGCCTGTGCCTCACAGCAACCGTCGCCTCTGCAGAAGTAAAGACCGAAACGGTAATCTATCGGGACGGTGAGACCGTCTTAGAGGGAGTGATGGTTTGGGATACGAATAAAGTAAATGGGAACGGAGCAAAAAAGCTGCCAGGAGTCTTGATCGTACATCAATGGCTTGGGTTAACTGACTACGAAAAGGGGCGAGCCGCACAATTGGCCGAGATGGGATATGTCGCGTTCGCTTTAGATATTTATGGCCAGAAGACACGTCCTGCCAATGTTCAGGAAGCGGGTGGATTTGCAGGGAAATACAAAAAGGACCGCAATCTTTATCGCAAACGATTGCAGTTGGGATTGGAGCAACTGCAAAAGTCTCCATGGGTCGATGGGTCGAAAATGGCAGCCATCGGTTATTGCTTCGGTGGAACGGGAACGTTGGAGCTTGCACGATCCGGTGCGTCGATTAACGGAGTCGTCAGCTTTCACGGTGGATTGGATTCGCCAACTCCTGAGGACGGTAAAAAAATTCGAAGCAAGGTTTTGATTCTTCACGGTGCGGACGATCCTTTTGTTCCTGCAAACGAAATCGATGCCATGAAGAAAGAGTTTGACGCAGCGAAAGTGGATTGGCAGATGGTGTACTATTCCGGCGCTGTCCATTCCTTTACACAAAAGATGGCTGGCAATGACAATTCAAAAGGAGCAGCCTACAACGCGAGCGCCGACAAAAGATCCTGGGAAGCGATGAAAGACTTCTTCGACGAAGTGTTCGCACGATAATGGTCATCACACGTTCGAGGAAACGGCCATGAATTTACGCGGCCACGCTGCATTGATCACCGGTGGCACCCAAGGAGTGGGAGCTGCCATCGCCAAACGGCTTGCGAAAGCGGGCGCCAATCTCGTGATTCACGGATTGCGTGAAGACGACAATTCGCTCGAGACGATGAAAGCCTGCCAGTCGTTTGGCGTCAACGTGCATGCGATCTACAGCGACTTGTATCTATCGATGGAGGAAGTGCTACAAAACGTCGCGATA
Source organism: uncultured Pirellula sp. (assembly GCA_903858115.1). Classification (GTDB taxonomy): domain Bacteria; phylum Planctomycetota; class Planctomycetia; order Pirellulales; family Pirellulaceae; genus JBKCUI01. The sequence continues at coordinate 5,190 of CAIOHR010000184.1, read as the reverse complement.
TCGGCGCTGGCTCACGATCCGTCGATTGATTTGCTGGTGAATAACGCTGGAGTCTTCATTGACAAGCCTTTTCTCCAAATGGATGTACCGACGTTTCAGCGGACGATGCATCTCAACGTCGAAGTCAGCTATTTTTTGACGCAGCACTTTGCCAACCATTGGATCGCGCACGGAACCCGAGGACGTGTGTTGTTCACTGGATCGATCAACGGTCTCTTGGCGGAGAGTGATCACACCGCGTACGACGCTTCGAAAGCTGCAGTGGCAGGATTGGTCCGTTCTCTTTGTGTCGCGTTAGCACCCCATGGCATCCGAGTGAACTCCATGGCACCTGGTTTGGTCCGAACTCCTTTGACCAATCAAGTGCTAAGCCAAGATGCAGATGCGTTGCGATGGATGGAGATGCATACACCGAACGGCACAGTACCTGATGCAGCTGTCTGCGGTCCGATGGCAGCATTTCTATTGAGCGACGAAGCAGAGCATATCCACGGCCAAACAATCTACGTCGATGGTGGCATGAACGCATGGCAACAACCAGATCTCCCCAACGCCCTGCGAGGGAAACTGTAGTGCCACCCGGATTGTGAAGCAGAGGCTCAAATCCGACGATCTTCATCCAACCAGATGGCGCGACAGCTTGGCGAGTTTTGGAAACGGACGAAACCATCCCGCTTGCCACAACTTTTGCAGAATTCATCAAGCAGAATTCATCAAGCAGAATTATCAATCTGTACGCTTCCTTCCGGGCAACACCAGGAGTTTTTGATTCTTGGTCCTATCGCGACTTCATGGCTGGCAAAGCGCGGCTCTGGCGCCTATTTCTTGCCTTTTCTGGAAAATGATGTAAGTTACTATAGTTTACAGAAAAACGATAAGATTGCATAAGGTCGCTATTTATGGACCCAAGAACGAATCCCTATGCTCCTGGCGCTGGTACGCCTCCGCCGGAATTGGCTGGCCGCGACAAACTCATCGAGGCCGCCGCCGTGGCGTTGGATCGCATCAAAGAAGGGCTTTCCGCGAGAAGTCTTGTCATGTACGGACTGCGGGGCGTAGGGAAAACCGTTCTTTTGAATCAGATGCGACTGGATGCAGAGGCAAACGGAACAGTTACAGTACCAATCGAAGCGCCAGAAGGGCGATCGTTGCCTGCGATTCTCCTGCCAAGTCTCCGAAGTAGCATGATTCGCGTGAGCCGATCCGAAGCGACAAAATCAGGGCTTAAAAGGATCCTTGGCATTCTCGCTTCATTTGCAAAGGCCTTTCGCATGAAGTATGAGGATATCGAGTTCTCAATTGATATCGAGCCCGAAGAAGGGATCGCTGATAGTGGGGACTTGGAACACGATCTAACCGAATTGCTGCAAGTCATCGGTGAGTTGGCTAAGTCGCGTGGAGTTGTTGTTTCAATCTTCATTGATGAACTTCAGTATGTCGCGGAAGAGCAACTTGCAGCGCTCATCACCGCGTTGCATTCAGCGAACCAGCATAGGTTGCCGATTACATTATTTGCCGCTGGGTTGCCGCAATTACTTGGACTATTGGGAAAGGCAAAATCTTACGCTGAGCGGCTTTTCGATTTTCAGTTCATTGGGGCATTAGCTCCCGAGTATGCTCGAGAAGCAATCATCGAACCCGCGCGTCGATTGAAAGTTGAATACGAACCAGAAGCCATTGACCAAATCGTGCAGGCGACTGAGTGTTATCCCTACTTCCTGCAAGCGTGGGGGCAACACTGTTGGCAAGAGGCCCAACAATCACCCATCACGCATGCCGATGCCCGTCAAGCGACCGAGATCGCAATTGCTCAACTAGATAGCAGTTTCTTTCGAGTACGATTCGATCGGTTGACACCTTCGGAAAAAAGATATTTGCGAGCCATGGCCGAACTGGGGCCAGGGCCGCACCGATCTGGCGATGTTGCCGAGATACTTCAACGACCTGTAAACAGCATCGCTCCGACTCGCAGTTCGTTGATCCGAAAGGGAATGGCCTACAGTCCGGCTCATGGAGATATTGCGTTTACGGCTCCCCTTTTCGACGGCTTTATGCAACGTATCATGCGATTGGAAACTTAGCCCTTTTTTTCATTCCATTGAGCCGCAACTTTTGGGAATCTCTATCGTCTCGACACGAATAAGAATTCACGATGGCAAGGATTCGTGTGATTCGTTCTATTCGTGTTCCCAAAAAAGAACTCATCGGATGCTAGCTCCACAACGACTTCCTAGGATAGTTCGTGGCTTGAAATCCCAAACTCAACTTTACTCACTGGGTCTATGAGCCGACAGACAGCTGCGATTGCCCTTTCCTAATCGCAATTGCGAGGGATCGATGGCTTTTGCTGGACAAATCGGAGTGACTCGACTAACTTCAGTGGATCGCTATATTTCCTTGAAAAAAGCAGATTTAGGAGCCATCCTTGTTTCTAGCCCATCGTCGATCCTTTGTACGTGACTCGGCGAGACTGGCCGTCGTCGCTGGTCTCATTGGCAAGTGTTCCACTTCCTTAGCACGCCCCTATCCGCTAGAGGAAACTATCGCTTGGACGAATGCCAAGATTGTTACGGCGAGTACACCTGTCATAGAAAAGGGGGTGCTCGTGGTACGTGGCTCTTCGATCATCGACGTGGGTGCTGTCGGGCAAGTGGCGATTCCATCCAACGCGAAAGTCGTCGACGCGTCGGACAAATGGATCATGCCTGGATTGGTGTGCACACACAGCCATGTCGGTGGTGTCGGAGCTGCAGACGGCAGCAGTCCGATCCAGCCTGGCGTTCGTATCTTGGATTCCATCAACGTTCGTGAACCAGGTTTCAAACGCGCATTGGCAGGTGGACTCACAACACTCAATATTATGCCTGGCTCCGGACACCTGATCAGCGGGCAAACTGTCTATTGCAAACTTCGATACGCCGGCCACGGTCCATCCACCATCGAAGATATCTTGATCCGCGATAGCGATGGAAAAGCAATCGGCGGATTGAAGATGGCAAACGGTACAAACTCGCAGGGAGACGCACCGTTTCCTGGCACTCGCGGCAAGTCAGCGTTCCTCGTTCGAGAGCAATACATCAAAGCACGTGAATACAACGCGAAAGTCATCGCAGCTAAAGACAATCCCGACAAGATGCCTCCACGCGATCTTCATTTGGAAACGCTTGTCGAAGCAATGCAAAGGAAGCGTATCGTCCACCATCATACCCACCGGCATGACGATATCGTCACAGTCATTCGATTGGCTCAAGAGTTTGGGTTTCATGTCGTATTGCATCACGTGAGCGAAGGTTGGAAAGTTGCTAAAGAGATTGCTGCCTCCAAGTTCCCGTGCTCGATTATCGTTCTTGATTCACCTGGCGGAAAACTAGAAGCCAAAGACATGGCCTTTAAAAATGGACGTGTGCTCGACGAAGCAGGGGTTCGGGTCGCCTTTCACACGGACGATTGGATCACCGACTCACGACTCTTTGCGCGGTCCGCTGCGTTGGCTGTGCGAGCGGGGATGAATCGGGACAAAGCGTTACAGGGCCTAACACTTGCAGGTGCAGAGATGCTCGGCCTAGAAGATCGCATCGGATCGCTCGCTCCCGGAAAAGACGCCGATTTCGTTCTGCTCAATGGCGATCCGCTCAGCGTGTATACGCGGGTCCTCGAAACATGGGTAGAAGGTAAGCAAGCCTTTGATCTTTCCAACCCCGACGATCGATTGTACGCCGAGGGTGGTGCTGGAGCTGGAAGCGAATTGGATCCGTTTTTGTGCTGCTATGCACAAGCTTGGCAAGTCGGAGGAGCAAAGTAATGAATCGAAAATACATGCTACGAAATGCAACACTCGCAGGGCTTGCTCTCCTATCTTTCGCGCAGAGCCGCGCGAATGATGTAGTCGTTGTCAAAGCAAAGAAGATCATCACGGTGTCTGGCAAGCCGATCGAAAACGGAGCCATTGTGTGCAAAAGTGGCAAGATTGTATCTGTCGGTGATGCTGCGTCGTTAGCCATTCCACAGGGAGCGATTGTCAAGGAGGCACATGTTGTTACACCTGGCTTGATCGACGTCCGAACCTGTGTTGGTCTTTCTGGAATCATCAATGTGGATCATGACTCTGATCAATTGGAGTCATCGAGCCCGCTGCAACCCGAGCTGCGAGCCACGGACGCTTACAACGCAACCGAAGAGCTAGTGGAGTATATCCGAAGCTTTGGAGTCACCACGATCCATACGGGACATGCGCCCGGCGAGTTGATGTCGGGTCAAACGATCGTTGCAAAGACGATCGGAAACTCCGTGGAGGAGTCTCTCTTAGTGGATGGACGGGCTGTTTGTGCGACTCTCGCAGAAGCCTCGAAGAAATCTGGCAAACAAAGCCCAGGTACGCGGGGCAAGCAGATGGCGATGCTGCGAACTCTCATGCTCGAAGCGGTGGAGTATCGCAAGAAGACAACGAAGGCATCGGACAACACCAAGACCACCGATAGCAAAGAGCCGGGAAGCAAAGACTCGGGGGATTTGACTGCCAGGAATCTACGCTTGGAAACATTGGTCGAAGTGCTCGATGGCAAGAAGGCGTTGTTGATCACGGCCGATCGTGCGCAAGACATAGCCACTGCGCTTCGATTCGCTGCAGAGTTTGGAATTTCGATATGGTTAGACAGTGCAGCCGAGGCACACACGATGATCCCACAAATTCAAGCGTCGAAAGTTACCGTCCTGTTGCATCCATCGATGGCTCGCGCGAGTGGTGAGAAGGCCAATCTGTCGTTTGAAACAGCGTCACTGCTTCGAAAGAGTGGAATCCCCTTTGCAATCCAAGGAGGATTCGAACCGTATGTTCCCAAGGCTCGAGTCGTGTTGTTCGAAGCAGCGGTCGCCGCCGCGCACGGCTTAAGTCGCGAAGATGCGATCGAATCGATCACCTTGTCACCAGCCAAGATATTGGGCATTGCGGATCGTGTTGGTTCAATCGAAGTTGGCAAAGACGCCGACCTCGCGTTGTACGATGGCGATCCATTCGAGTACACAACCCATTGTGTAGGGGTGATAGTCAACGGAAAAGTCTACAACGGCGAATCATCGAAGTAGTTCCCGTCGGAACGGTGTGGCAACATGCCGTGCAATACCAAACGCGAGTGTTCCTCGTTACCACGTTGTTCCTCGTTACCACGTTGTTCGTCAACGTGGGACGATAGC
>CAIOHR010000183.1 GCA_903858115.1 uncultured Pirellula sp. | reverse complement strand
CAGGCGGATCGCCGTCTGCCGCTGAGATAGGCTCAAGCGACAGTAGCCTGGCCATTCGAAACTTTAGCTGCTTGATTACATCTAATGATCGCTGTCGCCGATCGCTCAATTCATCGCCGGAAACGAAAAGGATTGCAAGTTGGCCGAGCGTTCGCTGTACATCTTCCAGTTGATTGCGAATCCAACGATGCTCCATCGTGTCAAGCGTTAGCTCTGGAGGCTGCTGTGATAGTCTCTCTCGAACCTTGAGACCGTTGAGTTGCTGAAGCGAACCGTACCCCTGTCCTCGCCTCACCTGTGAGCGAACACGCGAATCGATTTTGCGGATCCGTTCAACCCTGGCGGTTTGCTCCCGACGCACCAATCCGCGCGACGGCCGCTGGGCAATGTAGTTCAGCGCTTTCTCAAGGTCCGTCATGATATGCTCGATGAGCACCAACCACTCAAGCCTTGAGGGCCGAGCAGAAGGATTTGACTTGCCCATTTGATATGTCGATCGCAAGTACTCGTAAGCCAAACTCGTCAGAATCGATTGAACGTCAGCTACGATATCCTGATAGTCAGACTCGTAATCGACTTTGGTCGGGAACACTTCGACTTCGAAGTCAAGTTGACGAAGTCCGTTCGCGTAAACTGAGAACAAACTTCGACCGATTTGATTTCGAAAATTGATTACTCCGTGAACGACTTGGCCATTGTCTTGAACGCTCAAAGACTGCTCGATTATTGGATCCCGATGGCGGATCTGTATCTTGTCGTGACCGTTCACAGAGCGAGCGAAAAACTGGTAGTCCGTTTGTTCGTAAAGCGGAGGTCCACCTGTGAAATCGAGATCGGACGCAAGACGATTGGGAACGTCCGACCGTGTCGTACTATCCAGCAATTGAACGGTTGATGCAACATTTAAAATTCGGAGACGACCAAGCACTGGCAACGAACGAGCTAGAATCGCATGATCGCGGTCGCGAACTCGATCCCAGTAAAGCGTGAACTTGTTCGTTGCAATGCAAAAAAGTCGTCGCATGGTTACAACCAATAGGATGTATAGCCATCCTCGAGCCGTTTCCACATGAGGCACAAACGGGCAGCCGATCTTGGTAGTTTTGAACCATCCACAAGATCTGGACGCCCCGCGGCAATCCAGTTGTCGACCACTGGGTTGACCTCTTCCTCCAAACCAAAAGCCTGACCAGCAACCGCAACTCCAATTAATCCCATCAGAGTTTGACGAATCGAATTGCTACCACCAACCAATCGCGGAAGAACTTTCATCATGACGGTAAGGTCGAGCGGATCGACCGTCTCACCACTTCGCGTTCGAAACGATGGTTTGATCTCTTCCGCATTGATCATGAAAAAGATCATCTCGTCGCGAGTTCGATAGCCTATCTGCAATTGGCAATGGATCAGTGAGCGGTTGATCTCTTGCAAATGGCTCGTCGCCCGCTCAGCAATCATACGATTGGCCGGCGAGGACAAATCAACTTCGGAAAGTCGGGTTGCCTTGCACTTCCAATATTCCATCGACCAATCCACAAGAGACGGCGCTGACGTCGCCGGCGATGTGCTTTCAAGGCTTAAGTCGACCTCCGATAGTTCAATCGTGAAGGCTCGGTCCAGTACCTTGCGACTAAAGCCATGCGAGCTTTCGTCCATGTTCACCGTTCCAACCAGACCGAGATTTGCGGGTAGAACTTGCTCCTGCCAAGCCACAAACTCGGCGGGCAATTTCTGTGAAATGAGAGCCGTCGATTGAAAACCACCTGATGCCGCGGGCTGTCGATCCTCGATAGCGCTGAGTACCTCGGCAAAGTAGTGCTCGACGCGTGCCAAGTTCATCTCGTCGATCAAGCACACATGGAAATGACCGGGATCGATTGCTGCTTCCTTAGCTTGTTGAAGCACACGTCCCGGACGAAACTTGTCGTTGAGATCGACATAGCCGAGGACTTCTGAACTGTCGGTCCAATCCGGTCGAACGGACACACGTTCACAATTGCCACCAGTCAGCTTGGACACGAGGTCCGGCAGTTTAGATTTGCCGGTCCCTGAAATGCCAGCGAGAATCACAAATGGCTTGGTTCTCAATGCCGTGACATAGGTTGCGACTTGCCACGGATGGAATATGAATCCCTTGGCTGCTATGGCATCGATCAATTGCTCCATCGATGTATTGAAATCGGGATTTGGAGGTGGAGGATTCACGTTAGGCCACCACCTTTCAGCCAATTCATCGAGAACTTGCTGCTGATACTCTGAATGCTGAAGGGCTTGCCAATAGGGTTCTTGAAGTCGGGCATGGGAGATGCGATCACGGATAAGTTTGGGTGTTGGACGGTCAAGCGGAACGAGTTCAAGCGGATCACGGTAGGCATGAAGCCAAAACAGGTCGATTGCCATTCTCGCAAAACCATCAGCCAGCTGCTGTTCGTCCGCGCTATCATGTCCGTGTTCCTTTAGTCTCTGAACAAATCTCGGCAATAGCCAATCAAAATCGAAGTGGTTATCGGTTAGTTCACCATCCCGGATGCCCTCGATCACCAATGCCAGAATCACTGGTTTGTAAATCGTTGCCGTTTGCATGCCATCGATCAGCGTGATGAATTGCTCGGTAGCCTTGGCGGAATCCGCAAACAGAACAGCCGTTTTTCCGTCTGCAGCTAATCCCATCTCGGCGGACTGCAGATAGCACATGTGCTTCGCGACGGTATTATCCAATTCGTCGCGGTTCGCTTGTCCCCCATGCTCCTGAAGCCACTCGCGTTTGGTGTTGTAGCCCGACTCCGTTATGGATTCCGATTTGTTCGAATCGAGCTGGCTCACAGTACAACCACCGTCGGTCATTTGCGTAACCACGTACCGTGCGTCCTTTTTGGGGCTCATGAAAACCACGCGCTCGTCTGCATAGCTTCGCATCAGTTGCAGAAAGCTCGATTGTGTTTCAAGAGCAGGTGGCGTGACATCGGCATAAGCGGCGTCGAGCAACGGTTGGAAGAAGCTGCAAGCGTCATAGAACTCATTAGCGATATCAGTTTCGTCAGTTAGTTGCTCGGGAAGCCAGTACTTTGATATGCAGGCACCACCTTCGGAAGTTGCGGCAAACTGCAGCCACTGATCGAAGGTCTCGAAGTGGGATTTACCCGGACCGAGCTTCCATCGCTTGCGAAAGGTCCATCCATGAGCAACCGTCTCTCCGATTTCCTGTCGCAGTTTAAGAGGAAGTCGTTGCAGACCCATCTTGAGCTGAGCGAGTGCAATCTCGCTTTTCTGCCGAGTCTCAACGTTGTTGATCTGCCCAGATCCTGAGCCAAGGCAAAAACAAATCTCGACGCCGGGGCCCCAAACAATCAAGGCCACTTGCAATCCATAAGACTTATTCGGAACGACCTTTGGATAGACACAGCTCCAAAGCTCCTTGGGCGTCCGGCCATTCGGTGTTGGATGTGAAGAAAACTCCTTAACCTTAGTCGAGCCCGAATACCGCCGAGCAGCCTCAATCGCCACGTTCTTCAGTCGATTCCACAGATCCTTAATGGCATTCCGATCGCTCTCGTCGGCATCGTTCCAAGGCTTGCTTTCTTGATAGCGAGCGAGTAGTTGGCAATCTTCTTGGGTTATCAGCATCGAGGCGTTTTTCAGATTTCTGAGGATCGATTCGTCGAGATCCTCGATCGGTACATTTCCAATTCGTGGTTTTCGAGAAATTATAGTCGAAAAGGTGCCGAAATGGTCAGCGCCAGCAAATCCCATTGGCCTGAACCTCGTTCATACCGGACTCGTTTTGCAAGGCCACTCTTCGCTAACACGAACACTCAGCGACGAGGTTCAATGGCCTCTCTTTTCGATTTGCATTACGCAGTCACACACTTCAAACGGCGATTCCTCCTCGATTCCAGCAATATGACTCTCCAACCCCAGCTTCAGGAGCTGATCGCTGTGGGAACTCAGGTGGCTGAAATTGCTTTTCATGTGATTTATCATGCTGCGTCAACTCCCGAACGTCGATGACTGATCGATCTTCTTCAAAAATCGCATCAAGTCCTCGCGTTTGAAGAGCCTGTATCCGTTTGCTGGATTCCGGTGCACAGGGATATCTCCCTGCTCAGCCCATTTTCGGAGCGTGTTGCGCGCGACAGCCAGTATTTGGGCCACTTTTGCGGTGTTAACGTATTCGCTTAGGTTTTCATGCGGATTAGGTCCAGCAATCATCGTTCTAAGGACACGAATTCTAGCAAATTCTTCAATTTGGCGATACGATTTTAGGACCCATTTTTGGGTGCGTTGTGATAAAACCGCGACGAGAAACTATTAGACTTTAGCAACTGCCGTTTTTAGGTATTTGAGTTCGAAAAGCCGGGCAATCCTCAATTTGAGAACTCGAGCTAGCCAGTCACCAAAAAATTGAATGTATTAGAACCCGATGAACGGAAAGACAATTCGCATTCACCTCGTCAACGGATCGCCCTCCGAGATCCTAACCGCCGAGATCATCAACTGGACGGGCAAGATCATTGTCGCGCCACGATCGATGTTGGCTGAGCTTGCAAAGCGTGAGGAAGTCAAACGGACCGGTGTCTATTGCCTGCTAGGTCCTGATCCAGAGAATCCCGCGAGAGACAAGGTTTACATTGGTGAGGGCGACAATGTCTTCAAGCGACTGACCGCGCATGATGACGACGAGTCAAAAGAGTTCTGGGTCCGCTGTGCGGTCATAATTAGCAAGGACCAAAACATCACGAAGTCGCACGGACGATACATTGAGAGTCGCTTGATCTCGTTGGCAGAAGAGGCCGACCGGGCGACCATTCACAACGGTACCGCCCCTCCCATCCCACCGCTGCCCGAACCAGACATCGCGGACATGGAGTACTTTATTTCCCAGATGCAGCTTGTTCTTCCGGTACTTGGGTTCAACTTCCTTCAAGCCAAGCCGGTAATTCAGCCCGGAGGAACCGGAATCACTACGGACGCTTCTCCGATCTTCACCTATTCTCCATCCGGCGCATCGGCAAAGGCCCAGGAGATCAACGGCGAGTTCGTCGTCTTCAAAGGCTCCACTGCCCGTGTCACCGGCCCGCAGGGCTGGACATCGTACCGCGGCCTCCGCGATCAACTCGTCCTCGAAAAGAAGCTCGTCCCCTGCGACTCGCCTGACTTCTATGTGTTTGCAGAGAACGTCGCCTTCTCAAGCCCAACTGCGGGAGCCGTGATCGTGAACGCCGGAAACGTCAGCGGCCGCACTGGGTCGTGGCGAGTGGAAGGAACCAGCAAAACCTACCAGGATTGGCATGAGGAGAAGTTGGCCGCTGCTGCTGGTGGACAGCTGAAGGATGGCCTTGAGTAACTTGTAGCAATTCATAGTTTGAAGTTAATGGCGACGAAATCCTCAAAGCACATTTCACCCGATTCGGAATCATTTCCGATTTTCTTGACGGAATATGATCCGTCTGACCTACCGGGTGGAAGCTTGGACCCACTCGGGTTCGAACGCGGCTACCTGCTTTTGGCTGACAAGATATTGCCAGGCCTAACGAACGTCGCTGATAAGCCGAGGTATTTCTCCGTTCTCTGCGCTGGAGCTTTTCTTGCGCCAATTGATGCCAATTCGGCGCCTAGAGTCCAGTATCAGAGTCGATTGGATTGCATTCTACGAATCGAACGGTTTTGGGCATTGGCGAACGTTTTGGCGACACAAAACACTGTAAACGATGATGAACTTTCAGACTCCGGTATTCGAGGCGTGACTTATTCCCGGAACGCAGCCGAATCATTACTCCGTGTTGGTTCAGCTCGTACCGATGCTGATTTCAAACTCCTGTCTCGCCAAGTTCCCTATGGCGTAGTGGGCATCTATGGTTCCGTTGCTGAAGGTATGCGGCTTGTCGATCGCAAGACCTTCACATTGACGCCCGACCTAGGCGAAAAACTGGCTGTGGGATTTATTGACCAATCTGAAATGCCACAAATATTAAGGAAAGCCATTACGAATGGTGGAGAAGTACCGGTAAACAAACTTGCCGAATGGGGACAACGATCGCATATGTCCGGAGACCTATTGCCTATCGAAGGCGAATGCTTTCGGGATGCGCTCATTCGAAATCCAGTGCGCGCTCGCATGTCTGCAGCCCTTGCTCAATATCCCTTTCAGGAAGATGGTGACACGGAACTAAAGCGTCTAGCGAGACTGCTGCCTACATTAACTTCTAGGCCCGAGAATCGCGATCTCGCAGAAACGGTTACGACAATCTTGGCGTACGAAGAGTGCTTTCGTTTGCTTACACTAGGATTTGAGCGGCTGCTGTGGCTGTGCAAAAACCTGCCCGCTGCATCGGCAACTTTCGAAGATCTGGTTGGCGATGAAGTCCTACCAATCGTACGCGAGGGGCTACCCGCTGCAGCTTCGCGATTTACAAATGCAATGGATAGTGGACAATCCGAGTTGTTCAGGGAGAACATTAATACGCTGGAGCCAGCACGCAGATTCATTGAACTCGCAACCTCATCCTGCGGATCTAACAAGCAATTGGCGATTGCAATCATGCAGCATCATGATGACGTACAGAGGGGCAAGTTTGATCGAGGTCGTAGAAAGATGCCTTGGCTTGAGATAACCGGCAATCTCATCTGCTTGACTATGACAAAGGTGGGTGGTCTGAACAAAGAAGCGACTTCACCGGATAGTATCGTACCGCACCCATATCGACTCGCATCCGCCGACGCACTTATTGCTTCATCGGAGATCGAATGAACACGAAAAAGAAGTCGTCGACTGGTGATCGCAAGTTAATGGATCGATTGTCACCCGATCCTTCGTTTGGCCGACTTCTTGGTGTGCTTGCGACATCCTATGAGATGCAGCCCGAGTTTCTTGAAACCGATTTTTTGCCGACAGTGCTTGGACTTGGTGCATGGGACGATCGGAACTGGACAAGTCGAATCGCTTTGGAGAAGCACCTCGCAGAGCTTGAGGCAGCGAGCTTCTTGGTCGATGCTCGCCCGTATCGAGGCCGTCCGCATTCCCTTCGAGTTGAGGTGCAACCCATTACTTTCAAGAACGGACGTCTTCTCCACGCAAAGATCCTTCTTTGCGTCTATGAAGAAGCTGTCCGGCTTATTGTTGGCAGCGCAAATCTCACTGAGCCAGGTTATCGGAGAAATCGTGAGATTGTCGCTGTACTCACAGCGTCGGCTAAGAAGCCCAGAGATGCAGCGCTGATCCTTCAAGCGATTAGTGGTTTCGGCGAACTGCTTTCAGATCGAAGGACGGATAGTACGGATTCCCTCTGTTCGCTTGCAACTCAACAACTGAAAAAGTGGCAGTCGAACGGGATTAGTGATAGTCAATGGTTCGCCTGGGGAGGAGGAGTCAATCCGCTTTGGAAACAAGTGGTCAGTCGATGGCCGCAGAATGAGCCAATTCATCGCATCACCATAGTATCGCCGTTTTGGTCAGAAGAACAAAACACCGGTGGTCCCGTAACTCGGCTGATTGCAGAGCTAAAGACGTCTAATAGTCTTGCTTCGGACGTCGAGTTGCATTTGCTAACCGAAGCAGCACCAGACAAACAAACAGCTTATAAGCCACGTTTGCCCGATTCATTCCGGGAGTTTGATGCGAGCCGTATGGGTGTCAACGCTTTTGCCATCGCGATTGATCCACGCGTTCCTCCGTCAGACATGAACATGGGAGTTGGGTTCGTCGGAACCCGTGCCCTACATGCGAAAGTTGTTCTGTTCGAAGGTCACGGCCGGTCCCTGGCATACTTGGGGTCTGCAAACTTCACAAATCGAGGCTGGGGATTCCTGCCACAAGTCAATTCGGCCAATATCGAAGCGGGGATCATTCTGCTGAACGACAGCAAAAGTGTGCTTCAAGGTTTGATTCCAAAGACAATTGGAGATCGAGTCCCCTTGTCGGGTGCAGCCGCTGGAAAACTCGTATCGCCTGAACCATCGCCCGATGAGCTCCCTTGGCCTGTATTCCTCACCAACATATTTCTCGCGTTGAAGAAGGATTCGAACGAGCTTCTTGAGTTCGTTCTAAGCGTCGACCAAACGGCTGTCGCAGGCAATTTCGAGATCGCGTTTCTATCCTCGGAATCCAATACCGAGATCTTATTTCGGTGGAGCGTAGGAGACGCGAACATGCCAGAGTATCGCATCGGCCTGACCGAATCGGATCTCGCGAAACTTTTGAAGAGCCAAGAAGTCCATGTTCGCTGGTGGGATTTTGAACCCGGTCGCTCGTTCCCAATCAACGTTTCGGCCGAAGCAAGACCTAACCTGCCGATTAGTCCACTTTCGGGACATCCAGAAGAACAGAACTTGATCGCATACTATCAGGGTAAGATTACGTGGGAAGATCTTTTTCCAGATCCAGGCGAAGGCGATGACTCTGATTCTTCCCAGCAAAATAGTCACAACGATGAACAAACCGTCGATACGTCAAGAATTCAGTCTTACATTGTTCGCGAGTTCGTGGAGGCCATAAAAGGTATCAATGACGATCTAAAGGCCGCGGCCCTATCATCCAAGGCATGTATGCGACTAGCGTTGATTGGAAGTATCAGTCCCGTCGCACTCGCACGTCAAGTGTGTTCGGCAGTGGCGAGCGGTCAACGCAGTCCAACAGCAGCCGGATTTCAACTCGTTGAAATACTTGGCTGTTTAGCCAGCGCACGCGTTATTGAATCATCAAAGGCGTTCAGGAAAGACTGGCTGGCGCTCGTAGATGAGGCGGCTGAGGTTGTAGCTAAACTGATTGACGACTTGCAGCAACGACACCCAAACGACCTTTCCGTCGCTTTCAAACGCTACTCACGAGCTATTAGAAGGCACTATCAGGTTGAAAAATGACTGTTAGCCGTTCTCCACAATTCGATCTCGGGCTAGATAGAACGAGAATTAAAGATCTGCGCGACGCTGAGCGACAGAGTACGACTGTTGATAAGTTACTTGGCAGATTTTTTAACACGACTGAAAACCGGCAATGGGAAATACAAGTGCTGGCCGACGAAGTTGGAATGGGGAAGACCTTCGTCGGGCTTGGCGTGGCGTATTCCTTGTTGGAATCAATGAGAAACGCGACTTTACCTGACGATCTGCATGGCTGCTACCAGAAGGTTTTGATTGTAACACCAAGCAACTCAGCTCTCTTTTCAAAATGGCGTCGCGAAGTTGGCGAGTTTGTTAAGCGTTGCGTTCATCAAGAGTTCCGCGAGCAAGCGGAAAAATGGTTTACCCCTGCTTCTGTTGATCGAGTCGACGACCTCGTCTGCGAACTCCGTAGACGTGGAAGCGGTCCGAGAGTCATCATTGCTAACATGGGGATTTTTGGTGGAGGTAAGTTCCAACACTACGATGTGAAGCGACGCCAATTGCTAGGCGTAATTTTTCATTACTGGGGGAATCGATTTCGAAATAACTTGAGGCTTAACCTACTCAAGGGAGCGGAGGGGTGGCCGAGCGATCCCAGACTGCTGGATGAATTCGATGACAAAGAAAAGGAGCAGTTGAAATTTACCAGAGATGAACTTGCGACCGCCCTTTCGCAACTCGAGCGAACAGGGAATTGCCTCGAATCGCTACTGGAACTTTGCAGGGAAATCGCTCAACCGTTTGCTCGTGGGCGTAAAGACTTGTTCAAGGAAGTTTCGACACAGCTTAATTCGATTTATCGTCGCTTAATGCCCTATCTGATTGGGAAGGCGTTGCCGTTGGTCGTTGTCGACGAGGCACACAATTGGAAAAATGGTCCATCGTTAGGAAGCAACGGCTACAGGGACTTTACAGGTGTCTTCCACGGACGAATTCGAAGACTGCTTCTTCTGTCTGCAACGCCATTTCAATTGCGACCTGCAGAAATGTTAGAGATACTGAAAGTGAGTGACTGTCTACAGCCATGCCGCGGTCAAGCCGAATCCGAGCTCCGAAGGAAGCGACTTGAAGAGCACCGCGAGCAAATTCTCCGCCCGATCCTCGACCAAGCAGCAAAGTTCGGTAGAGGCTTTGCGAAGGCCTGGTCAAAACTCTCGCCAACAGTGAAAACTTCGTCGATTCAGTCTGCCTGGGAGTCGAACAATGTTGCGAACGTAAGAGAAGTGCTATTTGCGAAAGCTTGTCAGACCGGAGTAAGCAATCAATCGGAAATTGATACGTTGATCGAACCTGCGGTGCTCGAAATCGAGCCGGAAATACGTCAGCTCATTCGAGAGTCGTTGCGATTGTTCGTCTATAACGCAGACCTGTCAAATGAGCTCGGTGCAATTGTCATCCGTCACCGCAGACAGACAGGCCATAGGCACTTTCGCGTGGGAAATGAATTCGAGGCTCAGAATGTGACGTCACTGGGCAGACTCGATCGGCACGTGCTCCATTCCTCCCACGGTATGGATGTGAAGGGCGATGGTGAGCTACCCCACTACCTCTTGATGCGCTGTGTATCGGAGATGAAAGGTGGCAAGGGAAGATCCTCGCTCGGAAGTGCGTTAACTGGTTGCTACTCAACGCTGATTAATAGTGCGGAAGGGAAGACGGTACGGAATCGTTTAGCTGGATCCGAGCTAGGCAAGATTTATCTTGATCTGTTGATGGGTATGGTAAGCGAAAAGCATGATCCCAAGCACCCAAAGGTACGAGAAGTTGTCGATGCTGCGTTAGAGAATTGGAAAGCGGGTGAGAAGACACTTATCTTTTGTTTTCGAACCAATTCCGCAAAACGGCTACACGAAATCATTGGCGAGCGAATCCGCAAAGAGCTAAATCGTCGGCGCGACAAGTGTATGGGGGAACCAGAGTCGATGAAATCGCTCAGGACTCGTTTGACGGGTAGAGACCGCGACCTCGTGGTGCTCGGTATGGATAGAGTCCTATGGTCGATGTTGTGGTCAACCGAACTTCATGGTCTGTCACGAATCAAACTTTCCCCCGATGCCTTTAGGTTGACGGATGAGGACGTGTTGGTATTGGCAGAGATCGCTGGTCAGTTTGATGTCGATTTACTTTCTGAACGAGTTGACCGGGTGTTCTTGCACCGAGCCACGGAATGCGCAATCGCTAGACGGCTTATTTCCGATGTAGAACCGCGTGGGAAATTGAAGGAGATGCTTCGAGCAATCGCGGATATCGAATGGGTTCGCGGACCATATGGCTTGGTGTCAAGCCAAGGCGATGACGACGCCGGAGAAGACTCTGCTCACTTTGATGAACGTGGAGTTCACACCGTCTATGATTACGCCGGCAATCCTAGGTTTTCGAATCCGGAAGAACTAGCACGAAAACTTGTAAAGCGAAGGGGGCGAACTCATGGCGAAGATCGTATTCCGATTTTGGAAGTGTACGAGAAAGGCCCGAATCTTTGGTTGTATACTGATCCAAAGAAGAATTGGGAAAACGCAAAAGATGAAGCGGATTCCATAGGCCGAGCAATTCGTGAGATGCAAAAACACGCATTCGGACTTACATACACCAATGGAATTCTGGATTGGGAATCGCGCCGCGCGACGTTTCAGGCGATACGACGAGCTGTCCTGCGTGAGTCAGTCCTTCTGAGACTTCTTCCCAGCGAGAAGGAGCGAGACGATTCCAGTTGGGGCGAACTTTTGGTTGAGAAGTTTTTTGGTCCCCTTCCGCGTCAAAGAGAGAGCATGGCGGACCGAATTGCAGTTTTCCTTGAAGACCTCGTAGCGGCTAGCGGAAGCATTACGGATAACTCCTCGGCTAGATTCGCACTGTTTGATGCCACGAAACTCCGTGACCAACAGTTTGTTGCCTTAGTATCCGGAGTACATGGTAGCAAGGACAAGAAAACGCGGGAGCGTATTTTCTCCGGCTTCAATACACCCCTGTTGCCAGATATTTTGATTTGCACGTCTGTGGGGCAGGAAGGAATTGATCTGCATCGACACTGCAGACACGTAATTCATTTTGACTTAGCTTGGAATCCAGCCGTCATGGAACAGAGAACTGGGAGAACCGATCGAATAGGAAGCAAAACGTTTCGGGAGCGAGATCGTTCAGGCGAAGAGTCCAATTCGTTCTTGGAAATCGGGGTCCCATATTTAGCGGGAACCTACGATGAACGAATGTACGAAGAACTGCGATTGCGTGCACAGACGTTTGAGGTTCTCACCGGTGGCGATCTTGCTGCGGACGAATCTGAAGGAGCAGACGATCAGGACAATGCCGAAGGGGAGGAGGCTGGACTTCGATTTGTTCCACTCCCCGATTCTATGGTCCAAGTGCTTCGCGTCAATTTACATGTCTGGTCAGAACAATCTAAGTGAACTTCCATTGGGAGCTCCTGAACTTTCTGGACTAATCGGATTCTCGATCAGCTAAACCTCGACAACGTATGCGTCATGATCGGACAACCCTCGAGCATCGATTCTCACTGCAGACTCTACCTTCCACGATATAGGAACCCCAATATGGTCAATCGATTG
>CAIOHR010000182.1 GCA_903858115.1 uncultured Pirellula sp. | reverse complement strand
CATGGGGGCGGTGTAGGGATCTTCGCCCGTAATACGGTTGTACATCTCAAACAGGTTGCCGTAGCGCTCTTCAATGGCGCTGCGGCCGAGCCGATTGATGGAATCTGCGAAGTCCAGGTACACGCCGAGGCCGGTTTCGCCCACGCCGCGATCGCCATCGGGAACATGGGTGACTTCGAATCCGAGCCCTTCCAAAGCGTACTTGACAGGGTCAGCAACTTCATAATCGTCATCGACGATCAAAACGCGGGGGACTCGGTTCTCAGATTGCCAGGCTGGTTCAATTGGCATGTTTGCAGTCGCGATGGAGCAATATCGGTGGGTAAACGAAACGACACGACATGGGAAATGCGTGCATTCCTACAATGCTGTTATACCAGGGTGGCCAGAAGTTCGAAACCTTTGATCCTTGGGTGAACCGTTCTTGCAAGAAAATTCAAGATTTGCTATCGATCCCAAGCAGCGTCTTCAACGCAAAACATCCTCTGAGATGTTCCGTAGCGAAATCTCACTATACCTCCTTTCCGGTTCGGCGCCGTAACCCGGGAACCTCGTGAACCCCAAGCGAATTCGCAAGAAACGATTTCTTCACGAATCGACGCAACGACGGTTGTGCCGAGCCGCTGTCGTTTTGCTGGGAGTGATGCCACTTTTTTTGACGCTAGCGTTTTTGTTTGTTTCCAAAACGCATTGGTATCAACTGGAGCGAGCGGCTGCGTTTCGGGAGCGAATCCGCAACAATCTTGGACTCGACGTGGTTTTCACCTCCGTTGAATCCCTTTCTCCTCAACGATTCATAATTCGTGAACTCGTTTGCTTCCATCCGGAAACGCGGTCTCGAATACTCCAAGCGACTAGTGTCGAAGGCCTTATGACCTCGTCGGGCTGGGCTCTGACCTTGCACGGAGCGGAGGTCGAGCAAAGCCAGGCCGATTTGGCGGTTCGCATTATTCACGACTCTTTTCTTTGTCGCCCCCACAACGCGGTCAAGCTGCTAAAGATTTCTGCTACGGATCTCGTTTTGCAGAATACGGCACCATTTTCAGGGGCGATGGCAGTTGCTTCCCAACCAAGATTGTTGCCAAATCACTTGTACCGAGTCGAAGCCGAATATAGCCCTACGCTGCAAACCTCGGATCTCAAAGTTCGATTCTCCCTGTCTCCGACACCCGACGCGGAGCCGATCGCCATTCACATACGGCGTCAACATAGCGATCAGCATCCAGTTACCGATTGGGCGATTAACACTGGCAAGAATCCATTCCCCTGTTCGATCCTTTATCCCTTTTTGCCATCCCTCGAGTGCGTGGGTGAGCTAGCGAGCTTTACTGGCAAAGCGAGTTATTCATCAACCGGATCGCAATGGGATTTTTCCGGTGTATTTAACAACATCGATTGGGAGCGATTCGGCAGAGATATCGGATCGCCGCTGTTGGGTAAAGGCACGCTGCAAGTCTTTAGCGCCAAGATTAAAAATGATCGACTCGAATTCTTTGATGGGCAGATTCGAGGTGGAAGCCAAATCAACTACAGTTGTCTCTTTCATTTACCTATCAATCTGAACTCTCCTCACGAATTTCCGAAAGACCAGCGAACGCATTTACCGGTCAACGACTTCAGTCTTCTCGTACGGATCGACTCGCTCGGTGTACACTGCCAAGGTGGTCTGCAAGAGGAGCAAGACGGGTAT
>CAIOHR010000181.1 GCA_903858115.1 uncultured Pirellula sp. | reverse complement strand
GTTCTTCAGCAAAGACAGTGGCCTGAGTTGGAGTCAGCTGCCAGATTTTCCTTAGGGTTATGGCGTGTCAGACATCGTTTCCCTGCGCACGGGTGCAAGCCGCGCGCTTCTTGTATCATCTCGTGGCAGCTTTTTCACTGGAGACGGTGGCGGTATTTGGGCGAGTGTGAATGGTTCTTCGTTGAAGCAAGTTTTTTTCGAGCCTGTATTTGATCTCCTTGTCGTGAACTCTGCCTCGCACACCACACACACCCCTGCAGTGTATGCCGCTTTGCCGCTGACCGCCAACTCCATCTTTGTTTCGACAGACATGTTCGTGACGTGGCATCAGGCGTCGGCATCACCACTTCCGTGGTCCTTCGGCAGCCTGCCGTTTTATCTTGCAATGGATGTCACCTCCGGCGCGCAGCCTTTTCTGGTAGTGGTTGGGCTGACTGTTGCTGCAAACAACGTGTCCGCTACCTTCAGTGACTTGTTCTACGCTGATCTGTCCACATCATCTGCCAATCTCGACTTCAAAATGGTCAAAAATCAGCCCCTCAGCCTGGACGAAGATGGCATGCCGAAAGACAGGGCTGCAGTTATGGCGGACCCAGAGCGCGCGGACATTCTGTACGTTGCAGGGAATGCAGGTGCGGTGGCATGGCGAGTTGATATATTGCAAGGCCGTTGGGACATCATGTATGGAAATGACACAAGAGATGGCTCGTGCCCCCACTGTGATTGTCGCAGTTGGGCGTGGGATAAAGACACAGGCTCTGCCCTTCTCACTTCGGATGGCGGCGTGTTCATGCGCACGTCTCCTCGCACCCTCGGCGAAGGCGTTTGGAGGGGAGTTCAAGGGGACATGACCGTGATGGAGTTCTACACTGCTGCATGGGATAGCCGTTTGTCTCGGTGGATTGCAGGAGCTCAGGACAATTGTGTTCAAGTTTCGTCACCTGGTGCCGCTGCCCACGCTGTCGCGGAATGCGTTGTTGACGGAGATGGCATCGACACTCAAGTGGACAACGTCAATTGCCCATCGCGGCTTTGGGGTAGCATCCAATTTGTTTACGGGCTTTCGTTCGTCAGCGGCTTCGGCGCCTCCAAGGTGCAGCGCTTTGTTCCCTTTCCAGCCTACTTTCCATCAGCTTGGAGCACCCCATTCTTCTTCACAAAATTCGTCGTGAATCCTTTGGATCCTGATATGGTTCTTATTGCGGTCAACGGATCAGCACAGAACATATCTACTGGACTTTGGAGTTTCCGAGTGCCAAACAACATTACCTTGCCCATATACGAGCCAAATGTAGCATCTCTCATACAAAAATTGTCGATGTACCGCATTGCCAAATGCAAGCGTCGTCTTATTGCGGCCGGATTTAATGAGTCCGAGTCGGAGTTTGTAGCTCTATCTGCCGAAAGCCAGCGCCGCTCCCGCGAGCACGGCACAGGTATAGGCGAAATTATTGAAGATGCGATTCAAGAGTCGCGTGGCGCTGATGGAGAAAATTCCAGCGATGACGACGAGAAAGATCTCACGTGCACCAATGTTGACGTGTCGTGGAGCCATGTATTGCCGTTGCTGGAGCAGCTTTCACCTGGGCCATGGTCACCGCCCATTCTTGTATACCCCCTGCCTGCATGCGTTTATGTATTTTCTATCGGCGCCTATTACAAAGGGACAGCAGATCGATTCGCTTTTGCAGGCATCAACAATTCTCACATTTTCATTGGGCGCCAATCCAGCCCCATCACCTGCAAACCGTTGCCGTTCACTTTCGCGCAGCCTGTTAATTTTGTAGACCTTGATGGGCAAAATCCCATTCTAGGTCCTACTTCCCACGGCAAGACCGTTTCTCTTGCAGTCGCTCCTTGGGATGCCGATTTGATCGCTGTGACAGGCTGGTCCACTGTTGACGAAAACTCTGCCAGCGAGCCTGTTTTGCTCACACGTGACGCTGGTGACTCTTGGGAGGTGATTGATTCTTTCTCAAGTGCATACCGCCGTCGTGGAAGTGTTCCATTGTGACTCTTTACAGGATATAACAGGCAATCTTCAAATTGCAGTTTACGGAAGTGATGTTGCTGTCCCTTTGCGCCCATCCAGGTGCGCGTTTACGGTTTTTTTTCTGTTTTGAATGTCATATGTTGAAAATAGCTTCCTGATATACCGGCAGCCCTGTTTTGATCGATGACATCTGGCTTTCTGGTGCTCCTGTTTTTTTCTTACAGCGACGGGTTCCTCAGAGTCATCATCGATCTCACGCATCGTGCAGGGCCCAGCCTCATCATTCTCGGAACTGCCACCGGAGTGTTTGCATCCATCGCGGATTTTGGAAGCACAGGGCGTTGGTTTAGAGTGGGCCTATGCAATGAGCTTCCGATGGTAATTGTGCTGTCTTAGTCATTGTCACTGTCGTTTGACACCAGTCGAGCTTTTGCTGCCCGCCTCATACATTCATCTTAGTCTGAACCCTTCTTCAGGTTATGGTTCAGGGCGTTTCTTACGAAGCATACTCAGACACCCTAGTTG
>CAIOHR010000180.1 GCA_903858115.1 uncultured Pirellula sp. | reverse complement strand
TCTGTAAAACTGGTAGTATGACTGAGAAAGATATTTATGCTGACCAGCAAGTTGACCATGTACGTCTGGCATCTGGTCCATGCTCAATGTTGGCTCTAAGTGATGCTCGACATGCATGTTGTTATAGTTGGTGAACCAGCGTGAAAAGCCTGTTCCTACGATTGTACGAGTGTTTCTTAGAACATCGGATGTGCCCTCGTCGCATCCGATGTGCTCCGGTAGCTCAATGAGAAAATGCAGAGGTTGCGCCACTAGCAATAACGGCAGTATCCAGACTTTTAAGACGACAATTGGGCCAAATGCTATAGCCATAAACGTTGCGCACACAAGAAGAAAGCCCATCAGTCCATAGTCGAATCGCTCTGAAATATTGTTTGGTTCCTCGCCTTCGGGAACACGGATTAAACGAGAATCGCCAGACCCAAAAATTGCTGATAGTGATGCTTTGATGTGGGAGATGCCAAATAGATCGTATGAAAGTGACCCGATCGTTGGCCTATCCATGAATCGGTATTTGAAGAAGGGAGTATCGTTTAACGCGCCGAGGTTGCGGTGGTGCTCCAAATGAGAGCGGCGATAGGCATGAAACGAAGTCAGCGTAGGCAGTCCTAGCAGTATTCCAATGACCTTATTGATAGGTCGCGAATGAAACGCCGAAAAATGCAGACACTGATGTTGTATCTCTACCGCGTGGGCAAACATCGCTCCGATGACAAATATTCCAAAAGCGATCAAGATCGTGTTCTCCGTTAATACCATGGCTATGCCTGAGAATAGCAATGCAGCCAAAAATCCGACGCGAATGGCGGACCCAATCGAGTTGTATCTTGGTGCTATCATGCATCTGCCTCATCTTTAAGTAGACCGAGACGTCGCACATAGGTACGAAGTGTCGTTCTTGAAATGTTGAGTTTATCAGCTAGCAGATTGGATGAGGGTTTTACTCCTAGACGCTGACGTTTTGATTCAATAAATGCTTTGAGAAAAATGGCCTCCGCGTCCGCTAACTTTGATTCGATGGGAATCTCGATTCGAATTGTTGGTCCAGTATCAGGCGCCGCCACAACTTCGGGTTTGATGCCCATTTCTTGAACCAGTGAAGCAAGAAACTGAGCTGGCAAATGACGCACTGTAATGGGGCCGGTACTCGCTGAAGCAACCATGGTCTTTACTAGGTTTTCCAGTTCTCTAACATTTCCTGGCCAACTATAAGTTGTCATTAACGACATGCAGGCCGGAACAATTTCGAGGCTGGGCTGCGACGATGCTGAGATTACCGCGTTTGCTATTACGGGAATATCCTCTGGACGTTCTCGCAAAGGGGGAATCTGGATGACGATTCCTTTAAGGCGCTCAAAAAGGTCCTTGCGGAAATTGCCTGCTAAAACTTGTTGTTCAAGATCCTCATTAGTTGCTGCGATAACTCTAGCGTCTACCTTGAGTGATTTGCCGCCAACCGGAGTAACTTCTTTGTTTTGAATCGCTCGAAGCAGCTTTTCTTGGATGGAACGCTTCAGGTTACCAATCTCATCCAAAAAAATGTCTCCGTTATGAGCTGCACGGAATTTGCCGAGGACAGCACGATCTGCGCCTGTAAAAGATCCGCGTTCGTGACCGAATAATTCGCTTTCCGCTAGCGATTCAGTAATCGCACCACAGTCGACGCTCACGACTGGCCGACTGGATTCCGTTGAAGTGATTGCCCGCGCAATTACGTCTTTTCCTACGCCAGTTT
>CAIOHR010000179.1 GCA_903858115.1 uncultured Pirellula sp. | reverse complement strand
TCCGATTGTTGGTTCCGTCGTCTTGGAGGAGCCACGCGGAACGTACGCATCTGGAAACCAGATGATACCAGCGAGTTACCTTCGTATCCACAAGCCGAAATCGAGCGGTAGTCATAGATTCATTTCCCGAACTGCAGAGGCTTCAATCGTCCCAACGGGCCAAATCATACCCCAAAAACAAACGCTGGTCAACAAAAAATGCCTGTCCTTTATTTGTGCTTCCCAAAACCAAGCTCAATGCGTCTGACCTGCTCATGTGGGCAGCTTGTACAGGCGAAGGCGTCCCTTGCTGGGAAGCGAGTCAAGTGCCCGACTTGCAATCAACCCATCGACATACCCAACGTGAATGGGGCACTAGGCTCAGGAGTTCTAAACGCTACCAAGATGAACAATGCACCGTCCATTGGGGCCCCATTCCCGCAACTACCAGCAACTCCAGCAACCGGGTTCCACAACTCCGTTTGGGATGATCTTGCAAAGGCCGCGGAGAAGGCAGAGAACGCCAGTAAGGCGGAGCCGTATCAGCACACATCAAAGACAGTTGCAAAGCGATCTGGAGTAAACAGGCAGAGCAATTCGTTGAGCTCGGTCCGACTCGGAATCACGTTCGTCTATGTTGGTGTTTTGCTGATCGTTGCTGCGATCGTTGCCACAGTGTTAGCATGGCTATTCAAGGCTCCGCTATTGATTATTGGTGGACTGATCTTGATTACCGCTTCGTCGCTGTTGAGTACCATCGGCCGCATCTTGTGTCTAACGGCTCCAAAACAGGTAGGAGCCAATGGCCTGATCTACTTGGCGGTCGCCTTTGATATCGTGGCGTTGCTCTTGAGCTACAGCCCGATGATCCCTGGCATGCAAAACTTGCGCGGCCTTTCCGGACTGCTAGGCGTCATTGGGATCGTCCTGTTTGTATTTTTCTTGCGAAAACTTGCCAACTACATTAACGCGAGCGAGTTGGCTCAACGGGCATGGGAGGTGTTGATTCTTTGGGCTATCCTGGGTGTTTTGTCTATTTTCGGTGTGTTGTCAATTTTTTTGGGCGCAATCCTCGGACCGATTTTAGCCATCTTCGGATTGATCTTTGTTCTGATCGCCTTCCCTTTGTCGCTGCTGGCATGCTTTCGTTACTTCCAATTGCTATCCGATCTGAGGCTGAGCTTGGGTTAGATAGGATTTTTGAGTGAGAGTCCAGTTGATTTGGCAATGGCCGACATGTTCGTGCACCGGCGGGCAATACCGAAAAATGCTCCGTTCTCCCACCGGTCGCGACTAACCTCTACAATGTCGCAGCCACGTACCCTGGCTGGACGCCGTAAATGCGGTGGGTCTGTTTTTGATTTGGTCCTTTGCTGTTTGCAGTTTTCCTTTTTACTAGGTCGCTTTGCTATGAATTTATCGTCCGGAATGATCACTCTGATTGTCGTCGGTACCATTGGGTTGTTGGCACTGATGTATTTGGTTTCGCTCTACAATAACCTAGTCACTCTTCGCAATCGATTTAAGAATGCGTTTGCACAGATCGATGTTCAGCTCAAGCGTCGTTACGATTTGATTCCCAATTTAGTGGAAGTCGCCAAAGGATACATGAAACATGAACGCGAAACGCTGGAAGCGGTGATCAATGCCCGCAACTCTGCGTTCAGCGCGGGTCAAGCGGCGGCAGCCAATCCCAGCAGTGGCGAAGCAATCAAGAATCTTTCGACCGCAGAAGCCGCATTGGCTGGGACAATGACCAAGTTTCTCGGACTAGCTGAAGCGTATCCTGACCTCAAAGCCAATCAGAACATGTTGGCTATTCAGGAAGAATTGTCCAGTACCGAAAACAAAGTTGCGTACGCGAGGCAAGCGTTCAACGATGCCGTCATGACTTACAATACATCGTGTGAAACTTTCCCCGGTAACATTGTCGCAGGCTTCGGTGGATTTCAGCCAGCTACTCTTTTTGAATTGTCCTCGCCTATCGAACGTGAACCGGTAAAGGTTCAGTTCTAAAACCGCATACCTCTCGACGCGAGTACAAGCAGTGGATTTTTTTGAGCATCAAGAACGAGCGCGTCGCAAGACGCTTCTGCTCGTGATTTATTTTGTCTTGGCCATCGTAGGCGTTATCTTGACTGTTTATCTTGCAGCCATTGGAATTTTGGCATTTACGCAAGTACGCCGTGAGCTTCCGATCAAGTTGTGGATGCCAGAACTGTTTGTCGTCGCGTCGGGGGCAACGCTGTTGGTTGTCTTCTTCGGGAGCGTCTACAAGATCGCAACGATCGGAAGCGGTGGCG
This sequence comes from uncultured Pirellula sp., assembly GCA_903858115.1. Taxonomy (GTDB): domain Bacteria; phylum Planctomycetota; class Planctomycetia; order Pirellulales; family Pirellulaceae; genus JBKCUI01. The sequence goes on along the minus strand of CAIOHR010000179.1, from coordinate 61,667 downwards.
AAAACGTGGCCCTTTCTCTAGGCGGCAAGAAGCTTCCGTCGAACACGAGCAATCTTGCCGAGCGAATTCTTCTAAATGTCGTCGAGGAAATGGCCTTGGCGTCCGGTACTCCGGTGCCTCCAGTCTATTTACTAGACGAAGAGGGCATCAACGCTTTTGCCGCCGGCACGAGTCCGCAAAACGCAGTGATCGGCATTACGCGAGGTGCCATCGAGACTCTTTCACGAGACGAACTTCAAGGGGTAATCGCCCACGAGTTCAGCCATATTCTTAACGGAGATATGCGACTGAACATCCGTCTCATGGGTTGGCTGTACGGCATTTCGGTGATCGCCATGATCGGCTACTTGATCGTGCGGACTTTGCCCCACGGGCGTTCCTCGAACTCGTCGAGCAACAAGAAGGATGGCGGACTCGTTGCGCTGATGCTGGGCGGAGTCGCCTTAATTGCCATTGGATACGTGGGGGTTTTCTTTGCTCAGCTCATCAAGGCGGCCGTTTCGCGACAGCGAGAATTTTTGGCAGATTCTTCAGCCGTTCAATTTACTCGCAATCCATCGGGCATCGCCGGTGCTTTGAAAAAGATCGGTGGCTGGAAAGACAGTTCGCAAATTCGTTCGCCAATGGCGGAAGAGTCGAGCCATATGTTCTTCGCCAACGGGTTGGTGTCGAGCCTCTTTGCATCACATCCACCATTACTCGAACGTGTGAACCGAATCGAGCCAACCTTTACAGGCCCTTTTCCAAAAACGCTACCAGTGGCTCACACCGGTAACGAGATCATCGACTCGCGATCGCTCGCGAGGAAACATACTAGCGGTTTTGCCCATGCGCATGAAGCGGCCGTCCAGGGAGCTCAGCGCATAGCCGACCAGCCTGCCCAGTTGGTCGAAAGTGTGGGTGAACCGCGTGCCGTCCATATGGAACACGTTCATGAACTCGTTGACGATTTAGACATTCGACTGGCAGAAGATGTGCGAGATCCATTGGGAGCAGTAGCCGTAATCTATGCGTTGTTGCTGGCACCTAAGGAATCAACATTTCGATCGGCACAAATTGAACTGCTCAATCGGGTAACGGATCAACGCGTTTTGTCCGAACTGAAACGCGTCCATCCGGCAGTCGAGGCATTGGCTTCCGAACAACGACTGCCAGTAGCGTGCTTAGCACTTCCTTCGCTTCACCAGATGTCCCCTCCTCAACTCCTAGAATTTCGAAACATCGTCAGGGAGTTGATCCACGTCGATCAGAAGATTTCACTTTTCGAGTTTGCGATCCATCGATTCATCAGCAAAACGCTGTTGCCTCGATTGCAGGGAGCCCCGGCCAAGCGGATTACGGCCAAGAGTCTTATCGAGTTCCGCGATGACTTTGAAGTTGTACTGTCAACGTTGGCAATCTACGGCAGTCCTGGCAACCCAGAAGCAGCTTTTTCGGCTGGCACTAAACTACTGCCAAATGGCATCCAGAATCTTTTGCTACTGCCCACCATCCAATGCACTTTGAAACGACTGGATCAGGCCTTGGATAACCTGGGATCGGCCTCACCTGCGGCGAAGAAAACAATGCTGTCGAGTTTCACTACTTGCGTTGCTGCCGATCACAAAATGACAGTTGAAGAGGCCGAGTTACTTCGCGTCATCGCAGATGCGCTTGGCTGCCCAGTGCCGCCAGTGCTTTAGGCGATGAAGAAGGTTCCAATACTTGTTCTGACGTTCTGCGGCTTATTGCGGCGCGTTCATTGGTTTAGCTTTTCGCAGAGTTCAAGAAAACCGGGATGCAAGCGAATTGTTTCCAAATCGGGATCGGAGAGCATTTGCTGACGATTGGCTTCCGTTTGCAAAAACTGCAACATCGATGGCTGGCTCAGGAGATTCAAAGCCATCTCGCTGTTGGAGGTAGGAGCTTCTGTTGGATCGGTTGGGTCTCTCTTGATTCCGTCCTCTTTTGCGTCCAGTATTCCGAAAAGACACGCAAGGTTGTAAAGATCGGCGCCCGTAAGTCCTTGTGTTGCCGTTAGCCTATGCCCGATTGCTGCTGCTTCGAAGGTGGCGCCTGCCCGGGCCAAAGCCAACGCTTCGAGCAACTCATATTGGCTTCGATCTGTTAATGAAGATAGCTCAACCAGCCTGCTCCATGCTTTCGCAGCTTCAGGATACCGCTTCAGCGTCTCAAGTGTTTGCGCGCGAGCACCGTGTGCATTGAATAAGTAGAGTTGGTAATCCTGTCGCTTGGGATCTCCTGAATACAATTTTTCAAGTATCTCAACGGATCGGTTGTTGTACTCCATCGCTGTCGATGGATCCTCTGAGCGAAGAATGTTGCTAAAGTTCATGCAGTTAACGCCTGCTTCTGTAAGGCAATAGTCGTCATTGGGAACTTCTTCCAAAAGCTCGTCGTACAGGCGTGTCGCTCTTTCAAACGCCGACTTGGAAGTTGAGATATCCGGGATTCCTGAAGCCGAAGTCGCCAGGATCGTTAGGCAGGCAGCAACAAATATACGATGATCGCGACTTGCTGACTCTCGATTCAGTTCTTCTGCAATGTCTAGCGCCTTCTGACTTAGTATCATTGCATCTGGGAACCGATTGACGGGCAACAGAAGCGACACGTGCGTTAGGTAGCTTCGAGCTAGGCTTTGCCGTAACGATGGAACCTTGGGGAATCTAGCGGCCAATACAGTTCGTAGGTTGATCCCTTTGTCGCTCGTTTGAATTGCATCATCCAACTGTCCGAGATGCTGCTGCATGACTGCGAAGCTAGCGTAACACTCTGCCAGGGAAAATTGATAATCCGACACGGAGCCGTGGCGCTCTACCAATTTTTCAAAAATGCCAATCGCCTTGACCATCGTTTCGGCTCCTGCATGCAATCGATGCGTTCGAATGTAGAGTAAGCCTAGGTTGTAATATGTCTGTGCCAATCCGAACTGCAATTGCGAATCTTCTGGTGCTTCTGCAAGCAGTTCTTGTCGCAATTGCAATGCGTTAAGGTGGTGCGACTCTTGCTCGTCCATCGTGCTCGTGGCTGTGCCCAAATTGGACATTGCTTGAGCCAAGTCGCGACGGCAAATAGGCAAGGTCGATTGGATCTCGGACAACAGCTCGATCGCACTACGGAAGCTGTCGGCGTTGTGGTCGACCAATCCGTAGTTGGTATGGCTGACCGCGAGTTCGTGTTGGAGTTCCGAATCTTTTGGATACTCTTTCAGCAAATGAGATTGCAGGTCGATGGCTTGTCGCAAGCTTTCTCGAGCCGCATCATTTCTTCCCAGCGTTCTGAGGATACTACCCTGCCTTGAAAGAGCTCGGTAGTAGAGACGTTTTGAATCGACATCGGATTCAGGTTGAGTCGAAAGGAGTTCCGAATAAAAGTTGACTGCATCTGTAAGCAAGTCGGCTCGAACTTCTTCCATCGCAGGACGATCCATCATTTGGTCGAAGCCGACTCTGTCCAGCATCTGTTCGATGGATCGAATGGCGAATTGGAAGTTGGTATTGGCTCGTGCCTTTTCCTGTTGAGTTCCTTCGAGGGCCAATCGCATGGAATGGTTGTGTACGATTTCGGTACCTAGCCATCCAGCAGCACAGAGGGCTAGCGTAGCGACAAGAGCAGCCAAAGTAGGTCGTCGCTTAGCCCACTTGGTGGCCCGCGTCATCCAGCCCGTTTGCCGAGCTGCGATGGGAAGACCACCTTGAAAACGCAACAAATCCTCTAGAATATCGGTAGCCCGTGCATATCGCTGAGCGGGCACCTTCTCTAGGCATTTCAAACAAATCGTTTCAACATCGCGGGGAATCCCAGCGCGAAGACTCGTCGGCCGGACTGGTTCCTGAGAACGAACTTGTTCGACTGTTTCAAGGGGTCCCGAACCTTGAAAGGGAGGACGTCCCACAAGAGCTTCGTAGAGTATTGCCCCTAGGGAATAAATGTCTGATCCAACACCGATGGCTTGTGTATCTCCGAAGGCCTGTTCCGGTGACATGTAGCTCGGGGTTCCGATCAAATCCCCTGTAAGAGTTGCGTTATCTAACTGGCCAACTCGCTTTGCGAGCCCAAAATCGACGATCTTTGGGTGCAGGTCATTTTTCGAGTCCCGATTGGTGTTTGATTCCTCATCAAGATAGAATCCCTCGAGTAGAATGTTGGATGGCTTCAGATCACGATGAATGATCGACTTGGAATGGGCATGTTGAATCGCTCGAGCAATTTGGATGGAGAGTTGGACTGCTGAATCTACAGGCATCGGACCACCAGCGAGGTACTTGGAAAGAGTACACCCCTTGACTAGCTCCATGGCAATATACGGGCTGCCGTCTAGCTCACCAACCTCATAGACCTGCACGATGTTCTCGTGCTTAAGCGACGCAGCCGCTTCCGCTTCACGTTGAAAGCGACGTATGTCCTCTGGCTGGGCCAGGTTTCCACGAGCCATCATTTTGAGAGCGACATGACGTTGTAGGGATGGTTGCCAGGCCAGATACACGATCCCCATACCGCCGCGTCCAAGTGGCTCTAGCATCTGAAAGCCTGAGGCAGTTTGCCTTTTTCCTTGAAATGTTTTGCTTAGCCAAAGTGGATCGCTTGGGCTGAGTCCATCGCGGCGAGGAGTGCGAAGGAGCTCTACCAGTCCATCCCCAGGAGCGTTTTCCAGATTGGAAGCGCAGGTATCGCTTTTCGCAACGTGTTCTTCGATCCAAGTGGATTGATCGGAGTCGGCTAGGCCATTCGCAAATGCACACAACGCTTCTGCGCTTGGATGATCGCTGGCTGAATCTACGGTCGCGGTTGAAGGGATCATTGTTTATCCAAGAAGCTCCTGAGCAATTGCATCACACTGTCTAGCTCCCCTTTTCATTTGTCCCTCCTATTCTGAAATCAGGGTAGAGACAAGCAAGAATTCCTAAGACACTTGACTTGTAACGTCTATAGTGCGCCACAATACAAATCCTTTCAAATTATCCATCGAGTTCCACTAAACCTTTCGCTTCCTGTCGTAAAGCTTGCAATACTCTCGACTTCGCGATGAGAACTGCATTGACGCTGATGCCGAGTTCTTCTGCCACCGCGCTCGCTTTGCATCCGTCCAGAACTTGTCGTTGAAAAGCCGCCCAACTGGACGCGGTGAATTGAGGTTCTACCAATTGAAGTAGTTTGTGAACAACGTATTGATCATGCTCTTGATCCCATAATAGGTTTGGGTCACTATTCGGATCCTCCATTCGTTCTAGTGTCATTTCCGCGTCCCATCCTGTGAGTTGATTCTCGGTTCGGCGGTTTCGCCAAAAGCCCTTGAGACGATGGACCATCGTGACTCGCAACCAGCGACGGAATGCTCCGGAATGCCCGTTGTGTTGAAAACTAGACACCTCGCGAACCAGTGCTTGTAAGACATCTTGCGACAAATCGTCTACATCGGATTGACGCAGGCCGAATCCGAGAAGCCACCGGCTAATCAAAGGGGAATAGAGGTCGATTAATCGTCGCCAATCTGCGTCATGCGGTCGGTGGCGTAGTCGTTGAAGCAAACTGATGGGTGTGTCTTCGGTCATGACTTTCGAGACTATAATATGTTTTTGGCGAAAACCAAGAACGACCTGAAAGGAATCAAAACCTGGCGCACTTGTAGATTGGTGTGTGAACTTCACACGCAGCTATAAGGGGGTGCCTGCAGCCTTTTGTCCATGTTACTCCAAAAGATTACACGAGTGGTGATATGACGAGGCAACAATATGTCGTCCAGTAGGAAATCAATTCGTCATTATCTTCGCAAGCGTCAATCGAAAAGGCGGAAACAACGTTTCTTATGCTGGGAGAGGTTGGAAGCCCGACATCTTTTAGCATCGGATTGGCACAATGTTCTCCAGCCGCTGAATGTAACGGGCGACGAGTTTCAGTCGGTGGACGCATTGGATGCATTGTCAATCATCAATGAACTGAATGGGCCTCGGATTCGAAGTTCGGGCTCAGCGCCGCTTCCCCCCGTGGGCTCCAATGGAATCACCCCCCCTCCTTTTGTTGATGTCGATTGCGACAATTTGGTTACACCTATCGACGCCTTGATTGTGATCAATGCGATCAATCGAGGAACGTGGGAGCCAGGCTGGCGATTCGATCAAACGGGAGGTGTGGCTGGTGGCACAGGTAGTTTCGTTGGCGATAGTTGCAAGCCTCGGATTCGAGAAGGAAGCTCGTTTACTACATCGCTCATTTCCGATGTTATCATTCCCGAAGCGTTCAATGCATTAAGCTTCGAATTTCAATCGTTGCAGTTCGATACCTCCAGCATCGGGCGAGCGCGCGATGCCTTTGAAGCCGCGTTGCTCGATGAGCAAGGGCGTTCCTTGGTCCGAACGCTGGGTGATGGAAAGGATTCCTTCTTTAACATATCCGAGGGAATAGATGCAACGACAACGTCGGACGTCGTCGTCAACAACAACAGGGTTTCACTTTCTTTGGTCGATGTGTTGCCTGGTACGAAAGCTAAGCTTGTTTTGCGGCTGGTCAATAACGACGGCGATACGACTACAGCCGTCACCGTGGCATCGGTTCGCTTCGAACCTATGCCACCAAGGATGGGGCCGCTGAGGGCTTCCGGAATTGGGAGCTCTGCTGGAGCCGGCTCTTTTGGAAAAGGTTCCATTGCCAAAGGTTCCGTGCCATCCGGTTCGCCACTCTCGGGCTTTCCGAATACTGAATCCATTCCTGGTCGACCGGTAACCGCTCGCCAGCAGTCAGGTTCCAACGCTTCGGCAAGTGGTAACCCGAACGGAGGCGCAACGAAGGGTGGGCCCGAAGATGGTTTCTCTGCTTTTGATTCCTCTTCGTCGCGACCGATAGAATCCCGCGGTAAAGAGTTTTGGATTGGATTCCCCGATAATCTTTTCGAGGGCAATAATCGGCCACAGAAAGTCCTTTACATTTCCGGCGATGTGGCCACGACTGGAGTCGTCGATATTCCAGGTTTGATTGATCCTGCGACCAGCCTGCCATTTCATCGGGACTTCATCGTCAACCCTGGAGAGGTGAGTGTGGTCGAACTCCCCAGCTTGGATGTTGGCGACGACAACGACAACGAAACCGATTTTGATGTGGAGGTCGAGCTCATTGCCAAGGTGCAGCGCAAAGGAATCCACGTGGTCACGAAGGAGCCCGTCACCGTGTACGGACTCGATCTTGCAGTCAGTACGTCCGACGCGTTCTTGGCCCTGCCGGTCAATGCACTTGGGCTCGAATACATCAATCTGGGCTATGAGAACACGTACGCTTCCATCGCCCACGTCGAAGGAACTCAGTTTCTTGTCGTCGCGACGCAGGACGATACTCAAGTCACCTTGGCTCCTGGAAAGTACTCGGGGGTGACCACAACGAGCAACGCAGTTATCAGGCTGCCTAACGGTTCGACCAATTTCAACCTAGGCAGTGCCGACGGACTCGACATTGGCCCCTTTGTGACCTATTTGGCAGGAACCAATTCTCTGACGGTCAAACCACCCGTCGACGGGTATAGCGGAACCTACAAATTCGAACTAATCGACGTTGCGACGGCAGCCGTGCCCGCCAATCTTGACGAGAAAGTCACCGTGAACTTTCCCACCGGCCGCGAATCCAAAGTTATCGCTTTTGATGTCGTCGCAGGCCAACCGCTCTATTACGACGCCATCAATCCAAACCCATCTCCGAATGTCAGTATTCGTGTGCTGTCACCAAGCGGAGAATTTGGTGAGCTTGGTTCTCAGACAGACAACAATGCAGTTGCAAACCAGTTTGGAGCATTGGCATTCAGGGAAACGGGCAAGTACTACTTCTTGATTACGGGGGAGCAATCCACAGCGTTCAATTTTTCCTTCCAACTCGTCAACATGGATGCTGCACCCAAAGTTACCTTTGGTACGGATGTTACCGGCGTATCCGATCCCGCCGGCCGAGCCGAAATCTATCGCTTCGATGGCAACGCCGGGCAAGTCCTCTATTACGACGCACTGAACCAAGACCGTCGCGTTGGATTTGTCATTTATGGCCCGGGAGGCCAACAGGTCGTCGGTACCACAGCGAGCGATGAACAAGTCGTTGCCCTTCCTGAAACAAGCACGTATTACATTGTCGTCGACAGTTCTTCGTTCGCGACATCGTCGTTTGGTTTTCGACTTCTTGACTTGAAATCTGCTCCTCCACTTGTGCTCGGCAGTCCTACGACTACCAATGTCGCGACGGGATACATAACTCCCTATCGATTTTCAGGTGAGGTAGCACAAACATTTAGTTTCGACATTCAAAATGTGACTCCTTTCTTTCGCGTTACCTATCAGTTGTTGGATCCAATTGGTAACGCAATCCCGTTGGAGCGAAGCGGAAACATAATCTCGGCCCGTTTGATGGTCAACGGTACCTATTCGCTTTTGATTGGCGCGTTGACTGTTGGGGAAGGAGGATCCGTCACGATTTTGCCGAGCCTCATTGCCGACCCGATTGTCCCCAAAAGTGGTTTCAACTCCAACCAAACACTGACCATCACACCTGGTGTTACTGCGACTTACCAGTTCACTGCTCCGGCAGGGACTCGCATCTTGGTCGACAGCCTTGATACGACGAACGAGAATCTATACGTGATACTCAACGCCCCTGACGGGACGCGGCTATACACTGGTTTTGGAGCGGCAAACGAATTGCAAGATATCCCTCGCTACGGACCCGCGTTTTTGCCTCAGTCGGGCACGTACACGCTTACCCTGGGCGGGTGGACTCCGACGGATTCCGGCAGCTATCTATTTCGTGTCCTCGACCTCGATACAGCTGGAATCCCCATTGCTACGAATACGGTAGTTAACGGAAGTTTCCCGACCGAACGTGAAGCCCTCATTTATACGTTTGATGCCACGGCAGGTGAAAAACTGCTCTTCGATGGTCTGTCTGGAGGGTTCATCTTTGGTATCTATAGCGGCGAACTTAACTCAATTTACGGGCGAGGCGCCTTTGGTGCGGCATCTACTGCCGAAGTGGACGGACTTGGGCGAGTCTTGAGATCCGGACGTCATTATGTACTATTCCATGGCGATCCAAGCGTTCCCAAGGACTTCAGTTTTCAGATTCACATCTTGTCTGCCGCCCCAAGTTTGGCGCTTGGGAATGAAACGAGCGGTACGGTAGCAAGCAATAGCCAAGTCGTTTATCGCATGCAACTTACTGCCGGGCAGAGAATTCGATTTGATAACCTTCTGCCCTACAACGGTGATATCAGTTTCCGCATTGCGAATTCAGGCGGCAGGGTAGTGTTGTATCAAGAAGATGACTCTGCCCCCCCTGGAAATCGCCTCATTGTGGTCCCTGAGTCGGGCGAGTATTTCTTCTCTGTTCTAAGCCGACAATCGACGCCGGCCAATTTTCGCTTTCGCCTCGACGATTTAACACTTGCCCCATTGTTGACGTTTGATACCGATTTGGAAGTGACGCTTAATCCAGGAAATGCAGCGCACGTTTTTCGTTTCGATGCGACGGCAGGCGAAACGATTCAACTCGATAATTTTGACTCGTCCCTGCCGCTCCATTGGGAAGTGAATGGACCGGTCACTCAGTTTCGCGGTGGCAACTACGATGGATCGGATTTCTCTGCGGGGATTCTCAGTTCCGGCACGCACTATCTTGCCATCAGCGGTCGGCAGAACAGCGGTCCAATCACCCTTCGATTTCGCGCAACGCGAACCTCTGGTCCGGTCGTACCTCTGACTGGGTTCAATACACCGGTCGACTTGAATGTCGGTCAGCATGAGTCGAAGCAGTACTCCTTCAGCGCACCTACGGGGCGACTCGTCTATCTCAACGTCATGCGCTCCGAATTTGCAATTCCGACGCAGACGGTCACTCTCAACCAGGGCGAAACGTACTTGTTACGAGATCTTGCCCTTGGACGAGTTGGCGGTGCCTCGGACCTGACGGGTTCGATGATCAAGAGTACGAAACCTGTGGCTGTCTTTGGAGGGAACCGCGCATCGTTTGTTCCCAGCCAATACTTCGCTGCCGATCATTTGGTCGAGCAATTGCCGCCGACCAATACATGGGGGCGCGAGTTCGTGACCATGCCGCTGGTCACGGGTTCGACCCGCGGGGATCGATTCCGCTTCCTAGCGCAAGCAGACGGCACGCAGGTATCGATTGACGGAACCGTCGCTGCGACGCTGAATCGTGGAGAGTTCTACGAGCAAGTTGTCATCGGACCGGCGCACGTCATCGCGAACCTACCGATCTTAGTCGCGCAGTACGCGCACTCTCAAAATTACTATCGTACCGATCCAGGCGGGAACCCGAATTTCCAAGGGGATCCGTTTATGATGATCGTCCCACCCTTTGAACAGTTCCTATCGAATTACACCGTATCCACGCCCGTCCAAAGTTCGATCCTGAATGCACAGCGCTTTGATCGCAACTATATCAATATCGTAGCGACTGCAGCAGCAGTAGGACTCATCTACGTCAATGGAGTGGCGGTCGATGCCAGTAGGTTCGTCGCGATCGGAACCAGCGGCTTTTACGGTGCGCAAATACCAATTGCACTCGGCTCGTACCAACTCGCCGGGCCGCTACCATTCGGAGCCTTTGTTTATGGGTTTGGGTCGTTTGACTCGTATGGCTACGTCGGAGGTCAATCGTTATCGCCCGTAGCTTCCGTTCGATCCGTGCTACTCACGCCTCCCACTGCAAGTCCTCAGATCGGCAATTCGTTTAGATTGACCGCTACCGTCGCTGATGTCGCTGGTACTCCACTTCAAGGCGTTCGTGTCGACTTCGATGTCGCGGGAGTCAATCCGCAACGCGGGTTCGGATTCTCGAATGCCAATGGCGTCGTTCAGTTCAGTTATCGCGGTATCAATCAAGGCCGAGATATTGTGACCGCTTCGGTTGGGCAACTGCTCGATGACTCCATTGTCGACTGGCGAGCGGCCGCGATCGCTCCGCAACTGCTCGTGGCAGCTCCCCTCGACGGCAGTTCGGTCGCGGCCGGTACCACGCTCGTTGCTACTGGAATCGCAATCGCTGACTTTCCTTCGGCTACTTTGGATCTAGTGACGGTCAACGGAGTTCCGTTGACGAGCATTGACGCTGCAGGCAACTTCTTTGCCCAGTTGTTTGTTGGTCCAGGTGAGAATGAATTCGAATTCACGGCCATCGATTCCAACGGCAACACTGGATCGCAAGTCATTAAGGTCCGTGGTACTCAACGCGATCCATCGAAGATTGACTTCACGCAATTTGCAAACGTATCAGGCAGTTTCAAAGAGACCTATGCAAGATCGTCGTTCCATCAATCGAAGCGGTCGTTCCTGGCCGAAACCGCCATCGAAAACGTTGGCCAATTTCCAACCGATGTCCCATTGCTTGTAGGTATTACCAATATCAGCGACCCGATGATTCTGGTCCGCGATGCCGACGGCCAAACGCCCGATGGTATCCCCTACTACGACTTTACCGGGCTAACAACGGGCGGGACTCTAGCGCCTCGCGGGAAGACTGGCTTCTTATCGGCCGAGTTCTTTAATCCGAACAAAACACAATTTACCTACGATTTGGTCTTCTACGGCAGGCTCAATGAGCCACCTCAGATCAACAGCTTGCCACCCACCGAAGCCGACTTGAATCGTGAGTACCGTTACGATGTATTCGCCATCGATCCCAACAACGATGCAATCAAATTTGAATTAGTCGAAGCCCCCGCGAGCATGACCATCAACAGCACCAATGGTCAAATCCGCTGGAACCCTGCCAGCAGTGACGTCGGTTTGCATACTGTCGACGTTCGGGTGTCGGATACACGCTTGGGAGTTAGTACGCAGCGGTTTACTCTCTCCGCACGACCTACACCTGCCAACAGAGCTCCCGTTTTCACTTCCATTCCAGTTGCCGTGGCCGATGTCGGAAGTTCCTATCCCTATACGGCCCAAGCGGTCGACGCCGACAGTGATGTGCTCGGCTATCGGCTTGTAACCGCTCCAACGGGCATGACGATCAACGCCCTGAGCGGTGCAATCCAATGGATCCCGACTCCGCAACAACTGGGTGCACAGCCAGTCGTCGTCGAAGTCTCCGATGCACGCGGGGGATCGGCCGAGCAATCGTTTTCCTTGCTGGTTCTCTCTCCTGCGGATAACGCAGCGCCGGTGATCGTTAGCTCGGCCCCGACAGCAATAAAACGGAGTGGACTCACGTACCAAGTCGTCGCTTTGGATGGAGATAGCCAGCCACTTGCGTATCGATTGGCGGTCGCACCCGCTGGCATGACTATTAGTGCCACGGGCCTCGTTCAATGGATACCGACATCAGGCCAATTTGGGCCGCATCAAGTGGCCATAGAAGTGCTCGATACACGCGGTGGTCGCGATTCGCAAAGCTTTACACTGGCCGTATTCGACAATGAAAATCCGGCAATTACTAGCCAACCGATCACTTCGGCACGGTTGAATACGACATATTCCTACCAAGTGATGGCGACCGATTCGATAGACGATCTATTGTCCTACGAATTGACCGACGCGCCCTTTGGGATGACCATCAGCGCGTCTTCGGGTTTGATCACCTGGGACGTGACCGAATCTGCTTACGAACGCGAGCCAGTGACCATCTCCGTCTTCGATGGTCGTGGAGGAATGGCATCGCAGCAATTTATCATTGCTGTCACTGGCGGTCAGAGTCAAGCGTTCAATATCCATCCGATTTTCGTCAGTAAGCCACCGCTGGGAGCTTCCGTCGGAACGAAACTCTCGTACCATGCTCAAGCCCGCGATCCTGACGGTGATACGTTGACCTATGATCTACCGCTTGGTCCCAATGGTATGCGAATCGACTCAACGACGGGGCAACTTGGTTGGTTACCGCAGTCGAACCAAGCGGGCATACAACAAGTAGTCATTCGAGCCAGAGATGGACAAGGTGGCACTTGGCTACAGTCGTTCCAAATCGATGTGGATGGATCCAACATAGCTCCAGTCATCACCTCGTCGCCCGTGATTACCGCTTCGGTTGGCAATCCATGGGAGTATCGATTGCACGTGCAAGACGCGGATGGCGATCCGTTGATGTTTGAGCTAGAGGCACCGGTTGCCGGCTTGAGCTTATCGCCATCGAACAACTCGGATGCCAGTGCCGTGTTGAGTTTTACGCCAACAACTGCAGGCTCAGTAGATGTAGTTCTGGTCGCCAAAGATAGTCGAGGCGGCCGATCCGAGCAGCGGTTCGCCGTCCAAATCGTAGCCACAGCAGCCAACATTGCACCGATGATCCATTCTGTTCCTCGGTTAACGGTTCCCGCGGGGCAGACTTGGGTTTATCTCGTTTCCGCCGGCGATTCCAACGGCGACCCGATCACGATGACGCTGCCTACGGCACCGAATGGTATGACTCTCGATGCTGGGCTACGATTGGTCAGTTGGACACCCACGCTTTCGCAGCTCGGTTCGCATTCAATCGTCCTCAATGTGACAGACGGACGGGGCGGGAACAATTCGCAGAGCGTGACGCTCGAGGTTGTTTCCAATTCCGACAATGCCACGCCGAGCATTGTGTCGCCGCCATCCGCATTTCGAGCTACCGTCGGCGAGCCTTTCAAATACGACCTGAGAGCGGCGGATGACGATAGTGATCCTGTCGAGTGGACACTCATCGAGGCACCCCATGGAGTGTCGCTAGATCGTCGTTATGGAACGCTGCGATGGATACCGACACTGGACCAGCTTGGGCTGCAACGATTTGTAGTCTCTGCGAAAGATCCATCAGGACTCGAAGCCTTGCAGAGTTTTTCGCTGAATATCTCGGGGGCGAACATTGGACCGTCGATCCTTTCGCGAGCACCGATTGCAGCCGTCGTCGATGATCGATATGTGTATGGAATTCGCGCAGTCGATCCAGAAAATGATCCACTCGTTTTCTCGCTTGCAAGCGGCCCATCGGGCATGACCATCGATGCGGCACGCGGCATCATTCGCTGGACGCCGACATTGGGGCAACTTGGCAACGCCAACGCGACTGTCGAAGTAACCGATTCTCGCGGCAACAAATCGGCTCAACGTTTTCAGATCAATGTGACGCAAGTGGTTCGTAATCAGGAACCCATTATCACTTCTCGTGCCATCTTCCGAGCGCGAGTCGATGCAGTGTACCAGTACGACATCAATGCGATCGATCCCGAGGGGGACAGCATCGCTTATTCACTCGTCTCAGCCCCAACAGGCATGCAGATCGACGCAGTAAGTGGCGTGATTACCTGGACGCCAACGGTCGCGCAAGCCGGCAGTCACTTGGTGCAAGTAGCCGCGCAAGACAGTGCCGGTGGTCGTAGCATCCAGCGTTTCGCAGTATTGGCTCGCATCAACCAAAGGCCTGTTATCAACTCGCAAGCGTTGACCAGTGTGGCCTTTGGCGAGAAGTATTATTACGACGTGCAGGTCACCGATCCTGAGGGAGATTCGCTCAGCTACGAGTTGGCAACGGGACCGTCCGGCATGACGATCGATTCGTTGGGTCGATTGATGTGGCAAACGGAACCGGGGGTTCCTGTTTCCAATCCAGTTGCGCTGCGAGTGACCGATTCTTATGGAGGAGTAGCCACACAAATTTATACTTTGTCGGTTACGCCGGATACGGCAGCGCCGCGGGTTGAATTGCGGCTCAGTGCAAACCCAGTTGCCTTGGGGCAGAATACCGTCGTTGTGGTGCAATCCAGCGACAACGTTGGGGTCGTAGGCGTGCGGTTGACTATGAACGGCCGGCCGCTGGTGCTGGATACAAATCACTCCGTAACACTTCAAGGCGACATCGCTGGACTCTACGAGTTAAGGGCCACGGCTCGCGATGCCTCTGGGAATGAAGGAACATCGAATGTCAGCTTGCGAGTCTTTGACCCAGCCGACACGCAAGGTCCAACGATTAGGATCACTTCTCCACAGCCGAACGCGGCAATCACGACGCTGACGGACCTTGTCGGTTCGATCACCGACGACAACTTGCGGTTCTATCGCATCGACTACGGCCGTGCGGACTTGGTGGATATCAACCAGCCTGAGTTGAATGACCCCGACTATAGAACCATCACCACCAGCAATGTTGCTGCCGCCGATCGCGTATTGGCAACCTTCGATCCGACAATGTTAACAAACGATGATTATGTTGTTCGAGTCTTTGCTCAAGACTTGAGCGGCAACGTCTCAACGAAAGTTCTTCCGCTGAGTCTAGACGGTCAATTAAAGCTCGGGGAGTATAACCTCGAGTTCACTGACTTGACGGTTCCGCTGAGCGGTATTCCCATTTCGATTCGGCGTACTTACAACAGTCGAAGCGCAAACGAATCAGGTGACTTTGGATTTGGCTGGACTCTATCGACTCAAAACGCACAAATTCGTGAGTCGATACCTGTCAATCCGCTAGAGGAGCAAGTTTCATTTGCGGCAAATCCCTTTCGCGAGGGGACGCGCGTTTATCTTACCAACCCAGAAGGCAAGCGGGTTGGATTTACGTTTCGACCAACACCTTCATTCAGTCTCTTTGGGGGTGGGTCTTGGACTCCACGCTTTGTTGCAGATCCAGGAGTCTATGACCAACTCGATGTGGGTTCCGTCCCGCTTCGAAAGATCAACGGAGCATTTTATGGCAGCTCCTTTGGCGAGCCATTCAATCCGCCCGCGTATCGTCTGACGACCAAGGAGAAAACCGTCTATGAGTATGGTCAATTCGGAGGCCTTGCCAATGTGTACGATCGCAATGGCAATCGTATTGAATTCCGACCTGATGGAATCTTTAGTTCCAGTGGCTCTTCGATCCAGTTCATTCGCGATCCGCAAGGACGAATTGCGAGAATCATCGATCCGGCTGGCAACGTGCTCCACTACAGTTACAACGCGGCTAACGAACTTTCGAAGTTTACCGATCAAGCTGGATTGTCGAGGCAGTACCGCTACTTCAGCACGCCAGCCCACTTCCTACGCACGATCGTCGATCCCAATGGGGAAAAGGTCTTTGAGGCCCAATTCGATAGCCAAGGTCGATTGACGTCGTCGATCAACGCAGCGGGCGCTTCGTTAAAAAACGAGTTCTTTGTTGCAGAACATAAAGAGGTCACGACCGATCCACTAGGTCACAAGACCACAGTCGTCTTCGATGACCGCGGAAACATCCAACGGGTCGAACGGCCCGGTGGAAGTGTTGTTTTGATGGAGTACGACAATAATGATAACTTGGTCAAGACGACCGACGAAGCTGGAAATATCGTTACGCAAGCGTTTGACGATCGCGGTAATTTGATCGCCATCACAAACCCGCTCGGCGAGATGTTTACAAGTCAATTCAACAGCGCTGGACAAATCACCTCGACATTGGACCCGTTGGGTCGAAGCGTTCAGTTTGTCTATGACGAATCCGGCAACCTAATCAAGGTTGTGAATGCGCTGGGTCAAACAACATCCGCCTCGTACGATGCCAAGGGCCGAGTCACCCAATCGACCAATGGAAAGGGGGCAATTCTGCGAATGGCTTACGGGAATGGCCTCAAGGCAGAACGAATCGCCTTCGAACCAGCCCCGTCAGCGACGGGGGGCACGGCCTCTGCAAGCGGGGCTCCAACGAAAAACTTTGAATACAACCAACTTGGTCAGACCATCCGTGAGACCGATGAAAATGGAAACACGACGACTTACGAATATGACGCGGTCGGTCGACCTGTTTCCACTAGCGACGCGCTTGGTAATAAGTATCGATACCTATACCTAGGAGACCGATTGGTCGAAGTTATCGACCCGTTAGGACGCTCAACACGTTACGAGCATGACAATCTTGGTCGACGCGTTCGCGAAATCGATTCAATTGGTGGAGTTCAATCGGCAACGTACAATGCCAGCAATCAAGTTACTTCATCGACCGATCAACTGGGACGAATCACTAGGTATCAATTCCGAACCGACGGAAAACTAGAATCTGAAGTGGACCCTTTGGGCAATGTGACTCGCTATGAATACAATGCCGTCGGCTTCCGTACGGCGGTCGTCGATGCGCTAGGGCATCGTTGGACCTATCAATATGACGCCCTAGGGCGATTGCTAAGCGAAACAAATCCTCTCGGGGCAAGCACGACATATACGTATGATGCCATTGGAAACAACACGCTCATCACGGACGCGAACGGCAACTCGACTCGCTATGAGTACGATGCTCTGAATCGCGTGGTTAGAATTGTCGACGCACAGGGCAACCCGACCTCCATCACGTACGATGACAACAGCAACCCAATCGAAGTCACGGACGCAAAAAGTAGGGTCTCGACATTTGAATACGATTATCGCGATCGACTGATCAAGGCAACGGACCCAGCAGGTTTTGTCCGCCGTCAAGCTTTTGATCACTTCGGAAACCGTATCAGCGTTACGAATGAAATTGGCGACACAACGCTATTGTTTTACGACGCGGCCAATCGTGGAGTCAGCACGCGAGATTCCAAGGGTAATATGACCAGTCGAGTCTTGGACGCTTTCGGCAATACGATTCGTTTTCGGAACGAGCTTGGTCAAACTAGCAACTTCGAAATCGATGCGATGAATCGCATCAAGTCGATCTCGACCACCGAAGGACGTATCATTCGAAAAGAATACGATGCCGTGGGAAACGAGATCGCATACACCGATCCCGCTGGCAACACGACAAGGATGGAATACGACGCGCTCGATCGATTGACTCGTCGCATCGACCCGCTAACGCATACCACAACCCTAGGTTATGACGCAGTCGGAAGTCAAATTTCACGTTTCGACCGGAATGGTCGTGAGATACGTTATACCTACGATGCAGCTCGAAGATTAACCTCCGAGGCATGGTATTCCGGAGCAACCCAAGTGAACAACATGGATGCCTCCTTCGATGCCGTAGGGAATGTGCTTACATTGAATGACGCGCGCAGCTCGCTCCAGTTTACTTACGATACTTTGAATCGCGTCGCGGCACAGGACAACGCCGGAACATCGGGAGTGCCTCGCGTGAAATGGACAGCGGATTATGATTCGATAGGCAATTTACTGAACGTGACCGACAATTTGGGCGCCAACTTTTCTCGTACGCTAGACCGTCGCGACCAAGCTATCTCTAGCACGTTGCAGGGAGGTGACGCTGACCCAATGCGAGTCGATTTCACGTATAGCCCACGCGGCCAAAAGACTACCGAAACTCGATTCGCAGATCTTGCCGGGAATCAAAAAGTGGGATCGACTCGCCGGCTCTATAACGCGCAAGGACAACTGACGGACCTCACACACTTCAATGCGCTCGATGCCGTCCTAGTCGACTTTGACTACCAGTACGACGCTCTTTTCCAACTCACCGAAGAATCGGGAACGTTCGGTCCTAAGCAGTACGAGTACGATCATGCCGGACAGCTTGTGTCGGTAGACAAAGGTAACGTTCCGGCTGAAACGTATCAGTTCGATGCCAACGGCAATCGGCTTGGTACGGGCATCGTCACTGGACCTGGAAACAGACTCTTGTCGGACGGTACATTCCGTTACATCTACGACAACGAAGGGAACCTCACCGAAAAGACTCGCATCAGCAGCAACGAGAAGTGGATCTTTTCTTACGACCATCGCAACCTAATGACGCGAGCAGAATCTCGAACCGCGTCTGGAGTAACTGTCAACGCCATCCACTATAGATACGATGCTCTGAATCGACGCATTGCAGTCGAAACTGATGGAGCAACCGTTTCCACGGTATATTTGGGAAATTCTCCGTGGGTAGAATTCGATGCAGCAGGCAATCTTCTCGCTCGATACTTACCAGGCAATGACATCGACGAATTGCTGGCCCGATATCGGCCAAGCGAAGGAGTTTCATGGTATCTGGTTGACCGACTTGGAAGCGTAACCAATATCGCCGACCGGACAGGTGCGATAGTCAATCAAGTCCAGTACGACAGTTATGGAAATGTTCTGAGCGAAACAAATTCATCGCGTGGAGACCGATTCAAGTTCACCGGACGCGAGTTAGACTCAGTGAGTGGGCTCTATTACAATCGAGCCCGTTACTACGATCCGACGACAGGTCGTTTTGTCAGCGATGATCCTTTGGTCTTCAATGGAGGTGATGCGAATCTCAAGCGATACGCCAGCAATGATCCAGTGAACAACACGGATCCGATGGGGCTGCAAGCGATGTCCGAAGGTGGGGGATTGATGGCCTTTGTCAGTTACTATGCAGACTTTGCCTTGAACTATGGCAGCGATGAGCCATTTACATTTCGTATCGGATGCAAACAGGGTGCCTGCGGCATCTCCGGTGCAACGGATCCTGAGACGAAACTCAAGTACAGTGTTCCGGTCCCTGGAACGAACGGCAAGTTGAAGCTCGGCGGCACCGTCGGCTCTGAAAAGTTAAAAGCCAATGCAACCGGAGGCTTAGGACCGGTTTCGGCGAGCGCCGGCACCGATGGGTTCTCCGTGAAGCTCAAGGGAGAAGTGGGCCCAAAGTCCTGGGGGCAATTTGAAGACAGCGTCGAGCTCAATAGCAAAGGAGAGACGAAGTTTGAATTGAAGGGACCAGGCGCTTATGCGCCGAGCTTCAGCAGCGAGAGGGCGGATCTGCCAGCGATCCCCAATCTGCCTAATCGAGATGAGTTTGCATTCCTGGTCGAGTCGACAGCCACAGGTCCGCATCTGGTGATTGCTGCGGACATCGCCATCTATGTGGGAGTGGCCGAGCAATTAGCATTGATCGCCCGGGTTGCATCCGCCGAGGATTGGGAGACAGCCGTGCAGGTCGACTACGCTCGGAAAACCGATAATCCCAAGGCCGCAGTCAAGGCTGTTGGTTTTGCAACCATTGTACCTCGCAATCTGCCAACCCCTGGCCAATCAGGTGGAGGTCCACCTGGCGGAAACCCGACTAGGAATACAACCAACACGAACAATCCTGGCGGCGGTCCGTCCAACGATGATAACGATGACGGTGACGAAGATCCCAACAATGATCCTGACGAACCCATCGAAACGGGTGATGGTAGTTTGGCGGCCATCGGCGACTTTGTTTGGAACGATGTAGACCGAGATGGAGTACAAGACGTTAACGAAAGTGGAGTCAGTGGAATACTAGTCAGGCTTTATTCGCCAGGAGCGGATGGTCAAATCGGCGGTGGCGACGACATTCATCTCGGCGAGAAGTTAACCGACAGCTTCGGATGGTATTTCTTCGGCCTCCTTCAGCCCGGCACCTACTACATCCAGTTTGATTTGACAACCTTACCGGCCGGATTCGGTCCGACTATACCCAATGTCGGATCCGACGAGCGAGATTCCGACGCGGACAACCAAGGTTTGGATCGCTTGACATCCCTAGATGCCGGCGAAGTGGACCTAACGCATGATTTCGGTATACGGCGGCTTTAAAGTGGGCGGCTGCTAATATAGGGGAATCTATCGTTTGAGTTTGCTGATCAATTCAGGTTTCACTTTATCCCTTACCGTTCGCCAATCCAATCCGAGATTCTCCTGTAGAGAGTTTGACCCGGACAGTTCGTTCCGCAACCGCTGGACGGATGAATTGCCGTCTACAATCGGCTCAGCAAGTCAGCCTTCTTCTGTTTAAACTCGTCGTCGCTCACGATGCCCTTTTCTCGCAATTCACCTAGCCGTTCGAGCATCGTCAACACATCCACTCCGATCGGTGCATTCCTTAACGAAGCGACGGGATTCGATGCTGCTGGCAATGGCTGCCCGTCACGCGAGACGACTGGTAGGTTTGATAGGTCGACTGTTCCGAACTGGCTTGAAAATGCAATCGAACTGCCCGATCCTTGCTGCTGGGAGAAGCCGCCAATCAGGTGGTTGAGCGTGTCGTATACCCACACTTGGTTACCCGTCTTCACGGCTAGGCGATGGATGTTTGCAAAGTACGCATAACGCACATTGTTCTGATTGCCGGTGGCGTTTGGTGTACCAAGATCCATCGGCCACCAATTCTCGTCGGGGTCAGGAAGAAACAAAGTCGATTGCCCCATAGGTGCGCCAGCGGTTTGGTTTTGTTGTTCGCTACCATTCTGGCTTTGTGACTGAAAACTGCCCGATTGCAGCAGACCGGGCTGGTTAGAGAGGATGTTGGAGATGTCCTGGCATAAAGCGTCAACGCGACTCTTCAGCCCGTGATTGAACATATCACCGAGCATCATCATGCCGCCTCGCATCCATTGACCCGAACCGCCAAAATCTGGATGACTGAATTGCGCCATGCTGCCATTGCCATTAAGAACGGCGAACATCATGTGCATCACCGCATCTTGGCTAAAGCCGTGCCGCTGGGAAAGGTCGTTCACGACTTGTTGGCCCTGCGGCGAAAGCTGTCTCATTGTTTATATCCACGCTGCTAATTGAAAATGTCACTCGCCCGTTAAAGCTTATCCGCATAAGAGGATGCCCAAAAGTGCAGGCGACTCAAAAAACTAAACAAAGATTCGGCGATTGAAGATAACCCATTCGATCATCAACAGCACCAACCCGAACCCAAGAATCCATCTCCATAGTTCTTGTCGAGCCCGAACAAAGTTAGAAGTCGCTTCGATTCTGTCCGCTCCCATCTGAATTGCCGATGCGATCGCCAACTCGCTTTCTCGGCCAGAGAAAAGATTGACGCAGAATCTCTCCATGGGCCGTTCCATCTCATCTGCAAACACGGAGTACATTCCAACTTGGTCAGTCTGCGTGAATGTAAATCGCGATTCGTTGTTTCGCGACAATTCGATCTTTTGCCCTGTCGGCGAAACCACGCGATAGTTGTCAAAGCGATTGGACAACGTTAATCCGATCGCATTTCCTGGCAGTACTGTCGGCGCGGACGCTTCGGTGATCCCTCCGCCTAAGTATTCGACCGCTGAATAAACGAAGACGGGAAAGCTTCGCTTAATGCTCCAGTCGGAGTTTACCTCGATCCCTTCGCTCGTGCTTTGCAGCATACCAAACCCTAGAACTGCATCCTGAAATGGTCCGCGTGGAGCTACCGCAAACACAGGACCAGAGTCACTCGTCATCAAGACAGTACCGCTCTCTGGGGGAGTGACCGACATGCCTTCAAAGATAACTACCGACCCCATCTCCAAGTATTGCGTCATCGGGTTAGAACGATTCACGTCGAGAATAATGACCGGCCCCGACGACGGGCCAAACTGCCAATCTTTCGAAATTGTAGACTCTTCCGAGGCAACATCCGTGGGTCTGGTCGAATCGTCCGAATCCTTTTTGAGTTCGCTCAATGAAGGAGGCTTAGAACCCATGAAAAGGGTGTTTGATTCCGGCATCTTCGTCGGCGCACATTGATCAAAAATGATAAGGTCAAAGAGCGATTCGGTATCGTTCGCCAGGTAAGCTGCGTCCTTCAAGAAGGTGGGTGACTCCACACGCACATTCGCAATGCGTTGACATCTACCCGTGGTCAACGCAGTTTCAAGTGCCGAGTTCCCCGGAGTTACCAAAAGTACACTGATTGGTTTGTTAGGACGGATCGCTGCGTAGGCTGTGTTGTCGATCGACAATGCATCTTCGTGATCAAGCGTGAGTTTGAGCTCACCCTCTTCGATCTGCTCCAACTCAAAGAGAAGTCCAGTCTCTTGCTTCGCGGCGACCTTGACCGTCGAGGCATCTACCAGTTCTCCATTGATCTCCAAAGATGCGGTGAACTCCACAGGCTCGTCACCGAAGTTTCCAATTCTCGCAAATGCTTCCAGTTTGTTCTTTTTATCTTCGTTCCTTTGCACTGCGAAACTAAGAACGCCGACGTTCGCAGTGCCGGTTTCACCGATGGGTAGGAACTCCACCTTGAGTTGCCCTAATTCGCTGTCCCCTAGATCGCCGAATCCTC
Organism: uncultured Pirellula sp.; assembly: GCA_903858115.1. Lineage (GTDB taxonomy): Bacteria > Planctomycetota > Planctomycetia > Pirellulales > Pirellulaceae > JBKCUI01. The sequence goes on along the minus strand of CAIOHR010000179.1, from coordinate 38,804 downwards.
CGTCGCTCAGAAGATAAACGGTGGCTGGAATCGCGTCGGCCACTTGGATATCGCTCAGGTTGTCAAAGCTGGAGCGGCCTGGATTGGCCAATCCCGCTGCGGCTCGCAATGCTTCCGAGATATCGGTCGGGTGATTCGTCGGTTGAATCGAATCGACGGCTGCCAAGAGTCGAGCTTTGTCTTTGGTGAATCCTTGTCGAACGTCGGCGCGATCCGAAAATGCGATCACCATGCCGACGTCATCGGAGGCTGTTTCGGAAAGCAGGTTCTTGACTTTCTCCTTGGCTAGATCCAACCGAGAGGGGCTAGTGTCGGTCGCTTGCATACTGGCTGAATTGTCGATGACGTAAATCCGTCGCTCGCCAATTCGATCTTGTCCGCTCCATCCTGGTCGCAAGCATGCAAGAATCAACAACGCCAAGAATGCGAGCTGAAGATAGAGAAGCAAATTCTTTCGCAGCCGCTGCCAAATGCTATTCACATGGATATCTTCGAGAGTTTTGCGCCATAGCAACGTACTCGAAACTTCTAATCGCTTTCGCTTTAACTTGAGAAAATAAAGGCTTAGGACAGCCGGTGGTATCGTAGCGAGCAACAACCATTGTGGCAAGGAAAGTGCGTTGATCCAATTCATCGGACTAGCCCTCGCGTTCGTAAGTACTCATTGACTAGCACCTCTGCCGCTTGGTCGCTCCTAGCTGGCACATATGTGATGGATCGCTTGTTGCAAAAGGACTTGGCCTGTTCAATAAAGTTGGCAAGAGTCTGTTGGTAACGCTGCAACAGTACTGCCGACACCGAAACCTCTTTCGTATCTCCGTCTTCGCAATCGACGAGCTTCAAGTCTCCTTGTACGTTGGGATTCAACTCTTCAGGGCTGAGTAGATGGATTAAGAAAATATCCATCTCTCGCGCAACCAGCATTCGCATTGCCGATTCGTAGCCCGATTTATTCATCAAGTCCGAAATAACGACAACAATTCCTTTGCCAGAGTTTCTCAAACAGAATTTCTTGACTGCCTCTTCCATTGGTGGGCTTTTTTCGCTTGCCGAAGCTCCTTCTAAGAATCCGAGCAAACGATGCACATTGGATTTACCTCGAAGAACGACAGGTGAACCGGCAGTTGAGAAAGTGGAAACGGACACCCGGTCTCCGCGGCACAATCCGATGTAGGCCAAGCTGGCGGCTATCTGTCGCGCCACATAGTACTTGCTCGGTTCTCCGAAATTCATCGAAAGCGAATCATCCACGAACGTAAAAAAATGCAAGTCCTCTTCTTCCAAGAAGAGCTTCAGGTAAAGTCGATCCATGCGTGCATAAAGATTCCAATCGATGAACCGAAGATCATCCCCTGACACATAATTGCGAAAGTCGGCGAACTCCACGCTTTGTCCTTTGCGTTTGCTTCGACGCTCCCCTTTCATTCTGCCGCGAAAGATTTTGCGACTTACCAGTTCCATCCGTTCCAGTTTGCTCATCATTTCGGGTGTGAGCAAGCTGGAGCTGGTTTCGTCTGCTTTTTCGAGGTTTTTTAACATAGAAATTATGATGAGGAAGCGTGACTGCAAGCAACCGAAGTGGAATGGAGTATAGCACACCCACTTTTCGAAGTCTGCTAACTCGTGGCCAAAAGGTTGCGTCTATCGACCCACTAGTCCCGCAGTCCATTCTTTGAATAGATCGTGGACGTCAGACAAATGATCCGCTTTCGGCAAGAAATCTTCCAAAGTTATCGGTTGATTTTTTGATGGAGTTCGAAAGTGCGCTGGAATCGGATCTGCTTGAATGCCCATTTGTTTCGCCAATCGCATAGCACGAGGCATGTGATAGGCGCTGGTTATGATCGCACACCTTTTCTCGGCCCACCATTCCGTATGTTGAGCTAGTTCCTTTATCTCCGAGATCGTATTCTCGCCGCCGATTTTCTCGACCACGCTGGCGGGTATACCCAACTCATTCCATAGAACCGCGGTTTGGTACGCCGGAGTGTCGGACTCTTGAAATCCGCCGTTGAAGCTTCCCTTCATACGCATCGTCCCACCTGTCGTGACCAGATGCTTTGCGAGACCTCGATGATAGAGTCGAGCAGCCAACGCTGCTCGATCTCCCGCTTCGTTGAACTGAGGGAATCCGTCAGGTCGAATACCGGTTCCACCTCCCAATACCACAACGTAGTCATAAGGTTTCAGTTCTTCGAGTGAGGTAAATGGGATCTGTTGTTCCCAACGACGATAGATTTCGTCTCGAACCAATCTGCAAGAAATGAACCAAATAGACGCGACGATCAACCAGACGACAGTCGCGGGGCCCCGTTGCTCTCGCCGAAAAAGAACAAACCCGAGACACAGCAAAACAAAGCACAACAAAAACATCGGTTGAACCGTAGATGTCAAATACTTATCCATGGCCGATTTCCCGAAGAACCCTCGCGACAAAGCGACCGGAAGGGCTATCAAGAAACAACCGCAGATCAGCGCAGCTTGAAACCAATGGAATACGTAGGCCTTAGAGCTGGCTTGAGTAACTTCTGTCTGTGTCATCAAGACTCTTTACTTGTCTTACTTGTCCGGAAGTGGAATCACACCTTGCCAATTGGCGGGCGGTGTTCGCCCATGTTGGGCTATGAATACCGTGAGGAAGTCTTTGACACGGTCTTCCGCCGGTACGAGATGTAGGAAACGAAACGCTTCCCCCCAGTTTCCATCTTGCAAACTGTCGAGGGCACTTTCATAAGCTCGAATATGTTCGTCGGTTAGCAATTCGCCTTCCCCTGCGGCCGGCAATAGTTCACTGACGGTTAAGGGAGTGCTGATCCCAAACGGAAGGACGCGCGCGACACGCCGAATGCGAGGGCCTCCAGGCTGCATTTGCAGTCGAAATCGACTAGCCGTCGATTCATCGATAAGGATCGGTGCACGAATTTGTTTTGTCATGCTCTCCAGTCGCGAAGCCAGATTCACCACAGGTCCGAACACTGTCACTTTCACTTGATCGACAGTCCCTATACGTCCCGCAACTGCTTTGCCTGTCGCGATTCCGATCCCCGCACGGAAGCCAGACAAGGGGTGATTCTTGATCGCTGCCGAGGCTTCGAACTCCGCGCGAATGGCCAGCGCCGCCTGCGCCGCATGCAACACCGAATCTTCTTGACCGAGTGGCCAGCCCCAAAATCCCATAGCAGCATCGCCATGAAAATCTCCAACGACTCCATTTCGTGCAAGGATATGGTGTGTCATGACCCCGAGCGCGTCACTTACTCGCCGCAGCAAATCCAAAAGCTTATCTCCAGACTCTTCGCTCTGCCGCGAAAATCCCCTCAGGTCACAGAACAATACCGATACGTCCGCTTCTCTCGGTGCCAAGACTTCGTCAGGATCCCTCGTTACCAAAGCCCGCTGTACGACAGGCGCAAAGAACGGACGCAGCGAATCCTGTCGGCGTTGCAATAGTCGCATCTGACGCAGTGAGCTAATCGTAGTGGCAGTCAATTCTGTGAACTTTAAATCGTCCTGCAATTCTAATTCAAAAGAGGTAGTTGCTTCTTGGATGCTCTTTTGATCCGAGAATGTTGAAAAATCGCCTGCGACATAAATCGCCCACCCAGGACAGGCTTCACTGACGATTGGGGTGCAGAATGCCCAATCAACATTCTCGCTCTGAGTGTAAGTTGTCGTACTTTTCTCTTGCGTACGATTCCAAATATGAAGCATACTTTGGCGAGTTTCGACGGATTGTTCGATGAGCCGAGCCGATGGTGAGAACTGATTCCCCAATGCATTTCGCGAATCCCAATGGAGTAACCGGATTCCCGAATCCGTTGGTTCACCAAAGGGACGTGCGGCTGAGTCTGTTCCTCCCCTGAATGCTTGTCCGAGGTTCGTACCTGCGGCCGAGCTTTCAAACTTCCGCGGGTCCGCCACAATCGCAACAAGACCGGCTTGCGGAATACCCTGCATCAAAACATTGACGACGCGAACACACAACTCCTCGTCCGAACTACTGCCTGCTATGATTTCGGGCAATCGACTTAGTACATCGATCCGTTGGTCGGCATCCCGATATCGAATTTGTCGCAATTGAGCAGGTGCATATGTCAACTCGGTGAGCGCTGGAGGTTCATCCGACTGAGACATAACACGCAATCGTTGGTCGACCAAACTGAATGTGGTCTGACCGATCACAAAGTGATCGCCGACTGCAATATCAAACTCGTCTTTCCGAAGGCCCTTGTAGAAAATAGGATTCCTCGATTCAATCAATCGGACGACTTCTAATCGCTTACCAGTCCAAGTGATTTTTGCATGATTTCGCGAAATACGGTCGTCCCATGGGATGGCCCAGCCCGCAGCGGTCCGACCCAAAATAATCGAGCCCGATGCATTCTCTGTTTTGGACAAAGACCGACGCCAACGATCCGTCGGCGTTGGTCCCTGGGCAATCAATTCTGGCATGGATAGAACTTGATACTTGGTAATAACTCAAAATTCAAATGAAAGTAATCCTTTAGGCGAGCGAATGAAATTTTGCCATACCAACCCGCAACATGAGGCAGGGTTTGTGGGTCCCTCGCTTACGCTTCGGGTTGGGATAGTTACTTTGCCCTACGGCAAATCCATCAAGGCAACCAGCTCATTACGCTTCGGGTTGGGATGTTTCCAACTGCCGCTTGCCTTATGATACCAAAAGTCCAGCCAGACACGCGATAATGGCCTCATCCAACCAGTGCAACCTAGCCAAGAGATATCGAATTCATGACCCACGAAAAAGACCGAATGGCACAGATCGACGCTGTTTTGAGCCATGTTTGGATGGTTCGAACGTTTCTGAAACATTCCGATGAATCCACGGATGACGAAGAACTGGCCGAGGTACATCGTGAGCTCTACGACTATATGCTCGCGCTCGGTCCTTCTTTTGAAAGTGGCGACTCGGAAAAATACCTTCATTTGGCTCGCAAAAAATTGAGTAAACTGAAAGCTGCGACTCAATTATTTCTCGATATCCAGCCGGAAGTCTCGGGGCACATGAACTTCCGCATGGCTGCTAAGTCGCTTTCGTTGGCAGTCACTCAGATTGAAACACTCCTCCACGAGCCTTCATAGAAACCATGGAAACTCCCGAATTTGAATACATCGGTCCGTATCGCGTCGTACGGACTCTCGGACAGGGAGGTATGGGGACCGTTTACCATGGCGTGAACAACAAAACCAATGACCCGGTCGCGATCAAAGTGATTTCCGCGGGCATGGCGCAACACCAGAGATTTCGTCGCAGATTTGATGCCGAGATTCAGACCCTTCTCAAACTAAAGCACCCAGGCATTGTGCAACTCATCGGCTTCGGCGAGGAGAAAGGCCTCCTCTTTTACTCGATGGAGTACGTCGATGGAGAGAATCTGCAGCAATTGCTACGACGCGAAAAGCGCATGGCGTGGCCCCGGGTTATCGATATGGCAATTGAGATTTGCTCGGCACTAAAACATGCACATGATTTCGGAATCATTCATCGCGATCTGAAACCGGCAAACTTGATGTTCAACTCCCAGGGGAGAGTGAAGCTTACCGACTTCGGAATCGCGAAACTGTTCGGTGGTGCTGATTCGACCGTGGAAGGCTCTGTCTTGGGCACTGCAGACTTTATGCCACCTGAACAAGCGGAAGGAAAGCCCGTCAGTGTGCGAAGCGATTTGTATTCTCTCGGAAGCGTTTGTTACGCAGCCTTAACCGGACGAGCTCCATTTCAAGGGAAAACGATTCCAGAGGTTCTGTTCAACGTTCGCTATGGATCGATCACCCCAATTGCCTCTCTGGCGATCGATACGCCTGCGGAGCTATGTGATCTAGTCGAAGAACTGCTGGCCCGTGAGCCATCGCTTCGACCGCCAACCGGGCTCGTTGTTGGAAATCGGTTCCAGTCACTCAAGATGGGGCTCGCGAATCGACCTCACAGCCCGCGAGTGAATATCGACGTCAGTCATCTCAAAGAATTGACAAGCATCGATCTAAACGACAATCCATCGATACTCCCCGGCCCAGAAAACGAAGGTACGGTTGTCGCCACCAACAAAACTAGGCTTGTCGATCCATCGCGCGCTCAGCATAGGAACACGAGTTCTTCGGTTGCTGGCCCTGACGAACAAACGCGAGTTGTTGACTCGCAAAGCGAACGGGTGTCAAACGAAGCGGGCAGCGATGGTCCCCCGAGCGGCATTGAGTTTATAGGCAAAACAAAATTCACCGAAGTTCAAGATACGGATCGTCGCCGATCCACGATTGCACCTGCTCCTTCCGAGGAAACGACTTCCTGGGGCCAATGGATCGGTATCACAACGCTTTCGATTGCGCTTTTGGCCTGTATTGCCGCTCTCGTTGTGCTACTCCAATCACCTAGCGCGAATGTCTTGTATGCAGATGTTGCAGCAGCGATCGAAGCGAACGAAGATGAACAGTGGCTTGCATCGGAAACCAGTGCATTGCGATTCAAAGAGCTGTATCCTAACGACGCGAGAATTGCGGATGTCGATGCTGCGATCGCTGAGATCGAATCCATACGAGCCGTGCGATCCCTGCAACGCAAGGCGCGGCGCGGTACCGCTGACCAACTTCCTGCCATCGAACAAGCCTATCTCGAATGCTTGAAGGCGCAATCGATCGACGCCGCCATGGGAAAGCAAAAACTTCAAGCCTTTCTGACAGTCTTTGGTTCAGGGGGCCAAGTCGAAGAGAAGCACAAACGGCTCGTGGATCTTGTTCAACGTTCGCTGGAACAACTCAACGCGTCACAGAAACTATCGACCAGCGAAGCATACAACTCATTGAAAGAACAAATGGATTGGGCCGATGCAAATCTGAATCCTGCCACAAAGCGCAAATGGCTAGATGCGATGGTCGAGCTATTCCAAGACAAACTTTGGGCTCGCGACCTGGTCGATCGAGCGAAACAATCCCAAGAATAGACAATCTGGAAGGCAAACTGTATCGTTCGAACATCAGAGAATCGTCCACTGGCTGCAGTGATGGCTTGACCACGAATAACACGAATACCACGAATAAGAATACACTCAATCCTACATTCGTGTGATTCGAACTATTCGTGGTCGAAAAAAAGGATCCTTGACTGACGGAGAATCAATTCTCACTTCATGATGGACAGTGGTTTGACCACGGATAACACTAGATGTCGGTTTCCTTTGGGACAACAAAGGGAGTCCGATACTCACGCGTTAGCAGTGCATCTGCTTGCGGGTTGTCTATGAATTGCTCCTTGCCGGGTGCAATTCGCAAATGCTTACCGACGATCATCTTGGCTTGGTTTACATCGACACCTGCTTCGGACAAATGCGTTTGCGTGCGACGCAATGTTTCCATCGCTTCGTCCTGATCCTTTATCGATTCAAGCTTGCGTGGTACTTCTGTGAGTGTCGTTTCCGCTCCCAACCGAAATGAGATATTGGCAATATGGCATAACGCAGTCGACTGGTGACCTTCGAGAATTTCTGCATTCAGGTCGGTTTGCTTTCGGCTGCGGACCGCATTCAAAAAGTTGGTGAAGTGATTTTCCGATTTGCCTTCAAAGGCGCGAACGAGTTTCCCATCGAGGTCGTATAGGCTGGCCTCCGCGATGATACCTTCGGTGCCATAGAAGAACCACGACGCTTTGATGGTCGGATGGAACGGTGCCGTCTTCAATCCCCTTGTTTCTGAAACGATCGTCTTCGTCCCAAAATCAAAGATGGCCACTTGTGTGTTAGGAGTTTCTGCTACATCGACGTACCCTAAACGTCCACCATAGCTGATGACACTTTGACCAAGTCCCGTGAGTCCCAGTCCCCAACGACAGATGTCCAACGAATGAATATTGTTGTTACCTAACTCTCCATTTCCCGTGTCCCAAAACCAATGCCAGTCGTAGTGAAACTTGGGGCGCTCGAGTTCCGTCATGGGTGCAGGTCCGGCCCACAGATCATAACTGCAGCGGGGTGGCATTTCGCACTTCGTTGCCTTGCCGATCGAGCCGCGGCCTCCGTAGACGATGCTTCGTGCGAGCTTGACTTCGCCCAGTTTTCCATCCGCCATGTAACTGACCGCTTCCGCTAGTGCGCCTCGCGATCTATTTTGCGTTCCAGATTGGCAGATTCGCCCGTATTTGCGAGCCACTTGGACGATTCGCCGTCCTTCGCTGACGTTATGACTGACAGGCTTTTCGCAATAGACATCCTTGCCCGATTGCATGGCCCATATCGAAGCCAACGCGTGCCAGTGGTTCGGTGTTGCCACGAATACAACATCGACAGATTTGTCATCGAAGACCACTCGCAGATCTTGAACCTTTTTTGGCATCGGACGATTCAGTTCGACGAGCAACGCCCCAACGTCATCGGCTCGATCCAGATCGGGGTCGCATACATAGGCGATATCGACGTCTGCTAATTTTGCTAACTCTTGAGCGTGAGCTTTGCCTCGAATACCGCAACCGATAATCGCAGCGGTGAGCTTTTCGTTGGCGCTGATAGAGCCTGCTGCGGTTACGGTTTCTGTGCAAAGACTGACGGCCGCGGCGGCCATGATGGAGTCTTCGAAAAAACGACGACGATTGAAGCGATTCATTAGTAGTGCTCCGATAGCTTACTTGAGAAGAAGTGCGGCATCCGCCTTGGCTTTGGTCATGACTGTATCCAATGCAACAGGTTTTCCGCCTTGTCGCAAGCTCTCATCGGCAGCTTCCATGAACGCAAAAATTTCTAAGGTTTCCTCTGGACTGACTGGAACGACACCGGTCCGAAAGAATCGCCCGATCTCGCGGCACAACGCTTCGTATCCACTTTTCTTGTCGCTTTGAAGAATCGCTTTGCTCCCGTACAACACCGCGCCGTAATCTGCTTTTCCTTGTACGATCCCTCGATACGTTCCGATCCGTCCGTCTTTCCAAACGCCAGTCACCTGATCATGTTTTGGCCCTTTGGTTCGCGCGACGGTCTCGCAGCCTGTTCCCATCAACGTGAATAACGGCTCGACGCCATGTATACCGTAGAAAAACAAGTCTGGTGTGCCTGCTTGGTAGGAGCATGGTCCCCAAGTCATGGCTCCTAGCGTTTCTCCTGCTGCCGGGTTTCCGACCAGTTCGCGAATGTTGTCGCCAAAGCGAAGAGACGAGCTTGAGAAGTACTTCACGTTGTGCCGCTTGGCGAGTTCGTAGATTGCGATCGCTTCGGCCAACGTACCTGCGACCGGCTTATCAATGAAAACCTGCTTGCCCGATTTGAATATTTCACGCGCTTCTTTCAAGTGAATACGACCATCGACACTTTCCAGCAACACCATATCGACACGTTCGAGAAGCTCTGGAATCGTATTGACGATCTCGACGCCCATGCCGCGAATCTCTTCCGTGAATTTGGCAACTCGATCGCGACTGGCCGGCATGTCCGTGCCTCCTGGATACCCTGCCACCACCTTGAAGCCTGCGAGGTCTCCGTCGGCCTTTGGATTGTTAAACAGTTTCGTAAATGCAGGAACATGCGAAGTGTCTAACCCAACAATCCCTAGTCGCATTAGTTTGGGCTCGCTCTGACTCATTGCCATGCTTGTCGAAAAGAGAAAAAAGAATAGCAGACAGGATAGTTGCTTCACGGATGAGTCCTCCTAGGAAAGGGGTTCAGCAAGACGAACCGGGTAGGGAAGGGGATGGATTATCTAGCATAAGGCCCCAGAGAATAGGAGTCAACAAATCAATTGGCAGTGCGGCTGTAACGGACCTTTTCTTTCGTTTCAGACCCCTATTGCACTTCACGTTTCAGCCCTATTTACGATCGCTGCCATGGCAATCTGTAGACTTCATTCGCATTGACTTGCCATCTTTCGATGGTCTAAAACGTGGGAACAATTAGCCATTTTGTTATTCAAATGATGTCATTCGAATAGCAAGTGGGATCCTGATCTTGCCAGGAAGTGACAGCGAATGAAACTAAAGTCTCTTGTCTGGACGTTGGGTCTAAAGCCTCGTGTGACAACTTTTGGAACGAAGAAGATATCTTTTTCACTCGAAAAAGATGGTGAAATCGAGTATGCCAAGTGGCTTCATCCCAAAGACTATTTCGTTCGCTTTGAACAAGATTATGTCGACAAACTAAGGCAATACATCCGTTCAGGCGACACGGTACTGGATGTGGGAGCGCATTGCGGTGATTTTTCTCTTCCATTGGCGTTGGCAGCAGGGAAACAGGGGGCTGTGATCGCTTGGGAGCCCAACCCATACGTATTCAAAGTATTGGAACAGAACGCTCGGTTGAACCGAAACAAGACAAACATCCTTCCGGTGATGGCTGCTGTTTCACCAAACGATGAGACTCTGACTTTCCACTATTCGGACCCTGGAATGATCAATGGTGGTAATTTCGCAGGTATCAGCAAATGGATTCACGGGCATCCGTACAAAATTGAAGTTCCCGGTCGAAATATGCATCGTTGGATAAATCAGAACTGCCCTGAACGTATTTCCAGAATCAGTTTTGTCAAAGTGGACACCGAGGGATTTGATCTTGAGGTTCTCAAGACGATCGAGTCCATCATTGTTGCGCAGAATCCAATTGTGCATGTCGAGTTTTACCGCCACCTAAACGCCGAAAAACGCCGCGCACTATGGTCATTCCTTCACGATCGCGAATACATTCTCTTTACCACCGATAGCGCTTACGGAGTGGATCCAGTAGACCAAGTCGATCTGTCCGATGTCATGAAATGGAAACATTTCGATACGATTGCATTCCCTCGCTCCTCGCATTTCGTGCCACAGTCCGTCGCGGCGTAATTGCGAAAGAATCGGTCTGGAACGCAAAACGGACTCGGTTGTTGTTGCTAAACTAAGGATCTTCATGAGAAGGCTTTCAAAAGTCTCTCGTTTTGAAATCCCACCTCTAGCGATGCAACTTTCATGATTCCTCTTCGCCGATCAAACGCGTTTTTACGTTTGCAATTCAGAAATCATACCGCCGCCAGGTGGCTTCTTTTGTCACTCCAGTTTTGGTTTTGCTCGATGGTCTCTTCAGAGGCTCAGACAAATCCACAGCGGCCAAACATCATTGTGATTATGGCGGATGACATCGGCTACTCGGATATCGGCTGTTATGGAGGCGAGATTCAAACACCGAACTTGGACTCACTCGCAGCGAACGGACTTCGGTTCACGCAATTCTATAACACGGCTCGATGTTGCCCAACACGCGCTGCATTGCTAACAGGACTCTACTCGCATCAAGCCGGGATTGGTCACATGATGGAGGACCATCGCGCGACTGCAGGCGAAGCATACGCTGGAGAATTGAGCAAGCGTGCGGTGACGATCGCTGAGGTTTTGAAATCCTCTGGCTATGCGACTTACATGACCGGTAAATGGCACGTTACCAAAGCGGTCAAGACGAAGTCTTTCGAAGAGCAGCACAATTGGCCATTGCAACGCGGCTTTGATCGATTCTACGGAACAATTCACGGCGCGGGGAGTTTTTATGATCCGAATTCCTTAGCTCGCGACAATACTCTGATTTCGCCGTATGCAGATCCACAGTACACGCCAGAGTTGTTCTACTATACCGACGCGATCAACGATCACGCGGTGCGCTTTGTTACAGAACATGCCAAAGCCAAATCAGATAAGCCTTTCTTTTTGTATATGGCGCATACTGCGGCCCATTGGCCAATGCACGCCAAAGAAGCAGACATCGCAAAGTATCGTGGTAAATACGACGCAGGCTATTCACCCATTCGCGTAGCACGACTGGAAAAGATGAAACAGCTCGGTCTTCTCGATCCCAACTGGAAAGTCACCGAGCAAGCGGGTGATTGGAGCAAGGTAAAGAACCAAGCGTTCGAATCGCGATGCATGGAAGTCTATGCGGCGATGATCGATTGTATGGACCAAGGAATAGGTCGACTCCTCCAATCGCTTAAAACCAATGGACAACTGGAAAACACTTTGATTCTCTATCTACAAGATAACGGTGGATGCGCGGAACCGATGGGACGCAATGGGGTAGCCTCGGAACGAGCCGATGCACCGAGCTTGCCCGCATTGGCTAACGACTACCTTCAGCCTGACATGATCCCGAAACAAACGCGGGATGGCTTCCCTGTTCGGCAAGGAAACGTAATGCCCGGCCCTGCAGACACCTACATCGGCTACGGTCAAGCGTGGGCGAATGTTAGCAACACACCCTTTCGTGAGTACAAGCACTGGGAGCACGAAGGTGGAATTAGCACTCCTCTCATCGCCCATTGGCCCAAAGGAATGGGATCGTCCCAGCGGGGCGCACTCGAAAAAACGCCGGCACATTTGATGGATTTGTTGGCAACTTGCGTCGACCTTGGGCGAGCCAAATACCCAGCGGAAGTGAATGGAAATACGATCCAGCCCATGGAAGGTGTATCGGTTGCACCAGCCTTTTCTGGGAAGGCAATCGAACGGACTTCCCCTATCTTTTGGGAGCATGAAGGGAACCGTGCGCTACGCGATGGAAACTGGAAACTAGTTTCCAAACACCCGGGAGCTTGGGAACTATACGATATGAAACAAGATCGAACGGAAACAAACGACTTAGCCAGCAGCCACCCCGAGCGAGTTCAAAAAATGGCAGAGCAGTGGAGCTTGTGGGCAAAACGCGTCGGCGTCAGTTCTTGGCCGCTGCAGAAAAAGAACTAGAACGCTTTGGTTCCCGTCGTTGTTATTCTATTCTTTTGCTCCGTTACTCATTCATCCTTTCCGTGGAGATCGCGCATGCGACGATATTTTTGCACCTTCCTTTGTTTGATACTTCTAGCCTGTTCTCTTTCGATATCAAACGAAAGTCGCGCCGAAGAGAAGCGACCGAATATCTTGTTCGCATTTGCGGACGATTGGGGGCGCTTTGCAGGTGCTTACGCAAAGATCGATGGGCCAGGCACGATCAATGACATTGTTTCAACACCAAACTTTGATCGCATAGCGAAAGAAGGCGTCCTGTTTCGTAGCGCGTTTGTTTCAGCTCCGAGTTGCACGCCATGTCGTAGTGCACTTCTTTCAGGACAACACTTTTGGCGTACCGGTCGTTCGTCCATCCTTCGCGGCGCAATTTGGGACGGCTCGCAACCTGCGTATCCGTTACTGCTGAAAGAGTCAGGCTATCACATCGGCGAGTCGTACAAGGTCTGGAGTCCGGGTACTCCTTCGGATGCTCCTTACGGTGCAGGGAAATACGCGTATGAAAAAGCGGGTGGACGTTTCAATCAGTTCTCCCAAAATGTAACCAAGATGGTGAAGGAAGGTATAGCGCTAGACGCAGCCAAACAATCGATCTATGCCGAAGTGCAAAAGAACTTCGACAATTTTTTAGCGGACCGCGTTGATAATCAACCCTTCTGTTACTGGTTTGGGCCGACCAATGTTCACCGCAAATGGATCAAGGGGTCGGGCAAAGCGCTTTGGAACATCAATCCCGACTCGCTTCAAGGAAAGATGCCAAGCTTTCTACCTGACGTGTCCGAGGTGCGCGAGGATCTGGCCGACTACTTCGGAGAGATCGCGGCCTTCGATACGGCATTAGGATTGCATCTGAAAAAGCTGGAGTCGATCGGTGAATTGGAAAACACGATCGTCGTCGTTAGCGGTGATCACGGTGCTCCTGGATTTCCGCACGGGAAATGCAATTTGTACGACTTCGGTTCCAGCGTATCTCTTGCGATCCGATGGGGCAAAGCACCAGGCGGACGCGTCGTCGACGATATGATCAGTCTCATCGACCTTGCACCGACGTTTCTGCAAGCGGGCAATGTTGCGATTCCAGAGCGAATGATAGGTCGCAGTTTGTTGCCGCTCCTTCAGTCGGATAAGTCGGGGCGTGTTGAGCCGAATCGAGATGCAGTCTTCATCGGCCGAGAACGTCACGTTGAAAATGCGCGTGCTGACTTCATGCCCTATCCTCAGCGGGCTATTCGAACGCACGATTACCTTTATATCCTCAACTTCAAACCGGATCGTTGGCCGTTGGGTGACCCTTATCGTTTGGATGGTAACAACCCGCCAACTGCCGAGGAGATAACAGAAGAAACGCGCAGCACCCTTCCGGATGAAGATGCAGGGCCGACGAAAGCATGGCTGGTGGGAGTGCGCAATGATCCGAAATGGCGCTCGCATTTCGAATGGGTTTATGGCAAGCGACCGCGTGAAGAATTGTACGATTTGAAAAAGGATCCCCATCAAACCACCAACCAAGCAACCGACCCTAGTTACGCCGACATCAAGGCGAAGTTAGAACAACGATTGCTAGAGGAGCTAAGTGCGACAGGCGATCCTCGCATGGTAAACGATGGAGCTTTCTACGAAACTCCCCCTATGTCAGGCCCCGTTCAAGAGGAAGCGCAACCGAACCGTCGGCAAAAAAAGAAATAATGCAACGAGTTTGCCAATTGCCAACCTTGCGATCAACGACCATTTTTCGTCGCTGCATCTACTGTATGCAGTTCACTTGCATCTGGACTCTTTCTCGAACTCCCCAACGAATCGATCAGCACATAGAAAACCGGCGTGAAAATCAAACCGAATAAGGTCACGCCCAACATCCCAGAAAACACAGCAAGTCCCAAGGAGCTTCGCATTTCAAACCCAGCTCCACGACCGATCATTAACGGTGCAACACCTAAAATGAATGCCAACGAAGTCATCAGAATTGGGCGAAGCCGGACCTTGCAAGCTTCAATTACCGCTTCGCTTCGATCCTTCCCTTCGTCCTGCAATTGTTTCGCGAACTCTACGATCAAGATGGCGTTTTTGGCAGCCAATGCAATGAGCACCACTAACCCAATCTGAGTAAAGATATTGCTTTCTGAACCGGTCAGCCAAAGGCCGGCAACCGCAGCAAACAAACACATCGGGACAATCAACAGGATCGCGATCGGCAGTGACCAACTTTCGTATTGAGCTGCCAGCACCATAAACACAAAGACCACAGCCAGCGGAAACACGAGCTTCGTCAATAAATCATCCCCTACCAAAATCTGCTGATACGCGAGTTCGGTCCATTCGAAGCTCATGCTGCTCGGAAGCTCACGCTTGGCAATCTGTTCCATCAATCCTATCGTATCCCCCGAGGCACTACCAGGAGCTGGATTCGATACGAAGTCCGCCGATGCGTTCATGTTGAATCGATACACAATTCCCGGACCACTCACATCACGAACATCGATCAACGTGGCTAATGGAACCATCTCGCCGAGTTGATTACGAACTTGTAATTTGCCAATATCTGCTGGGTTTGCACGAAACGGAGTATCCGCTTGAACGCTCACCTGCCAGTTACGTCCAAATCGTGTGATATCGTTGGCATAAGCGGAGCCAAGATATATTTGCAGCGTCTGAAAAACGTCATTCAAAGGAACCCCTGCAGCTTTAGCTTTCTCACGATTAATGTCTACATACAACTGAGGCTCATTGGCAGAGTAACTGGAATAGGTTCCAGCTAAGCGAGGTTCATGGCTGGCTGCAGATACCAAGTTTTCCAAAGCACCCTGCAATGCAGCCGGTCCTGCCCCCGCGCGATCTTGTACCTGCATCTTCATCCCAGCGGTCGACGCGAGACCGTCGATCGGTGGAGCACCCAACACCACGATCTGTGCTTCTTGGATACCCGCTAGCTTCTTCTGAAGGGTTCTAGCAAGATCGTCGGAATACAGGTCTCGATGTTTACTGCGATGCTCGAACGAATCCAAAATAACAAATATTCCCAGTGAGTTGGAAGCGTTCGTACTCGTCAGAATAGAGTAGCCGGGGATACTCAATGTGTGAGCAACCCCGTCGATCGAAAGTACCATCTCATTGATCGCTTTTGCAACCGCTTCGGTACGCTGTAGACTTGCGCCGTCGGGCAATTTTGCACTAACTACCAAATAGCCTTTGTCCTGCGACGGTAGAAAACCGCTCGGAACCAATTGGAATCCCCGCACAGCCAGGAAGATTAGTCCAATGTAAACGATCACCATGATCAGACTAATTCGGAGCACGCCAGCTACGATTTTCCCGTACACCCAAGTCACCTTGTCGAAGCAAGCGTTAAAGAAGTAAAAAAACTTCTGTAAAACCCTGTTAACCGAGGGGCCAGCCACCCATCCGGCTAGAGCCCCGAACACAAAGATGATGACAAGGATCGCGTTTTGTAGACCAGAGGGCTTTATCACCCCAAGGAAATCCAACAAAGGGCTTGAAACATTCGGCACAAAACGCATTGCAAGGTAACCTGCTAGCAAAGCAATTCCCCAACGCGGTAGTGCTTCTCGATCGTGGCCTGCGACATGCGGTTTGATCAAAGTAACGGCTCGGGCAGGCGCCATCGTCATCGCATTGATCGCAGAAATAATGGTCGATGCTGCAATCGTCAAAGCAAACTGTTGGAAGAACTTGCCTGGAATACCCGCAATAAAGATAGTCGGCAAAAACACCGAGCTAAGCACTAGGGTAATTGCAATGACAGGGCCAGTGATTTCCGCCATCGCTTTGATCGTTGCTTCGCGGGCTGGTATCCCTTTCGCCATCCATCGCTCAATGTTCTCGACCACAACAATTGCGTCGTCGACGACGATTCCGATCGCAACCACAAGGCCCAGCATCGAAAGATTGTTGAGGGAAAAACCGAGCCATTGCATAACAGCAAGCGTACCGATCAGGGACACGGGAACATCGATCATCGGCATCAGAGTCGCTCGCCAGTCCTGCAGGAAGAGGATGACAACGAGAAAGACTAAAATGAAAGCTTCCAATAATGTCTTGTAGACTTCATGGATGGACTCATCTACCACGATCGTAGTGTCATAAACGATGGCATAGTCGATGCCTTCGGGAAAGCGGGTCGATTTCAACCGGTCCATCTCATCGCGAATCGCTTGTGCGGTACTGAGAGCATTCGATCCCGGCAACTGAAAGACAGCCATTGTTATGCTGGGCTTGCCATCGAGCGTACTGCTGACATCGTAATTGCGTGCACCCAACTCCGTTCGAGCGACATCTGCCAGTCGAACCAACTCGCTATCGTCACCGGTTTTTACAACTATATTGTCAAATTGATTCGCTTCGAGTAGACGGCCTTTGGTATTGATTGCAAATTGGAAATCTTGGCCCTCCGGTGCTGGAGATTGGCCAATACGACCAGCCGCAATCTGGACATTTTGTTCTCGCAACGCTTGTAAAACATCGATTGCCGTCATGTTGCGTACTGCAAGTTTTTGGGGGTCGAGCCATACTCGCATCGCATAGTCTCGCGCACCAAGCATACCGACATCGCCAACTCCTGGGATTCGCATCAACGAATCCCGCACCTCAATCGTTGCGAAGTTGGAAAGATAAAGTTGGTCGTAACGATCTTCCGATGAGGTGAGGTTCACAGTGAGCAGGATGCTCGGCGATTTCTTTTTCGTCACAATCCCCTGCCGGCGCACATCCTCAGGAAGTTTAGCTTCTGCGATCGCAACACGGTTTTGAACAAGCACTTGGGCTTGATCGATGTTTGTGCCCAGTTCAAAGGTAACATCCAAAGCCATCAAGCCATCGTTCGTGCAGCGAGACGACATGTAGAGCATTTTCTCGACGCCATTGATCTCTTGCTCAATCGGTGCTGCAACCGTATCGGCCACCACTTGCGAGTTGGCCCCCGGGTACATCGCTGTGATTTGAATCGTCGGTGGAGCCACTTCCGGATACTGAGCGATGGGTAGTTGCATTAGAGCAACACTGCCCATCAAGACGATGACAAGCGAAAGAACGGTCGCGAATACAGGGCGATCCACGAAGAAGCGAGCAAGCATGTCTCACTCCTTGTTTGGTGAAGAAGTAGAACGATCCTGCGATTTTAGTAAGCGAACGCTCGACCCCGGTTTCGCTCGTTGTACTCCATTCACAATGACTTGATCATCGGCTTTCAGTCCAGCCTTGATGACACGCATCCCATTGTCCAGGATGCCAAGTTCGACATCCCGACGTTCCACCATTCCATTTTCGCCAACGATCAAAACGTACTTTAGGTTTTGGTCATTCAAGATGGCACGCTCGCTGATCATCAACACTTCCTGTGCCTTGCCATACGGTATGCGAACTCGCACAAAAAACCCGGGAGCAAAGATTCGAGCTTTATTGTCGAGCTCGGCACGCACCAACAGCGTACCCGTCGTAGTTCGAACACGATTGTCGATGAAGTCGAGGGTACCTTCATGTGGGAAATCTGTTTCGTTCGCCAGCGCAACCTGAACCGTCTGATTAAGCTCCCGAACGTTCGTATACTTGACGTTGACACCTTGGCTTCTTCGCAAAGCCATGAACTTTAGGACTGAATTTTCATCTACATCGAACAGGACGTGAATTTTATCGACGCTGGCAATGGTTGTTAGAGGTTCCGCATTGGCTTGACCAGCTTGAATCAAATTACCCGCGGTTACGCTTGCCCTTCCAATCCTGCCCGCAATCGGTGCCTTGATCTCGCAGAATTTAAGGTCTAAATCCGCTTGCGCGACAGCGGCTTCTCCTGCAGTGATTTCGGCGGTTGCGCTGTCTCGTTTTTGAATCGCTTCATCGAGCTCCTGTTGTGAGACGGAATTTGTTTTTCTCAGTGTGTTTATCCGATCAAGAGTAATGGTCGCAAGTTTCAACTGTTGCTTGGCTTGTTCCAATCGAGCCTCAGCATTTTTCAGCGCGTACTCATACGGTCGACGGTCGATTTCGAAAAGTGGTTCTTCTGCTTTGACTTCACTACCTTCTTTAAAGTGAATCTTCATCAAGTAGCCAGAAACCCGCGGCCGAATCTCTACAAATTCTGGCGATGCCGTGCGGCCAATATATTCAAGGAACTCGCTCACTTCTCTAGATTCGGGCTTAGAAGCCGTAACGTCCGGAGCGGGGACATCAACTGGTTCCACAACGCCTTTTCCACATCCAGCAACGTGTATGCAAAAGAATAGCATTAAACAGAGGTACCGACCCAGGTATAGCATTTACGTTTCAGGTCCTGTCATCCCAAAATTCAAGCGACTTCTTTGGTTCGAATCGTCAGGAAATCCGATTTGCCTTTTCGGCAAAGAATGAAATATTCCTCTTCCATTCTGCCCTCGCAAGAGTCGACGACCGCCAAAAACAGTGTACCCAATTCACATGCGAAGTCGAGCGTAAAATGCATGGCCGATCCTCGCCGATCTCGATATCGCTCCACACCATTCGCATTTGGAAAAGAAATCCGAATTCTCGGGATCTAGGGGTTTAGTTCGCGGAGGAAGCGTGCCGTCGCTTCCTCCGATATTCTGATTTGATGATCTCGCATCGTTGGCTTAAACAGGGCTCCCTCGGATGCTATCTTGATGTCTTCGGCTACATTCGGCGGCATGTGGCAATCGATGCAGTTTTGACGAATGGATTCGCCGATAGCCGCATGTTTGCCACAATCTGTTGGTTTATGACATTGAATGCATCTCTCGGAAAACAGCTTTAAATTTCCGCGTTCAAATTGATGTGTATTGTGGCAGTCGGAGCAAGTCATCTTTTCACTATTCTGAAAACACTTGCTTTGGCGAAGTCGCGGTAGCTGCGCATTCGAGTGGATATTTGCTGGGCCAGAAGGTGTATTGGCTGGGAACTCATAATGCTCGCGCAAATCATTACCCACTTGATACGTGAAGGGAGGCTTCTTTAAGCCGGTCGGCATGCCGCCGTGGCAAACCTGGCACATATCGATTGCTCGGTCGCGAGATAGATCGCTCGGGTTGATGATCGCATGAGCTTGCGTCTCATTGGGGTTTTCGCGATGATAATTCACATGCGCTGCACCCGCGCCGTGGCAGCGTTCGCAGGAAACGCCAAGTATGAAATTGTTCGTACGAAAGTGATTCGTCGTTCCGCCAACTGTTTCAAAATAGGTAGCGTGACATTCCAAACAAGGAGCCATGACAGGTCTCGCGAAGTTTGCTGTCCCATCGACGTATCCAGGGCTGTTGACCCAACTGTCTTGACTAGTCAAATAAGAAACGTGCAATTGATACAGTCGTTCATCTTTCCAATAGACATAGGTCTGCCCAAGTTTTCCGGAGCCAGTCACCAAATCAAATTGAAAATCCGCCCCAAACTCCTCCCCTTTCGATTCGATCAAAAGACGCTGCATCGGAACACCGTCGATGGATTCCATCTCGAATCGTATATTCGGGCTTTTTGAAGCGACCGTCTTTTTGTTTTCAGAGAAGGAACCGCGAATCGTCTTGGTACTAGCGACCGCTGAGGTGTGGTAATGAGATGTTTCTTTGTAGCTATCAAAATAGTCCGCGTGACACTCCCTGCAGGAATCGGCCCCGAGAAAACCCGCCGACTTAGGATCTGACACTCCCGTCGCAAGGGGTAGTTCTGGCGGAAGCAAAACGGTATTGAGTTTCGGATTCCCAGCGCGATCTCGAACATACTGCGTATGGCTCTGCATGTATTGCACGGGATCGACGTAAAATATGCCGACCGGATACTTGTCGTCGATCGACTGCCGCTGGTTTGGAGAGGATTGTTGGTTAGAGTTCGAACCCGCTATATTCCCTTCGCCACTCTTCGTGCTAGTCCCTCGATTTTCTGGATCATCGTCTGCAGCGGCGTCGCGCGATGAAGATTGTCTATCCACCACGCCACCTTGAGGCACCAACAAGTTAGACTCTCGCATCGAGCGGGAGACCATGACGATGACGAGAATCGTGCCTGCCACCGCCAATAGGGAAATCAATCGGCCTCTCGACAGTATCCTGGTAGTCAAAGTTCTCTCTCATTTCCTTAGCTCGTGCTATAACCCGCTCGCATTATACCAAAGTACTATGCTCGCAAGTGCGAAACAAGACAGTCTGTCGCTAGTCGCCCAAGGTTTTGAGATCGATGGCCCTTACTACTCCTCTACTCCTCCTCGACTTCGGCGAAAACGAATGCTGAGCGAACCGGCGCTGGCATGGGGTTGTTGGCTCCCTTGACGCTTCGCCAAACGATATCGCCGAAGAGCAAATCGTCGGCAGCATCTTCTTTGCTCAGGTCCATCTCGGCAGACTGCTTCGCGCCCCAAGCAGCGATATCATTCTTCGCTGAGAGATCGACCATAACATCTCGCTTCTTGTAAGGGGTCAAATCAGGAGTCGATTTGAACGACCGGTACATAGGGTTCGCCGAGGCGTCGAACTGCGTCATCGGCTCCAATCCTAGAATTAACTCCATCGTCCGCAACATGCTGGAGGTGGAGTACAGTGTCGAATCCAGGCCGGCTCCACGGGTGTAAGGACTAATCGCTAACGCGACGGTGCGGTGAGCATCGACATGGTCCGCGCCATTTTGGGCGTCGTCTTCGACCACGAAGATCGCCGTCTCTTTCCATTTCTTACTCTTTGAAAGTGCTTCGACAACCATCCCCAAGGCGATATCGTTGTCAGCCACCATCGCAGTCGGTGTTGGCTTTCCTACTTTCGTTCCGTACGTGTGATCGTTCGGAAGCCGAATGACCATAAACTGAGGAAGATTTCCTTCTTGCTCGAACTGGTTCCATCGCTCAATAAACCGTTCCGCACGCTTGATGTCAGAATAGTCGAGATCGTACGATCGAAACTTCGGATCAAAATGTCCTTGCAACGCCTCGACTTTTGTCGTGGCCGGCGAATCGATTGTCGGTCCATTGTCTACGAACTCACCGAAACTGAAGTAGCTGATTCCGTGAGCGCGGCATTTGTCCCAAATGTAACCGCTCGTGGGTTCGGAAATCTTCAGTTTCCCTTCCGAAGGGTATCCCAATTTTCCACGGCCACCACGATAGGTTAGAGGCCATGTCTTTTCTACGAAGTCGGTAGCATACGCGGCCATCGTCCACTCATGACCGTCCGCACTCACTTCGCTTTCGACGTAGAAATTATCGAGCAATACATACTCCGAAGCTAAGGCATGGTGGTTCGGCGTGACTCGTTCCGGAAAAATGCACAAGCTCGGATCGCCGTTACCTTTCGGCATATCGCCGAAGACTTGATCGTAAGTTCGATTTTCCTTCACGATGTAAACACAGTGCTTGATCGGGCTGGGCTTGCCGACTTCCGTTGGAATGGGGTTGTCCGCTAGAACATTTTTTGCATTGGGGGTTTCTTTCTCGTTGAGTGGCGAGCACTCAAACGCCGTCCGTGTGTATTTGGACATCTCTGCGGGCGAAGGTGGATCGATGATGCTAAGCGTCCCGAGGAATAAGCCACCGATGTACTCGCGTACCGTCGCGGGAGGCTGATTGTTCGGGTTCGCACCATGCACGTTGGATCGCGATGTGAGTCCTTTTCCATTAGCAACCAAGATCGCACCGTCTTTTGCGATGCGAACGCTCGTCGGGTACCAACCGACGGGGATGAATCCCAGTGATTTGCTATGGCCGCGATCGCTAATGTCGAAAACCGCTAGGTTGTTGTTATCTGCATTGGCCGCAAATAGAACTTTTTCGTCGGTCGAAACCGCTAAGCTGGAAGGTGTGCTTCCGTTCGATCCTTTCGGAAAGAGGGAGGTGCGGATAACTTCGCGTTGTTGCATCGACTGAGTATCAATCAAGACAACACTATTCTGATTCGAGCACGAGACCAACAAATGGCGTCCTTCATCGAGCAACTTCATTTCAGTAGGATGGCTCAAGGTAGGCAAGGTATGAAGTAGTTTGCCGGAAGCAATGTCGACAACGGCGATCGAGGATGCCCCCCAAAGACTGATGTAAGCACGCTTGTCCCTATCGTTGATGCATGCGGCATAAGGATAACTGCCTTCCCCCAATCCAAGCTTGAATCGTGTCTCGCCAGTTTCTTGCGAGATCGCTCGCACTTCGTTCCCGAGCAAACCACATACGATGAGCTCCTTTGTGGAGTCGACAGCCGAAATGCCAGAAACAACAAACTTTTCTTTCTTGGACGCGAGCGTTGTCGTCTTTGGTTTGGCAAGAAAGCCATCTTCGAATGGGAACGTGTACACGTTCTCGTCTTCGCCGCCGCTGATGGCGAGGAACTTATCACCTTGGCAGAAGGTCATCCCGTAAAAGGATTGATCAACTTGTGCGGTGGACACAACCGTTTGTTTTTCGAGCGAAACAATCCGCACTTCGTGCGAACCGTATCCGCAGTGCAGTACTGCCGCAAACTTGCCGTCAGCTGTCAAAGCAACATTCACAGGAAAGTCGCCAAGCGGAACTTGTTTGCCGATAGGCGACAACGACCAACCGTTTGGCAAGAGGATTTGCGAATTTGGCTGCAGTCCAGGAAATGTTGTTCGCGCGGTCTTGGGAATGTCCACCATTTTCGCTGGCGACTTCTCTTGCCCGAAGCAAGGAAGGTAAAACGAGAACAGGAACAAACAGCACAGATGCAATCGATATTTCATGGTGTTCAAAGCTTCGTTAAGAGGGTACTGAGACGCAAATTTTGGCGTGTTGCGGACGCGAGGCTGGGCTGAAGTTCAGACCCTGCCAAAGGATGGACGAATGTCCTGTTTGGTGAGCGATCGAGACTGTCTCGATTTATTTCTGCTCGGGAATCGAAACTTCGAGGGTCGTTTCGCTGCCTTTGCTGGTATCGCTTTTAAAATCAAGTTCTGTTTTGATTTGGCGACCGGGGAAGTCATCACTGAACCAACCTTTGATGTCGATCGGACCACTCTCTAGCATGGATTGCCACTTGAATACGAGAGCATCATACTCTTTGCCAAGCATGGTTATTTTCTCAGCGCCGAGACTCTTTGCCTTTGGATCAGGGAGCAAAAATTGCTCTGCGTCCATATCTTTCGGAATCTTGTATTCGGCAGCATAGGTGAACGACTGCGGTGGATTCTCTGTCGTTCCCTGTGGGCGGATAACTGTCGTTTGGCTTTCTACTTCGACCGATTTTGGTTGACGAGCAACCAATCGAATGGTGGTTGTGATAGTCGCGACTCCTTGCTCTGACTCCAAAACTCTTTGCCGGACCACTTTTGTCCCTTCAGGAAACTTAGACCAGTTCAAAAAATCAGCGTTGGGAACACTCTTGAGATGATCATCAGTTGGAGTAGAAACGTTCAGCGCAGCTTGGTTTTTCGCCGGCTTCGAGGAATCGCAACCCACCATCAAGCCCATCGTCATGGCGAAATACGAAGAACTCAATATAAAAATGCTTTTGAGATGTTTCAAGATAAAGGTTGGTCCAGAAAGAGAATATCGAAATAAAACATTTGGCATCTTGCCACTCGAACCCAACCGCAAGCGAGGGATAGTCCCTCGGTCGGGAGCTTGCGTCTTTAATCCCAACCCGAAGCGTAAACGAGGGACGCAGAATCCCTCGCTCACGCTTCGGGCTGGGACAAATCATTAGCCTATCATAAAAACAAAAAACCGCTGTCCTTGAATAACTGGACAGCGGTTTAAAGAGAAACTAGGAGATCACTTCTTGCCTTTTGGCTTTGGCTGTTTGCCTTGGCTTTCGGCTTCGTCAATAGCGGCATCTTCAGCCTTCATCTTCTCAAGCTGTTCAGCCGTTAAGTTTCCTTCGGGCAATACCGCTTTTCCAGAGTCTCCGCAGCCAAGAATTACACAAAAGCCGAGGAGCGCTGAACAAGCGGACCAACTAATTGGAATCGCTTTCAAATTGAATTTCTTAAACATTTTCGTTCATTAACCCTATTCAATTGTTTGAGCAACTTCACCGTCATTGATCACGTTTGCTCGCATCCAAACGAGTGGATCAACATTGAATGGAGCGAATCGAACCGAACCATCACCGAAAGCTGCGTTTAGTCCGCCTGGGTGACCGGAACCGAAGTATCGTCGCCAGACAGTAGAACCCGTGTTCGTGATATCTCGCAACGCTCTGTTCCGAGGGTCCGTGTCAGCCATCGGGGGAAAGTGATAACGAATATTATCTTCGTCCCAGCCGGCGTTGTTCCACCGCTCGTTATCACCACCATCGGAACCATGCCGAGACGGAGGGAGGGCTTTCTCCGATACCATGATGCAATTGGACGTTCCGTCTGTTACGTCGCCTAGGCGGCGCTTTGCTCCCTGAGCGCCCCAGAGGATATAACCTGCACGGCCTCCGAAGTTACCGAAATTTTCTGTCGTTCTTTCGTTGCGACGTGGCTCCATTCCTAGCGGAGCTGCCGGGATTTGTGGTGTCCAAACTGGTGGATTCCAACCGCTTTGAGTCCCATTTTCAAGAATCTCACCCTGATAGAATCCAGCCGCACCAGCATAGTCATTACGAGATGTCGCCGCTGCTCCATATGTTGTTGCACCGCGTCGAGAAGGACAATAAAACCCAGGTATGATCGCTCGAGCAACTTCATCTTCACCGTTATAGCTTGGGGATGTGGCTGGTCTCGAAAGTAGCGGCGCAGTGTCAAATCGTGCTAGATTGTAAACGTTTTGTTGCTCCATGTAGGGCAGAATCTTGAAGAAGTGATTCCAGCCGTTTGGGTGAGCAGCGTTGCAGCAAGTTGTAGTTTCGTATGCCCCAACTGGTTCGTTATAAATCATTCCGGGCAACCGAGGGTCGCCATCGTACCCGCCTTGTGGAATGTGCTTGTTCGCAGATTCGAAGTTCAAAAATGAAAGTCCGATCTGCTTGAGATTGTTCGAGCACTGCATGCGTCGAGCTGCTTCGCGTGCAGCTTGAACAGCGGGTAACAACAATCCAACGAGAATGCCGATAATGGCAATCACAACTAATAACTCAACGAGAGTAAAACCTCGGCGTCTACTCTTGGACGCCATTCGACCAAATCGAATTTCCATCACATCAGTCTCCGAACGGGAAGTCAATTAACACGATTACGACGCGGAGATTAAATGACGGTCGGTTCGAATTGCCTAGACGCGGAAAGCTTGATTCATGAACTCTTCACATTCCATGAATCTGATCTACACATGAAGTCCAAAACAATGAAGATTGAAAGAAGAATTACCGTTAAAGAGAATCGATGATTCGCATGCGATTGAAAGACGACGCGCATGCTGCATTCCATGTGCCGTCCACCTAGAATCCAAGCAAATCTTAAAGAGCGGACGGCACAGCGGAGCGTGCCTGCTACTTTTTTCGGTTGTGTCTACTTACCTTCCTCGCGAATTCAAAGGTATATCGCGAGGTGAAACGTCTAACGCTGACTTGGGCCTCGGACTGGTGCTTCCCGGGAGAGCGTTGTTAGGGGTGGCCCGTTGCATATCCTGTGGCAGATTGGTCTCGATGCTTCGTATGTTCCCTTTGATCGCGCCCGTCTTTAGTTGCATCGAGAAATTGCTAAATTGCATATTCCCCCCAGAACCTGGATGCGTGATCGTCGCTGCCTGAGGTGAACCTGCGATATGAACGGTATCGTTAAGCGATACGTATTTCAAACTATCGCCCGACATGGATACCAGCCCCTGGTCTGTCTCGGAATCGAGGATGACTTTGCTGACGGCTTCGATTTCCCACGCGGGATCATTGGGGCTTCGACCGTAGGGTACAGCGTTGTTGGGCATCAGCTCTCGTCCATCAAACAAATTGAGTTGATTGGCAAGTAGTCTCGTTTGATTCTTGCTGAGCCTCTCCGCGTAATGAACATTGACCTGATCGTCCCAGCCTCCAATCGGACCGAGCAAGGCATCGATCTTATCAAAGAAGCTAACCTTTCGCGTAATCATGTCACCTTCGATGCGTCCCATAAATAGGAGATGGAGGCACTGCAAGTTTGGTTTGCTTTGTGATGTCGTTGTTGTTTGCGTGGGCGTTCCGACGACAGCTAATGGAGAGCTTTTGCGGCGGCTCCAAAGCTCGCCTGGACCGTACCCTAAAAATGTCTGAGTCGGCACAAACACATCGAGCCGCGGAATCTTGATATGGTCCAAGGACTTTCGATTGAGTTGCCGATCACGATCCGTTTGCGCTACTTTGATATCCACGTTGCTTTGTGGATCCTTGGGGTCATTCTCAAACTGAATCGATGCTACTTCGGCTCGTTGGGGGGGCCCGTTTGATTTCACAACAAAGTCGACCGGTTCTGCCATGTTGACGGTCATCGATTTCGAATGGACTGCAATATGCCAAATCGAATCGATAGCAGTCTCCAATTGGCAAGTCAACGAAACGCCTCCCCCAAAGCGAGCGATTCGGCCATCGAACGTCATACGCTCTCCCCAGAGCAATTTGGGCGGACTGTGCCACTTTGTAAGACTGGGAGTGTCGGAGTTTGTGGATGGAAACTTTGGAGAGTTCAGTCGATTGGGGGTGAAAGGAAGCCCAGGAACTGGGGCACTCACGAGCGAAGCATTCGGACGCACATCTTGAAGCGGAATAGCTTCGGCCGGAATAACGAGTTCACCTGGATGATTGATCCAGAATTGATGATCCGATTGAGAAAGCTGAAGCTCAGGCGCAGTGACCCAGCCACTGCCGACGGCCACCTTGGCAGGTGTTCCGACCAAGTGAACGTTGGCTGCGTCGGGAGAGGTTTGCGCTAAACGCAACGAAGCCCCCGTTGCGGTGAATGGCCAAGGCGACGATTCTGAAAGCATCTCTTTCGTCAACACAAAGTTGCCGTCCAAGGATAAGCCATCAACATTCGCTTGGTCGCCCGTCATTCGCATCGATGCTTGGAGCGATTTCGCCGTAACATTGTAGGGGCCGGTCGGATTGTTTTTGACTCGGGGGTTTTGAACTCCGGCTATCTGCGATGGGAATGTTGGGGATGGATTCGAAGTGGATGGATTGTTGGGTTGTCGAATCAAACTGGGCATACCGGCAGGACTTTCGAATTGCGATAGCCCTGCATTCGCCGAATCCGTTACGACGTTGGTCAACGTCGGAGGTTGCATGGGGATGGAAGCGGGCGAAGAGGTGTTGGGTGAGGTCGAGATCGCGGACTCCGTCATCGTATGTTCGAACTTGACAACGAGCCTGTCTACCTTTGCTCGTAAAGGAAGCGTATCGACACTTACATCATTTTCCGCATCCAAAAGGTCTGGGATCCAGCTAGGTACTTTGCCATCTCGGTAATGGGGCTTTAGCTTTGCGGACAGGCTATTGTCAACAGGACGTAACCATAGCCGTAGTTGATTCGCAACAAAGGCACCTTGCGTTTCGCTTCGTATATTGGCACTGCCATCGATGGTAACCAGATCCATCTCCCCCGATTCGCGTACCAGCAACCTTTTGCCCCAAGACAATCGCCATGATTCTGCGCCATCCTCAAGCTGAGCGGTACCAGGTCCGCTCGCTACAATGGCTCCCAGTCGGCGTGGAGTAGTAGTTGTCTTTTGTGAGGTTCCCAGCGACTGCAAGATTTGTTCATTGCGATAAAGGATTTCGGGCGCCCAAACTTGAATGTTCTCGCGTCGCAAAAAGACTGGCGAAGAATCGCGAGATGCCATCAGAGGGAGTGTATTGCTGAGTGACATTTCGCCGGAAATAAAATCCATGTGAAGATGGAGCCCGCTCGCTTCCGCCATCATGCCAGGTGCCATGAGCTTTAGCCACCGAGGGGCTTCCATCGGTGTTCGGCCGAGTGCGCCCAAGGCCTTAAGTTTTTCGAGTTTCCAAGGAGAACGTTTGTTCGGCCCTCCGGGTGTCGAAGGGGCAACTGGCGCAGGATCGTTGTGAAATCCGATCTGCATATGGAGCTCTTCGCATTCAAAAGTGTCGATGGGCAACCCTTCGACTCGATGCTCCATCCTCACGCCACCGAACAGAGTCGCTTCCGACTGACGAAAATCGAAAAGGAATCGACCACCGCATTTCAGGGTTGCATGAGCGGGACGTTTTCGAATGTCGGGTATTCGGTCGCTCGGCCATAGTCCACCCTGTTTGAGTCCCACACTGACGCGATCGACATAGATAAGTTCTAGATTCTCTAAACCGTCGAACGGCGTATGATCCGTTTTCTTTTGAGTCTCTTCGGTCAACAATTTGTTTTCCAGCAAGATGGTCAGGTGATGCCCTTCGATCAGAGAGTCTCCCATTTGCATCTTGATGCTTTTGTCGGTCCAAATTCGACGTCGATCGATTCGTACACCGCTCGTCTCAATCTGCAGCCCATTGTCAGACGAGTCATTGTCAGGAGGTGCGTAAAGCAAGATCTTTCCAAGCAATAGTCCCGATTCGACAGGGGGTGGCTCCGATGTCCACTCAGGGCGGCGTTGGAATTGAATCTCGGCTCCTTCGGGATTCGAGATGAGGATGGCGCGTTTCGTGCTTCCAGAACTGCTTTGAGGCACAAGGATCGTTAGCGGGTAGATCTTCCACTTGGTCTCCGTGATCTCTTCGCGATGTTGATACAACAATGTGCCTTGTTCTGTCGTCAGCACTTGTGGGGATTGTCGTTGCCAAGAATCTTCTTTGAAGAAACTGTTCCACCATTCATCGTCCGACCCGAGTATGTCCGTACTCCACTTTTTTTGCCCGACGTATCTGGCTGAATCGAGCCACGGAACGAACGTGAGGTTATAGATCGCAAAGAGGATTGCCAGAGGGACGAAGACTCGAAGATAGCTGCGTGAGAATATCATGTCAGTCGGTTCGGAACAAAGTCCTCCCAGCGACCTTTCGCTTTGAGGAGCCTTTCGACCAACTCACGTACTGCGCCTCGACCACCCGGTGCGTTCATCACCCATTTTGCGGCTTGTCGAACTTCATGAGCACCATCCGAAACCGTCGCGCTAAGTCCGACTTCGTGCATTACAGGCAAGTCAGGCAGATCATCACCGATATAGCATACTTCGCTCGGTTCCAGTCCCATCTGTTGGATCATTTCACGAGCCGCCGGAAGCTTTTCAGCAAAACCCTGTCGAACCAATGTGATGCCCAACTCGGCTGCGCGAATCTTGACGATCTGAGAATTGCGTGCGGTTAACAACCCAAAATGAAACCCTGCGTTGCACCAAAGTCGAATCGCATGCCCGTCGCGAACGTAGAACGATTTGCTCTCAATTCCCGCGTTGTCGATCGTGATCAAACCATCGGTCAAAACACCATCGACGTCGGACAAGATGAGTTTGATCGGTTTTGCAATCTCGGTATCTCTTGGTGCCACGCTTGCTACTTTCAAGAATCGGAGTGATGAACCTACGACTTGGGTCCAAAAAATCGGAGGGTTCGAGGAGCTTCAGACCACTCGTCGTCCATCGTTGGCCCATTCCCAAGACTAGAACTCTTTAACTTCATACCAAATGAATGAGTCGAATCATTCGATGCATTCCGCAATGCAGTGTTGCTAGGAGTTTGGCATTCATGTTCGATCTGTAGAACATCGGTAATATCGATCAATCCGATCGGGTGATCTCGATGATCGACGACAGGTAGTTCGCTAATCTTTCGCATAACCATAACATCGATGGCATCGCTAAGTCGAGCGCCGGATTGGATGGCAGAAAACGATTTGGTCATCACATTCCGAATGGCTTGATCCAACTCTTGCTCTCGCCGATGCTCTAGCATCTTCGCTAGATCGCTGTCGGTAAAAATCCCTTCGAGAACTCCGGCGTCATCGACCAACATAACCGCCCCTGTTCGACGCCCTGGTCTTGCAACCACGCCCAGCATCTCGCGTACAGACTGAAGACTCCGCGCAACTCGGCATTCCGACAAGGGACGCATCGCTTCATCTACCGACGAGAGTTTGCGGCCGAGCGATCCGCCCGGATGCAATTCGGCGAAATCATCCACTTCGAAGCCCCTCGCTTCGCTAACGACGAACGCCAATGCGTCCCCCAACGCCAACATCGCTGTGGTGCTAGTCGAGGGAGCTAGATTGTGTCTGCATGCCTCTTTAAGGGGTGGCAATATCAGAGCAATGTCCGCAGCGCGTGCGAGCGGGCTATTTCCTGCGCTCGTGATTGCGATCATGCCAGCCGATCTTCTGCTGGCATACGGAAGCAATCGTACGATCTCTTCGGTTGCCCCGCTATTCGAGAGAATGAGCATAACGTCGTTCGGCCCAATGCTCCCCAGATCACCGTGGATTGCCTCGGACGGGTGCAGGAAATGAGAGCGAGTACCGGTCGATGCAAAGGTGGCCGAAATCTTTCGACCCACAAGACCGGCTTTGCCAATCCCACATACGATCAGGCACCCTTGCATGGCGAGGATGCGATCGACCGCTACGAGAAAATCCTCGTCGAGCGATTCCGCAATGGTTCTTAATGCGGTGGATGCATCCAACAGAACTTGCGAACCGCGTTGAAGTCTTTGCTTCTTTGCTATCGGGGTTGTTCCACCTCGTTTTGCAGGTAGACCCATAATTGCCATCCTTGGCTTTCGCGAATACAAACCAAACGGGTAACGGATTACCCACCAGAACACGTTAGACTAACAAAATGTCCTGGTTCAAGACAACAGCGATGCGATCGCTAGCAATTGACCCGTTACTTGGTGCTAATCTCCAAGGGTTTCAATTCTGCATTGGACTTACTAATTACCACAGTAAGTTTTGATTTGTCCTTCGCAACAAATTTTCCCTTGAGGAGATCGGGAGGGTCTTTCGACTCTGCAACACCAAACTTCACCCCTTCGGACCCTGACTTAAACTTTGGATCGGGCCATACCACGGTAACGCGATATTCACCTTCCGCAATCCCTTCATCCGCGCCCGTAAGCGGTGCGTACACACCGCTTTCGTCGGCAATAGCATTCGCAACATTGCCGCCCGAAGGAGACTCCGGATGAAACAATAGAATCGCACCGGATGCTGGCGTTCCGTCCACAAGCACCTTGCCTTTGGCCTTTACCAGGGACGACCCACTGCCACCACACCCTGGGAGCACGAGCATAGTCACACAAGCCAGTATCATCTGCCAATGCATGATCCGGCCTGAATTACCATGGCGGCTATCCGTGAACATCGCGAGAAGCTTCACTTAGTTCTCCTCCGCCACAGTTTCTCCGCCATCGCGGGAGAGCAAGGCGACAAAAACGCGATTGTCCATGTTTTGACTTGAGAACCCGACGGATCCGTCACCGCGGACGGCCTGAATGCCTCCAGTGTGGAATGAATATGGATTGTTCGCATTGAAAACGTTGATGATCGAACACCCCTGAGCTCCATTGGTCGCTGCGGGAGTGGGAACCACGGCGGTATTCACGCTCCGCACCTGACGGGCAATATTCCAATCGCCGTAGAACGAATTCAGGTTGATGAAGTTGGGTTGGACAGTAATGTTACGGTTCATGAAAAACACGTTTTGCTTGCCAGCAATCTCCACAAAGCAAAACGTATTCGACAGTCCGTCCGAGGTTTCCGAAAACTTCACGGTAAATTTGGTTTGTGGGTTGGTCGTACCCAACATCCCGTTTTCGGTGTTCGCATTTGGCAATCCAACACACTGTGCCGTCCATGCATGGATACCTCGCATTGGCGCATAGTCGGTTCGGGGCAAGTTATACGCCGTATTTGATGGCATGCCTAAAGGGGCAAAGTAAGGGCCGTAATTCGAAGGGCTATCGGGCACCGAGGGGCAAATAAATACAGGAATTCTGGACATTGCCGTGGGATTATTGCGAGCTCCTGGAAATGGCGGAACATTATTCACTGGATCCAGAAGCGCTTTTTTCGAATCGAATAGGTTGGTGACATTGGATTGCTCCAAATAGGGAAGCAGTTGCCCTAGTGGACCATGCGGGCTGCGAGCATCTCCTGTCAAAGTAAAGTAGGGATTTCCCGTAGATGCATAGGTATCAGTGAGCAAAAACTCACGTCTCCATGCGGGTACCCATTTGAAGGTCGATTCGTGGTTGTGCAGCGCGAGCCCCATTTGCTTGAGGTTGTTCGAGCATTGCATCCGCCGCGCGGCTTCGCGAGCAGCTTGGACAGCCGGAAGCAAAAGACCAACCAGGATGCCGATAATGGCGATGACCACGAGTAGTTCCACCAGAGTGAACCCACGTTTTGTAAATACTCTTTTCATAATCTACCTTTGACAAGAAAAACACAATTCAAAAATTACATTCATTAACCGTCGGTCCTTCGACTCGACGGCAGGCAACCATTCCGCAGCATTCGGGCAACCGCTGCTAATCATCACTTTCCTGTTTGATTCACTTTATCTTTCAACTCCATCTCATAGCCGACCTTCGTCAGGTCTAGTCCGCGGAAGGGCAAATCGACTGGAGTTACCTTGACCGCAGTCGTTACGACCAAAGGAAACGGACCACCCACGTCGTATGTTAACTCGACAAAGCTGGCTGTCCAACCAGGTAGTGATTCTGCTTTCGGTGCGACATAGACTCCCTCGCTCGTTGCCGATAGTTCCTGGCTAGTGAAGGCAGGACCAATCGTCATCAATCGGAAATCGCGAGCCTTCGGATTGTTCGCGCTCCAAACTAAGACCTTCTTCGGCTTAGACTTCGTGACAACTCGAATCGTTCCATCTTTTTCAAAGGTCCAAGAGTACTCGGGACGTGGCTTTCCGGTAGCCACCATGTTGTAAAAGGTTGCAATGCTTTGGACTGCATCGGTATTCTTCAGACCATGATCTGCATTCGGCACATAACGAATGATTTTTTCCCCTTTCAAGTCGTCGTAATAGAACTGAGAGGAGTCGGGAAGAAAAAACTGATCGCCACTGCCGTTCACAATGTACTTTGGCATGGTCAATCGATTGCGATAGTAGTACGGATCTTCAATCGAATACAAGTCTTTCATCCGTGGATGATCGAACCGTTGCAAGATTTTATGTTGGTAGTAATTGCCGATGGCAGCAGACCAGAATCCGTATGCCTCTGCATGGTGCCGCAGGGAGTTCTCTACATTGACGACATCGATCACAATCGGAACGACGGCTTCCACTCGATTGTCAGCCGCACCTGTCATCCAAGTGGTCCAACCACGTTTCGAGCCGCCGCCTACTACAAACTTCGTCACCTTGTGCTTGCCACCTGCCTCCGATGCTGCAAACTCAGTGATGCAGTCCATCGCACGGACCGCACTCTTGACCATCGGCAGTCGAGGCAACCAAGTTGCATCGCCCGTTTCCAAAAATTGCGACCACGCGTACCCGATCAGATCATCCTCCGTCCGAGGTTGTCCGTCTTGATGAAACACCAGAGGCTGATTCGGGACATTCTTTAACTCGGCAACAATACCACCTGTCGATTGAGCAATCGCACCGGTAATTGCATCCGGGCCGGTCGGCATTTTGCTGTCGTGACTTCCGCCACCGATCAGCAAAAACACGCGATCCGAGGTAACTTTCTCCGGCACCGTAATGACAAGCCAATGTTCCCAAACCGGGCGATCGACATCTTTTTCTGTGCGCCATGTTTGCGTCTTGAGACGGACCACAGACGTTTTGAGCGGCCCGGTCTGCACCGTATTCTCGGTAGACCAACTGTAGGTGCTATCAGGTTTCGAAACGTAGTCGTCGAGAGCAGTTCGCTTGCTACCGAGCGGTGGTTCTGCATTACCAGAGACGCCAAGTAATCCGAACACAATCGATGCGGCCAATGCCATACGAGCAGAACGCAACTGTACCATTCATAAATCCTTCAAGAATCCTTAACGCACACTAAAGCCACACTAACTGATCTTAGCGGGCGGCGATCGCACATGCCAGTCTTGAATCCAATCCATTGAATTTTTCACGATCAAAGCCGAGATTTTCAAAGACTCAAGCGTCTTCCATGGAAACAAAAAACGGCATGCCAAAGATTTGGCATGCCGTTCAATTTAAGAATTGTGGTGATTACGTGAATAGTCGCCCGGGTAGACAGAACTGGCAAAAATCAAAGTAGTAGGCGCATCCCGGGCGGTTAAAAATTTGGTATTGCAGCGACTTTCGAATTTGCAACTTTCGTTCCGTTGAGACCCCAGCGGCCTCGTGCCGCTTGGTGAATATGGTTTCAAGCTAGGAACCGAGGCTAGGCGATTGGAAAGACCCCTGTGACCTTGCGTCACTGGTGAATCAGGTTCATTGGCTAACGAACCTTGCGTACCGGTCGGACAAGCCGACCGGCGACGTCTGGCGCAAGCTGCATGATTCTAGCCGCTAACCTTCTGCTCCAGTTGGACAAGCCGACAAGCCAACTGGGGGCAGGACAATCCCATGTGCCATCCACCTAGAATCCCTGCAAATCTTGAAGAGCGGACGGCACGACGGAGCGTGCCTGCTAACTTTATCAATCGTGTCTAGGTAGCTGGTGTTTCCACGCGGGGCATGGACTCGACGACCTTATCGATCAGTCCGTACCCTACAGCCTCTTCCGGATCCATAAATCGATCTCGGTTGGTATCTTTTTCGATCTTTTCGAGATCTTGTCCGCAATGCTTGATAAGGATTTCGTTCAAGCGACGTTTGGTACGGCGAAACTCGGTCACGTGGATAGAAATCTCTTCAGCCGTTCCTTGCATGCCCGCCAAAGGCTGGTGGATCATGATTCGGGAATTCGGAAGCGAATATCGTTTATTCTTGGCACCCGCTGTTAATAGGACGGCTCCCATCGATGCGGCTTGTCCAATGCAATAGGTCGCTACGTCGCAGGAAACGAATTGCATCGTGTCGTAAATCGCCATCCCGGCGCTGACACTGCCACCTGGGCTGTTGATATACATGTGAATGTCCGCCTTCGGATCATCGCTTTGCAAGAAGAGCATTTGTGCAACGAGCGCATTGGCGATCTCGTCGTCCACTTGCGTTCCCAAGAAGATAATCCGATCCTTGAGCAGACGACTATAGATGTCGTAGACTCGCTCTTCTCGACCACTCTTCTCAATGACGTATGGTATCAATGGCATTAAACTAAACTCCGTTCTGGATCTATGGTTGTTTTCGCGTTATGGAATTATTTGCTATCGTCATCGGCGATTTGCTTGGTCAGCAGGTGATCGACGATTCCATACTCTTTTGCCTCGTTGGCTGTTAAGAAGAAATCGCGGTCGGTATCTTTGGCGATTTGATCCACAGTCTTGCCGGTGTGCTTGGCGAGGATCTCATTGAGTTGCGTTCGCATTCTCAAAATCTCGTTCGCTTGGATCTCGATATCCGAGATTTGTCCTCGGACACCACCGTGCGGTTGGTGAACCATGACCGTGCTGTTCGGTAAGCAATAGCGTTTGCCAGGTGAACCGCCTGCCAATAGAACCGCTCCACCACTCGCAGCCTGCCCGACACAATAAGTCGCGACTGGGCACGAAAGCATCTGCATCGTGTCGTAAATTGCCAAGGTCGAAACTACTTCGCCACCTGGGGAGTTGATGTAAAAATGAATGTCTTTTCGACGATTCTCGCTCTGCAAGAAGAGGAGCTTCATCACGACTTCGTTCGCATTGCCGGTGTAGATTTC
The DNA here is from genome assembly GCA_903858115.1 of uncultured Pirellula sp. GTDB lineage: Bacteria > Planctomycetota > Planctomycetia > Pirellulales > Pirellulaceae > JBKCUI01. Next base: position 2,513 of record CAIOHR010000179.1, on the reverse strand, counting down.
CCCCTGAAGGAAAACGATTCGGTTTTCAAGGAGCAAATCTCCCAACGTCATTTGACGCTGGCGTTGGTAGCTTTGATGCGCGTGGGAATCAAACACGGGTTGCATGTTTGGAAAGTAACTCAATTGATCTTTCCTTATTCATTTGAGTGAAACAACTTCTGGATGTGTACATCTTTTCGATATGCCTGCTTTTGGCAAGGGTACTAAGCCTGTACCGCGACTAAATCGACTGATTACTCTTCCTGTCATCGACATGCAGTCATAGCATCGATTGCAGGTTCCCACTAAAATTCCAACTTCCAGCGTCGCTACCCCTCTCGATTCCAGAATTGTTTCCCATGCCAATATCCGCTTCGCAAGCCATCGAACGCATAGAATCTGCTGCCCATTCCAAAAAAATCAGCTCCGGAGCCGTCTCGAACCTGAAATGCTGGCTAACCGAAGACCGTTACGCAGAGTACGTTCCCTCGGTCCTGGAGCACGTCGAAGCAGAAAAATGGCAAGCGCTCGATGACGCTTTCTGGACCATTATCCCATTTGGGACTGGCGGTCGGCGGGGACGGATGTACCCGATCGGGTCAAACGCTATCAACGATCGGACGATCGGCGAAAGCGCCCAAGGGCTAGCAGAATACATCGTCGGCCAAGCGGATCTGCCTCGCCCCCTCTCGTGCGCCATCGCTTACGATACCCGCCACAACTCGCGACATTTTGCAGAATTGTGTGCCTCGATCATGGTGGCAAACGGCTTCACGGTCTATTTCCTAGACGATTATCGAGCCACGCCCCAACTTTCGTTCGCTGTCCGGGCCATGAAGTGTAGCTGCGGGATCATGGTGACCGCGTCTCACAACCCACCCAGCGACAACGCGGTCAAAGTCTATTGGTCCACGGGCGGGCAAGTGTTGCCACCTCACGACTCGGCGATCATCGATCGGGTCATGAACGTCCAGAAAATCAAGACGGTTCCTTTCAAAGAGGCGCTCGCCAAAGGCCAAGTCTCGATCGTTACGGAATCGATCGACAAGGATTTCAAAGCGGCAGCCAGCAAATACGCTTGGCCGGGCAGTCGCGATGTGCGGGTCATTTATTCGCCACTGCACGGTGTGGGTGGGTTTGCTGTATTGCCATTGCTCGAGGCTACCGGCTTCCACGACGTTCATATTTACGAACCTCATGCCAAGCCAGATGGCGATTTCCCAAACGTTCCGGGGCATGTGAGCAATCCGGAAAACAGTATCGTCTTCGATGCCATCATCGTCGAAGCCAAGGCGAAAAAGGCCGATCTTATCTTGGCTACGGATCCAGATTGCGACCGCATGGGTTGCGCTGCACCACTCACGATGGACGAAGGCTCCGCATGGGGCACTATCAACGGGAATCAACTCGGTGCGTTGTTGACTGACTTTGTGCTGAAGAAAATGACTGCAGCCAAGCAACTCACAGCCAAGACCTATGTGATCAAGACGTTGGTGACCACCGAATTGATTCGCCGTATTGCAGAGAGTTACAACGTTCGTTGTGAAGGAAATATCCATGTTGGATTCAAATGGATCGCGGGGCTCATGGATGCATGCGGGCCATCGGACTTCGCCTTCGGCACCGAAGAGTCACATGGCTACATGATCGGCCAATATGTGCGCGATAAAGATGGCGCAGTCGCATGTTTGCTCATGGCTCAATTGGCAGCGGATTTGAAGGCCGAAGGCATCACGCTGCATCAGAGGCTCGATCAGTTGCTGACCAAGCATGGTTGCTATCGCGAAGATTTGATCAACGTGCAGATGGAGGGTAGCGAAGGGATGCAGAACATGAAGAAACTGATGCAATCGCTTCGCGACAATCCGCCTGCGACGATGGGTGGCCTCAAAGTAGTCTCCGTTCGAGACTACGGCAATTTGACTTGCAAAATCGTCGGGGGCGAGACGTTACCATTGGATGCACCGAAGAGCAACATGCTCATGCTCGATCTGGCCCTACCTGGAACTGACCGTCCATCGGGGAACGCAATCGCCGTCCGACCATCCGGAACCGAGCCCAAGGTGAAGTTCTATCTCTTCGGCTACGAGCCCGTTCACGGTAGTGATCTCACCGCAGCCAAGAAAACCGTCACCGATCGCATCGCCGCGATGAAGGTCGATGCCCAGAAGCTAGGCTAGGCAGAGCCCTTTTGGCGCTTCCTTGCCAGGTCCCAGCTCTATTTGCCGACTATTGGTCCCGCGCGAGTGAAGCGAGCGGATGGACATGCAATCGCCATCGGCTACTACGCTGCTGGTCAGCGTAGGGCCATAGCCGTAACCAGACATCGGGTCCGTATCGAATGACGCCACCACGCTGCTCGTCAGCGTGGTGCGATGGCCAGACAACGCACGGAACCTGACCAGCATCCTACGTTGGCAAGCAACGTAGTGATGTGCGAACTCATCATCTCGCGGCTGGTTTCGGCTATCGTCCCACGTTGACGAACAACGTGGTAACGAGGAACAACGTGGTAACGAGGAACACTCGCGTTT
>CAIOHR010000178.1 GCA_903858115.1 uncultured Pirellula sp. | reverse complement strand
TACACTATAGCCTACACTCTTTCCCTACACGACGCTCTTCGATCTCTCGAACCAGATCCAGATGGCAATGGTCCCCTAGCCCGACGAACGACAAATTGGAATTACAATTACAACATCTACAGCCGAGTCGTTCAGGAGAGCTCATCGGACGGCAGCTCGAAAATGACTTTCTATGATAGTCTGTGGCGACCGACGAGTATTTCGGAGGCGGGTTCAGGTTCCACGCGGTTCCGATACGATGCAAACGATCAACTGGTCGAATTGATGGATTCAAATCTCAACTTTACTCGCTGGGTTTATGATTCGATGGGGAGAACCGAATCCGAAGAGCAAGTGGGAATCGGAACGCGGCGTTGGAAATACACAACGCCCGGCCAACAACGTGAATACACCGATCGGACAGGTGCCGTCACGAGATGGGAGTACAACGCAGGATCCCAAATCACCAAGGAAATCTGGCCCGCGACAAATACCGAATTCGTATACGAATACGACCTTCGATCCAGATTGAGTTCCATCACGCGTTCGAGCAACGACCGAGTCGCATGGACGTACAATACCGCCGGGTTGGTCACGTCGGAAACGACTACCATTCCGCAAATGGATTCGCAGCTCGGTTCTCCATCTTTCCATTCAACGATGGAGTACTCGTATGATACAGTTGGCAGGAACGTTTACAAATCACATGCCATCAACAATGTAGTCGACTATGCTGATTCCATGACTTACGACAAGCGTAGTCGACTCACGCAGTCTGAGCGTGTTGGCGGTAACGGACAGTGGGCTAGATTCACCTACGATGCCATGGACCAGATTGTCATCATGCATCAAGGCTCTGGTAGCGCTACAAGCAATCCTGAGTTGATCCAGAACACACAACGCGACTTGATTGGAAGACCGACATCCATTGGTTATCAATCGAATGCTGGACTGCTGGCGTCTTATTCGATGGCATACGTTAGTGGATCCAATCGGCTAGCGTCCTTGACCACGCCGGCCGGGACGACGGCCTATTCTTACACTGCCAATGGGCAATTGACGCAGGCCGGCAGCGTGGCTTACACGTATGATGGGAACGGAAATCCGGTGACTCGCAATGGCAAGGTGACGCAGATCGGCAGTTTCAATCGCTTGCTCGATGACGGTGACTTTACTTTCCAATACGATGCAGAAGGACGGACGACGCGCCGAACCAATAAAGCGACAGGAGAGACCGAGCGCTACGAATGGAATCCGAGAAGCCAGTTGACGAAGATCGACGTCTTTGCGAACGCTTCGACATCGACGGTAAAGGGCTCGGTGAAGTACGGATATGACACGTTAGGGAGACGAAACCGTGTTAGCAACGAGACATCGATCGGTACCCCTTCGTATAGCAAGACGATTGATTATCTTCTGAGCGATGGTGATCAGATCGGAGAGATTCTGGGTGCGACCGGGCAAGTGACGAATCGATTCATGTATGGTCCGGGTGTGGACATGGTTCTCTCGGAGCAGCAGTTTGCAGGTGGCGTTGCCCAGAGTCCGCAGTATCAGCTTACCGATCACTTGGGAACCGTGCGAGGAGTCGCGCAGCGCGTGGGAGGTGCCAGCAGTGCAACGTTGGTGAACGCAGTGCAGTATGATGCGTTTGGCAAGGTAACAAGTCAGAGCAACGCAACGAACCAACCGCATCACGGCTTCGCCGGCCGCGACATCGAACCTGTTGGAGGCTTGACCTACAACCGCAACCGCTACTACAGCACTTCCTCTGGCAGATTCATCAGCCAAGACCCCATCAGCTTCGCCGCTGGGGATACAAATCTTTACAGGTACACAGGAAACTCACCGACAAATCGCACTGATCCAACAGGACTGGATTGGGAGTGGTCATGGGAATGGCACCACCTGCTGCCAAAGGACGTATTCGAGAAGCTAAGCATATCTGGCGTTGACATAAATTCTAAAGACTATGGGTTTATGTTGCGAGCAATCGATCATCGCGGTGAGGGTGTAAGCATTCACTCGCAAGGCTGGAACCGTCAATGGCAAGAGTGGGTGGATAAACAGATTGGGAAGAACTTGGAGATAACGAAGGAGAGTATCGACAAGCAATTAAAGAAGATGATGAAGGAGTTTGATCTTCCCAACAAAGGTTTCCCGGCGAAGTATGGTTACGATATGGCGGAGAAAGCCTATAAGGCGGCAGACGAAATGTGGCGTGCTGGGCGTCCAGTAGCGAGCAGAGCGGTATCTAAAGCGACTAAGGAAGCGATTGAATCCGCTTCCACGAAGGCACCGAAGGTCAAACTACCAGTGAAGGCAGGAGGAATAATAGGCTTCTTTGTAGGTATCTTTGCTGGATCCGCTTTGGGCAGTGAGGATTCGGTGGGTGATGCAATTGACGGTCTAGTTCTTACTTCACCTATGGGAGATTCGGAATGGCGTCCAGATCCTTATGGTTGGTGGAACGACTACCAACGCGAACTGGACGAGATGCAAGCAGATCGAGATGCATATGAAGAGTACCTCGACAACTGCCCCCGTCCTCCTGATGATTTCTATGGGCCGTGGGGGCCGCACGAACGATTCTAGGAGTCCATGTGACTGAATTACCAAGTATGACGAAAAGCATTTATCTGGTCTCAGCAATTTCGCACTTTCTGCGATTCCCGCGAATTCGCTCTTACCACGCTGCGTTCTTTCACGGTATCGCCCACCGCAATGGGGAATGGTATCCATTTGATTCGAAGGGGATCGATGCGTCGATGGAGAGCGTTGCGCCGATCACTGTGTCATTCAATCAGCATCGAGTGCCTGATTTCTGCAAACCAGGAGGCTGGCCTGTTGTAACTGAAGTTTTTAGAGACCGACTTCAAAGCGTCCCAAATCTAAAGACGAATCCTATTTTCGTTGGTAAAGTCATTGACTATCCATGGGAACCGGGAACGAGAATTGACATCCGGCCCGATAGCTTGACGGATAGAGAGCTATTTGAAAAACTACCTTCGAAAGAACTCACAGATTTTCGTGTCAGGTACGAGTTGATAACCTATCGTCACCAATTGATTTGCAAAGAATTCATAAATAGTCGCGAGGTTGTCCTAGAAGTTGGAACACCTCCAGGAGTTGAAGAGTGTGAATACTCGTACAGTGCTGAGTTACTTGATGAGTATCCGATCCACTGGTTTGAGGGTTCGATGGTTTTCGCAGAAGATGTTTGGGAAAGGGTGTCCGAACTAGTAGATCGAGATTTTTTTATTGTTCGTCAATACGAACTTTCGACTGGCAAGCTACTCAATTAATAAGAACAACAAAGGACATGCACAGCATATTGCATTTGTTTTGCAGTTTGGTAAATTTTGCGGACTGAATCGAATGTTCCTTAATGGAGATTTGCGATGACTAAAGCTCGCTGCCGGCTGGTAGATACGTCCGTAAGTCGTTGGTATCACTGCCTTTCCAGATGCTGCAGGAAAGCCCATCTGCTTTCCGATGAGAACGGTTTCCAGCGGAAAGAATGGATCGACCAACGACTC
>CAIOHR010000177.1 GCA_903858115.1 uncultured Pirellula sp. | reverse complement strand
ACGGTTGGGAACGTAAACAATGCCATTGCCACACAAATCGATTCCGCTGACCGCCGTACCCTCAAGTTCTGCTAGTCGATCCGGTGACAAGTACGGAAGGAAGATCAACGGATTACACCCCAGTCGCTTGGCGTTGTCTGCAGCTTGCTGAGTGGCTTTTTGAAAATCGTCCTTCGTGGATCGAGTCTTGCACTCAACGTTGAATCGTTCGATATCGGCGGCACCATTGAACGCCACCTCAAGTATGGCGTCGACCGCTCGGTCCGACTCGAAACTCGCATGACGAATGACCAGCGGGGGCAACAGCGGTTCACCGGATTGCAGCCGATCGAGCATAAACTGGGGGGTGACTTTCGTGTTTTCGTCCATTTTCTCTCGTGGGAAAAGTGCCTTGAACACGAAAAGATAGCTTATTTTCGCGAAACAGCAAGTTTTCCCACGCGGGAAAACTTCCAAATAACGAAAACAGGTCGTTAGTGCGAGCGATCAATGCGTCTCCGTGGTCCCAAAACTCTTCCAACGGCTCGAGATTCAGAGCAGCAATTGGATCTCTCTGTACTTCATCCAGAAATGTCCTGAGGTCAAGTTCGAGCGATTCGATCTCATCGCATTCGGTGTCTAGTCGATAAACATCGTTGTCGCGGATGAAGTACTGATCGCCGAGCGCGCTTTGAGCAAATGGAACATCTGACCGCTTGACCGTTCGATAGTGACGGTGGAAAGCATCTGTCGATTCCCAAGCATGGCGCAGCGAATTTTTGGCATGCACCACGTACGTGCAATGCGCCACCAAACTGAATAAAGCCATTGACCGACTTCAGCAGTTTAGTCAGATCGTCTGGCAGCTTGCTCAGCAATTGCAGATCATCGATGGGCGGACCAGCCCAGGTGATGTCTAACTCCATGACCATCGTCCCCGCTTCTTGATTATCTCTGCGATATGCAGCGGATGGAATTGTAATTCATCACCATTTGCTGCGGCGGAGTGAACTGGATCATTATCAATGATCCCAGTGTAGTAGCCAGCCCCTTCAGCTCGAGCAACGCTTTCAACTCGAGCTTTGGGAGATAATGAAGGGAAAGCTCGGATAGCTTGGTACAACGAGCGAACTCCAGATCCATGAGTTTGCCACTCAAACAATGCCTTGTTAAAGACGTGAAACGAGACAACGCAGCAACAAAGAGGCTGGGTTGTTGATCGATCCCAAGTTCAAGCTCTCGGATAGTGGCTGGTACACACTTTAAATCCTCAAGGTCTGACTCCCCAAGACCATACGCTTGCACGCCAAAGAGGTTTCTAAACAACGGTAGAGAGAGCCAAGCAGGATCATTGCGTCCAGCAATCACGAGTCGAACTCGAGCTACACTGCTCGACGCCTGGGCAAGTGTTGCTAGTTCCTTGGTCTTAACCGTTGGACCAACGATGATCCTCACGCTATCCGTCTGCGGAGCTGCAAGTTTCGAGAGACCACGAGCGCCCTCCGTCGCGTTCCAGATTGTCGTGTACTTGTAGATTTCAGTCTTCATTGTTTCGGCTTCAAATAGAAGATGATCGATCTGTGTTTTCGATTCTCTGCATGCAGCAAAGGCGTTCGTCCCTTGTAGGCTTTCGAATTCAAGTCCCAGCCATGTTCAATCAAGGCTTTCACATACGTCAATCCTACAGAAATAACCATCGACGAATCGAGGCGGCTTTCTTCATTGGGTAGACACTGCTCGAGCAAATCGGCGACAACAGCCGACGACTGAAATCGATCCTCGGGTGATGGGGCGTGAAGTCGGCTGACCAAATGCTGCAACCATTCAGGCACCGAAGATTGTACCTTGCGCATGTCCGGCAGCGCGGCACTCGTGATCTTGTGCAAGACTCCGTAGACTGTTTCCGAACGAAACGGCGACTGACCTGTGCACAGGAAATACAAAAGGCTTCCTAGACTGAACAAGTCGGAACGCTCGTCGATGCGTTCGCCTCTTGCTTGTTCGGGCGACATGTACTGCGATGTTCCGGCCAACGTCCCCGACTTGGTCAACGTGACATCGTCGATCGATCTGGCCAAGCCGAAGTCGGTGATGACGGCTCGATCTACTCCATCGCCTACCAAGATGTTGGCGGGCTTGATGTCGCGATGGATGATGCCTTGAGCGTGAGCGGCAGCCAAGCCCGAAGCGACTTGCAGACCGATCCGCAAGATATCTTCGGTTGCCAAAGGGCCTTCGTCTTGAATACGCTTTTGAAGGTAGCATCCGCGCAGGTAGGGCATCACTAAATAGGGTATCGAGCCAAACTCGGCGACGCTGTAGATATCGATGGCGTTGGGATGAATGATCCCAGCCGCAGCTTGTGCTTCGCGCATAAACCTGGCCTTGGCAACGCCGCTGGAAGCCAAGTGAGGTGCCATCAGCTTGATGGCTACAACACCGAACAATCCAGGCAGTTTGAAATTCTGACAAGAAATCAGAAGATTCTCACCGCGAGTCCGATTTCCAATCTCTAGAGCTCATGACTTTCCGAGCCAATTTCGTAACTTGCTGCATCCTACTGAATCGGACTAGTTGAAAAAAAGAATCCCGAGTGGGTCGGAAAGGGAATTACCCAGAGTCGTTAACCCGGTGGTTTTCATAACCCAGAGACTCTGAGAGTATTTGTCTTTGATTGGCCCCCAGAGAGGGGCTGATTTGGCGAGAGTCGCGACCGGAAAACGAGTCTCTGGAGAGTGTTCGAGACTCGGAAGATTGCAGGAAAATACGAAAAAAGCCGGTGTTTTGCGTTGCTGCAAGACACCGGCTTGATCGAATAACCTGCTGCGGTCAGTTTCCTAACCAAACAGAGAAGTTGAGCAAACCGAACTCTTTTCAAACCGCTCGCGAGATCTCGACGTTTTCGCGACGTCATTCGTAAGTTGTTGCTGGTAAGCATGTTGCGACGAGGGGTCTGAATGCGTCTCGCTTCGAAATCACATAACCCGCAATTCGCTGTCCCAGTCTGGGGCACTCGCCTCAGTTTTCTTCTCGTTCAAGCAGGACGAGGTACAATCTGCGGTAATAAGATACAACTTGAGCGGCGTGTCTCAAGAGAGCTACTGAAGCAGGGCGAAGGATGAACCAACATAGCCGAACCGTAAGCGTTGTCGCTGGACCGAATGGTGCTGGCAAATCGACGTTCGTCGAAAACTATTTGAACCGGTATGTCGAATGCGACGAGTTTCTTAACGCCGACTT
>CAIOHR010000176.1 GCA_903858115.1 uncultured Pirellula sp. | reverse complement strand
GACGATGCGATGAGCGTTGTATTGAGAAACTTGAAAACTACGAACTTTCTAAAGGATAACGGATGATATCAACAACGCAAAACACGCTGAAGTCGACTGCACCGGTGTGGTTTATTACAGGATGCTCCACTGGGTTTGGGCGAGAACTCGCAAAGCATGTTTTAGAACTGGGGTATCGCGTCGTCGTTACCTCTCGCGATCCCGAAGACGTACACGACTTGGCTGCCTCTGGCAACTCTTTGGTACTCAAACTAGACGTCACGGACAGAACACAAGCCGAGGAAGCCATCAAGCATGCCGAAGCTCATTTCGGCAGGATCGATGTGTTAGTCAATAACGCCGGCATCGGATACTTTGCCGCGGTAGAAGAAAGCGATGAGACAGAAGTTCGAAAGATGTTCGACGTTAACTTCTTCGGACTCTGTCGCATGATCCATGTCGTCCTTCCCGGAATGCGTAAACGCCGGCATGGGTTCATTGTAAACCTATCTTCGATTGGTGGTCTTCGTTCGTTTCCCGCACTAGGCTATTACAACGCGACTAAGTTTGCTGTCGAGGGATTATCCGAAGCTCTTTGGCAAGAAGTAGAACCTTTGGGAATCAAAGTGATGCTAGTCGAACCAAGTGGTTTCCGAACTGATTGGGCTGGTCGATCAGCGGCCGAAACAAAGCACTCCATCGACGACTATGCTGAGACAGCCGAGAAGAATATTCAACAACTCAGAGCCGTCTCAGGAAATCAATCGGGCGACCCAGTCCGGGCGGTTCAAGCTATTGTGCGTGCAGTTGAATCCGCTAACCCTCCACACCGGCTTTTGCTGGGCAATGACGCGTATGATGGCGCAATTGCAAAGCTCGACGAACTGCAAGCAGAGTTTGCGGCCGGCGAAGCAACTTCGCGCGGTGCAGACTTCCCGAAAGCAACTATGAAAGCCTCGGTGTAGTCTCGGAACACTCCCACGACCGTGGACGGCTCGGGCTTACTGATCTAATCAGAAGCTCGAAGCGTCAGCGGGGGACTCCTTGCCCCTCGTTTACACTTCGGGTTGTGATGCACCGGACGGCTCGCGCCGCTCCGATTAAAAACGGATTGCCGTTTGGCAAAGGAACTGTTCCACGGAAAGGACAACAACCGTAGCTCAGCACAAAGACCTGGCAATATCAAGCCGTGGAGTGCGATTCTTCAAGTTGAAAAGATGGTGTGCCTTTCGCAATTTCCTTGATCGTCATTTCGCAAAAGATCGGCAGATCCGCTGGGCAACGACTCGTTACAAGGCCTTCGTCGCAAACACATGCTTGATCCAGCCAGACGCCGCCGGCATTCAGAATATCAGTCCTAAGACTTGGCCATGAAGTGAGTTCTCGACCATCAACGACGCCCGCTTCGATTAGCATCCATGGCCCATGGCAAATTGCAGCCACCGTCTTGTGTGCTTGAAAGAAGGATCGTACGAATTGAACGGAATCATGATTTAGGCGCAAGGCATCTGGGTTAAAGACACCTCCTGGCAAAACCAATGCATCATAGTTTTCGGTGATCGCATCGGAGGAATGTACATCAATAGCGAAAAAGTCCCCCGGAATGTCGTGATGTACTCCGCGAATGGTCGCTCCAAGTTTTGGCGAAACCAGCTTGACTGTCCCGCCTGCATTTTTAATCGCATTCCATGGTTCCGTAAGTTCGACTTGCTCAAACCCATCCGTTGCCAAGAAAGCGATCGTTTTTCCATACAGAAGTAGTCTTTCCATCAGTCATTGCCTTTGTGTTGAAGAATCGAACGCGAGATTTAATCCAAAAATCGAACCGCTAGTGACATTCAACTGAAGCAAACAGAGTACCAATCACCATACTCAAAACACCCAAGTTTTCGATATGCAGTTCGCAAGGAATGGTTGGCATCGCAATTGCAACTCGTTGGTGAGACGACTTTCGTCAACAAGCAAGACATT
>CAIOHR010000175.1 GCA_903858115.1 uncultured Pirellula sp. | reverse complement strand
GACTTGAGACTTGAGACTTGAGACTTGAGACGTGCATTGAAAACTCCGTGCGTTTGAGTTTGATTGTGTGGGCCGAACAGCAATGATCGATTGAATATAACCAATGGTTTTGCCGACTGGCAAGATATGTTAACGTAACGACAACCGTTTTTTCGGTGTCGGAAGAAAGAAAGAGCAAGATGTGAAAGTGAAAGATGGACAGGTTCAGAGTATTGCATTTGTACATCCAATCGATTTAGCGAGGGCGACCAAATCAAGCAATCATTCCCGCTGCCGATCGACTCGCTGCCTAGGCCTTAAACAGGCGAACTCTTAACTGCGGGGCCTTGATTTTTCCAGTGCAGGGCCAGATGGAATCGATCATTGTTCGGAAGTATCGTGTCCTGAGCATTGATTCCGATAGGGAAACCGCAAAGCAAAAACAATGCAAGAACTAAATTCAGCTGCGGATTTCTCGTAAAAACGAATTTCATCGAATTGCGTAAGCTCAAAAAAGGTAACTGGAAAAGGACGTTTTTATGGCGACTTCGGCTTTTCCAAAATTCGCTGCATATAGTCTGAGACTCGGCTTCGGTATTGTAGTGGAATACTCTGAAGCCCTTGTCCCGCAGCATCACTTTCGGTAACCGAAGGACTGGAAGATTTTCCCTTATCTTGTTTGGCAATTGCCGAACTTGTTGCGGCTCCCTGCGAAATCCTGTCTGAACGCCCTTGACTCGATGGCGAAGGCTTCGGATTCGATCCGTAGAGGCCAGTATTGGCTGGCGAAGTGTTGCGTCGAGAGTTTCCACCTCGTTGATTACCTTGTGGTGTTGAAGCATCACCTTCCGATTCGCCTTGGCCCTGTCCACTGCCTTTGCCTAGTTGCGATCCACGTGACTTTCCTCTTCCGAATTTTTGCTTCATCTGTTCGAGCGCTTGCTTTGGATCGAACCCAGCCCGCCCTGGCTTGAATTGCTTACTAGCGTTCTGCTGCGCCTCCTGTCCCATACGATCCCCTTGTTTCATCAATTCCTCAAGTTCGTCGGCAGCCGACGCGGCTTGATCCGCCGCTTGCTCAAATTTGGAATCGAGCAATGATCTTTGAGCACCGCGCATGAATGGTTCCGCCTGGCTCTCCTGTAGGTCGTTGGCAAAATCCGAAGCGGATTGTTTCAAGCCTTGGTTATCTTCGTCGTTTGGCAGTTGTTCGGCATGCTCTCGAATCGATTGAAGCAAGTCCTGAAGTTGCTGACGCAGTTCTTCTTGTTCTGCTTCCATCTCTGCCATTCGTCGCTCGGTTGCTGCGTCGTCTACGTTTTCTGTTTGCAAGGACTCCATGCGTTCAGCAATCTCACGCTGTCTCTCGGCAAGCGACTCAAACTTTTCCTCATCCAGTTGCAGCTTCATCGCTTGATTGACCGAATCGATAGTGTCTATCGCCTCCTCTTGTATATCTTTTCGATCCGATTGGACTTTGTCCCGCATCGAATTCAATTCTTCTTTTTCCTGCTGTGACAGCGGGCGTTCCCCCTTTTGCTCTTCAGCCATGTCCTTTAGCATACCGGCGGCTTTTGCCGCATCGGATGCGATCTCTTGAAGCATTTTGGAGAGCTGCTGGTCCAGTTCCAGTTCGGATGCGTTTTGAGCAATCTTCTCTATTTCTTGAGCTGCTTGGGATGCTGCCTTTTCTGCGTCCATCAGCTTCTGCTGTAGATCTGCAGCCGCTGCTGCATCGTTCGGACCTTGTTCGGCATTCTTTGCTACCTCTTCGGCAGCTGCTAACGCCGCAGACATTTTCTCAAGATATCGCTGAGCTGCATCGTATTTCGCACGAAGCGCATCTGCCCCTTGTTGTTCCATGAGAATCTCCTGGAATTCACGTACGGAGATAATCTTGATTGTCGTTTTCTTTGATTCAATTCCTTTGAACCCAGAGGGGTCATTATCCTCGGCTCGAGCAAACAACTCGATTTCATCTCCTGGTCGCAAGTCGTACGAGGGCAGCGCAAGTGAAACGGTCGCATCCAATCTTGCTTCGCCATCGGTTGGGATGCTATCTGCGGTAGCAGGAGATCCATTCAAACTTCGATACAGCCTGAGCGACGACAACCCAAAATCATCTTCAGCGGCAATGACAACGGGGAGTTGGATGTCCGGTGTTGCAAACGATATCGGTTTCGGTTCAACAATTCGGACTGCGGGTTTCGCGTCTTGGATCATCCGAAGCTTGGACTGGATACTATCCACAGAAAGAAGCTCATCGACGCCCCGAACTCTCGCTTCAAATGATGCTTCGCGGTTGAGCGTAAACGCGACACTTACCGATCGAGAAGAAGCATTTTCATTGACTCCTTTTAGGACGACCTCTTTACTCGCTGGCTTTCGTTCGGGGAGCATTTCTAAGGTCGACTCCGTATTGTCTGAAAAGCGAAACTGAATTTCTCCAACGCTTAATTCTCGATTGCTTTCGAGTGTCAGTACGATTTCTGTGCCGATTAATCCGGCAATACCATTTTCAGGGATCGGACCATCGTACACAGCCTTTCTCGTATACTCGGGAGGCGTGATACGGATACGACTCGACGTGATTTTCGGAGTCCATTGAACAGTCAGCTTGCCTCGTTCCGATCGTGCTGATCCACTTCGAACAAAGTAATCCATCGAATCGTGGACATCGGTCAACATCGCTTGCCACTGTGTCGAACCTCGCGACAGCATCGGTAGAACATATTCTTTTCCATTGTTGGTCTGTGTCACTAACTCGAGCCGTTCTCGTGGTTTTTTCGAAGAACTGGCAAGGATCTTGATGTCGTCACCATACTGGATACTCAGTTCCTTGTCCTCGAGATAGAGCATGAGGTCACTGTATGGGGGAATATCAAGATGCGGATAAGCGATGCGTCGCCATTGATTCCACATGTAGTTTGGTGCGAACAGCGTCATCAAGATGGCGAAAAATCCAACACCCCCTATTGCAATCAAGGGACGGCGTAATTGCTGCCAAGGGGCAATCTGCGAGGGGGAAAACCGTTCTAGCTGTCCCATCGCACTCCGGATGGCATAGTTTGCAAACGAAGACGATTGGCCGAGCAATGGTGCTCGAGATGATTCATGAAGTTGGCTCTGATTCAATTCCCAGCCTGTCGCCATAGTTCCTCCAGTCGCGGCGTGATGATCGATTAAGATCGCATCCCGCTTGGTGTTCCATGATCGCCATCCCACGCAGCATAGGACCACTATGGCCAGTAAACCCGCTAATGCCCCAAATCGGCTAATCCCCCATCGCGAGGAAGGCGAAAGAGGCACAATAGAATCGACCCAAAGTACACTAAGTATCGATGCAAGAAAAATCGCGGTTAGAAATAGCGACAGCTCGAGAATAGAAAGTAGGGCGGCTCGTCGTTGGAATGGAAACAGCGATTTCGTGAGGTTCTGCATCGCTTAAATCAACCTCTACTATTGATGAAGTTCACCAGCAACAACACGTCCAGCGAGTCCATGATCCCATCGCGGTTGGTATCAACGAAAGGCAATTCTAAATCTCGATTGGGATTGAGTATAAGTGGCCCAAGGCGATTGAGTGCATTGACAACTTCCAACACGTCGAGCGCATCAATTCGAGTATCGTCATTGACGTCCCTGGGTTCAAGCGGATTTGTCCAGTACGCTGGATCCGTATCTGTTAATGCTAAATCGACAGTGGCAGCCACGAGACCATCACCGGCCGCAAGTATCCGTGCGTTGCGTTCGCCTTGCGGAATGTAATCGTCCATCAATGACACGAAGAACTCGACTGAAGTTTGGCCGGCAGGAATAACAACAGATGCCGGAAGCGTCACTTGCCTCGGAACGGATGTCGACAGTTGGATCGTGACACCGCTAGCAGGAGCAGGAGATCGAATCTCCACTCTCGTTTGGGTGGAACGATTTTCAGGCTCTTCTTCGGACAATCTTGTCTTCATCGGCACAATAACAATCGGCTGATAATCCATTACGGTCAAGTCGACAGAGGCATCTGAGTAGCGTAACTCTTTTGTGGTGATTCGAACTGTTTGGGAGCCGTCGAACAGATTGTCATCAACGGCAGTGACTCCTGTCGTTGTGCTTTGCTGACCCGCTGGAATCGTAACGCTTACTAGCGTGGTAGCCTCGCTAGGGTCATTGCTCAGCAGTTGCACTGTCAACGGTTGGTCGATGTCGGTATTGGATCGGGCAATCGTAAGGACCGATACTCCAGCCCCTTCATGCTCTCCGAACACCAATCGAGTTGCGGAAAGCAGAAGAGATTCTCGGTCGAGGACATTAAGCGAAACGGGCAAGCTTTGAATCGCGTTGATCTTGGCGAACAATTGAACGGCAATCGAGCCGTCCAAGAGGTTGTCGTCGATTGCATGTATGGGAACTTGGATCGTGTCGATGCCCGCAGGAAATACTGCATTTGCTGGCAACATAAGCTCTGATGTATCACTGCTCGTTAAGTTGACCGAGAGACTGCTGCCAAGATCAAAACCAATACGTTGCACGATTAAGTTCGCAGCGTTTTGACCCGCATCCTCTGCTACAGACTGGCGATCCAACCGAGCTCTGAGTTCAGGGGGGGGTGTTACCTGGATCGTGAATTGTTGCTGGGCGACTCCACCATCGTCGTCTTGCATAGTGACGGTCACTGTGTAACTGCCGATGGCAGCATAGGTGTGGGTGCCGGCAAAAAAACCTCGCGTTAGGTTTCCTTCAGAGCCTAGCGATTCAATGGTTGCCACTCCGGAATCATTTGGGGTTCCGTCTCCCCATGCAATAGAATAGGAAAACGACTCCGATATGGGAGGCGTCGCACCAGGGGCACCAAACCCAGGATCGGTGAACTGCGCAATGCGAGGTAAGGAAATTGGCACTCCCTGCGCGGTCGAACGATTGGTGGTAACAGATAGTGACGGCGCAACATTGGTGATTCCAATAACTAACGGGTAGACAATCTCTCCATGGAGTGAGCCCCGAAGTTTTATGCGAGCGTTGAAACTCGCGTTATCACCAAACGTATGACTTGCAGATACCTGCAACCCCTGCGTGTTCAATTGCCATCCAACGTCCTGTAGTGCTGCAAAGTCCAACCGCGTAGGCAATCGGCGCAACCCATTATCGATGTGGGGAGCCATGATCGTTAGCTGACCATTGCTTTGGATCGAAGCTAAAAAGTGATCCGAATCCGCCATAGGCACGGGGGATACTCCAGCGACAGCGACCGCGTTCGTACCCGCAAAACCACCACCGACGAGTTTCGCATCGAAGCTAGGACTCAAACCAAATCCCAATAGATGAATCAGTTCGTGACCCGCGGCTGTCGCGAAATCAAATTCGTTCGCATCGAGTTCCGTTGTGTCAGCTCCAAAGTGCCAATTCGACCCTGAATCAAATGCGAGCGATCCTCCCCACGGCCCAAAATCGGTTGCTGGATTGCTAAGTGCGCCCTTTTGTCCACGCGCACGCACAAGATCGATAAATTCCTGAGTTGATCCTGCATTCCTAAATCCGCCTCGTGATGCAAGCCCACGAGTAGTCCCCATGGAGCGTGCCCCAACGAATACCAATATCTCATTCGCATTGACAGTTAGATTAAGACGCGTGGCTGCACCACCCGTTGTTGGATCGGTGAAAGTCGCTGTCCAAGTGCTAGCTCCCGAAGGAATGATAGCTTGTAGAGTGTCAGAAAATTTTGATGCGATCGCGTCCCCAACGTTTTGGAGAACTCGCCTTCTTTGAATGTCCGCAAAAAATCCGGAGGAATCGAGAGAATAGTCGAATCGAAATCGCAATGAGCCGAGACCGGGTTGATTACTAATCGAGAGCGATGTGGATTGACCATCTCCCCATTCCGCTACACCGCTTACCATCCCGCCAAGCCCCGAAGTGTCGTAGAATTGACGCAGACCAAAGACGCTTCCTTCTTCGGTCATTACGAATCGCGACTCCAATGCTTCGAAAAGCAACCCTCGCCTTCGTTTCGCTTTGCTTCTCACTGCAACGCTTCCCTACATAGTGGTAAATGGGGCTTCCTCGCCACGAAGTTGCGACAACGCATTCCCGGCCGCACGCTGTTCCGCTTCTTTTTTATTGCGCCCCCAAGCTGGCGCAAAACGCTTTCCGGTAATCTCTGCTACTACCTGAAACTGCTTGCTGTGATCGGGACCGAATTCATCCACCAAACGATAAATGGGGGTACCTTTTAGATCCCGTTGTGCCAACTGCTGCAACGATGACTTAAAGTTGCCTCCATGATGACCGTCTGCGGCTAACCTCATCTCCGGCTCAATATGCATCATGATGAATCGCGTCGCCGCCTCGATCCCGCCATCCAAGTAGATGGCTGCAACGATCGCTTCAAAAACATCGCTCAACAAAGATCTCGGCATTGCATTCTTTAACATACCACGCCCGACTATCAAACACTCATCCAATCTCAGTTGACGCGAGATTTTCGCGCAGACTCTCCTGGAGACGACCACCGATTTTATCTTCGTTAACTCACCCTCCAAATAGTCTGGATAGCTTCGAAACAAACTCACACAAACCACCATCCCTAAGATGGAATCGCCCAAAAATTCCATCCTCTCATTGGATTGAGTTCGCGTCGTCGCAACACTTGAGTGGGTTAAGGCAGATAACAGAATTCCTTGATCCTGAAACCGATACCCGATAATGCCTTGGCATCTTTCGAGCTTGGCGTCGGGAGTAGTAACGTCATCAAAAGTCGGCGTTTCTGGAGTTTCCAAGATTCGTTTCAATCTGACAAAATTCACATGTCCCTGGAGTCAATTACAGATACCCAAAAGATATCCAAATCCGACGTAGGGTTTGAAGGTTATGGAAAAACCCATTCAACGCGAGTTGTGAATGTCAGAACATGCGAGGGAGCTGTCGTTTTGTAACCACGGCAGCTCCCTGGCCCAACTCAAAAGTCCGAATAGGCAAGCAGTACGAGTTATTCTCGCAATCCTTCCAAGCCGGGTAAAGAGACCCTGCTCGCACAATCCCCGACTTTTGAGACAATTCCGATCAATTTAATTCCAACCAGCTGACGAACGACCCAGTATGAGCCACTGGACCATCGCTCCCATCATGTTGCTTGCCGCTGCGATCGTTACGTTGCTGATCATATCGTCGCGCTCCTGGTTAAGAAATGGCCTGCAAAAACGCAGAATGGAACGCACCATTGCCATTCAGACCCAGTGCTGGGACTCCGAAATCTCCGCCGCACTTCAACAAACCTACATCAATCTATCTGTCACGGAACGGTCAGCCGAGTGGTTCACCACGAAGATCGTTCGAGTCGATCACGAATCGGCAGATGTAAAATCATTTTATCTTGTTGAAGCGAGCGGCTCGCCGTTGCCCCGATTCCTTCCAGGTCAACATCTCTTGATCGAACGTCCTCTGTCCGATGGCTTACCTACCGAGTTCCGATGTTACAGTCTTTCGGATGACTGCCAACAAGGCTATTGGCGCATATCCGTCAAGAAAAACTCAGCTTCGGTAGCTAGTGTGAGCCGCTGGCTGCATGAAGATATTGATGTGGGTGACACCGTTCGCGTGCGTGGCCCCACCGGCTCCTTCTACCTTCATTCCTGTGCACAGCGACATATCGTACTTCTAAGTGCGGGTATCGGAGTCACACCATTGCTACCCATGTTCTTGGAAACTCTAAAACGTTCTCACGCATCGGTCAGCTTTTTTGCCCAATTCCGCGATGTAGATCATATGCCCTTTGGCGAGTTCTTACTCAACGCAGCCCATAACTTTCCCAAAGCCCGAATACAAATGTGGTTGAGCGAGTTTCCTCGTGGTGTAAAAGGATCCTCAACCAATGTCATTCAGGAAGGCAAATACACGGGAAGTGACGTATGCAATTCGATCGAAGACCTCCATCAAACAGACTTCTACCTGTGCGGCCCAGAAGCATGGCAAATCAAACTCAAGAACGATCTCATCGAATGTGGCGCGGGTGAAAAGAACATTCGATTCGAACTATTTCAGGAAAGCCAACCCCCAGCCCAGCTTGTTGCCGAACGGCAGGCTGCGCCCTGCTCTGTCCACTTTCGACAATCCAACAAACTGACCGACTTTGCATCCACCTATCCCAATCTCTTGGGGTTTGCCATGGAAAGTCATGTCCCAATCAATAGCGGATGCCGAACAGGAGCGTGTGGAACGTGCGCCGTAAAACTTCTACTTGGAAAAGTCCGGTACATACGCAAGCCACAGTTCCAATTAAAGACTAACGAGATACTACCCTGCGTTTGTGTTCCAGATGGCAACATCGTCGTCGATGCGTAGCTTACAGGTTTCTTTATTTATGCCTGCTGACAAGTATTCCTATTTGCCTTCGCCCGTATCCAGCACCGCCATAAAGGCGCGTTGCGGAATATCGACCGATCCGATGGACTTCATACGTTTCTTCCCTTCGCGCTGCTTCGCCATCAGTTTGCGTTTTCGAGTGATGTCGCCACCGTAACACTTGGCGGTAACATTCTTTCGCATTGCTGGCACGGTTTCTCTCGCGATCACACGCGACCCAATGGCCGCTTGAACCGCGACTTCGAACATGTGTCGATCGATCTCGTCCTTGAGCTTCTTGACCACAGCGCGTCCGCGTCGATCCGAGTCTCGTCGATCGCAAATGATACTGAGCGCATCGACACGCTTTCCATTCACGAGAATGTCCATACGTACCAAGTCCGCAGGTTCATAACCGATGATCTCATAGTCCATCGTCCCGTATCCACGCGTTGCGCTTTTGAGCTTGTCGTGCAAATCGTAAATCACTTCCGCCAGTGGCAAATCATAGGTTACCAGCGAACGTGTCGCGGAAAGAAACTCATTGCCTCGAAGCATACCGCGTCGGTCCTGACAAAGTTTCATCGTAATGCCAATGTACTCTTGTGGGAGCACGAAGTTCACTCGCACGATGGGTTGCCGAAACTCTTCGATTTCTCCAGAATCTGGCACTTCTTGCGGGCGATGGATTTCCATTCTGGTCCCACCACGCTTGATGATCTCGTACGTTACATTCGGTGCCGTTTGTACCAAATCGATGTCGCATTCGTTTTCGAGTCGCTGCTGGACAATCTCCATATGCAACAGCCCCAAAAATCCACAACGGAATCCGAATCCCAATGCATCGCTGGTCTCAGGAGCGAACTCAAAGGATGGATCGTTGATGGAAAGCTTCTCCAAGGCATCGCGCAGCTCGGTAAACTCTTGCCCGTCGCTCGGATAAAGACCGCAGTACACCATGCGTTTGGGTGGCTGATAACCAGGTAATAACTCGGCATTTGTATCGCTCACCAAGGCGACCGTATCGCCAATGCGAACGTCTTTGAGCGACTTGATATTGCAAATGAGATACCCCACCTGCCCCGCGCGCAGTTTCTCACACGGACGACGCGAAGGGATAAATTGCCCAATCTCGAGCACTTCGTAGTTGACCCCCACGCCTAAGAAGCGGACCTTGTCTCCCTTTTTGATCTCCCCCTGCATTAATCGAACATAAGTAATTGCACCGCGGTAGTCGTCATAATTCGAATCGAACACCATCGCCTTGAACGAGGTTGTTACTTCACCGCCAGGAGCAGGTATTCGCTCCACGATCGCTTCGAGTAGCTCGTCGATACCAATACCAGCCTTGCCCGAACATTTGACGATTTCCGTCGGATCGATGCCGAGGATCTGTTCCATCTCCTTGGCGACATCGTCCACCCTGGCGTGGGTCAAATCCACTTTGTTGATGACAGGGATAATCTTCAAATCGTGATCCATCGCTGCATATGCGTTCGCAACAGTTTGCGCTTCAACGCCCTGAAACGAGTCCACCAAAAGCAATGCCCCTTCACAGCAGGTCAACGATCGAGAGACTTCGTATTGAAAGTCCACATGGCCCGGTGTGTCGATCAAATTCAGTTCGTAAACTTCTCCTTTGTAGGTGTAGTTCAAGCAAACGGCTTTCGCTTTGATCGTGATCCCACGCTCTCGCTCTAAATCCATCGCGTCGAGCAATTGCTCTTTCATCTTGCGCAATTCGACCGTACCTGTTCTCTCCAGTAGTCGATCGGCTAACGTACTCTTGCCGTGGTCAATGTGGGCAATGATACAAAAATTGCGAATACGAGATTGAGGTATCTCCCCGTGTTTCCCGCCTTCTTTGACTAAACTCATTTACTAAACCTATTGTCATGAAATCGCAATCGCGAATCGCAGTTGCGAAAGGGATCAACCCTTTGTCTTATTGTCCATGCGAGCAATTCCAGCCGCGCCCAAATATCCAGCATCTCCACCAAGCGAAGCAAACTCGATCTTCGTTCCGTTCGCGACATACTCAAAACTACGTTTTCGGAATGACTCAGTAACCCGCGATAGAAATCGTCTGCCAACAGGTGATTCATTTGCACCAAAGTTCATCGCACCACCCAACACTACTAACCCCGGATCGATCATGTGCACAATCGTCGCGATTCCAATCGACAGGTAATCTGCCGTCTCGTCGATAATGTGAAGGCTGAAGGCATCCCCTTGACTCGCCGCTTCATAGATCATGCGACTAGTAACTGTAGCCGCTCGATCGCTCAGCAAACTCGTGGCTCCTGCTGCCAATTGTTCGCGAGCTCGGGCCGCAACACCACTGGCACTGGCATACGCTTCGAGATGTCCACGCCCACCGCCCCAAACGCACAGTCGAGCATCTGGCCGCGAGTCGATGATAAGATGTCCGCATTCACCTCCGAAACTGTTCTGACCAACCACCAATTGGTTATCGATAATCAACCCGCCACCCACACCAGTTCCCAAAGTTAGCAATGCCATACTGCTAAACACTCGACCTGTGCCAACCCAGAACTCACCAAAACCGGCAGCATTCGCATCGTTTGCAAAAGAAACGGGTCGACCAATCTTCTCTTCTAGACAGGCGACAATCGGAAAATGATGCCAATGGGGATGGTTCGGCGGTTCGATCAGCATTCCCTTAGGGATGTCCTGACTGCCTGGTGTTCCAAGTCCCACGCGAGCGACATCTGCCAAAGTAATCCCGATCTCCGACAACAACTTTTTGCAAGCTGCTACCACTCGGTCCATGGCATCGGCTGGCCCTCGCGGTTCCTCCGTGGCGATGGACGAAAAACCTAACGTGTTGCCCTCGTCGTCGACAACACCGATCTTGATGCCGGTCCCGCCGACGTCAATTCCCAGATAAATAGGATGGGTAGCCTGCGCGAGCGAACTAATGGTCTGAGTGGTCATATCTCGTTTGCTCAAAAGCACTTATGTTCAACGAAAAGGAGTCTATTCATCCCCAGAATTATAGATGAACTTCTGGGTTCCCAACAGTCTCATTTTCGGACGCCCCTTGCTCTGGGATAACACTTTTGGCCCGAGATGCTTCCAAAAATGCATCGAATCTTCCCGAGTCGCGAAACCATGATCGCACCAGAAATGGTTTGACCAGGAATAGCACGAATGGCACGAATAGGATTACTGAGTATTGAGCATTCGTATGATTCGCTTTATTCGTGGTCAAAAGTAGAGCTGAAGTGAGGGGGGAGGCAGCCAGCGCTTCCAGCCTGTCAAAGCACAAGAAAAAAAGACAGCGACGGTCTTAATCCTTGGCAATTGCTGATTCAAAAATATTTTGAATTCCTTTCTGGTTTGGCGTCTTGGGTAGGTGATGTTTGGATTTTTTGAGGCATAGCGCCGGTGTTCAAAGGCTCTTTGAAGTGCCTTCGTCTTCACGTACAATTAGCGGCGCACAGCGAAACGGAGCAAAGCTCTGTGGGGACACAACTTTGCAAGGG
>CAIOHR010000174.1 GCA_903858115.1 uncultured Pirellula sp. | reverse complement strand
TTCAAGGGCCAAACGCCCGATGAGATGTACTTTGGTAAAGGAAGTGATATTCCGAACCAACTCAGCGATGCTCGCTCAGTTGCCAGACAAGCAAGATTAGCAGCGAACCGCGCAGTAACTTGCTTCAAGTGCGCCTCCAATGAACCAATCATTCAGATCGAAAGCAAGCCGATCGAGACAGGATAGGAGATTGGAGACCAAGCCATAAACCGATTCGATTCGCAAGGACCACTGTCTCCACGTCTGCGCACTGGCCGCAAAATGGCCATTTTCACAGCATGCTTGAGCAGTAACCGAGCATCGAAAGAGGAGCAAATCAGTCATCCACACAACGTGTGAGACCAATGCCCCCCTGTGAGTGCGCTGAAAAGATAAGCTCGACTGCTAGTGCCGAGTTTTCGGACACAAAAGTGCACAATGTTGTGACGCGGAGCAATGCTGATCGATTAACATTTTGATGCATTAGCGCTGGTTCAAACGCCCTACCTATTCAGTTGTTCTAATATTACCTTGTTTTCGAGCCTCAATCAACTTGTTCAATCTCGACATTCGAATCGTCGCAAGCTTGAAATCGTCGAATTCAAAAATGTTTAATGGGACTTCATCATCGATCCACCACTCGATCTTAACCGAGAACGAACACCGCCCACGCGTCACTTGTTCGCTTTCAATGGACACTGGTAACCACAATTCCCCGCCCTTGAACTGCTTCCACTCGGTGGTTGTTGTCGAATAAAGTTCTGTAGAGCTGCGGGGCCTTTTCTCATCCAACTCTACAAGTCCTCGTCGTTTGATCCTTTCGGTGGACTTCACCGGCATTCCGTGATTGGGATCGAAGTGGATCTCTTGCAGGCCAATCACTTTGGGTTTGCCGCGATACCAAACCCCGACATCATTTCCTTTATCGTCCCTTGTTCTATCGTACAACTTTCCCGCAGGCATCCAGCTACTCAAATTATCCCTTTTTGCCCAACCGAAGCGCATGGAAAGAGTTGAGCTGATTGGTAAAAAAAGCGGATCGAATCGCTCAACTGGTGTGAACGTATCGTTGACGTCCGTCTCCGGATGCTTTGTTTTCGCATCGAAAATCGTGCCGTTGCGTTCAATCCATTCATGATTCGTTACCTTTAGCACCCGTTCGTTCACATCCCGAGTTTTTCCTTCCCAGGTGTCCCAAACACTGGTCCGTTCAAATCGCTCTTGTGGTACGTTGGAGTTTGGAGGCTTGTAATAACAGTAAATGGCTTCGAACTGGGAAAACGCGGCTCGCTCCCCTACGTCGTCGTCCTCTTCGCCAACAACTCTCGCCACATAGCATTCCATGCCAATGGATTGAGATATATAGGCTACGCCGATGTCGTCTTCATCGACAGTCGGTCGCTGGCAAACACCGTACGATGCGATGCAAAAAAATTGGCACGTACTCACGAGGTAAATCCACCAGAGACGTGGTTCGAAAGCGATGCTTCTTGAAACCCGTAATGATTGTATCCTCATCAAATCTCTACCTAGGTATGCAGTGGAGAACACATGTCTTTATCCTATCTTCTCAAGCCGAAGCTCAGCAGAAGGGACTCTAGCGCCTTATGGCAATAGTCAATCGCCGAGCGTGGGATATGGCGTTTGGTACTACGCTTCCTCATCTGGACAGGGCCCGTCTTCAACGTTTTCTATAATGTCCAGATGGCCGATCAACGTGGTCCCCATTTTACATTCCATGCCGTTCGGACCCATTGCACAATCGTCCTTGCAATTCATTAACTCGAAGCACTTTAAGGTGTTTTGGGTAATCTTGAAATCCCTGTCGTCGGTTAGGCCATAAAACCTTTTGGTCCAGTCGTCGACCGGAAACGTATTCTCACCGGTGGTCGCAAACCCTGGTCGCTTCTTGCATTTATCATTTGCATCGCAGTACCCGCTCCCTGGGCAAGTAATGGTATCCTTGGGGTTATTCGAGTTCATAATAAAACACGTTACGAAATTCGATGTGGAAAGTTTACCACAAAGAGACGCCTGAGGCTGAGCATAGGCGCTACTTTGGGTCGCAACCGCAAATACCATCGCAAACAAAGCGCAAGCAGCATTCTTCATGACTCTCAATCCTTAACGATCGAAAACGGGATCTCAAAACTTTCGTCACCCAGACGAATACGCAACTGACCGGCATCAGCATGCCAAATCGGATTTTCTTTGTTCAGAAGGAATTTTACTGGCAGAACCCGGTTCGAATGAGCAACCACCGTAGTTTCCGAAATCTGATCATCACCTAATAAAAGCGATACTTTATATTCGCTGTTTGCAGAAAAACCACCAAGCAGCGCAAATTTGATTTCCGAAGATTGGGTTCCGCTTGTGTTCAATATTGTGAGTTTCTTTTGCGTTGCGCGTAGTGGAACTGCGCGCCTGACCAACACCGGAAAATCTCGATCAACATCCCCACTGCGGCTCTTGTAATTAACTTTTAGGTGATGCATTGTTTCGAACGGCGAGTCAGAATCCGCTTCCAACCTGAACGCCACTGTCACTTTATGGTCGTCTTTCTGGTTCGATTCGAACTCTCTAACGAAATCCCCTACGAACAAGATGCGATCAGCAAATAACGACACATCACGGCTGTTTGCGGATACTTCAAAGGAAAGTGATTTTGACGCAGGTACTTTTCCCAATTCAATCACCGACTGGATTGGCAAGTCAAGCGGGTCTCGCACATTGGACTTCAATTCCAATACAAACAACGGAGTATCATCGTCTGGCTCAAAAAAAGTTATCGATTTTGAAAACGGGCCTGCGTCTCTTGGGGATACGCGTATCTCCAATCCAATCGATTGTCCAGGTGCTATCTCGTCGTTGCTTCCGATGATCTTTGCCACAGTGCATCCGCAAGTGGAGCGGTTGGTTCCCAATCGGTATTTCCGATCAAGTTTGTTCGTAATCTTAATCGGGATTGCAACAGTTTCACATATAAGCAGTTCATCCAACTGGCACGCAATGAGCTGCCCGGAAGAAACATGAGAAAATTCGTGAACAATTTCCGCAATTGGCTTACTGATCGCAGCATCATCTCGACTACATACCGCATTCAAGGTGCCCTGTGAAAAACACTGGTTCACCGCCATCGCAATGAAGATCGATGCATAGCCAAAACATCGATTAGAGCGTAAAATCCCGAGTCCTAACATGCAACACACCGGTGGCGTCCTGTTGATTGATGTCCAAGTGATCCTACCGAGGATGCGAGTCCTAGGCTCGCTTGCGGTAATCACCAAAGAACCAAGATTGAATAAGCAGCGATTG
This sequence comes from uncultured Pirellula sp., assembly GCA_903858115.1. GTDB lineage: Bacteria > Planctomycetota > Planctomycetia > Pirellulales > Pirellulaceae > JBKCUI01. Next base: position 1,285 of record CAIOHR010000174.1, on the reverse strand, counting down.
TATGACTGAATGATCGCCAGTCAAATTAATTCAAGGAAGAATTTAAAAAATCCCGCTTCGGATAGCCGCCAGCGCTAATGAATCAAAATGTTAATCGATCAGCATACGCATGGGGGTTGCCAAAGAAAATGCTAGCAGCATTGCTCCACATCACAACATTCAGCACTTTTGTGTCCGAGAACTCGGCACTAGGAGCGAAACTTGTCGTGACACCCCGCTCACAGGGGGTAAGCGAGGCTCAAACTTTGGTTCGATGATTAACTTACTCCTCCTTCGATGCTCGATTTCCACTCCAACGGACCGTAAAAATGCTCGTTTTGCGGCCTGCGTGCGGACGTTGAGACAGTTTTCCTTACGAATCGAATCGGCATCAAGCGTTAAAAGCTTTGTGAATATTTGATCTCGAACCTCCATGTCCAGTCAAAGCCGATGGGCGACGAACATGCCTACCGAATGCGGATAGTTCGGATCGATGTTGTAGGCGTGGGTCTGGCCCAGGAGGTTGGCCAGGAGCAGATTGTCCTTGCGGCTATGCCATTCGCCACGGATCCAGCCAATGCGATCCATAAGCCCTAAAGCGGAGAACTCGGAAACAATTAAATACTCGGCCCCCTCGCAATCGAGCTTGATCAGGTCAACCTCGTCGATGCCTACATCGCCAAGAATACTCCATAGGTCTTCTGGTGTTATCGAATCGACTTGCACTCCGAAATCGCTTTGCCTCGGTTCCAGTTTGTCCCATACGGCCGGCGCATATTCGCTCACACGACTGTGAGAGACTGGGGATGAGAGCATGCATCGTCCACTTTTGCTAGTGACCGCTGCGTTGATGAGGGTGAGGCAGTTCTTTGGAATGTGGCTCGTATTGCGTACCAATAGATCAAAACTCTCAGGATGCGGTTCCACGGCAACGATACGCGCAACGGGCCAATAGTGATGGGCCATCACGGTGAAACTCCCAACATGGGCACCGATGTCGACGATCGTCCGTACGTTGTGTCCCCGCAAGACATTGACTTGGTACTCGTCATGAAACACCGCATTTGCGAACTGCGCACTTGCAGGCTCAATGTAAAAATCCCGACCGAATACATGGTAACAAGCAGAAAACGACATAATAACCGCCTCATTGATTAGGATTCGTGGAATACAAGTTCGATCGGCATCTGCTCATATTCGAGCCACTGGCCGGTCCACGTTCGTTCGTCACGTTTTCGCAGATGACACGTGGGACGATCGAGTCTCGCGAGGGTGAGAATCATCTCATCGCCCAGTTGATTCATAT
>CAIOHR010000173.1 GCA_903858115.1 uncultured Pirellula sp. | reverse complement strand
CACATCGATTCCCGCATGGATGGTTACGTTCGTGAGCTCAACTCGAATGCCGAGGAGCTGAAAGACCTCAATCTCCGAATCAAGACAGCCACGATCGCGGGTGGCGCTCCCAACGATCTGCTCGATCGACGGGATGCTGTTTTAAAGAAGATGGGAAGCTATCTCGATCTTCAAATGCACAAGGACAACGATGGTGGGTACGTCGTTAACATTAAAGGAGTCGGCCCACTGGTTGCGGGTCCTGTTTATACAAAATTTTCTACTGAGCGCAGTCCCGCTGACAACCAAGGAAAAATGGAAGACGCCCTTGATCTAAAGACGGAGGCGTCAGTAGCAGGAAATGTAACTCATCAAGTGAGTGGCGGCAAACTGGGCGCTCTCCTAGAAACTCGCGATAAGATGCTCTCGACCGTGGTGGATCGACTGGATCAATTGGCTTTTGGACTCACGACCTCTGTGAATGCGATCCACTCTCAAGGCACCAATAGATATGGGGAGACCGGCGCCAATTTCTTTAAACCGATTTCTGGCTCCTTCCGTGCAGCCGAGTTGATCGATCTCTCCGACGAAGTGAAATCGAACGTGAATTACATTGCGACGGCATTCGAGCCGGATTCACCGGGCGATAACCGGATTGCGCTCGCGATTTCCGGACTACAGGGCCAAAAGCTGTTAAACGACGGCAAAGCAACGATCGATGATTTTTACAACTCGATCGTCAGTGATATTGGCGTTGCAAACGGACGGAATCGCTCTGTTCTTACGCAACAGCGGGATATTGCGACGCAGCTCGGAAAAATTCGCGAACAGGTGTCGGGAGTTTCTATCGACGAAGAGACAGCAAATCTTCTCCAGTTTCAGCACGCGTTCGACGCCTCTGCAAAAGTGATCCAAGTCGCTGATGAGTGTTTGAAGACGATATTGGAGCTCAAGCGATGACCTCAATCTTTTTAGTCCAATTGCAGGGACCTAAGGACGGGGTGGCGGCATGAGGGTCACCGATAACACAAACTTTGGGGTTCTCCGAGATAGTGTTCGCAAGAGTCGTGAACGCCTCGAGGGCCTGCAGAATCAAAACGCCACACTTAAGAAATTGAACACTCCTTCTGATGATCCGATTGGATCAGCGAAGGTGCTGGAGATTAGGACGGATAAGATGAATAACGATCAATTTCTAAATAATATCCGGCTCACAGAAACATACCTCTCAAATAGTGACCATGCGTTGGGAGAGCTTGCCGATGTCGTGGTTCGAGCAAAAGAGATCGCTCTCGGACAGTCGAGCGGGGCAAGTAGCAACGAAGATACTCGGCTTGGTCTTTCTGAAGAAGTGACGCAGCTTTTTCTCCAGTCCGTTGCTGCTGCGAACCGCCGAATTGGGGAACGGTATTTGTTCGGAGGCTACCGAACGGGGCAGCCGCCGATTAGTAATGAAGGCCGTTACCGGGGGGATGATGGCCAGATCATGGCCGAGGTCTCGAAGGACGTTTTTGTTTCGATGAATGTGCCGGGAATCGAGATCTTCAATACGAATCCCCAAAGTGCGATCGCGGATCGAGAATCGATGGAGGCGGCTGGCAAAACCCAGGACGAGCGGTCGCGGGGTCCTGCAT
>CAIOHR010000172.1 GCA_903858115.1 uncultured Pirellula sp. | reverse complement strand
GCCTCGGCGAGTGCCCAAAATTGTGCCACCACGGGGAAGAATGCCGCGCACGGCAGCTGTGTCGAGCGTCATGGTCCGCTGTTCCATTACGCCGTCCCAAGCATCCATGAAACCAATGACTTCATCACCAAATCGCGATTCGGCCTTGCGAACAATTGCACGAATGACGGCATTTAGTCCCGGGCAATCGCCGCCGCCTGTCAGAACGCCGATTCGCATGATTTCAGCCTACGCCTGATTTTGAAATGGTTTCAGTGTTCGGACTCATGTCCGCCCTTTGATTAGAGTTGAAGTATGCCTAAAGCAATCATTCGCAAGCCGTCAGAGTCGACCATGAAGCGTGATGTCAAAAACATGCGCAGTGTTTTAGCAGAGCGCCTCTACGATCTGCGCAGTGCTAACGAATTGAGCCAAGCATTTTTGGCCGAACTAGCTGGTGTTGATCGCAAGACCATCAACCGAATTGAAAACGGCCACTTCTCACCTGCGCTCGACACGATCGTTCGACTGAGTGTTGCACTCGGCATCGCGCCATCGGACTTGCTGAAGAAATAAACCAAAATAGGTTGGATTCGCCGCCTATTTTTTTGAGATAGCAACCGCGAACCGCGCGCATACGTCGGCGATATTCAACCAATATGACTCGTCGTCTTCGCGGTGGCGCTCACAAACATCGCAATCCAGCACGTAGTTATTTGCAGCAAACCTGTGAGCCGAGTCGTGCAGATTTTTGATTGTTTTATTGCCGCTTATTTGGCCTAAATCAGTTTCCAGAGCGGGCACGAACGAGCACAAATTAATGACGGGGACGGTGGACCCGGCCAACCGTACATTACTGACCACTTGTTCGTTGACCCCTGAAAAACCCAACACCAGCGAGGCTCTTCGAGAAAACCGTGGGGACGCAACTTTGACTTGCTGACGGATGAGGGCGACCGAGTTGGGCAACTGCGGCAACGAAGGCAACGGAAGGTTGACAGCACTAGGAGACTGCACGACAACCTGAACCTTGACCGCAACATCAACGTTTTTGTTATCCAAGGCTGCAAGCAATAAACGCGAGCCAACCAACCCGACAACATCGTCTGTATCAGCTACGAGTATGTGGAGCACTTCTTTTGGTTTGCGCATGCCGCCAATCATTGCTTAGGGGTGTACCACATAAGCCACAATAGTTTTTCCGAACGGTTTGGTAAGGCTTGCCTCGCAAACCCGCCACGGCGCCCCACGAACTATCCCTCATCTTCATTGAGGCTTCTTTACACCTATATTTAGGACATCTTTTTCTGGTGTGATAGCCCTCAAGCCGCTTGTAAATATGAGGATTTACCCATTTCCAGAGTTTTTCCTTACTAAAGCCTGAGATGTTTGGCACAGGGGGCCAAAGTGTGGTTATTGTTGTCCGAAGTAAAGCAAGAGGATGCCTGCCGTTAAGGGCCCGTTGGATGTCACCCATCTTCCAAAGGGAGTCCTCTTACCAATATGGGACAAGGGGAAAACATGTCAACAAATTCAGAGTCTTATAACGAAAAGATTTCGACGAGTAAATTCTCTCGACGTCATTTCATCAAAGGTGCGGCTGCAACCGGCGTAGGAGCAGGTCTCCTCGGTCTTGCTGCATGTGGTGGCGATGATGCAGCAACTAGCGATTCGGCTGATGCCGTTGTCCAGGGTGGAACGCTTCGCGTTGCAATTGGAAAAATCGCTAATGCGCCAACACCATTCTCAACCAACGACGCAGGAAGCCTTCAGATCCTCGCAAACGTTGGTGAATATCTTTCATGGTCGAACGAAAATGGCGAACTCGTCCCACGCGTTGCAGAGAGCTGGAAGGCTTCCGAAGGCGGCAAGGTCTGGACCTTCAAGATCCGTGAAGGAATTACTTTCCATGACGGCTCACCACTAACCGCTGACGATGTTGTTTGGACATTTACAAGCCACCTCGACCCAGCTAACGAGTCGACCCAGGCAGGTAAATTCGCCGGCATCTTGGATGCTGCTGGAGTCAAGAAAGTCGATGACTTCAACGTTGAATTTACGTTGCTCGCAGCAGTGGGAACATTCCCATTCCTCGTGGGCGGAACCAGCTACGGCCTCTT
>CAIOHR010000171.1 GCA_903858115.1 uncultured Pirellula sp. | reverse complement strand
GCACTGCAAAGATAAAGCAGTTCAAGGACAACGCAACGACTTTGGATACGCATCTATAATCTTCACCGGCGTGGCGGAAGCAACCGCGATTCCTTAATTTTCATCACAAGCCCAGCTCACGATATCACGTCATGTCAACACAACGCTACTCAGTAACGCCCCATCCAATTGAAACATTGCTCACCTGGGTAAAGTCTGGTGAAATTGCCATTCCAGAGATTCAGCGTCCGTTCGTTTGGGAGGCTACCAAAGTGCGGAATCTTTTGGACTCCCTGTATCAAGGGTACCCAGTTGGATACCTGATTGCTTGGCGCAATCCAACGGTGAAGTTGAAGGATGGGACATCCTCGGCCGGAAAACGAATATTGATCGACGGTCAACAACGAGTGACTGCACTCATGGCCTGCCTGCTGGGGCGCGAAGTACTGACGAAGGATTATGAGACAGTTCGTATTCGGATCGCTTTTCATCCACAGGACGAGCGTTTTGAAGTTGCAAACCCAGCTATCAAGAAGGATCCTGCCTGGATAAGCGATGTAGCAGCCGTTTTCTCGCCTGATGCAAGTCTGACCGAGCTCACTGACGACTACGCAGAACGCAACCCCAACGCAGACCGGAAACTCGTCTCCCGAATCCTTGAGAAGTTGCGAAAGATCATCAACAACCACGTTGGAGTAATCGAGCTAGCTGAAGATCTCGACATCGAGACGGTTACCGAGATTTTCATTCGCGTGAACTCTGCTGGAAAAGAGTTGTCGCAAGCAGATTTTGCCATGTCGAAGATTGCGGTGAACGAATCGTATGGTGGCAATCTCCTTCGCAAAGCGATTGACTACTTCTGCCATCTCGCAGTTGCACCGGAGTTCTTTTCTGCGATCGAGAGCAGTGGATCTTTACTCGCGATCGTACAACGGGTGTGGCGAAGTTACGCGGAGGGGACATCGGTTGGAATCAGGAGATTGATGTTACGGATGGGTCAACTGGGGAATTGACACTCAATGCAACCGAATCCCAATGGCTAGAGTGTTGTCTTCAGGCCAGTGGGACTGTTGCAAGTAGATAAATGTCTTCGTTCCCCACCGAATAACCTTAGTCTGCGTCGCCGGCAAGTGTCGCTTCGTCAATCGCCTTGGCCCAACTTCCAAATTCCCGTCTAATCGCAAGTGCGTAATCTCGATTCTCAAGGCAAACCTCGGTGTAAACCAATGTTTGTTGCGCAGAATGACGGTTACGGAGCCAAAGCAGCATTGTTTCGCGATCGAGATTCTTGGGCTTGCGATGGGTGACGTTAGCCAAGTTAATCCCCGCAGCAGCGAGTGCGTCGCGCCAGCCACCGAAGTGTTGGCGAGCGGCATCGTACAAGGCTCGGTCGCGATCTTGGTTGACCTTGGCCCCTAGATCGTATCCAGTTGTGCACAAGCGGCGAAGTTGTTGTTTGATACGATCCGGCGACAAGTCGCGAAACCGCCCAACGTCGCGAACACTGACGCCAGCATAAACAAGTGCGGTTTCCCAGGAGCCAAACTCGCTCATCGCTGCCACGTAAAGCAACTCGTTGGTTGCTTTGACGGTGTCCTCTTGTAAACTGTGACCAGCCAAGTCCAGTTCGACGATTTTGCGAATAATTGTTTCTCGAATCATCGGGCTCACCTTGGCTTCCTTGGCTTGGACCGCTTCGTAGCTAACCCTGCGGCTTCCATCGCTTTGCTGATCGATCCAAATCGTCGTGCTGCTGCATACGCTAGGTTTGTATCGACCTTGCGGATGTTGGCCAAAGGTTGCGTCTTCGCGTGTTCTCGCAACCGCTCGACAACTTTCTCTTCGCTCCAACGCTCACGCACTCTGGCTTCAATCCCGCAAGCTTGCAAGGCGTTATGCCAGTTTCCAAAGAGCTTGACCGCAGCACAGAAAAGGCCTTTATCTTCATGATGAGTC
>CAIOHR010000170.1 GCA_903858115.1 uncultured Pirellula sp. | reverse complement strand
GAACAAAGTAGAGCGTCTTGAGACTGCGGCAAAAGCTCTAGAAATCGAATTACATCGAGAGGACTGGTATGCGCTTTGGGAAGCCTCGCACGGTCACAAAATTCCTTGACAAGCGACGCCTCACGTGGCAGAGGCTTCGCCGCTCGGCGCTGCAGGACATTCTGGAAAAATGCGTTCGAGAACTCGGCGCTATTAGTCGAGTTGATGGTGCGGCGCGAGTTTCGCTAAGGCCCAGCTCGTGCAATCGATGAGCTTGGACTCACTTCGGTGCAAATGGGCGATCTGTTGGTGGCTTTCTCCGGCTTTGTGTACTGCTGCTCACTCGATTTTCTAGCTTGCGACGTTCAATCAGACATCCATCGAGTTTGTCGCTGGCTTGGTGATCCTAGTTTCTTGGTACAAGTCACAGGTGCACATGGCTTAGCTCGTGTTGCTTTGGATCACGACAAGCGATGGTTCGCTGGTTCTTGCTCTGCATAATTCACAGCTCAAAGCGCGATTGTGCGCTAACCGTAAAGCTCGCGCTGTTGATCGCTTTTCTTGGAGGTCGACCGGGACATTCGCTCCGGTTCCAAAGTACATCTCATCGGGTGTCTGGCCCTGAAAAGCAAAATGAGGAACGACCGAGTTGTACTGCTCGACGTAGAAAGCAACAAACTTGCGCACCGAATTCGCACTATCGAGTTCGTTCAAATACAACCACTGGTGCTTCAACTGACGCCACCAGGCTTCGATCATGCTGTTTGATTCGATAATGTCGACCTGCGCAAGGATGCGCTGGATGGTGCCATCAGAAACAAGTTCGTTTACTATGCCATTCACGTTTTCAACGCCCGAGTCCATTACCGCAGAGGGCACAGTTCCGTCAGGAAGTCCCTTCGCTGCTTCCTTAAGGAGTTCCGCTGTCGTAACTGTTTCGAAGGTTTCATTCAATCGCCATGCGAGAATGCGGCGCGAGAAATTGTCGAGAACTGCGTGCAGGTAGACGCGGCTGCCATCAAGCAATCGAACGATGGTTGTGTCGACATGCCAATACTCGTTCGGCTTCGTAGCTCGTAAGCCGACGCGCGGTTTCGGTGGATAGATGCGTTTACGAGACCGGATCCAGTTTCCGCTTTGAATCGCTCGGTACCAAGTCGAAGTGCAAGCGTAGACCTTTCCCAAACGTGAGGCCAACCGGGCGATCGATCCGACGCTAAGATGACGATAGTCTTCGCACTGCACCATCGATCGCATTTCGGAGCGTTCTGTCGCAGTCATTTGCCCCGGCAAAGCCTTGGGACAAGACGAGACATCATCGAGTCCACATTCTTGCACGTTCTTCCAATCGCAGTAGCGCGAAGAAGAGATTCCGATGCAGGCAAGTAATCTCGGCAATCGAACGAATCGGCTTGCACGATCAATGACGCCAAGAAGGTTCTGCTTATCGCTCCCTTGAGGCAATCGTCGATAGGAAAGCGAAAAGCCAGATAGGCGAAGCAAGACGACGCACAGTCGAAGCAAAGCTCTCAATCGTGCTGTGCGTCGCTCGAGAAAGAAGACCCTTTTTCGAGGCTCTCGACATAATCACCATCTGCAGTCAGTGTCACGACCGGTCGAGGTCGCGCTTTTGTCCAGCCATGGATCGTAGATCGAGGCACACCGATTCGTCTCGCGGTCTCAGTTCTTCCAGATTGGAAGATCAATTCCCGCAAACGATGATCATATGAGTTCTGTTGGCGTTTAGGTGCGATCACAGTGGAGGAAGTTGGTGCGAAGTTGAGGTCGCACAGAATGGAGTTGAAGAAGGCAGCTGTAACTGGCTTTTGAGCTATTTCTTTTCCGTCCATCCTTTACTTGGATGCCAGAGTTTGAAGAATGCATTCCCAAAACGTGCTGCTTCGGCTGGCGGCATGAGGAAGCCTGCTAGACGAGTGGTTACTTCCGTCAGATCAAGATGCTTGCCGGTCAAGTTACACTTACGAAGAAATGCGTTCCATTGTACCGACTTTTGCTTATCCTCCGAGAAATCAATTCTTAATGCCACTGGGAGTGCATCTGGAATAACAGTGTTGCGACGATCAAAGGTTGCTTTGATGGCTTGGCAGATGAGCTCGCCATCAAATTCAAATTCTGTGCAAAGGACAAAGATGTCAAAGTAGTCCTTCATGCGGCTGTTTGCGATGCCCAACATCACCATAGCTTGCAACTTTTCCGCAATAACCGTTTCGCGCGGATAGGAATGGAGAGTTGGGGCAGGCAGCTCAAGTACAGTTGGGAAATCAAGGAGAATCGGTGCTGGAGTAATCGCGTCTCCAAATCCGATATCCACCTGAATAGGAATGCGTGCGGTCCCTAACCTCGCATCGAACTTGATTCTAATACCCTCATACTCTTCATCTTCTTTCAGCTTGCTGGCAGAGACCGTTTCTGCCACAAAAACCAATCCATCGTCTTCTACAGGTTGATCGCATAAGTCGCGAAAAACACGAGCAAAAAAATCTATGTCGGGTTGTCCAAATCCAAGTAAATCCAGATCACGCGTTGGGCGATGGGTGAGACGCGTCCAGACTTGAAACATCATTGCTCCCTTGACGACGAATCGATCTCGAAACTTTGATTGTGAAAGTCGATACAGCAGCCGTTCAATTGCAAATCGAACGAGAACCAAGTCAAAGGCTTCGCTGTTCCTTTTGGAAATGTTCAGTAATCTCGCGCGAACCGACGCGGATACGTCTCTGGGTGACTTACTGGTCACGCTATTGCCTCCAGGTAAGGTCGTATCACATTTGCCATGCGACAAACCTTGGCGGCCTCCCAGATTTCATCCATCGTGGCCTTGCGTGAACGAAGACAATCTTTAAGCGCCTCTATGGCTACGTCGAGACCGATCTTGTTGCGATACTTGAAGCAATCCGCAATAGTCTTCGCTGGCGAGTATACCCGAATCGTCACGCCTTCGATCATTCGGTATTCCATTCCGAAACTTCTCGCTTCTCCAGAGAATCGCGCCACGCGAATTGGCGGATAGGTCATCTGGGGTTTACGGTCTTTCTCACCGATTGCCAACCAAACTTCATGAGGTGACTGCGTTGTCAGGTCGTGCATCCGCAGGGCACTTAGCAGGCAGACCGTAGCATGGGGTGAGCGTTTGCACGCCTCCACGATCGACCGAAACTCGCTTGGTTGGGAGTCAGGGAGCGCGTAAAGTCCTCTGCTAGTGCGTTCCAGAATGCCATGGTCGCATAGCCAGTGGAGGTAAGCGCCCGAGATGCCGATCGCTTCGACATCTCGCGGTCGGACAATCTCCATGCGGTTCAATAGCTGGAGGATCTGATCTTTTTTCGTGATCGTCATTTGCGATTCCGTCTGGAGAAACATGCAAGTACCGACGTATTTTAAGTCGCGGATCGCGAGAGGGCAACTCGCAGGACACTAGGGAATAGCCATTCCTTGAGTATTTCCTGCCTCATGTTCGAGATCCAACACAAGCTTCATTGCAGAGCGAGTCTGAAGAATGGCTTCGAACTCATTCCGACCGATAGTAGCGGACCGAGCAGGTCTCGAACCAGCTTAAACCCTTTACGGTAAACAACTTAAAGCTCTTGCGAAAAGAGAGTATTGTTACGAAGAGGGTTGCGCTCGGGGAGGGTTGGGCTCGCACCCCGGGAGCAACCCGTTCGAACTCTCTGACTCTCTGGTTAACAAGCGTTATTACTTAACAACCCGGTTGCTCTCGCACCCCGAGAAAAAGTTGCGGAAAGCCGACCGGGGAGTGAACGCTTGGCCAACGGACACCTTCTTTGCAGCCCGATTTACAGGGTCACAGGTCTGGAGTTCCGATTGTGATTCATTCAACGCTTCAATGCGTCACTTCCTTGCGGCGTGGTGGATGGACTCAGGGCAAGACGGAAGCCGACGTTTTTGATGCGGCGCGACGGAATGTCCCCGCGACGGAGCTGAGACTGGGAATACGCGGCATGGAGGTCCCAGCTGCCGCCACGGAACACGTGTATATAGCCCTCACGTGGGCCAGTCGGATCGCTGACTGCACCCTTGGGATATTCACCGTACCAGTCGCTACACCACTCCCAAACATTACCATGCATGTCGTATAGTCCCCAGGCGTTTGGCTCCAAAAGGCCAACCGTATGTGTCCGGTTAGAACTGTTGCGGCTACACCAACCGTACTCGGGCAGCAAACCCGCTTCATCATCAAATGAATATGCCGTCTTACTACCAGCGCGACACGCGCACTCCCATTCTGCCTCTGTCGGCAATCGATACACACGACCTGCTTGCTTCTCCTTGGGCAAGTCCGAAAGCTTTTTGCAAAACTCGACAGCGTCGTCCCATGAAACATTTTCTACAGGGAGATCTGCATTCTCGTTATCAACTATGGCCCCTTGAAAGTGACTCGGATTCTTACCGATCACTTTTTCGTACTGTGCCTGAGTTACTTCGTACACACCAAGATAGTAGTCCTTACTGATCGTCACTTCGTGCTGCTGGGTTTCGTTCTCTTCACGGCCATCCTCCCTTTCAGGCGAGCCCATAATGAATGTCCCATTGGGGATCAACACCAATCTCATCCCGATGCTGTTGGTGATTTCTTTGGGGGGCTGAGCTAACAAACAAGATGCAGCCAACGTGCAACATAAGAAGGCGGAAAAACAAAAGAATGATCGTAGGCGATTCATACTAAACTTTCTCAACCTAAAAAGGCCCCAAAGGTTAACTGAAGTTTGGATAGTCCGGTCTGCGGGAATTCGGTCATCACTGTTCCTAGGAGGCTAAACTCAGGTTGCCGCTGAAATCTTTTACTAAAAGAGGAATCTCTGAATTCTTATCGAATCGGGGTGAATTGCGCCTCAGTCATGCCACCGTATTGGCCGTGGCCAAGGCCGCTGGATGGTTGGTTCTGATATCAATATGGTAATTCCACTTCGGTTCCTGGCGTATGCGAAACTATCGCTTTACGAGCTGCCGTTGCCGCCGACGGAGACAACAGACCACCGACCACCCAAATTGGAATCGACCGGGACAAATATCGTGAGCAAGAAGACCGCTCGGAGTGTTTTGTGGTTCTGCTGTTACTGGTTTCCATTGGGAATCTTTGGAAAAGTGATATTTCCGTCATAGTCGATCTGCACCATCACCTGCTCTATCGTGGCGGGGTCGGGCTTCTTCGTCTCGGTGTTGATCGTTGACCGTATGAACATGACATCCCATGTTCCCTCCCCGCCTCCCGCGGTGGGGCCACCTTTCAGCATGGTAAAGGTATGCCTGCCGTCATCCTTCCTCCATCCGAACTTCTCTGATGCCGCCTGCCACGCGATCTCGGGAATTCCCAACTCCTTGGCGATGGCGGAGTAGAACTGGTCGGGGTCGGAATACTCACCCTTGGGTTTCACGCCGGTGATCTTCATCTTGTATTTCTTTTCGAAGAACGCGAGATCTTCTTCCACTCG
>CAIOHR010000169.1 GCA_903858115.1 uncultured Pirellula sp. | reverse complement strand
CGGCGACCACGGCCTCCAACTGCAAAAACTCTTGTGGACGACTCTCCAGCCACTGCGACAGCCGGAAGCACAAGAACCGATTGACCGCATCCGACAGCAACAGGTTGTCATAGCCGCCAGCGGTTTGGAGAGCAGCGGATAGACGTGCGTAAGATTTCACCTCATCAAGCAACTGCTTCGCCGTCGCGGGACTAATTCGCGAGAACGAGGCGCGGAGTTTCTGATGTAAGCCGCGAGCCAACTCTTGAAGCGCACTCGACAGCTTCGGATCGACACTGCCATCTGAGACTGACTTGGAATGAATGGTCGGCCAGCGCGATGCCGAGTCAGCGCTTGTCATGGCATCAGCAATTTGGGTAATGCTCTTTTCCTTCAAGGCAGTTTGCCAAGAAGCAGTGGTTTGCAGAGTGACAGCGCAGAGAGACGCCGGTAATGCGAACAACAGACAAATGACAATGGTTAGGATTTTTGATTTTATAGGACGCGCATAGTCACGATTACCAGATTTGGAATGGCCCGTTGTTCATCTGCCCAGCAAAATGAACCTTGCTTCGATAAACACGCCCCCCCCTCACCGAGAGTATTATAGCCCGCTTGAACTCTCGCAGCAGGCTTTGCCAGAGGAGCGTCAGGCCCGTCATGATAGAAGTCGAACAAGTCATCCAAGACCCCATTTGTAAATGTCGCTTGCTCAACAAGTCCACTGCGATGCACAAGGAACTCGACTGCAACCGATAGTGAGACGTTTCCGAACGCCAAGAACAAATCGGGATCGGCAACTTTTTTGATCTCAATCCCTAACTCTTTTAGAACCCCGTTAACCATCTTTTTAGTGGTGAGCGTCACAGTATAAGTCCCCTTGAGTTCTTGGTGCTGATCAAGGTCTTGCCGAATATCGGCTCCGAGTTGCGAAAGCTCTCCTTCTACCCAAGAAAGAAAAGTATTCGATCTAAACACGTCGTTGGACATGCTCGTTCCAAGTGCAAAGTCAGCGGTGATCGATGCACCTGGCCCCGCCTTTGGCATTCCGCCGAGACTGTTTTGCGCGGCGTTAAACAGAGTGCCAACCGGATGATCGAGACCGGGTTCAAGCCTATCAATCGTGGTGGCCGTTGATCTAGCTCCAGTTGGGACTGGTCTTATTTGCAAAAGCAGTTAGGAGGCGACTCGCTTGCGGGAGAAAGATCGCATTGATGCCGGATGCCTTATCGCGAACCGTTTGAAGTGACTGGTTGTAGGCCGAAGGCGAAACCAGCTTGATCTCGTAGTCGTATTCCTTCCATTCCTTCCCTTTTTCTTTCCATCTGTAATGCGGCACAATGTTCGCCTCCGCAGAACTCAGTTGCCCGTTTCCGTCCTGATCGTATCCGGCAACCAAATGGTAATGGTCGGCTTCGTCTGTTCCATCGGTGGGGCTATCAACAGTGATCGTAACTACCTCGCCGCTTGTGTCGTAGGTAGAAGTCCCGTTTGCTGGCGTGTATGTGGTTCCGCTCTTCTTCGCCAGCCGCCACAGGATTTTGTTCCGCAATGTAGGTTCCGCCGGAACCTTTACCTTGGCCTTAATGTGGCCCTTTCCATCGAAAACGGAACTCTGTGCGGCCCCCAT
>CAIOHR010000168.1 GCA_903858115.1 uncultured Pirellula sp. | reverse complement strand
TCATTCATTTGTTTCTTGATTGCGTTTAAAGACCCGCTTGGATGCGAGAAGTTCACTGAAATCGACTGACGAAGTGAAAATCAGACATTGCTCTACCATTGAGCTACAGCATCTTTGCAGACGCTGATGAGACTCGAACTCACAACACATGTAATCCGACTTGGCAGTCAGTCAAAAGACTCGCCGCAATGGTCTCCCATCGCAGCGAGTCTAAAAATTGCAACTGAGCGAATTGTTTTGTTCAGATACTTTCGTTGTTGGTTGATGTAATCCAAACAGGCAGTTCAGTTGCTAGAGCCGATGACTGGATTCGCGCCAGCATGGACCTGTTTACAAGACAGGTGCCTTTCTCAGTCGAGCCACATCGGCACAATTACTGTGGCGAACAGAATATGGACCCGCTTAGCTGAGCTCGGTTCATCGTTTTATGCACCAATTTGGCTAATTCCGGGATAATCTCGGAGAACGCAACAAAGCTTCAGGCGAATCTGAAACGAAACCTGCTCCAGTCTTGTCTACATGGTAAAGGTCAAGAACCTCGACAAAACAAACTAAAAAAGCCCTTTTCCTCATGAGTTTAAATGCCAATTGATGCGAACAGCTTGGGGAAACTGCTGGACGACTACTGGCCGACTCTGGTGGAGTGGGTCGGAGGGGCTCGTGATGGGGCCGAAGACGTTGTCCAGTCAGCATTCATCAAGCTTGCTTCCGAAGATCCGCCACCTGGAAACCCTGTGGCTTGGCTTTTCACAGTTTCCAAGCGTTTGGCAATAAACGAACAATTGTCACGGACGAAGCGTCGTTTGCGTGAATCGCGCGTAGGACGTAACCGTGCGGAATCAACTGTCCGAGTAACGGCCTTCGAGATTCGGGATCTACTTTGTAGCCTTGAGGAACGTGAAAGAGAAATCGTAATCGCGAGAATTTGGGGTGGGCTGACATTTGATGAGATTGCAACGGCCTGTGCCGATTCGAAAGCGACCATTTGGAGGTCGTATCAAAGCGGAATTTCAAAGCTAAAAAGTGCTTACGGAGAACTCAAAGATGACTAGCGAAATGAATCAGCCTAAGAACAACGATGAATTGAGTCCGTTCGAGCAAAGGCTGCGAGAGCAATCACTTGGTCCGCGACCAGGTCATCTAGGGGAAATCATGTATGAGTGCGGCTACGCTGCTGGTGTTACAGCGTCCCGAAAAAGAACACGGGTTGTAACGACCCGATGGCAGGTCGTTAGCCTTGCAGCTAGCGCGCTAGCTTGCCTTTCGTTTTCAAGCCATTTTTTTCCCACTGAAGTAAATCGCTCTGATCAGTTAGGCAAGGGGAACTCCGACAATGCGGCTCAGCAGCAGTCCACTGACGTGGAGCCGAAAGTTGCAGCGAATGCTTGGGTCATGCACCTCACACGAGACAGGCAAACTGATCAACGGACCGCTGGTACTCTACGAGCGTCAGAGACGCTAAAAGGCACTGCGAATACTGCTGGGTTAGAAGGTGAGTTGGAATCTATCCCGTTTACTGCTCCTAATCCACCATTGCGACCATCCGATTTTCCACTCTTTTTGTAAGGAATGATTTCATGAACATGGTTAAGCTTGCGTTTACTTGCGTTTTTATGCTGGGTGTTACCATATTTGACGCGTCAACGAGTGCTCTCGCTCAACAATCTGAAAGCACCAAAAAACAACTGCAGATTTCTCCCAAAATTGCGAACGACTACGATTCCAGCTTTCGGTTGCTCGCTTCGGAAGCAGAGCAAGAGCAGGGCAATGCCGTTCCGGTGATACTACGGATGGTATACGAACAACAACCATTCATGAAAGAGCTCTACCCTAGACTCCACGAGTTCGCTGAAATGGATATTAGTGATCCAAAGTGGAAGGACTTTTACTTCGATCGTTTTGCGGAGCAAATAATCCGAGCTGGGGCAATGAGCCACGCTGATTGGCAGTATCCACTCCGAAGTGAGCGTCCCTATTTGATCCTGCTGCCAGACATTCAGTCGCAACGTCAATTGGTCGATAGAGGAATGACAGCTTGGATTCGACAACAGTTGTCGCAAGGTAAGACGGATAAAGCCCTACAGGGTATCAAAGCACAGTTCGGATGCAGTCGACATTGTGCCGCGACTCCGATCGTTGTTTGCCATTTAGTAGGATTGGCAATTGCAAATTCTGGTTTCGATAATCTAGAACTTGCCATCCAGGCTGGTGAGTGTCCAAACATGTACTGGGCTTTAGCAACTTTACCGCCGACTTTACAAGACCTAGGCCCAATGGTTCGGTGGGAGTTATGGGCCACGCCGACACGCTTAAGCGAACCGTTGCCAAGTATTGGCAATGACAAATGGATTCAGATAGCGAATAGATTCGTTGATCTTTATAGTGAGGCTAGTGACGACCGCTACACACGAGAAGAAGGTGACGCTCTTCAGAAGAAGATGGATCTTTTGGCAAAAGATCAACTTGCAAAAGAATTAGGCTTTTCGGTAGACGAAGTTGAGCGTATGACGAAAGAGGAACGCATCATGCGCTGGATATATCTTCGTTATCTTCAGTTTAGATCTAATGTAGAACCTCTTGCCTACCAGTCGCCTAAGCAGATCATCGCTGCAAAACGCACTATAGAAGCGGCGAATGAGAAGTTACTTACTGAGTCAGGTGCGAAGTCGAGTCCTTATCTGATCATGCTGCCGCAAGGAATTCTAGCGTGTCGCAATTTCGAACGTCGGTCGAAGTTCATTCAAACTATTGAGGCCATTCGCGATTACGCAGGTCGACATAATGGAACTCTGCCAGCTAAACTTGACGACCTGCACCTTGTCGCTCCCAATGACCCTTTCACCGAGCAGCAATTTGTTTATGAACTGAATGGAAAAACGGCGAGACTAAGCCAAGAGAAAATCGATGGATTTTCGGGTGTGACTTTTGACTACGAACTAACTGCAAAATAGATCTAGCATTGTGGTCAGCAGGAACGCAGTGATTCGAACACTGTCCATCGGTTTTGGAGGCCGAGTCCGCTCCCAGGCGAACATTCCTGTGGTAATGGGCTGTAGGTGTTTAGACTGTAGGCTGTAGGTAGAAAGACCATTGCTCTTACCTACAGCCTAAATCGCTACAGCCTAATCTTCTAATTCAACTATCCAGTAGGCTTCGCTAATGAACTTGGACCAACTCTTCACGCGATTCATTCGATCGGCGTAGATCGGCTTCCAAGCTGGACGCACGGGTTCCTTTCGGAGTTTCATGTGCGCCTGAGCCGGAGTGCGGTCAGCCTTTTTCGAATTGCAATCGATGCAAGCCAGAACACAGTTCGTCCAGGTCGATAAGCCACCTTGAGCACGAGGGACCACGTGGTCAATCGTGAGTTCTTCGCTGCCAGGCTGCTTTCCACAGTATTGGCAGCACATCTTGTCACGCTTGAATACGTTTCTGCGGCTAAACGTAACCTTCTGCGTCGGCATCGCATCGAATTTGGTCAATGCGATGACTTCCGGGATACGGATACGCTGGCGTACCGACTGGATGAATGGCTCGTCTCGATCTGGTACCATTCGGCTCCAATCGCTCCAGTCATACAACTGGTAATCGATCGGGTCGACAATCTTGGCCGAATCGTTCCATAGCATGATCAAGGCACGCGCAACCGTCGCCACGTTGATCGGCTGCCAGTTACGGTTCAGCACCAACGTTGGCCGCTGAAGCGTCGGGCTCAAGCCGATATGGGTTCTGTATGGATCGAGG
>CAIOHR010000167.1 GCA_903858115.1 uncultured Pirellula sp. | reverse complement strand
GGACTAGCGGTTAGGGTGCGTGGGTAAAAATGAAACCACCGGAACGATGTTTTTAAATGTCAAATCATGTGTTCCTATACTCTGCCACAGGCCTACATAGCAACCGCGTTGGCGATCGCTCCTAGTTTTATCGTCCAGGCCAGCCACGGCGAGCGTGCGATTAGCTTTGAACCGGTGGCTAGCCTTTACGGCCGAGACGGGCCGGCGGACAATCTGTTAGGAAATCAGTGATGGGGAACGCAACCTTCGCGTCCCTACGTCGGTTGCCGGCTATTCGATTTAAGCTGAACTATTTGCGCTCTTTCGTGTTGTTTTTGCCTGTTCCATTGCACTTGCTGCATTTATCCCCAACTCCTTTGCCGTTACATACCGGACACTGCTTATCCACAAATCGTGTTCCGTAGACAGGCTCACCACGGATCCCTCTTGCCTCCAGTGTCTGGATCGGGACGGCAATTACCCCTCGGTTGCACCGATTCGGACAACGAAAAACCCCATTGCCATCACAATTGGTACACCATGGCTCATACGCACAATTGTTGCTCTGCATTAGATTCGCGAAAACCGGGTCCTCCGTAAATCGCTCTTTAATTGATTGGTGTCCTTCGAAATGCAATCGCAAGAGTTCATCTAAAACGTTTAGCGGTGGTGGCGAGTCGACATTCAAAGAAAAATACATGACGCCACTACGAAGTTGCTTCGCCGATTTTTCATAGGGCTTTTGAGCTAACTCCTCCAGCACTGGGTACATTTTCTTTGGGACTTGATACTTTTCAACGCGATTCTGATTCTCGCTCATGATGATTTTTGCGTTGTGAATTAGGAACTCCGGAGGTTTCGGTCCGACCTCACACGCTTCGCTAAGCAATCGGACGGCAAGGTTCCCTTTACCTTGGCGCCACAAAACAATTGCATAATTGTTCCAGCATGTGACTAATGTCGCAGGCATTAATTCCGGCAGGATCTTTTCTCGTGCACTGATCGCTTTATGCGCCTTTTCAAAGTAGGATTCTGCCAGCTCATAGTCTGGGGATGTGCAAGCGGTCGCAATTCCACTGAGTAAAAGCCCGTAAGGTGACTTGGGGAATCTGACTTGGTATTCCCTCACTTGAGCTACACTCGGGAACGTCCCAGAGTGCATCGCACCCCAAATCGACTCGGTTTGCGAGTATTGCTCTGAATCACTATGCACCGAAGGCAGAATCTCTAAGTACGCCAAATCAAACTTGGATAGCTGGGACTTCTTGACAATTTTCTCTTTGTCAACATTGGGCAATCGAATCAATACATTGTGTGGGTTAATTCGAGTCAGGGTACCGTGAATTTTTCGTCCCTGCTCGCCAGCTTCCGTCCAATCCCGCTGTATTTCGGGAAGCGACATTTGTTCTGATGACGCAGGCTTCTCGTCTTGGTCTTGGCCCGTCGCAACGTGCGGAGATAGCAGGGGAAAAATACACAGAATAAAGGGTGTGCGAAAGATCACGTAACTAATGGTGGGGCGATGTGGTTGGATCATCCTCTCCTCGAAATGGCTGAAATTTGAAATCGTCCGTTTTACCGGCGTAGGATATGTCGCTCTTCGCCATGTACACAATCCTCCATGGGCGCAGGCACCAAGGGTCGAATGCTATGGCTTTAACCCAATTTCTACAAGTGTTCGCTAAGAGAGAGCTTTCATTTTTCTGAAATCAGCGTGGATCGACTGGATCCGCCTCGATGCGGCGGTGAGTCATGCTGTCGCAGGGTTTGGATTTGAGAGGAATTTACGGAAAGTTCTGGCACTGGATTGCGAGGCATTTCGCTTGCATCTCTTGTCCGATTTTATAGTACAATCCTCGTAGGTATTTGCGAAATTTCACCATGAACATCCCGAATGGCTATGCTCACCTCAATTCCACTCCCCCTGGTCGTCCTAATCTTCCTGCAATCCTTGCTCGTTGCTAACGAAGCGGAAGGGCTACGCGAAGCAAAGGAAGCTCATGAACTAGTACTTGCTATTGCAGTCAAAGAGGTAGCGAGAAGTATGGCGACTGAGACGCAGTTTGCACTGAAGAAGAAAGACTACGCCAGAGTGGTGGAGCTCAATGAATCTCTCAGTGATTTTTTATCCACTGAGGACAACCCTGCATCGCTGATCGTCGTCCCGGAGATCGCAGAGTCCTATGCGTTAAAACGCAAGGAGTCGGCCAGGACCGTTCTGCAGTTCTACCGCGAAGAAGTTAACGCATCGCGACTCGCTTCCGACCCTATCACCGAGGAGATGGAGGATTTCATCAAAAAGGAAACCGACGCCCAAAAGCTCACCAACTCCGATAGGAAAAACTCGAGCGATTCATCCAAGCCCCGAGAGAGTTCGTCCTCGAGATCTCAAGAATCCTTACCAAGGAAGTCTTCTAGAGGTTCGTCGGAGTCGGGTCAGTCAGATCGGGTGAGCGCGAAGTCGAAAGGAACAAAGCCATCGGCAAGAAGTCCGGCCAATTCCCCTTCCCGCCCATCAGGCCCGCAAGTGGATCCTACGGTTCTCACGCCAGAGGCAATTGAGGAGTTGGAAGATAGAATTCTTGCAATCCAAGATGACTTCATCGAGAAGTTCGACGGAGCAACCACCGATACCCAACGTTCGAAGGTTTCGGCGGAATACCGCGCTGCGGTCATCGCGGAATGTTTTCCTCAGGGTTCGCCTATGTTCATCGAATTTGAGTGCGAAATGATCAA
The DNA here is from genome assembly GCA_903858115.1 of uncultured Pirellula sp. Taxonomy (GTDB): domain Bacteria; phylum Planctomycetota; class Planctomycetia; order Pirellulales; family Pirellulaceae; genus JBKCUI01. The sequence goes on along the minus strand of CAIOHR010000167.1, from coordinate 11,953 downwards.
CAGTCGCGCAATTTCGTTAGGATACGACATCACATACAGAGCACTCGAACAATCTTTGCTCTTAGGAAATCCGCCGACCCAGATGCGCGTATCCGCTGCATATTCAAGCCTGGCGGACGCTTCCGCAGGTACCAGGTTTCGGATGAAAGTTCCTGTGGGTGTTGTCGATGAATCCTTGAAAGAGGCAGCGATGTATTTCGGAGAACGCATTACAGGCAACTCATTGGGAGTGTATTTCAATGAAGGAGTTACAAAACTTGTCGATTTACCGGTGATGTTGATCAAAGACAAGCCGGCAAGTACAAGCGGGATTCGGCACCCCATCACTCAATTCAGTGTATCGCTTTTCGCTATTTGGCCATTGGTCAAAATAGAGTCAGATGAAATCCGGGATCTACCGACATACAAAAACCCCGACATGCAGATACTGGGTGGCAGGTCCTTAAGATAACCCCATTCGCTATATTCCCCTCGAACTTGTTGTTCGCTAGACTAAAACATTCCACTTGATCGATTCCCCGCCTTGACCCAATACGGTCGAGGATGACTCGCCTTCGATTTCTCGACGCTCCGCCATGCTTGAAAACAACACGTCCTTCTCAATCCGCAGTCGTATCACTTGTCCGCATTGCTGGCATGATTTCTCTCCAGAAGAGTCGCTTTGGATCGCGACCGATCACCCAAACCTTTTTGGTGATCCCCGTTTGGGTGACCAGCAGACAATGCGATTCCTTCCGTCCCGTTTCACCCATGACGGAGAGGCGATCGATCCGGAGGGGCAAAAGACGACGAGGTTGGCCTGCCCTGCTTGCCATTTGGAGATCGCAAGACCACTTTATCAGATCGCCCCGGTGTTCTTCTCGATTCTCGGTGCGCCCGCTTCGGGCAAAAGCTATTTTCTTGCGTCGATGAGCTGGCAACTTCGCCAATTACTTCCCGGCCGCTTTTCGATCGCGATGACCGATACGGATCCGATTTCAAACGCGCGCTTGCACGAGTACGAAGAACAGCAGTTTCTTAACCCTGACCCTGATGCATTGGTTTCCATCGCGAAAACACAACTCGATGGGGATCTTTACGATCGAGTGAACATGGGAACCCACGTCGTGAGCTACCCACGGCCGTTCCTTTTTACGCTTCAGCCGATGGCAGCACACCCGAACCATGCCAAGTCGAGTGCGGTGTCTCGGGTTATGTGCTTATACGATAATGCAGGGGAGCATTTTCTACCTGGAAGTGATTCCTCGACGGCACCCGTCACGCGACACCTAGCACTCTCCCGGATGCTTTTCTTCCTCTTCGATCCGACTCAAGACACGCGATTTCGAAGGGCATGTCAAGGAAAATCTGCTGATCCGCAAATGCAAAACCGATCGGCCAGATTAGCCCGCGAAAGTGTTACCAGGCAAGACACCATCCTTCTGGAAGCAATTCAGCGAGTCCGTCGACACTCGGGCTTGCGGGACGATCAAATGGACCAACGCCCATTGATCATCGTCGTAACCAAATGGGATAGCTGGAAGGAATTGCTGCCCGATGTTTCCAATGAGCCACCCTATCGCAAAACCAGTTCAAGCAATCTGAACATCCTCGATGGAGATCGCATCCAAGAAGTTTCTACGCAAGTGGGAGATCTGCTGCGGCGATTGACTCCTGAAATCGTCGCCGCTGCAGAGGGCTTCACGAACAACGTGCTGTTTATTCCCGTAAGCGCAACGGGTTGCGCTCCTGAGCATGACCCGGAAACAGGAGCCTTTGGGATGCGTCCTACAGCGCTCAATCCGTATTGGGTCGAAGTCCCCATGCTTTATGCGCTGAGCCAAGGTTGCTCGGGACTCGTCGGCACCGCAAACCGTAAGAAATAACGCCCGGAGTTGAACGACATGAATGCGGAATTACTCTATACCTCTGCGCCTCAGGGATTGAAACAAGGCAGTCGCGGATTCTGCACGGTCCTCAGTACCGTGGGTATGCCATTGAATATCGCCACCAAGCTTGAATCGCTCAGTGGATACCGGCATCTTTACCCGTCCGGTACTCCGGACGCTACGAAGAATCCGGTAAGCTATTCCCACTTGAAGCTATCGGTCGGTGGACGGATGATTTCGGTCATTTCCAGGATCTCCGACTATGGGCTCGATTACAGCCAGCGGACTAATAAACTCGCCCATCACATCGTAGTCGATGCACCGTTGCCGAATTGTGGCCCCGCCGCATTGCTTGCCGACCCATCAATTATGCGTACGCAGTGGGATGGAAACTGTGTCAATGTTCCCACCCCCCCTGCCCTTTCCGCTACCGCCTTGGAGCCCGCCCCATGTAGTACCTGGGGAGCGATCACCGGCGATGCCGGCTGGGGAGGAGTCGTGGCAAATGCGTGGTTAAACCCATCCTCCAAACCGATCTTTGTCGTATTCTCCGAAGACCAATCGGTGCAGGTTTTATCGTTGATCGAAGAAGCGATTGCGCTATTGCCACCTGCGAAGCGTTGGCAAGCGACTTTTGGGACGTACGTGACCAATCTCCCGCCGGACGTTGAATGCAAAGTGCGCTGCGTGGTTGCGGGGAGTGAGGAAGCGCGGATGGCAAGTGCCCGTGGGGTAGTGATCAACTTGACCCAGGCGATCGAGCCGGCACCGCAGAGCGAAGCGGTGTTAGCTGCGCGGAATGGGACGATAATCGGGGCGCGCACAAGTGGCCCACCGAGTCACGCAAAGGTCGACCGAGATGAGATGCAATTCGAGGCACCGCAAGTCGACGAATCCCTCGAGTACATTGAAGAAGCATCCTCAGCAGACTTCGATCCCGACAACCCCTTCGCTAACACTACCCCGGATCTACCTCCGTCGATGCGAACAAAGGCGACGAGGGCAATTCCATTAGTCAAAGATAAAGGTACAGGTGAAAAACGAACAGCTAAATACGTCGCTGCTGGAACACTCGCGGTAGCAACTGTACTTGCGATTTTGGGGACGGTATCGTTCGGTAGGAAGCTAAGCGAGCTTGTCGCGATTTCTTCGTCGAAACCCGAGATCTCGAAAACAGAGGAACTGAAATCGCCCGAATCCAACGAAGCGCCAAACGTCGGAATGAGTAAGCAATCTGCAAACGAGCCATCAAACGATTCGGAAGGGAGCAAAGATAGTGAGTCTGGAGCGGACTCGAGCAATCCAATGCCTGATGTTCCAAAGAAAACTACTGACGAAACACCGGGCGACCAGAGCGAAACAAAGAAGTTGTATTTGGATCCGCTTAAAATCAAAATTGCAGTATCCCAATTCTATCTTAAAGTAAAAGAGGCGGATAACCTTAAGACAAATGACGCAAAAATATTTCTTCGAGCAGGAATTCCGAATTCACGTATAGATGCAAATATCAGTTATGGGGCAGAAGACGAAGAGTCTAAAAGTTTATTCGAGAAACTCACGACAGAGAGCGATAATTTTAATTGGACATGGGAAGTGGCGAGTGACGATGGGAACGACTGGAAGCCAATTATCGGCAGTACGAGGTCAACACTTACTATTGGTATAGAAGATAAACCAAAGACTCGTTTTCGTTCTGTGTTGAAAATTAAAAACAACGAGTCATTTGATACTCGTGACGAATGGGTGACCATCACGTCTGGTTCATCCGAATCAACCGTAGACTATGTAAACATAGATGTCGATATTAACGCTTTGCAAAACAACATGGCGGACACCGAAGTACCCTTTGCTTTCCCTGAGTTATTCGAACCGACATATAGAGTCGGTTTTTACGGGGAGGGAAAACTGCAAACGACATCCTCGGAGAGGGGCGATCGAATCAATTTTATTCGCTTGCAACAACTCATGGAGGAGAAGGATGGAGAAGAGAACTTTTTTGATAAATGTAAGCAGGCCGTCGAGGCTTTAAAGAGCATCGACAAATCATTAGTTGCCATAAGAGACTTAAGTGAAAGTAGCAACAACAAGCTCAAGTCGTTTTGCTATGAAGAAAGAACACTCGAAGCGACATTGAAAATTTCAATGAATGTATTCTCAGATTTAAGCAGAATGCTTCCTGAAATTGGTAGGCCAGCTGCTCGATGGGAATTCCCGTCCGAAATGATGTTTGAACAGATTGTTAACTGGAGAAACCGCGCACGAGATACTATGGCGAAAGACGTCGAGAAGATAATCGACCCAGTGGAAAGAAGTAAAGCACGTTTGAATAATGAGGAGACGGGAATAGTCAAAGAATCTTGGATCGGTGATAAACAAGATGGGAATCGTCGTAAGGCAGAAAGAACTGGATTTGAATTAATTGATGATCTAATCGATCAAAAAGACCGATTGTTGCAGCTTAAAAATGATATCGTTGGCAAGGAATTTTTTTACATCATTCCGGATGGTTGCGTAGGGGTCTTTCTAAAATCGGATAAGAGTCAAACAACCACGGATAGTTTAGCAAGAAAGAGCAAGGCTTTATTCGATCTACGCGTTTGGATAAGAGTAAAGTTGACCCAGCAAAACCTCCCAAACTCTGGAAACAGTGGTAGTTACACGCGAAGACCCGCTCCCCAGCAATCAGAAAAGGCGCAGGGAGTTGAATATAAATAGAATTGAGTAAAGCCATGTCCATATCCCAACGAATCCGTAAACAGATGGAACAGCCCAATGGGCTGACCCAAGAAAAACTCGAACCGCTCGCGGTTGAGTTCTCCGCCGCCGTTGCGAAAGCCAACGAGCGACTCAATGAATGTATCGGCTTGATCCGAAAAGGTCTGCGTAGCGAAGCACTCCAACGCGTTCGAATGGCCCCCAACCTCCTTGACGTTGCCGCCGAATTGGAATTTCCGGAACTTGCGGATTGGATCGAAATCCTACAGTTCTACGGAATCGATCCTCCCGAGAATCTCGATACGGATGCGGTTGCTCAAGTCAATGAAGCTCTTCTTGAAGAACAACCCCTCGAAGAATCGCTGCGACAACATCGCCGACTGGCGATCGCAAAAGCACCGCTTGCGTGGCGTCTGAAAGTTCTGCGTCATATCGCGGAAGTGGATTCGATGAACCCCGTGTGGCTCGATGATATCCAAGCATGGGAGACCGTGCGAGTGACGCAACTCGCGTCGGACTACCAGCGGATCGCCACGAATCCAGAACTTGAAAAAGAACTCGTTAGCCTTAAGGACGAATTGGCGTTCCCAAAGTGGATTGTAAAGCCTCCCGCAGACTTGGCTGAGAAAGTTAACAAGCTCTGCTTGCAACGGGTTTCGGCGAAGCATTTTGTTGATTTGAAGAGCTTAGCGGATTCGCTCCATAATGCCTTCGCCGCCGGAGACGAAGCCACCGCTATCGAGCTTGCCAAAGATTGGAAAGCTTCGTTAGGCAAATTGGTCCTGCCGCCACCTCGCGAGCTACTCGACGACGTTGCTCCGGCTTTAGAATGGTTGGAAGATCGCATCCGTGAGCGCGCCCGGGAAGAGAAATATGACGGGATGACGAGAACGCTTGATGGACTATTACTGAAGTCTACGTCGAGCGAATTCGAGCTCAGTAGCGCGTACCGCGATCTTCTCGCGTTGCAACTGGGAGTCGAGCCACTGCTTGAGCAACGGTATAAAGTCCGTTTAGCGGAGATGCAGCAAAACGCCAAGCGTAAACAGGTTGTAATGCTTACAGCTATCGTGGCGACGGCATTTTTCCTAGCAGCAGGAGCCGGACTCTGGCTTTGGAACCGCAATTACCGAGCGGCAGTCGATGCCTCCGTCATCCGTCTCGAGCAACTGATCGAAAAGGGTGAGTTATTGCAAGCTAACACTGTCTATGAGTCCCTAATGGCACAGTCTCCATCGGTTGCCAAAGCGTCCGAAGTTATCGCGTTGAAAACCAACATCGATACGAAATTGACTGCTGAAGGAAAGCGAATGGAGCAAGCGGCACGGGCGATTGAAGATGCGGATGCTAAAACGCCGGATGCGTTATCGCTCGACAAGATTGTGGCAGCTGAGAAAATGGTGATGTCCGAGGCGGAGAAATCCAAAGTCAAAGCGATTCGCGCTCGATTTGAGGAATACCAACGCAAAATTGCAGACGACGAACTGCAATCGCTCCGAGTCGATCTCAAAGGACTTGAAAGCAAGCTAGAAGAGCTCAAGACAACTCCCGTAGCCTCAGTAGATGATGCCGCGTTAGAGGGAGTTCTGTTCGACATTCGAGCACTCTCGGATAAGTACCCCAAAGCTCGTCTGCAAGGTAGCAGTTTGATCGATCTTGGCATCCAGCGAGCTACCAGCCTCCGCGATTCTTTCCGAAAACAGAAACGGGAAATGGAACGCAAGCAAGAGGGGCTTTTCGGTATTCGCACAGCGAAATCAGTTGATGAATTCAAGGCACAACTTAGAAAATTCAAAGACGCGTTGCCGGAGGATGTCTATTCGCTGGAGTTTGAAGAGTCCCTTAAAGAAGCATCGCTCTGGGAAACCGTCGAACAGTGGAACCAATGGTGTAACGATCTTGCTCAGCAATCCGTTGCCGGGCTCCGCGAGAAGCCAGCTTCGGAGTTGATCCAGAGACTTGAAAAGGTGCGGTCCATCCTGTCGAACCTTCCGGGTGAGGGCAACGTTGAGAACTTTCGAACGATGGCAAGCAGTTTCTCGAAGCGAGGACAAGTGCTCGCTGATCTGGTCGAGGAACTCAAGGATTCGGTGATCATCGAACTGAAGACTTTGACCGATAAACAGAACAAACGTGTGTTCGTCCATCAAGAAGACGTTGCGGACATCACGAAGAAGACCTCGCGGAACACAGCGAAGGCAACCTCTTCTATACCTGCGATTTCGGACGCCACCGGAAGTGTCTCTAATCTGGACTTTCGAGGGGAACTTACGATCACCGAGGAGCCGCGGCAAGGAATAATAAATCTGATCCGAACCGTCGAAGCGGAGAAATCCCAGATCGTTTCGCGTTGGGAGTCGGAAATGCTCAAGCAATTGGATTTAATCGTTAATCGACCGGGCGTCGATGGGGCCATGAAAGAACTCCTCTTCTCTAGACTCGTTTCTGCAGCCAGTGACGGTAGCAGTGCGTTCAAGAAAGCCTTTTCCGAAGTCCAATCCGAATTGAACAATAATTCGGAGAAGCGGAAACGATGGTATGAGATGAAAGAAACGAGCGAATCGATGAGCGAATCGCTTACCAATCTCTACAAAGCAGCCGTTGAAAAGGTAAAAGAAATCCAGAAAAACGATGACGCCATTCTTGTGGCCTTATCCAAGAGTCGACTGGTCTGGGTCGGCGGAATTCTTCGAGATGGTCCAGGTAAGCCTCAGCCAAGCCTTTACCGAAACGATGTCCCAGACGGGTTGCTGTGGGTTGTGGTTCCCGTCGCAGGCAACGCTAAAAATGGCAAGCTTGTTTCGGTCGGACGTGTCACTGGAAATATGCCGACACTTGAAAATTCTAGTAGCGATATCGTCTGTGGTCGACCTCTGTTCTGGACTCGCGAGATTGCGAAATAAAATTGTGAGTTGCAAGTAACGTTGCTCCCCCGATTGCCAAAAAATAAGCAAACGAACAGTTAAGTAAGCCGGCTAAAAGAAATAGCAAAACGAGATAGTTAAGAAAGTCACCTGTCATGTCCAACGATCGAATCTACATCCGTTTCAAAGGCAGAGTGCTCGGCCCAATCACCAACGAGAAAGCGCTCGAAATGGTCAAGCGCGGGCAGATCACCAAGCAGCACGAACTCTCCCCCGATGGTGCGAACTGGAGACTGGCAAGCGAATATGATGAGTATTTCCCCGCTTCAATAACCAAATCGTATGCTCAAACAAATTCCAAGGGGCCCGATAAGGCGCTAGGGGGAGTAAATCAACAGGGCTCGGCAGCGAATCAAGGCGCAGAAGGTGCGAAAGAATGGTATGCCCATTTTGAGGATGCCAATCAAGGACCTGTCGATGAGTTAGGACTTAAAGCGTGGATTGCTGCTGGCAAAGTAACCACCAAGACCATGCTTTGGAAAACAGGTATGTCCGAATGGATGGAAGCAGAAGTACTTCGTCCCGAATGGTTCGCACGCCACTTGGCGAAAGCATCTCGAACGGCACAGCCCGCATCTAACAGCGACCAGCAATCCGATACGACGCTTCTGTCTCTCGCACCGATCGCTGTGCAGTCGAGGTGGTGGATACAAATGGTTGCGATTTGTTCGACCATCATGGTATCCTTTGGTGTGATCGGAAGCGCTTTAATGTTTATCTCTGCCGCCTCAGCTCCCGGGGCCGGACCTGCAAAAGCTTTGTTGGTGATCACCACTCTCTCGATTTTCGTGGGGTGGTGTTGTGCGTTTTACATTTGCATGTTGCTATTTCGTATTTCGGCTGCGATCCAGGTTTTGTCCTTTAGGCCTCAACAAGCGGAAGCGAGCCAGTTATTCCTTGCCTACAACAACTTTTGGAAGACACTCGGTGTCTTTATAGCTACGATTTTGATCGTTGGCTTCTTGCTGACCTTTATGTTCATGGCGCTCGATGCAAGTCTATCCCCGTTATTTGGCCGCGGTAGCTAAGCCGAAATGCGATACGATCGAGTTTGCAGACCACCGAGACCATTTCAGGAACTAATTTATGGCTGATGATAAATCCAAACCGCCCCTGAATTTCTTTGAAACAGATATCGAGAGGCGGTGCGGATTTAGCAGTAACTCTGGAACATTTGCACACCCTTGGTTCACTGGGATTGTCGCCCTAGTTCTGACGGTGTTGTTCTATGCCATCGTGGTATTTCTGCCGTCCTCGTATTACACGGATTTGTTTCTCAAGCGTGGGCCGACCCAGCACGCCGCCGTATTCTTCGGATTTTGGGCGATGGCTATCTTGATTGTCAAACATCAGAAGCTACGACTGCAACGCCAAGCCTTGCAATACGATGCAATTCCCTCGGAGCATCACTTTGTACTCAGCTCGCAAACCGCCGATCAAGTGGTTACCAAACTGCACGAGAACGCCGCCGATCCTGAGCGATTTATAGTCTACAACAGGATCCTTGTGGCGATTTCGAACCTCAAAAACTTGGGGAGAGTCTCCGATGTCGATGATATGCTACGCTCGATGGCGGATCGGGATGAGTCATCTCACGAGACTTCGTTCGGGTTGGTCAACGGTTTCCTTTGGGCTATCCCAGTTTTAGGATTTATCGGTACTGTTTTAGGGTTGGGGCAATCGATTGCAAGCTTTAGTAGCTTGCTCGATAACCAAAACGATATGAGTGGAATTGTTGCTTCGCTGACTCAGGTCACCGCAGGGCTGAGCACTGCGTTTGATACCACCCTGTTAGCGTTGGTCATCGCACTGGTCCTGCAACTCTGGATGACACTTCAGAAGACCAACGAAGAGCAATTCTTAGATGATTGTAGCGAATACTGTATGCGTCAAATCGTGAGCAGAATTAAAATCCTCCCTTACGAACAGAATCGGGAGATCTAGAACTGTGTCCCGTCGTCGGGCTCAAGGGCCATCTGTCTCGTTTTTTGCATTCCAAGACATTATTACGTCGGTGGTAGGCATTTTCGTATTGATCACACTGATCATGATGGTCGACTTGGTTCGTCGTACCGGTTCCTCGTCAGCGTCGCAGGAACTCGTCGCAGATACGTTTTCCGTGGCCATCGCGGATCTTGAGATGCAGTTAGAGCAGATCGAGAAGCGATCGAGAGAACTTGATGTCCTTGCGTCGAAAATTGGGGCCGTGCAAGTATTCAACAAGGACGAGATCGCAAAAGATCTAAGGGCAAGTATTCAGTCACTCAACGAGCAGATCGAGCGTGCTGAAAAGCGGAATCGTGAGACCCAGCGGATCGTCGATAATCAAACAAAAGCTGAGATGGAACTGCAAATAGAATTGCAAAAGCGCTCTCCTGACCGCGACGAGCTTGCTAATCTCCTTAGAAAGCTTGAGAAACTCGATTCGAAAATCGGAGAGCTGGATCTCGACGAGCCATTGGTCTTCAAAAGCCAATCCCTCGATGGACGCAGCGTCGTGGTGATAGATGTAACAAGCACGGGGGCTATTGTGCTGGATCTCCAAGCCGATCAACGAGCGACCATGCGAGAGCAGAATTTGGAACGGGACTTCAAAAGTTGGATGAAGAGCCATGCGAAAGGGAGTTACCATTATTTTCTCCTCATCAGACCGGGAGGGGCATCGAACTTTGACACGCTACGCGCAATTCTTGTCAAAGACTCAGCGAGTTATGGATACGACGTACTCGATCAGGCTCAATCCCTAAAGCTGCGGAGCGAGGTGTTGAAGTAACCATGTCAAAACGCCGCCGTCGCCTGCAAACCTCAAGTCTCGATTTGTTTCTCGATACCATCTGCAATGCTTTCGGTGGCATCATGTTCATCTCGATCTTGATCTCGATCCTTATCCAGATGCGGGGCAATCCGAGTGACACGCCCGCAAGTAAGGATGGTGTTACCGAGAGCGAAGCGTTAGATAAACAGGAAAAAGTTGAACGGTTGCAACAGCAAATTCGAGTTCTCACGGAAACTGTGTCGGACAGGGAACGACTGCTTTTCAACGAAGAAAGCGCAGAATCGAATGCGTTGCTTGCCCGGAAAGAAAAGCTTGTCGAGGATTTAGAGAAAGCGCAACTCGCCGAGCAAAGTTTGTTGGGGACCACCGCTAGCAAGGGTATTGCGATTCAGAAAGCGCAGCAAGATCTACAGGAGCTTGAAAAGCGTCTGAAGGATGCTCGCTTGGCGGTAAGCGAGCGTTCGAAGGAGCTCGAGGAATCGCTCGACGCGGTTGAGACGACGACGACACTGCCCAAGGTGTCGAATACGTTAAAGGGGAATTTGATGTTTGCCATGCGTTACGGCAAACTCTTTCTCATCACAGACACCGAAGGGGATGGAGACCATGGGGTCAACAGTAAGCATGCGAGTGCCCTCGATTTAGGAATTGGAGTGCAGATTCGGCTCAAACAAGCTGCGGGTTGGGATCTTGATTCTGCCCAAGATTTCTCGAAATTCAAACGTGTGCTAGATAATCATTCGAATAGCAGCACATTTATATCTGTTGCCGTTTTTTCCGATTCGCACAGCAAGTTCGTGCAGCTCAAAGCGAAGCTTATCGAGATGCAGTTCGACTACGATTTGCTTCCGTTGGACAACCCGGATACGTTGATGATTGTCAAGGGTGGTACTGCTACGGTGCAGTAGCGTTTGGGAATGGTAGTTCCAGATTGAAGGCAGAGAGGGGTGGAAGGGACATGGGACCAGCAAACGATCCAATGCGGATTCCTCCACCGTTACGTAGTTCCCAGCCAAAGCCCGAGCTGTCTGCCAACCGGCCCACTGATCCCGCGGTTGTGAAAAGTGAGTCGGATCGATTAGAACTTTTTGGAATAGTTGCAGCAGCCACAACTTTGATGATGTTGATTTTGGTTGGACTGTCTATGGCTGGGAAGGATACGAGTGGTGAGAGTGCTGGCGGTGAGCAAGGTGGTAAAGCGCGGACGGAGGGGGTTCTAGCAGGTGAGAGTTCGACAGGAGATACGTTAGAGGATGGTCAAGACCAAACGACGACGGCGGGGGCAGAGAAAGAGATAGCGGCGAACAAAGCCGATGGTTCACAACCCGTGCAGGACGGATTGAATACGGAGTCCGAGCAGAACGAAGCGGTGGGTGCCGATGGGCTAACGAAGGACGCTAAGAACGTTGAGGGCCAGAGTGTTGAAGATCACGATCTTCAGGCGGAAGAAAATCAGGAGCAAATCGAAAAGAACAAGGAGAAAGAAGTCACATTAGCATTGGTTCCGAATCGGCAGGGCACGCCCGCTGCGCGAGCTAGTAAAGGGCCTTTGGGAGGAGGTGGAGCGGGCGTTGGGGCGGGATTGGATTTGGGGGCGACCGAGGGGCTCAATCCTTTTGTTGGGGATGGTAAGCCGGCGGCGTCGACGGTATTTGTGATAGATGTAAGTT
>CAIOHR010000166.1 GCA_903858115.1 uncultured Pirellula sp. | reverse complement strand
TTGACAGCGAAGCAAAGCCGAACATCCTGGCGTTTGAAGACAGCCAGGGGATGAACGCCGCCGACATTGCCTATGCCCTCAACGCACCGATCAACAAAGACGACGTTCCGAACGAATATCTGTTCGAGGAAATCCAAGAAGAGAAGGATGGACTGTTCAGCAAAAAGGCTTTGGCTGAGAAGGGCCACGTCTCCCAAGGCGATATTACAGCCCTGCTGGAATTGTTCGAGAACGCTAAGACGTTTGGCTCTCTAATCCAGGTTCCACCGAAGCTGGCGGCAAAACTGCCGGAGATCGAGAAGCGGCTCGATGAAGTGCTGACGCACGGTGATCTGACGCACGCCTCGGCTCACGTTCTCAAGCCATTGCTGGAACAGGCACGTCTTGTTGCGAGGCAGTACGATGCAGTAGTTGCGAACCCGCCCTATATGGGCAACAAGTATATGAACAATGCGGTGAAGGACTTCACTCAGTGCAATTTCTCCGACTGTAAAGCTGATGTCTTTGCGGCATTTATAGATCGCTCTATTCATTTTTGCGCCACCAATGGTCAGCTCGGATTCGTGACTCCATATGTGTGGATGTTCATTTCGTCGTACAAGTCGTTCCGAACACAATTGCTAACACGCAGTGCAATCACTTCTCTCATTCAATTAGAATACAACGCATTTGAGCCAGCCTGTGTGCCTGTTTGCACCTTGACACTTCTCAACACACAGTGTCGATCCTTCCGGGGCGACTTCATTAGGCTGGCAGATTTCAAAGGACACCAGAATCAATCGCCTCGAACACTCGAAGCTATACACACCCCTAAATGTGGTTGGCGTTTTCAGGCATCTGGTGCTGACTTTGCGAAAATAACAGGTAGCCCGGTGGCGTATTGGGTTAGTGCCAATATGAGGTCTGTGTTCGCAAACTCTTCTCCCCTGGAGACGATAAGCAGGCCGATGAAGGGAATGTTCACAGGAAACGACTCAAAGTTCGTGCGATTTCATTGGGAAGTGTCCGACATCATTCTTGACTGTCGCTCACACTCTGACTCTGCGATTCGCCAAGAGAAATGGTATCCCTACCTGAAAGGTGGTGATTATCGCAAGTGGTATGGCAATACCATAAATGTCGTCAACTTTCAAAATGACGGTTCGACGCTAAAGGCTTCAGGAAAGCACGGTGATCGAAATCCGCAGCACTACTTTCACCAGTGTTTAACATGGTCTGATATTACCATATCAAACTTCGTTGTCCGATATTCTGAGCAAGGTGCGCTTCCAAGCTCGGTTGGGAACTTTATTGTTGGCGACCCTGACATGCTCTTGGTCTTGGCGGGTTTGCTATGTTCCAAGATTTCAACTGAAGCACTGAAGATTCTGAATCCTACATTTCATGCCAATCCCGGCGATGTGGCAGCGATTCCATTTGCGACAAAGGCCATCACTCTGATAAGTGACAAGGCAAAGTCTGTGGCAGAGCAAGCGATAGACCTTGCACGCACGGATTGGAACGCTTCGGAGTTATCAATGCGATTCGGCGCAAACGAGTTGCTGGACAAATCAACTGGATGCCGGACGCTCGAAGAATCTTACAAAGCATATACTTCAACTCTCTTGTCCCGTGTATCAGCAATGAAGGCGTTGGAAGAGGAGAATAACCGGCTTTTTATCAGTGCCTACGGCTTGCAAGATGAACTCTCCCACGAAGTTCCCGACGATCAGATCACACTTTATCGCCCGAATCTTGAGGAAGACATCAAACGACTTCTCTCCTATGGAATCGGCTGCATCTTGGGCCGGTATAGTCTCGACTCACCGGGCCTGATCTATACACAGGGTGGCAACAAAGGTTTTGATTCCAGCCAGTACAAGGAGTTTCGGGCTGATGACGACGGGATTATTCCCTTGCTGGAATCCGATTGGGGTATTCGGGACGACGCCTCGAACCGCATCAGGGAGTTTATCGGCGTGGCGTGGCCGAATGAGCATCTGGAGGAGAATCTGAAGTTCATTGCAAATGGCCTTGGTGCGACCGCCAATGAGCAGCCACGGGATACGATCCGGCGCTATCTTGCCACCAGCTTCTACAAGCATCACCTGTCGATGTACAAGAAGCGTCCCATCTACTGGCTGTTTTCCAGCGGAAAACAGCGTGCCTTCCAGTGCCTTGTCTACCTGCATCGTTACCACGAAGGCACGCTGGCCCGGATGCGCACCGAATACGTCATCCCACTCCAAGGACAGATTGCCGCCCGCATCGAACAACTCGAAGGTGACAAAGCCAAGGCTACCAGTACCAGCCATCGCAAGAAGCTCCAGAAGGAGCAGGACGATCTCAAGAAGCAGCAGACCGAACTGCTCACCTTCGAGGAAAAGCTGAAGCACGCCGCCGATCAGAAAATCAATCTCGATCTCGATGACGGCGTGAAAGTGAACTACGCCAAGTTCGGTGACCTGCTGGCTGAGTCCAAGGCCATCACGGGTGGAAAGGAAGAGGAATAATGGCAACGCAACGTATTAGCCGACTGGAAGTCGAGAACTTCAAGTCGCTCGTCAATTTTGAGATGGACCTGCCGAAGTTCAGTTGCCTGA
>CAIOHR010000165.1 GCA_903858115.1 uncultured Pirellula sp. | reverse complement strand
TACATTCCGCCCCATCTCGTTAGCAGTCGCAGTCTGTTCCTCAACGGCACTTGCGATCGTGTTTGAAATGTCGTTGATCTGATTGATAACATCGCTGATCTGGCGAATTGCATCGACAGCGCCTTTGGTATCGCTCTGAATGGTTTCGATCTTTCGACTGATATCTTCCGTCGCTTTCGCGGTCTCTTTGGCGAGCTCTTTGACTTCGTTTGCAACAACGGCGAATCCCTTACCAGCCTCGCCAGCCCGGGCGGCTTCGATCGTTGCATTGAGTGCAAGGAGATTGGTCTGCTCAGCAATCGATGTGATCACTTTGACAACTTTACCGATCTCAGTGCTGCTCGCCCCAAGCTTCTCGATGGTGCTGTTGGTGTTATTCGCGATCAAGACTGCTTGTTGAGAAACCTTTGCCGACTCCGTAGCATTGAGTGCGATTTCACGGATTGCCGAGTTCAATTCATCCACGCCGGTGGAAACCGTTTGAACGTTTTGACTGATTTGCTCGGCGGCGGCCGAGGAAATGGTGGCTTGTGTCGACGTTTCCTCCGCGTTCAAAGACATTTGGCTGCTGACAGTGGAGAGTTGCTCCGACGCACCAGACAATGCCGACGCGTTATCTGCCATCGAGGAGATCGTGTTTCGCAGATCGCTAAAGAAGTTACCGAGTCCGCGGCAGATTTGGCTGATGGCATCATCACCGGTAGCCGTGATTTCCTGGGTAAGATCTCCATTCGAAGCGAGTTCGAGCAAGTAGTCCACTTTGGCTCGCATCTCATTGCGGGTCGACACCGTGAGAGTTACGTCCGTCGCATATTCGACAACCTTGAACGGCTTCCCTTTCAAATCAAAGATTGGGTTGAACGAGGATTGAACGAAGACATCCTTCCCTCCCTTGCCGACACGCTTGTAATCATTACCTTCAAACTCACCTCGGTTGAGCTTGGCCCAGAGCTCACGATACTGCGGGCTTTGAGCCTCAGCTTCGGTGACGAACATGCTGTGATGGCGTCCCTTGATCTCTTCAAAGGAATAGCCGAGAGTTTTCAAATAGTTGTTATTCGCTTTCAGGACTTTCCCGTCCAAGCTGTACTCGATGACGGCCTGAGACTTACCGACTGCTTCCATTTGCCCTTCGAAATCCGCGATCCTAAGTTTTTCGCCGGTGACATCGGTGCAGATGTTCACGAATTTCGCGATCCGCCCCATCTCGTCGGTAACAGCAGCGAAAACCGATTGGACCCAAACTTCTCGGCCATCCTTGCTGATGTAAGTAAAGATTCCAGATTGGGTTTGACCACTGCTTAGTTCCTTCCAGAACGAAGCGTACGCTTGCGAGTTCGCATACTCGGTCTCGAAGAGGCTGCGAAGATTCTTTCCGATGAGTTCATCTTCGCGGTAGGAGAGAACCTTTTGGAAGTTTTCGTTCACGGAGATAACGTCGCCGGTTGTGCTGATTTCCATAAATGCAAAGGCGCGATCGACTGCGTTCAGGATTCCCTTGGCGTTTTGCCTCTCAATCTCGGCGGCGGTAATGTCGTAACGGATCCCGATATACTTCACGGGTTTTCCATTAGGGCCCATCACCGGTGCGATCACAGCATCGACGTAATAAGGAGTTCCGTCTTTCGCTCGGTTCTTGATGATGCCTCGGAACGGCTTGCCTCGACCGATGGTCGCCCACATCTCCTTGAACACCTCCTTGGACATGTCCGGGTGACGGGTTGTGTTGTGAGGTTTTCCCAGCAATTCCTCTCGAGTGTACTTCGAGATTTCAACAAACTTCTCGTTGATAGAAAGGATATCCCCGCGCAGATCCGCTTCGGAAACGATACTCGTCATATTGATCACTTGCGAGCGAACACGAAGATCATCGAGTTCCGCTTGCATCAACTTCCGGTCGGAAACATCTGTCGCGATCAAGACAATTCGCTCAGGCTTATTCCTCGCGTCGCAGATCACCGCGTAGACGGCTTGAAGCCACACTTCTTTACCGTCTACACCAACGCGCTGGTACTCTCCCGACTGCGATTGCCCCAACAACATCGCTTGCCATAATTTGTTGGTTTCGTCGCGATCCTTATCACGGATGAACAAATCATGATTGGCATTTTGCAACTGCTGCTGCGTGTATCCAAATACTTGGCAGAACTTGTTGTTCACTTCGAGCAATGTTCCGTCCAGATCAAACTCGGCGGTCAATTGCAGAAGGCTAACCGCATTCCATTGATCTTCATAGCTCGGCGAGGATCGCTTGGCGCTACGAGGCTTTCCATTGGGTTTCTGCGGTTCTGGATTTTTGCGAGGAGACGATGTTTTGCCGCGAAGGCTAGTTGCATTTGCCATGGTACAGTTCCTAAATGAGTGCGATTTTGAAGGTTGATTGAGTTAGTTGGGTTTGGATAATTCGAGTGCAAAGGGAGGAGACGTCTGCTACTGTCGATTGCTAGTCGCCTCCATCCGAGAAGCGCGTCGTTTTTTCCGTGTTCAGAACCAGCAACAAGCGATCCTTGAGTTTGTAGGTTCCTCGAATGAGTTCTCTGGACGATGAACTCATCGTGTCTGGTGGGTTCTCGTAATTTTCCGGGAGAATGGACTGCACATCGCCAATTTGATCCACCAAGAGGCTAATCGCACCATCCTCGCCATGGATCACGACGTTCATTGGCAATGCGTCCCCCTCGCGCGGAGGCAGTTTGAGCCGCTTCCTCAGGTCGATCGCTGTGACGATTTGCCCCCGAAGGTTGATCAATCCCACCACCGATTCCGGCGCGAGTGGAACCTCGGTCATCTCTTGGTAACGAATCACTTCCTGAACAGAACGGACGTCAATTCCGTACATTTGCTGGTCCAAGAAGAATGTGCACAATCGCGTTTCGTCGTTCATGCTGGGCAACTCCTCTGTTCGTTTTCCGATGCATTCGGCATGATTCCTAGGAACTCCCTTTGAATAATTGCGGGCAAGTTAACAACCTCAGTGACGTGCCCATGGATGACCGTGGAGCCTAGCAATGCCTTGTGATTGCACGGTTGCAATTCCTCGATGGTCGCATCGACAATGTCGACGATACGATGAACCACCAAACCATAGGTTCGCGAGTTTTCTTCATAGATGATGACATCCATCAATCCATCACTCGACGGAGTGCTGTCGCGGATCCCCAGGGACTCGCATAATCGGATCAACGGCAGAATACTATTTCGATACTGCACCACTTCCCGATTGTCGGTATGTTCGATTTCCTTGACTGGAATTTTCTCCAATCGCGCAACCTGCGAGATCGGTAGTGCCAATCGCCGATTCTCGCTGGAGCAAAGAACCATCTGCCGTGTGGGAGTGAGTTTCGCGTTGGCAGCATTCGTCGACGAATGATATCCCGTTCGGTTCGCATCTTTAGAGACTATGGTCGACTTCGATGCCAAACCCAACACGTCCAGGATCAGAGCAACTTTTCCATCTCCCATGATCGTAGCCCCTGCGAAAACAGGAATGTGCTTCAGCAGTTTGCCCATCGGCTTCACCACGATCTCCTCGGTATCGTTGATTCGGTCAACCACGAGCCCAAATTGCCGACCATCCACGCGGAGCACGACGATGTTGACCGACTCGGACACGTTTTGTCCAACTGCTGGTTTGCCCAGAATCTGATGCAAAAACACCAAGGGCAAAAGCTGTCCTCGCAAGCGATACACGGGTGTTCCGTGAATCCATTCGATTTGTGTTTCGGAGGTCGTCGTATCGACGCGAACCAACTCCGACAAATTGACTTGTGGAATCGCGAATCGATTCCCATTGTTCGTAATGATCAAGGCTGGGATGATCGCGAGGGTCAATGGTATTTTGATCTTGATCGCGGTCCCTAGACCTTCGGTCGATTGCAAGTCGATTGTCCCACCGATCTTCTCGATATTGGTTTTGACAACATCCATGCCGACGCCTCGCCCGGAGACATTCGATACCTTGTCAGCGGTCGAGAATCCCGGGAGAAAAATCAATTGGGCAGTATCGTGATCGCTGAGCTTGCTCGCTTGATCCGAGCTGATCAGCCCCTTTTCAACCGCTTTCGTTCGGATTTTTGCTAGATTCAACCCGGCTCCATCGTCCGAGATTTCGATGTTGACCTGACCACCTTCATGGTACGCCTGCAGGTACAAGCATCCTTCTTCGGGCTTACCGCATTCCAAACGTGCTTCCGGGCGTTCGATACCGTGATCCACGGTGTTTCGAACCAAGTGCGTCAACGGATCTTTGATCGCTTCAATGATGGTCTTATCGAGCTCGGTATCCTTCCCTTGCATCTCGATACGGACCCGCTTGCCACAGGTTTCGGCAAGGTCCCGGACCAATCTCGGCAGCTTGCTCCAAATGTTCCCGATCGGTTGCATTCGGGTTTTCATAACCCCTTCCTGGAGTTCCGTGGTGATCAGATTGAGCCTCTGTGTGGCGCTGATCAAATCATTGTCAGCTAGCTTGCCTGCAAATTGCAAAATTTGGTTTCGTGCCAGCACCAATTCACCAACACGCGTCATGAGCTTGTCGAGAAGGGATACATCGACCCGGATCGTACTTTCCGAGGCCGATGGAGCGGCGTTCTCCGAATTGCTCGCCGGTGATGGCTTCGCTGCAGTCGCCTTGGGGCTACTGGATCTAGCAGCAACTCCTGTGGAATCACATGCATTCTTCGGCTTATCCAAGACCTGTGGTAACGTCGCTGGGATTGCTTGGGGTGCTGGCGTTCGATTCGAGTCTGGCTTTGCCACAACCCTGGAACCGTGTTCCGTCCCCCGTAGAACATCCTGAATGCAAGCCAGAACCGGCTCTGCATCGTCGATTCCCTCACCGTGCAATTGCTCGATCCTGCTGATCTGTTTCCTGAGGTAATCGAGAACTTGAAACATGCAGTTAGCAACTGGCGTGTTGTATACCAATCGACCTGCTCTCAATTCGCTCATGATTCCCTCAGACGCATGCGCAACCGCAGCGGTGCGTTGGAAACCGAGAAAGTCGCTGGACCCCTTGAGAGAATGGAACACTCGGTAGATCGCATTGAGCACATCTTGGCTTCCCGGGCTGCTTTCCAGTGCCACCAAATAGGCCTCGATCTGTTCCAGATGATCGAAACTTTCGATGAGAAAATCACGCAAACCGGTCGCGTTCTTTTTGCCTGGTTCCGCCCGAGCAGCGTCCGCTGAGAGTTCCTTCTGCGTTGCTGCTTCTGCCATTGGACCGTCAACCGTTATGGGCTCCGACTCCATGGCTCGGCAATGCTCTACCTCAGTGGGCTCAGATGCATCGGAAACAGACGCTTCGATCGACGCATCCGCGAGGAGCTTCTCGAGAGCGTCGATATGATCCGATACATCCTCGGAGTTCGACGATTCGATGGAATCGAGCAACGACCTTAGTCGATCCGTGGCCCTAAGAAGGGTGTTAATGACATCATGCGTCGGACGCAACTCGCGATTTCGCAAGCGGTTGAGAACTTCTTCCTCGCGGTGCGCTAAACTTTCGAGCGTACCCAAGCTCAGAAATCCTGCGACGCCTTTGATGGAGTGGATCGCTCGAAAAACATTGTTGATCTTGTCGAGATCAATGGAATCATCATCCGACTCGAGATCGAGGAGCTGTGTTTCCACCGACGCAAGGTGCTCGAGCGACTCGATCACAAATTCTTTTTGCAATTCATCATCTTGAATCGTCATACTCGTATCCGTTCCACACGAAGTGGTTTATGTCTGTGTCTTACAAACGAATCTGTGTTCGCATTACAAGTCGTTTCGGATCCCGACTTCGACGGAGAAAGGACCGTACGGTGAGGAGAAGTGAAGGATCTCGACGGTGGCACCCGTGTGAAACCAAATCGAGTGTTCATTCCCCGCAACAACGGTAGGTAGACTCAATGAAATACCGGCAAATCCGAGCCGATCCTTGCTCGAGCCAGCAATCATGTTGGTCAGTTCTCCGACGAGATCCTTAACGACGGAATCGATGGATGTCGGACGAACTCCGGTGAAGGCGTCTGCTGCCGCGAACGCAACTTCACGACCCACGCTGACGACGATCGAGCCTTTCATTCCACCGGATAAACCGATGAAGCCACTGCAATCATGTTTTGATTGAAAGCCGGCCTTCTCTGCAACTCCTTCGAGAGCGACGTCCCACTGCAGCATCATCGAAAAGACATCTTGAGTGCATTGCACGAATGGGCCGACGATCACCCATCGATCCTTGCTGATGCCGAGGCTCTCTTGAACGGTTGAAGTCATCTTGAATCTCTAAAGTTATAGTTAGGGTCGGCGCGCACCTTCAGCCAGCACGCGCGTTACCACGTTCAATACAAATATCGTTGGCTTGACTAAGAAATCTCGGCGTTATTAAACCGTGATGTATTTGTCCAGCTTCTCTCGAAGAAACTCTGCCTCGAACGGCTTGGTTAGGTAATCGGTACAACCCGCTTGAATCGCCGCGATGACTTGACGTTGCTGCGCTTCGGTCGTGATCATGATGATCGGGATTTGACTTCCCAACCCTCGCAATTCCTGAACGACTTCAAGCCCCGTCATTTCGGGCATATTCCAATCGGTTAACACCAAATCCGGCCCATGCAGTTTGAACAATTCAACCGCTTCGCGCCCATTCGCAGCCTCCACCACGTCTGTCATGCCGATCGAATTTAGTGAACGGATGATGATCTTTCGCATGATTCCCGAATCATCAGCAACCAATATCTTCATCGCAAGACCTCTGCAAAATTAAAACACGTTACGTTGTGAAATCCTTGATTCTTACCGGGTGGAGTGCCCTGGTCCTCCTTTGTGGACGAACAAGTCTGCTTTACGATTAAGATGAGTCAAACGATTGCAAAAGATTTCCTAACGAATTATTGAAGCGAGGAATCGCCAAGGGAACGCTGACCTACCTCAAGCACCGCACTAGCGGGAATAAGAGGCGCAATAAGTCAGGATCGCAAACTATCAAGAACGAGATGTCGCAGTTCCTTTTCGAAGGCACATTAACGCATCCATGATTGCTAAAAAGGCATGAAACGGCCAAGAAACACGCAAGACGTTCAAAACGTTCCGCGGACTGTCGAACGAAGTCCATTCAACGAAGCTCGCCATTGCGAATGTGGGCAACACGATGAGAAGTCGCTAGGCGTTGGCGGTCCGTCAAGTCTCTCAT
>CAIOHR010000164.1 GCA_903858115.1 uncultured Pirellula sp. | reverse complement strand
GAAGAACCAACGGATATCACCGATGCATTTTTGGAAGCCGCAAACGATCTCTTCGATCGCATCGAACTGGATAGTCGCTCGGTAAGATTGCTTGGGTTTGGTGTGAGTGGATTTAGCCAAGGGCCGTTGGTTCAGCAAATGCTCTTCGATGAACCGGAGCGAATCGAACAACGCAAATTGGATTCAGTCGCAGACGAAATCGCAAAGAAATTCGGCAAAGGGGCAATCCACCGTGCTCTTGGGCATGAGGTGCTTGCCAATAAGACAAAGCCGACACGTCCCGGTTCGCCATAACGCGCCTGTTTTGAAGTTGCACTATATTGGCGTCGTTCTATGCAGCAGCCCGGTATTCCGTTGGTGAAGTATTATGTAGCCATCGTTTGAGTTTTGCGATGCCTCCTCGAGTTTTTAGTCGATCGGATATGTATTTGAGCTCGTTCGATTCTGTCGTCTGGATGAACGCTTCGGATAGTCCATGCAGGCGTTGCATCGACCACCATTGCCGCTGCTCTTTGGTCAAGTCGCGACGGGTCATTTGCTTAGCGCGGGTTGTCTCAAGGAACAACACCGTTGTCAAAGCAAGCGTAACCCACCCTTCGACTTCACTGAATCGCTTGAAGCTATAATGGTCGAAACCTAGACGCGACTTCAGCTCTTTGAAAAACAACTCAATCTGCCATCGGAGCGAGTACAGATCGATTATCTGGCCAAGACTCAAGTGCTTTGCATTGGTCATCAGGATTTTGACATCGTCCGGAGTCGCTTTGGCCAAGTTTTTCTTTGTTGTCGAATACACAAGTTGCACACTCCCTACGGAATGAACATCCCGAGTTTCTTTGTAGGCGTAGTAGATACGCGGTTTCATTTTCGATCCGATACGCCATCGTGATAAACGCCGATAGGACGCGTACTCACTTGTTGACATATGGATCTTGACGGACTTTAGCGACAGACTATTCCAATCCTTCAAACGTGTTCGCACTTGCGGCCGTTCCCCATGTTGTCCAGCGAAAACTCGAGAGGAGTTGACTGGATTGATCCAGTGAAAGCCTTTCTTCTCGCAAACTTTGTGAAATTCTTGGGAATCAAACGCTGTATCACCAATGACATAGACTTCTGCTTTGGGAGGAAGGTCGAGTTGTTCGACCAGTTTTGCACCTGACCTAGTCGTGCTCATCGGCGTGATTCCGTGCGCTTGGCAATATTCCTTGGTGTAGTGCGGAAGATAGTAAGGAATCCGATGTCCAGAGGGCGTGATAACTAAACAAAAGATGAACTGATGACAACTTCTCGGAGCACGCTTGTATTTGTTGTATCGCGAACCCTTCTTGCGTGGCCGCTTGCTTCTATTGCCTGTGCTGTAGGTGTTCTCGGTCAATTTGCCAGATTGCCCAACAAGTGTTCCATCCACCAGAACAATGAATGCCCCTTTACGGCTCTCCAACTCTAAAAGCTTGTTGCGCAGAGGATCGTTGATATTCATTTTCTTCCAACGTGACCGTGCGAGATATCGGGTCAGTTGGGAACGATGAACGGGCTCAGACGCAATGGCCCCTGCGGCGAAGGAACAGCTCATTCGGGTGCGATGGAAGACAAAAGCCAGCACAAGTCGCATGGCCATGGCTGTCCAAAACTCCCCCATGCCTAAATCTTGTAGATACCCCTTGAGAAAACCAGCCGATTCTTTCACCATTAACATTGCGAGAGCTCCCTTGTTTGCGTGTGCTTGGTAACAAACGCCTACAGGGGACCTCGCTTTCAATGCAATATCAGTATTCGCTGTCTTGCGAAAAGTGTGCAACTTCAAAACGCGCAAGCAAGTGGCCAAGGCTCGAAACCGCGCAGCTTGCGATGCTCCCTCCAAGAAAACCGGGGCTACTAACGCCCACCGGCTAATTCAATCAACAGCCTCAGAGCGGCCTGTGCATCAAAACCCACCAGCCCTCACACGGCACCCACTGATCCCCCTCAATCAAAATCCAAATCATGAAAATCACCGGAATTGAAACGCTCGTTTGTCACGCTCGTATGCGGAATTGGGTTTTCGTCAAAGTCCTCACCGATCAGCCTGGACTCTTTGGATGGGGAGAAGCCACCCTCGAATGGCATACTCGCAGTATCGTGGGTGCAGTCGAGGATCTGTCGCATCTGTTGATCGGTCAAGATCCAACGCGCGTCGAGCATCTATGGCAGATGATGTGGCGTCAACACTTTTGGCATGGCCACGGTGTCACGCAAGCCACAGCCATCGCCGGCCTCGATCTCGCACTGTGGGATATCGTGGGCAAGATTCATGGGGTGCCTTGCCATCAACTCTGGGGAGGCCCCGTGCGTGACCAGATCCGACTCTATTGCCATCTCGGCGGTGGAAATCTTGAGAGCTTCTATCAGACCCCAGTGGACAACGCCAAACAGTTTGCAGACTTAGCACGACAAGCGGTAGCCGAGGGCTTTACCGCATTCAAATCGATGGCCGTTCCGCCCACGATGCCGATCGAAGGGCTCAAACCGATCAAGGCTGCGGTCGCTTGTGTGGCTGCTATGCGTGAAGCTGTTGGAGACGACATCGATATCATGGTCGATTGCCATGCGCGGCCTTCGCCAGCCATGGGTATGCAATTCGCCAAAGCCATCGATCCGTTCGGACTTTACTTTTTCGAAGAGCCTTGCTGGCCAGAAAGCATCGAAAGCTTGGCAGCGATCAACGCAGCTGTCACGACTCCTATCGCTACCGGAGAACGGATAACTCACTTGTCAGCGTTCCGCGATCTATTTGCAGTACGCGGTTGCGAGATCTGCCAAGTCGACATCACTCACTGCGGTGGATTTACCGAGGCGCGGCGTATCGCTGCCTTG
>CAIOHR010000163.1 GCA_903858115.1 uncultured Pirellula sp. | reverse complement strand
TACACTCGGCAATGCATTCCATCACAACATCTACGTGCTTGTGAAGCTGAACGATGCCGAACACTCCAATCTGGATTGTTTTGTTCGTTCTAAGCTCCGGAGTGGGTTGCATATCCCGATAAACTTGCGGCATTACGTAGGTGGACAAGTTAGGAAAGCGTTTTGCAATGGCTACCTGTGCGTAATGCGAGTGAACGATACACCCTTGTGCTTGTTGTAGAACCGGATCAAAAAAGGGAACCGTTGTCACTTTGTCCGAATCCCAGAAACCTGCTTGAGCAAGTTCATTGTGTGAACGCACGGCCTGGGTAGTTTCTGGACCATACCAGTATTGAAGAACACGGTAGTAGTCTTCCGTGTGGCCTCGATACAAAAAGAAAGCGATCAAGTGATGCAGCGTGAGATCGTGCAGGTGCACAATACCAGGGTGTTCAAATAGAACCGCCAGCATATCCGCATGGAAATCGCTGCAGTTGCCCATTTGATAGATGACGTGATCGAAGCCGTTGCTGCCACGAAAATGGTCCAGCGATTGAACGGTCACGTTGTTTGGGACCGACGGTCGATCGGTCGAAGTCGTGAAGACTTCAATCTGCATCCGCTCGTTCGCCAGACCAAGCGTCAAATCGTAAGCATAGTCCGCGATCCCGGTTCGTTCATCAGGCCACGGAGTGATTAAGGCCAATTTGCGCATTTAGAGAGTTGCCTCCGCTGATGATGCTTTGATGAATACCAATGGCTGGGAGAGGCGAGTCCGAGGAGCGTCTGCCGGAAGGCTCGGGAGCTTGTTCAGCACTTGTTTGAAACCGTGTAGGTCCAGGGCAATCTTGATCTTCGTCCAGACAAAATCTGTGATTTGGGTTTCATCGACGATCAATAGCCCATCGTTGAGCAATAGCCGCGAGAGGTCCTGCGAACATTGCAGCAAATCACGATCACTTAGGCTTGCCAAGAGATCCTTGACCCAAACGACGTTGGCCATGTCTGCGAAGTGTGGCAATCGTCCCCGCCCTGCCAACACGATCGATTGAATTGCCAAGGCTTCGGTAAATCCGCGATTTTCCTCGGATGTTGCACAGCCGAGAATCGAGATTTTGGAACTCAAGCATGTGAATACCAATTCCATCACATCCGGGCCTGCGATGATCCATTTGTCCGAGGTCCCACTTGCAGTCTGACGCGACGCAAGATCGCAGACAGACTGTACCGTTTGGAGCAATGGTCCCGAAAGTGCTTGGCTCATTTGAGAGCGAATTCGGTCGTACAACAAATCGAGTTTTGAGTCAATTTCTTGGCCGTAGACTAAATCGCTTTCGATAGACCGTTCGTTAGGCAACGAGACAGTTTTTGAGGTCAGCTTTTGAGCTGTCTGATGTTTACTGAGTCGATGTTCAATGTGTTCAATGACTTGCAAACACTGCTGAGCGAGTTCTTGTACTTGCCCCTCAACTTCCTTGACGGCGCGATCGAAGCTCGCGGCAGAAGAAACGCTTGAGGGTTGGCGAGAACGTTTCCAAAAGGGACCGGCCACTTCTAAGTGGGGACCATGCAAATGCAGAAGTCCAGGAACGAAAACTCTACGCGCTTGGCC
>CAIOHR010000162.1 GCA_903858115.1 uncultured Pirellula sp. | reverse complement strand
ATGAATGTCTTGCGATCATGCTGTCCTGCGGCTTCAAAGAGCCAAGGCACTTTCGATCTACAAGACATTTGGAAACATCAGATTCCAAGCTTGATTCTAATCAACACGACTAATGCGTCGTTCACGCTAGATACTAGGCAAGATGCACAAGATGCCTATCCCACATTGGTGTCTATATCACCCGGCGAGTTGCTTTCTTCCGTCGGGGAACGACCAAATATGGTGATGGCATTCTTGTCTGATACCATTCTGCTTGATTGGTGCGATCATGGTTTGACACAGCCGACAAAAGTAGCAGGCTCGCTCCGTCGTGCCGTCCGCTCTTCAAGATTTGCAGGGGTTCTAGGTGGACGGCACATGGAACGTGCCTACTACTTTGACTTTTGTCGGCTTTGTCCCATTGGCATGACAAAAACTGGGTCTGTGTTAAACTCCGTCGTCGCTTGATAAGTTTGATTTCCAAAGGGCTTGGTGCCCCCGCTTTATATCCTGGCCCTATCGATCGGAAACGACAAAGGCCTCGCGAACCTCGTCAGGAATCGGCATGAGCTTCAATGTGTGCAAATCGACGAAGACCCACCGAGTTTCTGCCATCGCGCAAAGTCGTTCGTCCGATTTTCGTACGATCTCATACTTGCGAAGCGCAGAAACTCGATCGAGTTCTTCCAACCAAGTTCGAATCTCAATTTCATCTCCAAGCTGAGCTGGTAACTTGTAAGTAATCTTGTGCGATCGAACTATCCAAGCAGTTCCAGCTTCACGGTATCGATCCGGGGTCCAGCCCACTCGCTTGGAATGGGCACTCGCCGTCTTCAACGTCCAGCGAAGATATTGAAGGTTGTTCACGTGATTCAGCTCATCCAGGTCCTCTTCGCAAACAATACGAGTATCAATGTAAATCGCAGAATCAGTCATTCAATTTTTCGTAACGTATCATTGGTCATTGTTAATGAACGGCCGTGGATTGTAGGCACAATATCCAAACGAAACAACGAGCTGCATCCATGAAACCCCTTGATTCGCATTCAGGACACAGAATCAAGGCCGCTTTTGCAGGCAACAAAAGTTACCACAACCAATACCAAACAATCTTTCTGCATTATTGCGTTAAGCTTCTATCGTAACGTCCGAGCAGGCGCGCGCTTGGCACGCGAGTATGTAACCTTCAGCTTTTTCGGACGAACTCAATGCGACTTCGGAATCCATCTTCACTCGACCTAGTAGCAATCGTGTTGTGCATTGACCACAGATTCCAGATCGACATTCAAAAGGTAATTCAATTCCGAACTTTTCAGCAGATTCGAGCAACGTTTCCTGAGACGAGGTAGTAATCTGCTTCCCAGAAATAGCAAAATTCACCGCAAACGATCCAGCTTCACTGTCGTCCTCACTTCCGCTGCTCTCCGAAAGAGCAGCGGAACTGCTGAATTTCGGAGAAGCGGACGAAACACCTGGCGAGACAAATGCCTCTGTCTTGATAGAGGAACTCGGGACCCCCATACTCAACAGCGTCTCCTTCGTCGCATCCATCATCGATTCCGGGCCGCACAAATAGACGGGCATGCAAGTCACATCAGGCACAAATCGTTTCAACATCGACACATTTGCTCGTCCACGTTCTCCCCGCCAATTGGATGTCGGTTCCTGTCTCGTCAGTGTGATGCACACATGCAATTGGTGATGACGTTGTTGTAGCAACTCTATCTCTTCGCGAAAGATAATGTCTTGCTCGGTTCTAGCAACGATGAATAGATAGATGTCGCCCTGCCAATCGCGATCGGTCAAGTACCGAACGATGGACATCATCGGCGTAATTCCAACGCCGCCCGCCATTAACAAGACTGCCTTGCTCTCCTCCCCCGTGAATACGAACCTCCCGGCAGGTGCAGAGATCTGTAGCGTTTCGCCAATCTGAATGTTGTCATGCAAGTATCGCGAAGCGATCCCCTTTGCTTCACGCTTGATCGTGAGCTCGCAATAGTCTCTTCGCGTTGGCGAGGAGGCGATGGTGTATGATCGATTCACTTTGGCATTATCGATCACCAGACGCAGGTTCATGTACTGACCAGGTTGATGCACAAAGGGAATCGCTCTTCCATTCACGGATGCGAATCGGAATGTCTGAACGCTTGGCGTTTCGATGATTTTATCCATCAGCATAAGCTCGCCAGTCCAGAACGCTTTTGACGCTATGGTTTGTGGATTGTCATCGGAATGAGAGCCAGAGGTCTTCTGCTTTTGAAAACGAAGATAACCGATTCGGCAGACCAAAAGAGAACCGAGCACCACTCCAAACGCGACAGGCTGACGAACGTCGGACTTTACTAGTATGTAGTAGTGCATGACGCCCAAGATTGCAACGACATACGCTAGTCGATGAAGCGTCTTCCATCTTTTTGCACCGACCTTACGGATCATCCAGTTGCTCGAGGTGATCGCCAATGGGACCATCAACAAGACCGCTAACATTCCTATCTGCAGGTAGAATCGCATCCAAATTTCATGGACAGTGCTCGCTAGGTTAAGCTCTCGGTCGAATCCAACATAGATCCCGAAATGCAATACCGAATAGAAAAAACCATAGAGCCCAAGCGACCGTCGAAAGGCAATCCAACCACTCCATCCTGTGATCCAACGAGCCGGGGTCATGCACAACGAGAGCAGTAGAAAGATCAGGGACAGGATGCCAGTCACATGCAACGCATTGTTGGCGGGGTTCGCTCCGAGTTGCCCGCGATAGGCGTCCCAAAGCAGGACAACAAGCGGCACGGCACCATTCAGCAAGACGAGATTGCGATAAAACTGGAGTGAGTTCATGTTGATGCCGTCGGCCTAGTAGAACTTTCTCAGATCCATGCCTTGATAAAGATCCGCAACCTGATCTCCATAACCATTAAACAAAAGTGTTTTGCGACGGCCGGACTCACCTATGCGTTGTTCGGTCGCTTGGCTCCATCGCGGGTGATCAACAGCAGGATTGACATTCGCATAAAAACCATACTCATGCGGCGCAAATCTATTCCAACTGGTGGGTGGCTCTTCTGCAACAAGTGTTATTCGAACAATCGACTTAATCCCTTTGAAGCCGTACTTCCACGGAGTGACCAATCGTACCGGAGCACCGTCTTGCGGGGGCATGGATTTTCCATAGATGCCCGTTGCCAACAGGGTCAAGGGATTCATCGCTTCATCAAGTCGTAATCCCTCGACATAAGGCCACTCCAACGCTCGTGTCCTCTGGCCTGGCATTCTTTCTGGATCGAGAAGCGTTTCGAATGCAACATACTTCGCGTTCGACGTCGGTTCGACTGCTTCTAATACATGCGATAACGGAACACCTACCCATGGAATAACCATGGACCATGCTTCGACACAGCGCATGCGATACACTCGCTCCTGCGGCTCGCTAATGTTATGCAGATCTTCGATAGTCAAGGTTGCGGGTTTGCTAACCAATCCATCCACAACAATCTCCCAACCCTCAGTTTTGAAGTTTGCGGCAGCGGCAGCAACGGCTTCTTTTTGTGTCGTGAACTCGTAAAAATTGTTGTAGTTGAGGATATACTTCTCGGCTGTCTTGTCCTCACGAACGAGCCATCCTTTTGCCAATCTTTGTTCTTCACTCTCTTCTGCATCGTTTGTTGCTACGACCGTACCGGCATTATGGTTGACGTTCGTGACTGGATTGAACCAACGATACGCGGAAGCGGTGGCTGCTACACTTCCCAATGCGATACCCGCGTTCAGGATTCCTCTGCGGTTGAAATATAGACTCGGCGGGGTGATTGGGTCGTTGGACGATTGGCGATCAGTTGGCATTTGCGTCATCTACTTGGACAAACCACGAATCAGGCCCAACTCTTTTCCACAACATTTAGCACCAGGTACTTGGAAGGTTTCAGGTAGTAAGGAGTCCACTGCATCGGCGCGAGGTTATGGACAGCTCCTGCCATCGCCGTTATCGAACCACTATGTGCGACAGCGACCACGGTTGCACTCGTTCGGTCGTTTTCGAGTATCGATTCCAACCAACGGCAAGAACGTATCTGAACTTCGCGTGTCGTTTCCCCTCCTCCCGGTCGATAAGTCTCCGGATATTCTAGCATTTCATGGCAGCGAAGGACCTCCTCTTCAGGAATTTCAGCCCATGGTTTCATTTGCCAAGAGCCGAAGTCTCGTTCCCTCAAGTCCATGGTTGAGTGTGTCACAACGCCAAGCTGGCGCGCGATCCATTTGGCTGGACGAGTGGCCCGTTGAAGATCACTATGCCAAATCACCGTGGGTTTTTCTTGAGCTGATAGTCGCCGAAGTACGGATAGAGACTCCAAAAGGGAATCTTCCCATCCATTTGCCAACTCAACATCCGCTTGACCATAGCAGACTCCATGCACCGATGCGATCACTTTGGGATGCCGGATGAGAATTACTTTGCGCGGCCTAAATTCTAAAGATTCCATTAAATCCGTTCTCAACGACGACTTCTCGAGTGATCTAAGGAGCTAGGCGGTCGATGGACCAGGGATCCACCGAACTTTCTCGAACATATCGAAACCGATCGTGCAACCGCGAAGGACGCCCCTGCCAAAACTCAATCGTTGTTGGAGACAATCGATAGCCGCCCCAGTTGCTCGGCCTGGGAATGATCTTTCCATCGTACGCTTTTTCCAATTCTTCCACTTTATGCTGCAAATCGTAAGTTGCATCAATAACTTTAGATTGAGGCGATGCGATCGCTCCAAGCTGACTCGATCGTGGACGCGCTTGAAAGTACTGATCTGAGAACTCTGCGCTCGTTTTTGAGACAATTCCTTCAATCCGAACCTGCCGTTCGAAACAGGGCCAAAAAAACTGCAGCGCGGCTTTTGGGTTCTTGGATAACTGCTCACCCTTCGACGAGTCATAGTTCGTAAAAAAGCAAAAACCAGTGTCTACTGCTTTCAGCAACACGACCCGCGACTTGACGCTTCCTTCTTCTCCGGAAGTAGATAACGTCATTGCATTCCTTTCAAACCACTCAGGCAAGACGTCGGCGGATGCGGAGGAAAGCTCGTCCCACCACTGATGAAAAAGGACAAACGGATCGTCGGGCATTTGCCCACGCTCCATCGAACCAAATAAATAATTTCTTCTCAAATCATGCAGAGTCACTTTTTCCTCAACCTTGTTGGCATAATTTTTGCCTAGATGAATAAAACTTGGTCCTTACGACTCGCCAAATTGGCAAAAGCTGGAACTTGATTCTTGTTTTCGGATCTAACTCCTCGAGTCGATACTTCTCCGATTCACTACACGAACCCAAACGGGTGACTAAAGGCTATGACAAGCAGAAATCCTGTCAACAAACAGTCTTCAATTGCTCCAAGATTTTCTCTGGCTGGCTACGTAATCGTTGCCACCCCCATGCACCAAGGTGGCGTTTTCGAAGACGCGGTTTGCATCGTTGTAGAACATACTGCCGATCACGCCATTGGACTCATGCTCAACAGGTCTGCTTATTTTGACCCCAAGTTAATGCCAGCCTTGCAATTACCTAACGGTAGTGTGCACAGTAACCTCTTTTTCGGAGGGCCAATCGAGGGCCCGGTCCTCGCAATCCACGACAATAAGAATTTGGCCGAAGGTGGAAATAATTTAGGTGTCTATCTCGCTTGCCAAGAAAAAAACTTGATGGAACTGACCCAGTCCGAGACTGGCAATCTCAAGATTTATATTGGGCACGCAGTTTGGGGCCCCAAGCAACTCGACTCTCAAGTCGTAGACGGCGGATGGTACATATTGCCAGCAATCCCTGAGATCGTGTTTTCCGATGACAGAGTCATGCGAACCAAGGCACTGCGCATGGTGGGAAACCAAATGCTGCAATCAGTCACTGGACTTTCGGTGAACGAAATCGATGGCCTCTGCAACTAGTGCATCGTAAAAACCAATGGATCGCCAAGGCAAAACAATTAAGGTTCCGTTGTGCGAGTTCATGGCGGATAAAGCAAAACGCAGAAGCACGACGCGGAGAACTTCCTTTCACCGTCGGGAAACTTTACTTGCTGATTTCCAATTTGAAGTCATTGAGTTCGCCATCCTTGACATCGACCGTCAATCCAGATGTCGTTGGTAATTCATATTTTTTGGGAATTTGTGAGACGGATGAGAATTCTGAGCTTCCTTCTTCCGCCGCTCCAAGAGTGACTTGATGAGTGCCTACACAAGCACCGTCCCCAGGCTTGGTGGTCATCATCACGAATTCACCCTTGTCATTGGTTTTCCCGATGGCCATCGGGCCTGCGCCGGTTGGGAAGAACGTGATCCCTACATTGGATAGGGGTTTCCCGTTCAAGGTCACGACACCTTTGGCTTTGGCCAGTCGCGGAGCATCATTCGGACCGCAACCGACAAAGCCGATAGCCAAACACAGACATATGACTCGAATACCATTCTTCATTCTTGAATCCATGAGTAATTGGGAAACATGGGACGATGTTCGATTGCCACTCGCTGTGCACATGCACACTCCCCAGGGAGTGTCGACCGAAGGAGGAAAAAGATGACCGAGTCATACGCTTATTGCTCGAGTGCCACAACTTGGCCGTCGGCTCGATCCGCAATGCGATCAATCATGACTCCGTCCATATTTTGGCTGATGAACTGAACGGAGCCATCTGCCAAAACAAATTGAACACCGCCGGTGTGAACGCTGCTAAAGGCGTTGCTACTATCCGGAGTGTTGAGTCGTCGAAAGCGAACATTGGCTCCGGCATTGAATCCGCACAAAGACAATTGAACCGATACATTCGAAGTTGTTGTATCGATAAACGTTCCGATCCAAACTCCGCCATTGTAACGCCGCAGCGTGCCTGTGCTATCTTTCACCCCGTTCGGGCCATAGCACATTTCTCCGATCATTACCGTGTTCGAAGTCCCGTCGGTAATATCACCGAAGCGCGTCTGACTGTTTGGAGAAAATATCCCGGTGCCAACACCCACTTGGCTGCCATAGACAAGCCCACTAGGTGTGGCAGAAGCTTGATCGTACAGAGAGCCGAAGACGGCGATATAGTTTGACGTTGCGAAATTCGCGCGGTTCGCGTTAAGGGCCTCACCGCTGTCGCTCGGGCAACGAAAACCTGGCAAACGGGTTTGGCCAAGCTGCTTAATCGCTGGTATGCGACCGTCCAGGCGTGCTGTGCCAACATCCAGACTGTTATACAATGCGTTTTGTTCCAAGTAAGGCAAAATCATGGTGCCCCATCCCCATCCAGGCGTTCCGAAAGTGCCACCCATTGAAGTTGGCCAAGCCCGATAGAAAGAAGCAGGAAAGCGACGAATGGCGCTTTCGTAGTTGTGCACCGCTAGACCGAATTGCTTGAGATTGTTGCTGCATTGCATTCTTCGAGCGGCTTCGCGCGCTGCCTGTACGGCTGGCAAAAGAAGTCCTACCAAGATGCCGATGATCGCAATGACCACTAACAACTCGACCAAAGTGAACGCACTTCGGCCGCGATTCGATTCTCGTCTCATAAAAGCTCCCGATGGAAAAAAGCTAGATTCTATCAATACGTATCTTGAGATACGCATCTTATCCCACGGGAGAGGCGTGGAGAGAGCCGTTCCGAAGCAACGGCTTTCTCAATATGTTAATTTCACTCTGCGAACAAGGATAGTCATAATCTCATTGCCGTCACGCGTTACAAGCGATTAGAGATACCGAGGCTGATGACCCTGCGGACATTTCGATACGAAATACAAGCAAACAACCCATCAGTGTGCTCGGCTGGCTTCGCGTTTCAGCTAGAATCGGAAAGCGCGTAGACCGCCGTACGCATGTTGCTTTATGGTTTAGGCCTAATCAGGAAATTCGATGATGTTCGGACGAAAAACCGGTTTGATTTTTTTGGCTCTTGCTGCGACTCGCAATACATCCCACGCGAATGACTGGTGGCAGTTTCGCGGCCCTGGAGCCAATGGGATTGTTCAAGAACTAAAACTACCCGAAGTTTGGGGGGCAGATTCCAGCATCCGATGGAAAGCAACGGTCCCTGGTGAGGGCTGGTCCGCCCCAATCGTCGTCGGAAAGAAAGTATTCGTTACCTCTGCGGTATCGCGCGGGCAAAAGAACAAAAACTCGGATCACATCTGGAAAGTATTGTGCCTAGACGGAGAGTCCGGAAAAGTACTTTGGTCCAACGATGCCATACAGGGCAAGCCGCGGTTGGGAACTCATCGCGACAATACTTACGCATCGGAAACACCTGTGACCGATGGCTCGAAGATCGTCGCTTATTTTGGGATGATGGGAGTCTTCTGCTATGACATGGATGGCAAAGAACTTTGGAAGAAAGATCTTGGCAACTACCAGATGAAGAACGAGTGGGGCACGTCAAGCTCTCCAATCATTCACAACGGGTTGGTTTTCCTGCAAGCCGACAACGAACAAAAATCATTTCTCGTTGCGCTGGACTTGGCGACTGGAAATGAAGTTTGGAAAAAAGATCGCGACGAAACTTCGAATTGGGGATCTCCGATCATTTGGACAAATGGATTGCGATCAGAACTAGTAACGGCAGGGAAAACCATTCGATCCTATAAACCCGAAGACGGGTCTCTGCTTTGGCAAGCAACATCCAGCGTGGGTGGATACAGTTCTACGCCCTCAGGAAATTCGGATTTGCTCGTGGTGGGTCATCAAGGGCGAGACGGAGCAGGGATGATGGTAGTGAAAGCAGGAGCCACTGGTGATATCAGTCTCAAGGATAATGAAAAGTCCAATTCACATATCTTGTGGAGCACTAAAGAGTTTGCCCCTCAACGTTCTTCCCCTCTGGTTATCGACGGCCAAATCTTTTTGTTGGGCAGCCGAAACGGGGCATTGATTTGTGTGGACGCAAGGACAGGAACCAAACTGTATCAAGATCGCTTGCCAGATGCTGGTGCATTTTGGGCTTCTCCATGGTCGTACAAGGGCCTGGTTTATTGTCCCGACGAAAACGGGAACACATTCGTGTTGAAGCCGGGACCGAAAATGGAGTTGGTTCGAATCAACAAACTGCCAGAGGAAAACGCTCGTTATTGGGCCTCTGCCGCAGCCAGCGATGGCATGCTGTTTATCCGCTCAACGAACACTTTATACGCGGTTTCCGCTAAGTAAATGAGTCAACTATTGTCATCGGCTTACTACCTGCGGTCTATGGATAACGGTTTACTCGTATTGAAGGGCGGATGACACGTTGATTCGTGCCGCTCGTTCTGCCGGGATCATGGCTGCAGCGATTACGACGACCAACTCGAGCACAAGCCCGCCTGCCAACAGCCATGGATAAAGTTTGAATTCAACATCGTGACCGGTCACTTGCATGGTGGTCATATTGATCAAATACGATATCCAGATTCCTGCAAAAACCCCCGGAACGATACCGATAATGCCCATGATCAACGCTTGCGCTAAGATCATCTTCCGCACCTGCCCACGTGTCATCGCTACGACACGAAGCATTCCGATTTCGCGCGTTTGTTCAATGATGTTCATGGCCAACGTGTTGATCAAACCAAACGCGGCAATGACGGTTCCCAGTATCAACACTGCCCACAATCCCCCGACGACACCATTGAGCGTCTCGCGGATGATCTGTACAAGATCTGCGTAAGATTGAAACATCAGTCCTGACTCATCGCAAAGCTTACGAAGGTCCTTTTCGAGCGATGCAATGGCGTCCTTTTGAGACCGAACAACAATCACATCCGTCCCAGAGACTTTGAGAAGTCGCTTTGCATTCTCCGATTCCAAATAGAGAGTGAGCCCACCTGCGATGTATTCGTTGGTAACGCCAACGATTCGAAGTTCTGTCGCCCCTTCATTGGTTTCCAAAGGAATTTTATCATCAACATGCAAATTCAATCTTTGCGACAGTACAGATCCTAAAACAACTTCCCCTCGCTTGATCCCATCCAAAACCGATTTTTCATCCCCTTCGATGAGATCAAAGTAATCTTGCCCTGTCGCATTGAATTTACGAACGACAACCACCACGGAGTTGTCACCGCTCCGCGCACGAACGAATCGCATCGTATCGACAACATCAACTCCAGGCATCGCCTTCACTTGCTCTTCTAGTCCATCGGGCATATCCGCCGCTTGGCCGCTATTCATATCCGGCATCGCTGCCCGAATGAAAAAATCGCCGATAATTGCGCGTTTGTACCAACTCTCGACGTTGCCGATGTTGTCCAAGATAGTACTTGCCATCCCTAACCCCGTACTCATCGCGATGAAGATGATTCCGATGGTCAATGCAGAACGACCGCGATGTCGCAGGATTTGCTTTCTCGCGAGTCTACCCTCCGTTCTTAATACCGGAGAAAGCAGCCATGCGACTGCCGCGGAAAGGTCTGAGATAACGCCGGGCAATAGAAAAACGACACCGATCATCATTGTGATGGCACCGGTGATCGCATGATTGGTATTGATCCATCCGCCAACCGATGCAATCTGAACGATCAATCCTATCGTGATTGTCAGCGTGCCAAAGATCAGCCACCCCAATCGCGAGGTTCCAAATTCACCCGTCGCGACCACGCGCATCGCTTCCGATGGTGACAATCTCGATGCACGCATCGCCGGAAAAAACGCGCCGAGAAACGCGACGATCATCCCGCATGTTGCAGCAATCAAATAGGGCCAAATCGTCCAGGGACTTGGTGGAATGGAAATTTGAAGTAGCTTCGATGTTGACTGATTGAGCAACGTGGCTCCGAGATACCCAACAACACATCCGATGACGGTACCGATCACGCCCAACCAAAGCCCCTCGCGCACAATCATCCAAAGGAGCTGATTCCTAAGTGCTCCGAGCGAACGCAAAATCCCTAGTTGCCGTCGGCGCTCACCTACATTCATTTGAAACGTGTTGTAAATGATGAATGCGGAAATCAACAATGCAAACATGGTCGCTAAACGAAGCCCTTGTTGCATGGCAATCGTACTTTCCCCTGCAACCTGGCTTCGCAGTGCAGGTTCTCGCACTTTGATACCCTCTGGCAAAGCGGAAGCGATACGTTCCCTTACCTCGTTTACTTTGGCATCTTGGTTCAATACCAACTGGACGGCATCCAGTTCTCCGTTTGCCCGAGACCACTTTTGAACGGTCCGCAACTGAGCAACTACCATCCCGGACTGAAGCCCTGCGCTGGCATCACTGGCTTTGATCAATCCAACAACGGTCGCTTTCTGTCCAAACGACCTGGTCAGGAGTTTGATCGTCGAGCCAACTTTGATCCTGGCCGAGGCTGCGAAACCCGCATCCATCAACACCGACTCGCGATCCTCCGATTCGTAACTCAGCTCGCGGCCTTCGACTACTGAGTAACCGCGAACCTTGCGATCCAAATCAGGAACAACACCCAGCAGCTGTACACGGAACGATGTTGGGCGAGTTGCTGAGGCCTGTTGTTCTGCAGTCTCCTCGTTTTGCAATACCTGCATGTTCGAATAACGACGAAGCACGGGTGAAGCAACTTGAACACCTGATGTCGTCGCAAGGAATTCAAGCGGCTTGCCATCGAATGAAGCGCCACCGATTCCTTCCACTTCTAACGCTGACTTCCCAGTCACAGATTGGACCATTGCCATCTGAGCCAACTTTGCCGAATTCGTAGCCAGAGATGTTGCCACGATGGCGCTAACACCGATGACGATACTTAGCAACGTAAGCACACTTCGCAGCGGCCTTCCTTGAAACTCGCGCAAAGAGATTTTTCTCAACGGCATTCGGAAGTCCTCTCGCCATCGGAGGAATCCGAAGTTGATTTTCCAACCGGCCCCGAGCCAATCACCGGAAAGTTGTTTTCAAACTCCGATTGCAGAAGATCTCGTTCAATCGTTCCATCACGAAACAGCAACAATCGAAACGCGGACTTCGCAACATGCGCATCATGCGTCACCATGATGATCGTTTGCTGGTGATCTGCCGCGAGACTGCGGAGCAAATCGGTAACGCGGGCACTTTGTCGGGAATCCAAGTTCCCGGTCGGTTCGTCTGCCAAGAGAATTGCAGGCTGAATCGCAAGAGCGCGAGCTACAGCAACCCGCTGCTGCTCGCCTCCTGACAGTTTGGAGGGAATGTGGTGTGCGCGATGACTTAGCTCGACTCGGTTCAGTGTCTCCATCGCGCGTGCCATCGCGTCTTTTGTCGGCATGCCATCTAACTCCAATGGCAGCGCGACATTTTCCACCGAAGACAGAGTTGGAATCAAATTGAATGCTTGGAAAACAAATCCAATTTTCCGTCGACGTAACAACGTCCGCTCATCGTCAGAAAGGTTGGCGATATCGACGCCATCCAAAATCACCTGCCCGCTCGTAGGTGGTTCGATCCCCCCGAGAATGCTGAGCAACGTACTTTTTCCCGACCCTGACGGGCCCATGAGTGCAACAAACTCACCACTTTCGATCGATAGGTCTACTCCGCGTAGTACCTCTAATGCCACATCTCCAACACCGAATTGTTTGCGAAGGTTCCTGGTGGAAATGATCGGCATTGTGCAAATTGGTCATAAGGGGTGAGGGCATTCCGCAACGAAACCCAGAGTATACCCCAATTCGCTTCTCTAGCGACTCCCCTCCTGTTTCCACTTCCTGCATGGACACTATGCATCATTCATAACCCAGTGTTCATATTGGGTCGGCCAGTCGTTTTCTGCATCTGCTGGCGTGTAAAGCGTTTCGATACAACGAAAATCGCTCAAATCAAAGGGTGACAAAGTCGTGTCCCCATCCACTTCTGCCAGCACGTTTGTTAGGTGTATGACCCCACAAAGCCCTGACGTTTGTTGATAGATTTCAGCCCCCCCTACTACAAAGATTCGGGCTGTCGCAGGTAACTTTTCCAAAACTTCGGACACACTCCGAGCAACATGACATCCAGGGAACACGAGGCCCGTTTGACGCGAAAGTACCCAAGTCTCTCGCCCAGGCAATGGCCGACCAATCGATTCATAAGTCTTGCGCCCCATTAGCAAAGAGTGCCCCATCGTGATCTTTTTGAATCGTTGCAAATCGGATTTGAGCCGCCATGGGAGCTTTGAATCTCGCCCGATCACACCATTCCTGGCAACTGCAACAATCGCTTCCAGTCGTTGTTCTCTC
The DNA here is from genome assembly GCA_903858115.1 of uncultured Pirellula sp. Taxonomy (GTDB): domain Bacteria; phylum Planctomycetota; class Planctomycetia; order Pirellulales; family Pirellulaceae; genus JBKCUI01. The sequence goes on along the minus strand of CAIOHR010000162.1, from coordinate 6,733 downwards.
ATGGGTCCGTCAGGGTTCGTTGTTTGGAATCGGCTTGGCTAGAAGACGTAAAACGCCACTTCAACATTCCGTCCGAGTCCGGTAATTCGTAATGTTGCCTACTTGGCGTTCGATTAGGCTTGCCAATCCGCTATAAATACAGAGAGACAATCGCGAAAAATGGTACCCACAAGCAGGAACGGCGACTAGGGAAGATGCGAAGACAGAGGGTTGTAGTGATCGGAGCAGGGCCTGGAGGATTGGCCGCTGCGCTTCAGTTAACGCAAGCAGGGGCAGACGTAACAGTTCTCGAGGCTCGGGATCAAGTGGGCGGACGATGCGCTACGATGCGGGCCGACGGCTTTTCGTTCGATACCGGACCGACGTTTTATCTTTACCCGCGAATTCTTCGAGAAATATTTCAATCGATCGGCAGGGACATCGACCGAGAGATCCCAATGAAACGCTTGGATCCCCAATATACGATCTCGTTCGGCGAAGGGGGCAAGCTGGACTGTACGCCGGACCTGGAAAAGATGGATCGGCAGATCGCTAATCTTTCGCCCGGAGACGTCGGAGCTGTTCATCGTTACATTCATCACAACCGAGTCAAACTAGAGCGATTTCGACCCATCCTGGAATCGCCATTCAACAGCATGCTGGATCTGTTGCGCCCATCGTTGCTCGCGGCAGCCCCATTCGTGAAGCCTTGGAAATCACTAGGGGACGATCTCGGCAGTTACTTCAAAGACCCAAGGCTCGTCATTGCATTTTCTTTCCAAGCGAAATACCTTGGCATGTCTCCGTTCCGATGCCCAAGCCTATTCTCCATTTTGTCGTTTCTAGAATACGAATATGGAGTCTTTCATCCCTACGGAGGTTGCGGCCGGGTCAGCGAACGAATGGCGGAGATCGCTGAGGAGATGGGTTGCGATATCCGAGTCAGTGAGCCAGTAAGAAAACTGGAATTCAGCGGAAAGAAAGTCACCGGAGTTGTCACTGACCAGAAAACGTACGAAGCCGACGCGATTGTGATCAACGCGGACTTTGCCCACGCGATGCAAAGCCTCGTGCCAGCCAATTTGCGAAGCCGTTGGTCCGACAAGAACATCGCCAAAAAGCAATACTCCTGCTCGACATTTATGATGTATCTCGGAGTCGAAGGGACTTATCCTGAGCAACAGCATCACACCATCCACATCTCTCGGGACTACCTGGGGAATCTGCGTGAGATCGAAAAAGAAAAAATACTCCCGACCGATCCATCGATCTACATTCAAAACCCGTGCATCACAGATCCATCTCTGGCGCCTTCCGGGAAGAGTTCCATCTACGTCCTAGTCCCTGTGCCGCATCTCAGCCCGAACACACCGTGGGATGCCAAACAGAAAGCCTTTTATCGAGAAGTGACGTTGAAGCGGATGGAGGAACTGGGCTACGCAGATATTCGAAAACGTATCGTTTATGAAAAGGTGGTAACACCTGCCGATTGGCGCGATGATTTCTTCGTCTATCGCGGAGCAACCTTCAACCTCGCTCACAACTTAGGCCAAATGCTCCATCTACGACCGCATAACAAGTTCGAAGAACTCGACGGCGTCTATCTGGTAGGGGGTGGCACTCACCCAGGCAGCGGTCTCCCCGTGATCTACGAATCGTCAAGAATCACTTGCAAACAATTGTTACCGGATCTGGGACTGCCATCCAAGTTCATTCATGATATGAAACCGATGTCGACATCGACTCCTGAACTCATCGGCTCGTAAGGGAAAGCCTACTCCAACTGCAAATGCCAACAATCTACGAGCTTTCTGCAAAACGAATCGATGGGTCAGAATCAAGTCTCGATGTTTATCGAGGCAAAGTTTTGTTGATCGTGAATGTCGCTAGCCATTGTGGCTTCACATACCAGTATGCGGGTCTTCAGTCACTGCATCAAAAGTACGCCGATCAGGGCCTGGCGATTCTCGGGTTTCCATGCAATCAATTTGGAAATCAAGAACCGGGTAACGAAGAAGAAATCAGGAATTTCTGCTCACTAAAGTATGACGTTTCCTTTGATATGTTTTCGAAGGTGGACGTAAACGGTGCAAACACGCATCCCGTATTTGCATATCTAAAGAAGACGGCCCCTGGACTGTTGGGCCTGCAAGGAATCAAATGGAACTTTACCAAATTTCTGGTGGGTCGCGACGGACAAGTGTTGAAACGCTACAGTCCCACGACGAAACCTGAAAGCCTGGAAGAGGATATCCAAAAAGCTTTGCAAGAGAAGTAATGTCGAATCGTCACGAACAAGAATCGATTACGTCACAAGCGATTGCTGCATCGGTTCTTGAGACACTTCGCGACGGTCATTGGAGAGCTTATACCGGCCCTAAATCAGAGCAACTCATCCGATGGCTTCAATCGGCGACTGGATTGCAACACGTTCGCCTTTGCTCGTCCGGAACCATCGCAGTAGAACTGGCCTTGAGGGCTCTGCATCTCAAGAGCACCGACGAAGTGATCCTGTCCGGTTACGACTTCCCTGGCAACTTTCGCGCGGTAGAAGATGCTGGTGGCAAGGTTGTGCTATGCGATCCCGCCCCCGAAAGTGGATGGGTACTGACCCCAGAGCGTTTAGAACAAGCGTATGCACCGGAGTGCCGAGCGGTCGTCGTCAGTCACTTGCACGGACAGCTTGCTCCGATGGTTAGAATTCTGGATTGGGCCGATTCACGAAATGTGGTCGTGATCGAAGACGCCTGCCAATCGCAAGGGGCGATGGTGGATGGAAAGATGGCCGGAGCTTGGGGGCATCTAGCGACGTATTCCTTCGGTGGAAGCAAACTGGTATCTGCAGGGAGAGGTGGGGCTGTATTGACGAACGATTCATTGCACGCACAGCGCATGCGAGTTTATTGCGAACGAGGCAACGACGCCTTTGCCATGTCGGAAATGCAATCAGCCCTCGTGCTGCCACAATGTGAGCGACTCGCTGACGACCATGCGCTGAGATTGCAGTCGGCATCGCAGCTGCGTTCTGCACTTGCCAAGTATCGATGGTTACAATGCGTTCCATTGCCCGAACATCATTCTCCTGCTTTTTACAAGTTCGGGATTCGGATTGCGGGAGACCAAATGGATGGCGAACGTCGCGATTCGCTCGTGACGCGACTTGCGAAGCTTGGAATCGAAGCCGGGGCAGGTTTCTTGGGATTCGCGAATCGATCTTCGAAGCGATATCGATCGAATCATTCCTTAGAGATCTCGAAACGACTCGCATCGAACACATTGTTGATTCATCATAGCCATTTGCTAGATCTTTCAACTGGAGCGACCTCGATAGAACAAGTCGCCAACGCATTTGAACAACTCGAAAGGGAGTTATCTTTGTGAAGCTGTTATTGACCAACGACGATGGGTTCGAAGCCGAAGGGTTGCAGGAGCTTGCGCAGCGGCTCAGCATGGATCACGAAGTTTATGTTGTAGCGCCAGATTCTGGCCGAAGTTGTTGTGGTCATTCGGTGACGAATGCCGATTCGTTGCATGTGGTTCGTCAATCCGATACGGGTTGGTCCGTATCAGGCACACCAGCCGACTGCATACGCATGGCCACACTAGTACTCAACATTCAACCTGACTGGATTCTCTCGGGAGTGAACCATGGCGGCAATCTAGGGATCGATACCATATACAGCGGAACGGTCGCAGCCGCTAGAGAAGCGACTGTACTTGGATTCCCCTCGATTGCACTGTCTCAGTACATGCGTCGTGAGATCCCGAAGGATTGGAAGCAATCTGCCCAGTTTGCCTCAAAAGTTCTGGCCCACGTATGGACGCTTCCTTTGCAGCCCGGCTATTTTTGGAATGTCAATTTGCCAGCGATTGCACCAACGGAAGGACAGGCACATCATGCCTTACCAATGATTGAGTGTCCTCTTGAAAAAGCACCACTGTGTATCTCTTACGAGCCGAAAGAAGTTCATCCAGAAAATGATCTTCGCTCCTCGCATCTGTATCAAAGCAATTACCAACAGCGACCGAGACGAGACGGCACAGATGTCCACTATTGCTTTTCAGGGCACGCGACGATCACCAAACTGGGCATTTTTGGCTTAGAGTAAAGCGACCCATGCAAGATAACCCTTACCAAGCCAACACGAACTCCCCAAGTTTAGCGTCTGTTTCGACTTCTGTTCACTTTCGGGAGTTCACGGGCAAAGCTTTTTCATTCCGATTTTCGCAAAAGCAGATTCGAAATGAGATTCGCGCTTTGGCCCAATCGGCGATCGAACACGAGATCGGTCCAAACAACGTGATCAACATCCTAGAGCATGGTCCATACTCCGGCGTCTTCTCGGTGGTAGTTTGGTATCGATCGTAGATTCATTGCGTAGCATCGGTTACAACCAACCCGACTCCCTTTTCGCCCCCTCATGAGATTCTGCCCCCGCGCCCTTTTGGCCCCCAATCGAATCCTGCCCCCTCTCCCTTTTGGCTTTGCAAAAGGGAGAGGGGTGGCGAAGCCGGGGTGAGGGGTTCTTCCACGGTGCAACGCCTAGTCACCACTTAATTTCATCAGGCACATTTATCACCAGGAACGCGATGCCATGATCGAAGCATCAGTGCGTTCGGCAATGTGAAGGGTTCGTGCAAGGCGTCGAACTTGGCTGATCAAGCTAGCGTTTTTCGACTGTGGATTTTGTTCTGAGTCGTGCAAAATGGAATTCCATATATCCTGGAAAGGGCAAATTCAACATATTCCTGAAAACCCAAATTCAATACATCGTGGCAGCTGGGCTTCCAACAGATGGGGGGCAAGGATGAGAAAATTCGAAATACTCGACTCTTCGTTAGAGCCAGATTGCGAACGCTAGATGGAATATGGTAAATTGTGTCCCATCGGGATTATAGTAAATTCCGTATACTAATTGTTGCACTGGCCGCTGCGCGGAGAAACGATTGCAACGTTCTAAGTCGATCGCACGAAACATGATCTTCAACCGTGTAATTCGTTAACGAGGCTATCACAGATGTGCGTTGTTACAGAGTCGGTTGCCCCTTCGCTCTGCAGTGATGTGCCAACCTCGCGTGCGACTATGCAACGCATACTGCATGACAACTGGCGGGCATTCGCAGCCAAGTTCCCGCAGCCGAATTTCGCGAATCGAGCTGCGTTCCTTTTAGCCCATTGCAAAACCGCCTTTTTGGGTGGGCATGTCGAGCGTTGCGAACACGGTCACGTTGAAAAGGTTCATTACAACTCGTGCAGACATCGGTGCTGCCCCGGTTGCTCCACCGCTCCGCGGAAGGCTTGGCTCGATAAGCAGCGAGCTAAGATGCTTGATACCGCTGCCATGCAAGTTGTTTTTACTCTGCCGTCTGAATTGGCCAAACTCTGGCGGATGAACAAACAAGCGATCGCTGATGTTCTCTTCAATTCCTCGAAAGACTCGTTGCTAACACTCTTGGCTGACCCTCAGTTCCTAGGCGCACAGCCTGGGCTTCTGGCTGCCCTTCATACCTGGAGCCAAACTCTCTCCGCTCACCCGTATGTCCACTACATCGTCACCTTCGGAGGGCTTGCTTCGGATGGAACCTGGAAGACTCCGAAGCGAGAATGTCTTTTGCCTCGCCAAGTCTTGATGTGCATGTTTCGTGGCAAGTTCCTTGACAAGGTGCGCAAGCTGGTAAGCTCCGATAAGCTTGACGTGCCAGAGGGGTGGACCAAAACAAATTGCATGTCGATTCTCAATCAACTCGGTCGAGCACCGTGGAATGTCAAGTTGCTAGAACGCTATGCGCATGCCGAGGGAGTAACGCTTTATCTGGCCAAGTATCTCAGGGGTGGTCCGATCGGTAATAGTCGCATCGTGTCTTTTTCGAACGGCGAAGTTACCTTTCGTTACCTTGACCGAAAGAATCCGTTGCATCCACAGACCAAAGAGATGACGTTGCCGGTATACAAATTTCTGAAGCGATGGTCTCAGCATCTTCCGCCAACAAAGATGCATACCGTCAGAGCTTATGGCCTATATGCAAACGGAAATCGTAAACGTCTTGAGCATGCTCGCTCGCAGATAAAGCAACCTGTTTCGCCACCATCGGCCAGTAGGCTAGATAAGTCGGAAAAACGTGAAGAAGACACGAAGGAGCAGAAGCGATGCCCAATATGCAATGGTTCGATCCTTGTGGAGGGGTTGGAATTTGAGGAAGCCGTACGGCCATGGAATGTATACCGAGCGAGAAGGAAACGTCGTTGCGAGCGAGCGCCCCCTACCGACCAGGAGCAACCGATTGCATAAGCAGTACACGAGACAAATCTACAAGGAATGCAATCCAGGCAGAGAGTTATAGGTACGCACCGAGGTAGCCAAAGAGCTTTCTATGGATGCGAGATCGAACCGCACGAGGAAGAGGACCGATCACTCAACACTTTGCAAAGTAGATCACGCTGGGGAAAAGGCATCGCATTTGGGTAGTCGAGGCCGATTGGGATGGAAAGAAAGTACTGAAAGACCCATAGAGACGCTCCTAGATCGGCCGAAGTTCTCTGGGATGGTCCGCGGCCAGTGCAACAAGCCGTTGCAGCGGATCTTTCGTGGATGTGCCTAGCGACCCGGCTATCGGGTTCAGAAACAGTTCCAAACCTTCGTTACCCGGCAACACTAGCGATGTCTCAGAGTTGCAAACGTGCGACCACTTCGATTAGAATTCTGAGCTTACAGGCGGTTAACCCAACCTAATCAAGACCGCTGAACTAATTGTT
>CAIOHR010000161.1 GCA_903858115.1 uncultured Pirellula sp. | reverse complement strand
GCCGCGCCCCAGAGTGGTTGCTCGCGCACCCGTCCGTGCGCAAGCGCTCGCGGGCGCTCGCGGTGGCAGGCCACCTGCCCGAGGACGAGGTCGCGGCGCTGCTCGTGGCGCCGCATGGCGACGCAGAGCACTGGACTCTCGCAGCCGCGGCACGCGAACCGGCCATGGACAAAGCGAGGCGTCGCAGTCCGCCTTGAGCCGCTCCGTCGGACGCTTGGAGGAAGAGCTGGGGCAACCGCTTTTCGAACGACAAACGCGTAGCGTCTCTTTAACCGATGCCGGCCATCTGTTACTCGAACGAGCTCGCCAAATCCTGTTGCTCGTGGATGACACCAAAGCACTGTTCAATGATGATGGTAAAACGGGACGGATTCGTGTGGCTTCGATACCAACGATCGCTCCCTACTTTCTTCCAGAACGATTGAAACGTTTCCATCGAGACTTTCCGGAGGCCAATGTCGTTGTTCACGAAGACACGACAGAGAATCTGCTAAAGAAGCTAAACGACGGACTCGTCGATGTGATGATCGCAGCGCTCCCAATCGAAGCGAGGTACCTGCAGATTGAAAAACTCTTTGACGAAGAACTGTTGCTCGTAACTGCCAAAGAGAACCCATTGGCCAAGCGAAAATCGATCCGCTTGCACGACCTCGAGTCGTTGCCGTTTGTGTTGCTCGGCGAAGCGCATTGTCTAACCGACAGCATTGTTTCATTTTGCAGACAGAAATCTTTTCACCCGCTCTCGGTCGAACGCACCAGTCAGCTTGCTACAGTACAAGAGTTGGTGGCACTGGACCACGGTATCAGCCTGGTTCCGAAAATGGCAGCCGAACGCGATAACAGCACTCGCCGAGTCTATCGATCCCTCGATGGTACAAAACCAACACGCAGCGTTATCATGGTAACCAATCCGTATCGCTATCAAAGTCGATTGCAACAAAGCTTTGAAACGTTCATCCGAGGGGCGTAGTGACACCAAGTAGTAGTGACACCAAGTACTTGGGAAACGATTGAGGACAATCGCTCTACCCATGGAAAACAACTCTAGGGTTGCGGTCGATTCCATACGGCAGGATAGATCTCGGATTGGTCACCGTACGTTTGCGATACGATGAACCCGCTAGCTTGCGATGTGTAAAAAATTCTGCCATTGGAGACAACCGCTCCCAAGCATTCTCGGGAGTCAATTGCCGGGCCTGTGGACACGAGCTGACCGTCTTTCGACAGATCGATCATATCCATATTTGCACCTAGAATGTACGGTTCCGAAAGGGTAAAGCGGCAGCATGCATAATTGTGATCTACTCCTCCGATGACCTTCCCCGAATCGCGATCGAACACATTCCCGCGTCCACGCAGCGCATTCGAAAAGATAAATTTGGAACCAACACTGACGACATTCAGAGCGGAGGTAATCGGGTCGGACTTCCATACCAGTGAACCATCCTTTGCATCCAAACACCATACATAACGACTCTCGGTCGATTCGTTAGGTCGATTGTTACCTCCGATGTAGAGACGGCCTTCTCGGGCGCTCAGCGTGCATTTGGCTGTCACATAATAATCGGTGGTATACCAAACAACGTCACCGTTCGTGGGATTCAAACACGCAGTCAATCCGTTGTTCTTCGACGGTAATCCGCGTCGCGCTTTAAAACTGGCGGAGTATCCGAAAAAGGTGGAGTAGTACAGCTTTCCATCCAGCATGCAGATGCCGCAATCATTGCCGCCACGTCCATACTCAGAAAAATCTTTCTGCCACACGAGCTTGCCGGTATCGAGATCCCAAGCCCAAATCAATGGCCGGTTATCGAGTGGATAATACGGATTGTCGTTCGAGTAGATCCAGCTCATCACCTCTTTGCCATCTGGATTCACAGCAGGTGTCCCTTTGAAGGTGAAGGGTTTTTCAGTTCCCTGCGGAGCGTATTCCCCAGAACCGGATGCATAGATCGCCAGATTTCCATGGACAACGGGGGGGAACTGCCGACTCCAACTGGGTGAACCAGTGAACGGGGCTTCCCAAAGGAGCTTGCCCGTGGCTGCATCGAGGCATCGCATCAGGGACTGTTTCATTCCCGCTTGCGGTATCAGTAACTTGCCCGACACATAAAGTGGCGAGGTGAAAGAGAGATAAACATCTGGCCAATGACGACGCCACAGTACACGGCCTGTGTCTTGCTCGCACGCGATCACTTGGCCTTCTGCGGTATGCGTATAAAGCCGCCCACCACCGCAAACCGGTAAATGCTTGACGGTACCTTCTAAGCGTCGAGCCCATCGCATCCGCAACGGTGGCTTCAATCCTTGTTCGTTGGAGTTGGTGGACTCAAAGTTTCCATAGTTGGTGTACCAATCGTAACGAGCATCTGCGAGGTCGCCTGTGAGTGGACTGCGAATGCGGTGGACTTGCAAATCGCGATTGGGAAGCAATGCGTTGCCATTGGCACCGTAAACGTAAAGATAGCCGTCCTCGCAACCAGCATAGATACGTCCATCGGCGATCGCGACCGAAGCGGTGATCGGTGAGCCGAATGCAGTGCGGAGCGATTGAGTCTCGCCACTTGCTAATGGAACTACATACAGATTGCCATCTAATCCACCATAGATAGCGTGGTTCTTCGTCAGTACCGGAGCACAAATGGAGGGTGCTGGACAAAGAACATCTGGTTCTTCTTTGCCCATCGCGTGGCGACATAATCCCAACCCTTGCTCGGGTCGGACTCGATAAACATCGCCCCCTCGAATACTGACAGCGGCGAAACTTAGCAGGCCTGGCAAATGAATCGCCGTTTGCGTTCCCGTTACGAACGTGGTCTCAACTTTATCGTCGACCAATTTCATTTTTTCGACGCGACCAGCGTTGTCCCGTCGGTGCCATTGGACGTATACGTTTCCATCCGCATCAGCGCTTTGCCCAAAGGTCGCAGGATATTCCGCGCCATCGTAAGCCGGAATCGTACCAACGACTCTTAAACGTCCCGCTGCACCGGTGTCGTCAAGAAAGACGGTTCGCCCGCCCGCAGGAATGACCAAAGTCCTGTCGATCAGGCACAATTCGCGGGAGCAAACAAAGTGGTCTTGCCAAGTCACACGGTTCGGGCGAAGCTTCAGCCAATCCTCGCCCTTCCAGCGGTCCCCTTCGAAGCCGATCACTTGCTTCACGAAATCCCACGTCCAGGCTTGTTTCCCATCGGGTTCGACGGCATAGACTTGAGCTCCGATGGTGGCAAAATAGACGCGATCTTTGCCTGCGACGGGACTTGAGAAGATCGCTTCGCCGCAATCGATCTTCTGAACAAGAGTTCCGTTTCGAATATCCAGAACGTAGTAATAACCAGCCATTGTCCCGACGTGCAAGTAGTTGCCGATGATCGCAGGCGACGAAACGTTGTTACAGTTGCCAGCTCCACCATCGGTTTTATATTTCCATCGGACGCTCAGCGTTTTTGCATCCAACGCCCAAACGACGCCCGAGCCATCGACGACGTAGACGACATCATTCGCAACGATAGGCGACGCATAGACTCCATCCGATAGGGCGATAGAGCCAATCAGCCCAATCGTCTGCGGTAGTTCGGCGGTCGAGTTACCACTACGCAGGGCATCCCCTTGCAATTGCAACCAATTCTCTGCACTCGCTGTCGTCATGGTCATTGACATGAACAGGACAACGAAAGTACTCAACATGCGAAAGCAACGATGATTCATCGATTCACTCCGCCGCTCGCCTGAAACAAACGGCAGAGCCGTAGAGGCACATGCAACTCGCATTTACTTGAGAATGGCTAACATCTCTTTCGCTTTGGCCTTCACTTTATCTGGAGCAGAAATGCTCTGAAGCTCCAAGTAGGCTTTATGCAGTGCATCACCTTTCGCGGGGTCTGATGACTTAATTCCATTGATTTCCGATTCAAGCGATGTCAAAGCACTCCCTGTCTGTCCTGTTTTCTCAAATGACTGCAGAGTTTTCTTGACGCTCTCAATGATTGCGGTTGTCTGAACGGGTATCTTCTCGTCCGGTGGCGGCCCACCGCATCCGGGTAAGGAAATTAGACCAACACAAAACATAATGCACAGTAACTTTGTTTTCATCTCAAAATCTCTTCAGGTAAAGGAAAAACCCACCCAGCCGAAGCTGGGTGGGTCCTAGTAAAATCAAACGAATTTTTTGCTACTGCTCCAAACTGGCAACATCTCCGCCTTTAGCACTACCTAGACCTTGGTACGTTTGAAGGCTTGTGTTATCAGAGATGAACTGAACCGAGCCGTCACCCATTGCGTGCATCGCACCGCCAGTATGTCGGCTTCGAGCGGGAAACACTCCACCCGAGTCACCTTGCCCGCAACCTGCACAGGGCATGCATGCTGGGAACCGCCAGTTAGGTGTTGCTACTGTGTTAATCGCGGTGTTATAGAACCCAGGAGCAACCCAACGGAAGCCAGCAGTGCTTCGATGGCTAGCTGTACCAGCGGTCAAACAGGATTGGCCGTATGCTTCGAGAGCCGCTTGCGTGGGGTACTGATGGGTCCAAGTCGAAGGAAAATTGACGCCGTTCGGGAAATCGCCGCCCCGTGGAGAAAATATGCTCGCAGTGTTGTCTCCTTTATTGAATTCGGCCAACATAATGGTGTTGGACAAACCATCGACGATATCACCAAAAGTCGTGTCGATGTTTCTTTTGAAGAATCCGTTCTGATCCCCTGCGGCAAAATTTACAGCTGCACCTGCGCCGCCATTGTAACCTGAGTTGGAACCTTCACTGCACCCATAGTTATTCCAGCCAATATCTCCTTGTTCCCAACCAGTTCCAGCCTGTAGATTGGAAGTTGCTGGGTATTGCAAGTCAGACGGACAAATAAAAGCACTGAGCTTTCGACGTGCATTTGCAAGAGCCGGAATCGTTGCTGGTGCAAGAAGTGTGAAGTTATGGTGACTCTCGGTAAAGGTAAACTGGTTGAAGACGGCAGTTTGCTCGATGTACGGAAGAATCATTGTGTGAGCCGAATAGCCGTGCCAATTGGATGCGGCTGCGCCAGGAACGTTGCGTGCCCACTTCATATCGCTCGCAAGTCGTGGAACCTTTTTGTGCGTGCTTTCGTAATTATGGAAGCTTAACGCGATTTGCTTCATGTTGTTGCTACAGCTCATGCGACGAGCTGCTTCGCGAGCGGCTTGCACTGCGGGCAACAGCAAACCAACCAAAATACCGATGATGGCAATCACAACCAAAAGCTCCACCAGAGTGAACCCTTTCAGCTTGGATCTTCTACAATTCTGTTCAACAACCATTTAATTTCCCTAGTCAAAAAAGTACATTCTACGCCTAATACGACAACGTATTGTAACGCTTTTAGGCAGGTGGGTCAATCTTTGAAGTCATGAACAGCAAGCTTCCACACCCATATGAGTAAGAAAAACGTTTCTTTGCCCTTGAAACACAACAAACGATTTCGCCCCTTGCTTCTGGTTGGACTAGTCGCAGTTTTATTGGTTTTTCAATGGTTTGGTGGGTTAGCAGGCTCTGCACGCTCGCTCGCAACACAAGCGATAGAGTTAAACCAGCTGGATTCTGCGGAGTACTGGTTGAAAATTTCGCAGTGGTTTGAATCGAGAAGCGGCGAAACGTATTTCATGCGAGCGAGGTTACAAAGAAAGCGAGGTGAATTAGAAAAAATGGCGACCGACCTTCGTTCCGCTCATGATTCGGGATTCTCACCGACCCGACTTCAACGGGAACAATCTCTTGCTCTAGCAAGCCTTGGTAGATTGACTCAGGATGTTGAAAAGGAACTGGATGAATGGCTGCAGGAACCGACGGCAGAAACATCCGAAATTTTAGATTCTTACATTAACGGTTTGACTTCACTTTCTCGATACAGCGAATCGCTGGAGTTACTGAACTATTGGGAAAGCCAATCACCTTGGTCTCCGATTCCCAATTATCGAAGAGCAAGGATTCAAGAGCATTTGAGTCAGTTCCAATTGGCTGAAGAGCAGTATAAATCTGCACATCAAAAAGACCCACGTTATACCAAGGCTGCCTACCAATATGGCAGATTACTCTTGCAGCAGCGTCGTCCCGTGGAGGCTCTTTTACTCTTTCGAGAATGCGAGGGGGGAGCAAGTGATCTCGCAGCGAAAACTGGGATCGCACGTTGCCTTAAAGAAACCGGAAAAGTAGACGAAGCCAGAGATATCCTGCGTCAGGTTCTTGGTAACAGTATTGAATCGCAAGCGCGATCTTCGCGAAGTGTCGATGATTTTTCGGAACGGTACATAGCCGCTTCCGAGCTCGGAAGTATCGAAACGGAAGCAGGCAACTACGAGGCCGCAGTAGAGATTCTCAAAAAGGCGCTTGAGGTAAATCCTAAGGACACCATCGCTCGATACGCTTATGCTGTTTCATTGCGAGGTAAAGGAATGGTAATGGAATCGGAGCAAAACTTTGAGATCGTCCGTAGCGCAAGGAAAGCACTAGAGAAAGTCTCGGAACTTCAAGAAAAACTTCGCCATACCCCTGATGATTCTAAGGTTAGGATGGAACTCGGTAAACTTATTTTGGAACACGAGTCCGAGCGAACCGGCGTGTTTTGGGTACAAAGCATTTTCTCTTACGACCCCTCGAACGAAGATGCCCATCGTATGCTCGCAGAATGGTACGCAAACAAAGCGAATGCATCTGACGACGACCGCCGAAGAGAAGAGTATCATCGATCGTTTTTGAAGTTAGTTTCCAACTCGGAAAAGAAATAAGATGAACCGATTCAAAGGGATAACCCACTTGATCATTTTGTTCATCTCCGTTTTCAATCTTGCTGGCTGCGGTGGGAATTCAGGAAACTCGCCTTCTAAGGCTATTGCGGATGTAAAATCGACGCTTGCATTTGAGAATCTCACCAACGAACTTGGACTTGCCCACGTTTATCGAAATGGTGAAGAATTGAATGAATACACTTATCTGGAAGCGATGGGAGGAGGGTTAGCAGTTCTCGACTACGATCATGATGGTTTTGAGGATCTGTTTTTTCCAGGTGGCGGAACGTTTGAGCAACTGCACCCTCGTTCGCTACCTAATGCGTTGAGCCGTAATCACGCTGGAAAGTCCTTTGAGGATGTTTCTAACCCGAGCGGTATTCATCTCTCTCGCTTCTACACCCAAGGAGTCGCCTGTGGGGATTTTGACAATGATGGATTCAGCGATCTTGCAGTAACCGGTTTCGGCGGAATGCAGTTTTTTGTCAATCGAGGCGACGGCACTTTTGAAGAGATAGCCAACAAGTGTGGATTGGACGAGACTGAATGGAGTTCAAGTGTAGCCTTCGCCGATCTCGACAATGACGGAAATCTGGACATTTACGTCGCACACTACGTAGATTGGTCTCCTGCCAACCATCCTATTTGCAAGTCACGAGAAGGAAAACAGGAAATCTGCCCACCGGCCGCATTTCAAGCGCTCAACGATTCCATCAAGTGGAACCGAGGTGATGGGCAATTTGATGAATCCGCAACGACCGGTCTGCAGGTTGGTGGTAAAGGCCTCGGTGTTCTTTGTGCCGATTTCAATAAAGACAACCAAGTCGATATTTATGTAGCGAACGACACAACCAACAACTTCCTTTATTCCAATCGCGGTGACAGAAACTTCGAGGAAGTGGGAGTTGAAAGCGGTGTCGCACTCGATGATCAAGGCAAGTCGAATGGGAGCATGGGAATTGCTGTCCTAGATTACGACAACAATCAGAGTTTGGATTTGTGGGTTTGCAACTATGAAGACGAAACGTTCGCGCTTTACAAGAACGATGGCGACTCTAATTTTCGGTACGTATCATCGTCAACGGGTGTTACTGTGATTGGAAATCTTTTCGTTGCGTTTGGCGTAGTCGCCTCAGATTTCGACCATGATGGCGATGAAGATGTCGTTGTCGCTAACGGGCATGTACTTCGGTACCCTTCGGAAAACTCGGTTGCACAGTATCCGTTACTGATAGAAAATCTAGGAACCAATCGCTTTCAGCGAAAGACGTTCGAGCCGAGTTCCTATTTCGGTCAAAAATGGAGAGGTCGGGGGGTTGTCCGTTTCGATCTTGAAAACGATGGCGACCTAGATATGGCTTTTAGCAACGTCAACGAAAAAGCAGCTGTTCTGAAGAACAGAAGTAAGCAAAACGGAACGTCTTTCGTACTCGAACTGATTGGCACGACCTCCAACCGAGATGGCATAGGATCAACAATCGTTCTTTCCACCAATAAACGCGAGTTACTTCGCACGGTCTACGGTGGTGGTAGCTATATGAGCCAAAGTAGCTACGCGGTCCATTTCGGTGTTCCTTTTGGAGAAGGCGTCAATCATGTAGAAATCCAATGGCCTTCCGGAAGGAAGCAGCGATTGAATGTCGCTTCCACAGAACGGAAATTGATTGTGGTCGAACCACGATAGCCAGCCCAAAGCCAACCGCCCTCCGTAAACTACTCAGTTCACAACGATCGTGTGCGCTTCCAGTTTTCGATCGAGACGCCAATCGCCAGCTTGATGATGCGAGAAAACAACAGCAATGCGACAATGGAATCGATGAATAGTCGAAGCTGATTCCAATTGAACCTGCGTGCGGCTGGTTGAAAGACAAGTCCACGAATATGCAAAAACTCAAAGTAAAGCCAACACGGCCCAAGCGTAACCGTCAAAAACACGGCAAGCATCCAAAGACCTGGCTCCGTTCGCCATCGACGAAATGCTAGGCTATAGATCCCCAACGAGAAGAGCATGAAGCCAGAAATCAAACCAAAGGCCCATCCGCCCGGTAATGTGAGCGGAACAACCGTGAGCAATAGTCCGAGCAAAAGATAAAAGCGGGCATTGGCAATAGACCGATCTATTGCCGACTCCGATAACCGAAAAACCATTTCCGAAGGCTTTCGCGGAACTTGCTAATCTAGGACTTCGAATCCGACGCGTTGGTCTCAAAACAAGTTCGATAAACCAAACCAGCGAGTACGGCTCCCGCTATAGGTGCGACCCAAAACAGCCACAACTGTAACAAAGCGTCCCCCTGCACTAACAACGCAGGACCGGTCGAACGAGCTGGGTTCACGGACAAGTTTGTCACCGGGATACCGATCAAGTGTATCAATGTCAAACCTAAGCCAATCGCAATCGGCGCGAAACCTGCCGGCGCTCGGCGATCGGTTGCCCCCAAGATGATCATCAAGAACATAAATGTAAGAACTATCTCGGCAATAAGGCATGCTACCATTGAATACTTGCCGGGGGAAAAATCTGCGTACCCATTCGAGGCAAACCCACCCGCCAAAGAGAAACCTGCCTTTCCAGATGCGATCGCATAAAGAACAAACGCACCGACTGCTCCACCAACGACTTGAGCAACGACGTACGGGACGAATTCTTTGGCTGGAAAGCGACCGCCTGCAACCAATCCCGCACTCACTGCCGGATTGAGGTGGCAACCAGAAATATGCCCGATCGCATACGCCATCGTCAACACGGTCAAACCGAATGCGAACGAAACGCCCACAAAACCAATCCCCAGGTTCACCGTTGAACCATCAAGAGATCCTGCGAATGCCGCAGCGAGCACAGCGCTGCCACATCCTCCAAAGACTAGCCAAAATGTCCCAATCGCTTCAGCCACACAACGCTTTCCTAGATCCATAATTTCTCCCTTTCTTCCAAATTTGAATTCACCCAAGGTGGAGCATTGTTCCCGAAAAATCCTGGCCCAGCTAGGTCATTTCCTCTTCATCCCAGAATGAAAGCTGCCGAAGATCATTCTCTTTTTTGGGTTGGGGGAGAGGGTCTCGCTTCTTGCGTGATCCATGCTTTTCAAAGACTCTTCTCGATTCGCGAACTGCAGTGTCGGTTTGTCGAATTGCGAAGATTTTCTCTTGGGCCGCCTTGTACGCTTTGCGATGGTCGACGATCGGTAGAGGATAGTCACGGCCAAGGATACAACCGACCTGGGTTTGAACGTCTATAGGCATCCGATGCGGTTCCGCCAAGTAAACGCTCGGAACGTTTGCCAATTCAGGAACAAATTGTCGAATGAATAATCCGTTCGGGTCATGATCGATCACTTGTTTTGCCGGCGAGTAAATACGAATGGTATTGATCCCCGTCGTCCCGGACTGCATTTGGCACTGGGAAAAGTGGATTCCCGGCTCAAAGTCCAAAAAATGCTTGGCCAAATGCACCGCCGTTGGACGCCAATGCAACCATAGATGATTCGATGCGAACGACATGATCATGGCTCGCATGCGAAAGTTGATCCAGCTAGTCTCGTTCAACGCTCGCATGCACGCATCGACCATCGGGTACCCTGTCTTGCCCGCTTTCCACGTTTCGAAGCGTTCTTCGTTGAATTCATTTTCGCGAAGTCCATCGTAGACACGACTGATGTTGCGGAATTCTAGTTCTGGTTCATCCTCTAACTTTTGCATAAAGTGACAGTGCCATGCTAACCTCGATGCAAACGATTGCAGAGAACCTGACCAGCGCGAGTCAAACGTACCTTTCGGGGCAACTCGAATCTCATGCTGGCGTGCCAGAAGTCTTTGGTAAACAGTCTTCATCGAAATACAACCCCATGCCAGATAAGGGCTCAATCGACTGCACTCTTCACGCGAGGTCACTGGACTAGACATCCCCTTGCGATAGTTCACTCCGCGCGTCTCAAGAAACGAATCTAGCAACTCGACCGCCTTCGACTCGCCTCCAATCTGCAAGTTAGACTTTCGTGTCGGGCTCAACCCGATCGCTTCTGCTTGCGGTAATTGTCCCCAATCAAACGTTTCGGGAATCATCATGCATGAAGGTGCCGTAGCAATCGGCGTTCGCATCCTCTTCTGCCAAAGCTCCGCCCAACCATTACGACTCTTCAATCGACGGATGACACCATTCTGAGGATACTCTGTCCATCGAACTCCCGCGCTGCGAGCCCACTTGGCTACACGACGATCTCGATCGTATGTGAATCCGTTTCCGGTCTCTTCGTGCGAGTGAAGCTCGGTAATATCATACTCGCGTGCGATCTCGAGGAAGACGTTTGGCAACTCCCCAACGCGAACTGCCAACCGGCCACCGATTGCTTCGATTTTGCTCGCCAGCTCTCGAAGCGATTGGACAATAAAATCAAAGTGAGAGCGATCGAACTCCGACATTCGCCACAATTGGGGCTCAAAGACATAGAGTGCCACGGTCGTCCCGGACCGACAAGCGTTAAAGAGCGGCAAGTGATCGTCGAACCGCAAGTCGCGTTTGAGCCAAACAAGTTGAATAGGAGTCCTGGTCACGTTACTTGTTGTTGCGTGATGTATTCGAAAGAGTTTCAGAGAGTTTGCCGTTACGACGACACTGATCGCTACAGTACTTTACGTGTTCCCAATCTCTTTCCCACTTCTTTCTCCACGAGAACGGACGCTTGCAGACCATGCAAACTTTCGTGGGAAGCTCATGCTTCGATCGATGTTTCATTCCGCTCAAGACCCTTTTTGGTCGGGGCAGCGAAATCGGCCGACATCAAAAGCACGTAGTGCGACATGTTTCGTTTTCCTGCCTGTCGTTCGAGCTCGCCACATGCGGAACGACGATGGCTTCATTTCAGCTCGCATCAATTTGATCACCTCGCCGGGAGTCAAACCGAACTGAGCGCGAATCGAATCGAACGCCGTCCGATCTTCCCAAGCCATCTGAATGATACGATCGATATCTGCCTGAGTGAGTGACATGATTCCAAACTGCTGGGATTAGCTGGTCGAAGTTTGCCGAAACGAACGACGCACACTTGGATGAATGAACGAAATCGGGTTAAACGATGAAATTTCTACCCTCCAGTGTAGACGGGAGGCTAGGGGCAAATGAGCGATAGGCAGTATCGGCTTTCTATCGCCAATACAGGATTGACATACTTTCTATCGCTTTCTATCGGTGGCGAATGTTGATAAGCGGTCAGCCGATGAGCCTATGCACAAAGCAAAGTAACCATCGCGGCACTAAAGACGAGCCCCAAAGAATTGTGTTGTCTGTGGAGCACTTTGTGCAAAATCGAGGAATGATAGAATTCGTGGATGGCGATTCGTGAAGGCTCAAACTCTAGTATATTAGAAAGCGGATACCATAGGCGGCAATACGCGCGTCGGAATGGTTCCGTTTTTTTAGCCGCGGTCATTCCTCACACTTGATAACATGCGATGAAACTACCTCTCCGTTTCTCTTGTCTTTTTCGTCCGACATGCAATGGTTTCGTTGCATTCCTCATCGTGTTTTGGTTCTCCACGGCGATTTGTGCAGAACGTCCGAATCTGATTTGGATCATGGCGGATGATCTGGGATACGGCGATTTGGGCTGCTATGGCCAGAAGGTGATCAGGACTCCACATTTGGATCAAATGGCCCGTGATGGCATGCGATTTACACAGTTCTATGCTGGCGCTACCGTATGTGCTCCATCGAGGAGTGTGTTGATGACCGGTATGCATCATGGTCATACGCGGGTTCGCGGCAACGCCGGACGAGTCAATCCGATCGCGCAGTCGTTGCTTCCCCAAGACAGGACCGTGGCTAGTGTTTTGAAGTCGGCCGCCTACCAAACAGCGTTAACGGGCAAATGGGGGCTGGGTGATGTCGGCGATGCCGAACCTGGTTTGCCGAGGAAACAAGGGTTTGATCTTTTCTTCGGTTATCTCAATCAGAATCATGCTCACAATCACTTTCCGGAATTTCTATGGCGAAACGAAGAGAAAGTGAAACTCGCGAATGAGTGCGTAGCTGTGGGTGAACACGGAGGTGGCTACGCGACCAAAGCAGTTCAGTTCGCCGACGATCTAATCGCCAACGAAGCCTTGGAATTCGTGGCAAAGAACAAGGAGAAGCACTTTTTTCTCTATTGGAGTTTAGTCATTCCTCATGCGAACAATGAGCGCGGTAGAGAACTGAAAGATGGAGCGCATGTTCCTAGCTATGGCATCTATGAGAAAGAAGATTGGAAGAACCCCGACAAAGGGCAAGCGTCAATGATTACCATGCTTGATGCCTACGTCGGCAAGATGCTTGCATCCCTCAACGAGCAGGGCATCGCTGAAAAGACGTTGGTGATCTTTACTAGTGACAATGGGCCCCACAACGAAAGCAACCATGACTTATCTCGGTTCAATCCATCCGGGCCATTTACTGGCATCAAGCGAAGCCTTACCGACGGAGGAATCCGGGTGCCGATGATCGCTTGGTGGCCAGGCACTATTCGAGCCGGCACAGAGTCGAACCACGTTGCCTACTTTGGGGATTGGATGGCTACCGCAGCTGAATTGGCTGGGGCAGAGATTCCGAAGGAGTGCGACTCGATCAGCTTTGTTCCAACATTAAAGGGACAACCGGAGCGACAAAAGAAACACGAATTCCTCTACTGGGAGTTTCACGAAGGGGGCTTTAAGCAAGCGGCTCTATACCAAGGTCGTTGGAAAGGTATACGCTCCGGGGGCGAGAACGCACCTATCAAACTATACGATCAGCAGGCAGACGTTGCAGAGAAAAACGACGTGGCTGCGCAACATCCCGAGATCGCAGAAACGATATCGAAGTATTTGTTGACGGCACGTACCGAGTCAACCCATTGGATTCCAGCTTGGAAGGCGAAGTAACATGAATTACCAATGTCGATGGATCCTCGCCTGTTTGCTCAACATTTTTGTAGGTGCGGTCGCAACACCGAGAGTGGAGTGCGCCGAAGAACCGGCCACAAACATACTATTCGTTATCTGCGACGATTGGGGAGTACATGCGGGTGCGTATGGAACGCCCTGGATCAAGACTCCTGCGTTCGATCGAGTTGCCAACGAAGGACTGTTGTTCCAGAACGCTTACACGCCAACTGCTAAATGCGCCCCGTCCCGCGCTTGTGTGTTGACTGGGCGGAAACCATGGCAGCTAGAAGAAGCAGGGAATCACATGGCCTACTTCCCTCCGAAGTTCAAGAGCTGGCCGGAAGTGCTAGTCGATCGTGGTTGGCATATGGGTATCACAGGAAAGGGATGGGGACCTGGAATCGCCAAAGATGCGGATGGCAAGAATCGGCAGATGACAGGCGTTGCGTTCAACAACAGAAAGATAAGTCCACCCACCAACGGAATCGCGAACAACAATTACGCGGAAAATTTTGTCGATTTCTTGGATGCAGCTCCCGCCGGCAAGCCGTGGTGTTTTTGGTGTGGATTTCTCGAACCGCATCGAGCCTATGAATATCAGTCCGGTGTCTCCAAAGGAAGCAAACAATTGAGCGATATCGATCGTGTGCCCAAATATTGGCCAGACAATTCCATCGTGCGAAATGACATGCTGGATTACGCTTACGAAGTCGAATACATCGATTCTCATCTATCGAGAATGCTAGCAGAACTTGAGCGACGAAAGCTGGACAAGAATACGTTGGTGGTTGTCACATCGGACCATGGAATGCCTTTCCCGCGAGGAAAGGGATATGCTTATCAAGATTCGAATCATGTCCCTTTGGCCATTCGCTATCCAAACGGGATTCGAAAAACGGGTGGCAAGATCGAGGACTTTGTCGACTTCTCGGATATTGCGGCTACTTTCCTTGACTACGCGCGCATACCATGGAGCGAGACAGGTATGCAGGAGATATCGGGAAAATCATGGCGTCCCATTCTAGAAAGTCCGATCGATGGACGAGTGGTTGCTGAACGCGACCATGCGTTGGTGGGCAAGGAGAGAACTGATGTGGGACGACCGAACGATTGGGGCTATCCTATTCGCGGTATCGTGACCTCGAATTACTTGTACCTGAAGAATTACGAATCGACTCGATGGCCTGCTGGGAATCCCGAAACGGGTTACCTCGACACGGATGCCAGCCCGACCAAGACGAACATCTTGGAGTTGGGGCGTGCTGATCGAAAAGATCCTTTTTGGAAGCTTTGTTTTGGAATGCGACCCGACGAAGAACTGTACGAGTTGTCGAGCGATCCAGACTGCGTTATCAACATAGCCTTTGATGCTAGGCATTCGGAACGCAAAAAACAAATGAGCGAGCGGATGGAATCGAAGCTCAAGTCTCAAAGTGATCCGAGGATGTTTGGAAATGGAAAGATCTTTGACGAGTATTCTCCAACCAATGGAAAAGGATTTTACGATGCTTGGAAGCGAGGCGAGAAAGTCAACGCGGGCTGGGTTTCGCCAACAGATTTTGAAAAAGATCCGATCTCCGCAGATGGCAAATGAACGTGGAACAGCCAGTTCGCTGATATCTTTCTGCGTCGTGTTGGTCGCCTATGTGTGGATCTGGTTTTCACAAACGTGCTCGGCACAGCAGAATGCACCTCCACCGGTAGTCCGCTACTCGCAATACGCAGAAGCCATAACCGGAAAACCCTATGGCGTCGCACGCATTTATTGGCCTGCGGGTCAAGTCACGCCGAATTCTTCTGTGCGATTGATCGTTAGCAACCCAGAATCGAGGATCTTTTTCCCAGCGGTCGATACCATTCCGTCCGAACCACAACAACCGGAAAGACAGCCCGCAGGAGATCGACCTCGCATTGGTGCTTTGGTCAAACGCATTCGACAAGCAGTCAACGCCGCGAAAGAGCAAATCGATCCACCGGAGTTGCTTCGCATTCAATTCTTGTTTACCGGCACAAACCCATTGAAAGTTGTGCTTTCGGGAGACGTAGAACATCAACTTGAAATTACTCCGATGGCGGGTGGGACTGCGAACGGCCCCGAGCCGAGGTTTGCGGAACTCCAGCGTTCTTGGTGGGATGGTTACGTTGCGCAATTGCAAAAGCAAGTTGAGCGGAGTGACTATCCTGCGATCATCGAGAACTATTTGGTCTATATGTTGGGGAATCGGTTTGGATTCTCGACTCCGAATTTAGTGAAGGATCCGAAGTCGAAGAAGAAACCTCAGACGGATCCGCTACCAACGATCGAATTGGTAGCGGGTATCGAGTCATTGCGTGCGGAGTTACATCGTGAAACTCTAGCTCAAGCTCGCGATCCTAACTATGAACGAACCGCCATCCCATTGGCTCCGAAATGGCTCGATCATCAACCACCATCGGTGCCCGCGGATTTGCCCATCGAGAAGATTGCAACGCATGTTCCATCCGAATGCTTCTATGTACGCTTTGGTAGCTTCGCGAATTTCATGTGGTTCAAAGACTTTGGCAATTCACGCGGAGGGGATGTTGCACAGTTGGCGATCATTCGCGGCCTGAACTACCGAACGAATGAGCGTTTGGAGCGAATGCTCAATACCAAGACAACGGTTGTTGGAAAACTGTTTGGAGATTCCATTATCTCAGACATGGCGATTATTGGGCAAGATCTCTATTTGCAAGATGGCCCATCGATGGGTGTATTGTTTGAAGCCAAAAACATCGCCTTGCTAAGGTCTTCTATGCAAAACGATCGCAATGCGGCGATCAAGCAGTATTCGGATCTAGGAGCGAAGCTTGATACATTGGAACTCAAAGGCAAGAAGGCCTCTCTTCTAAGCACACCGGATAATCAGATTCGCTCGTTCATGGTAGAAGATGGGAATTATCTGCTCATCACGAGCAGTCGACAGATTGCCGAACGGTTTCTAGAGGTTTCGGGTGGAGCCCCGTCTCTTGCGGACTCTCCTTCGTTCCGATTCGCGCGACTCACGATGCCGCTTAGCAATGAATACAGCATCTTTGCCTATCTTTCTTCGGAGTTCTTTCGCAATCTCGTATCTCCACAATACCAAATCGAATTGCGTCGTAGGCTCAAGGCAATCGCTTCGATTGAGCTAGCAGAAATAGCAACTCAAGTGGCAAAGGCCGAAGAAAAAGTACTGGGGAACACGGATTCCAGTTCGATCGAGGATCTCGTTGCAGGCGGCTATTTACCTCGGAGTTTTCAAGATCGATTCGATGGCTCGCAAACCCTGAAATATCGAGGTGCCTGGCATGATTCGCTTCGGGGAGCACGAGGAAGCTTTCTTCCGATCGCCGATGTTGAACTTAAGGACTGCACCCGTGAGGAAGCCGCATCGTACATTGATCAAGCGAGTTTTTACGCTTCGAAGTGGCAACAAACCGACCCTTTGATGGTTGGCGTCCGAAGGTTCACAGATGAGCAAATGCCAACCGTCGAAAAGTTAGTTGTCGAGGGTTACATCGCACCGCTTGGTCGCGAGAAGTACGGTTATTTGTCTAGCATGCTCGGAGCCCCACGCCAGACCACAATCGAATTACCACCCGATGACATTATTCATTTCCAAGGTTCCTTGTCTGGCGACAGTCCACTGGGACGCCAAGCGTTGGACCACATTCTATTTGCGGGGATCAAAGATCTAGTTCCGCCCGTGCCTGGCGAAACGAAAGGATTATTGGCGACATTGCGATTGTTGAAGTCGATCCCGGGTTACGTTGGCACTTGGCCAAGCCCTGGATATCTCGATCGATTGCCGTTTGGTTTGGGTGGCGGAATCCCGGACGCCTATGGATATTCAAGGACATTGTTCGGTTTATGGCGGTGGCAGGGAAGTGGCTTCAGCATCATTTCGTTTGACCGATCGATCGTTGACCAATGCGTCTCGATGGTTCGGCCTGTGGAAGCGGAAGACTTTGCGCAGGGACGGCTGCAGATTGGTGATCTCAAGAATAGTCGAGTTGGGTCATTCTTTAATATTCTGTCTTATCGTCGCGCGGCCCAAGCTTCGCGTGGTAATCTCATGTTGCTCGATGTGATCCAATCACAATTACAGATTGCACCGGAGGAATCATTGAAAGTCGCAGAGTCTCTTTTGGATGCAAACCTTCAGTGTCCGTTGGGTGGCAAGTATGAACTGATTCCGGGTAAGAAGACATCGGAACGGCCGCTTTGGAACAGCACAGCGTGGGCATCGAGCATCGCGGCGTATTCCAGAAATCCGGGAATGATCGGATTTGATAACGAGCATTCAATGCCAACCTCCAACTATCGGGTCCCATGGTTGGAGTGGTTTCGTGGAGCGCACCTTCATTTGACTCAATTGCCAGAGCGGCTCGTTTTGGTTGGCAGTGTGTCTATGGAGCGACTGGCTCCGACGGAGACTGAGTCTACCGACGAAGGAAAGCAACCCGAACTTCCAAAGATGAACTTGGACGTTTTCAGTCTTCCGTTCCAATTCTTCCAAGGGGATAAACCCAAGACCAAGAAAAAAGAGGAAGAGAAACCCAAGCCGCAGCGAAGAGATTTTTGAAGGAATATCAACGCCATAACTTGCATGTTTAGGTCGCAGGAGGGTGGCAACGCGTTTATGTTCGGTGATTGATTGAAATCCTATTGTTTGCATTGCAGTCGCCCATGCTACGACGCAGCTTGTCTGCGTAGAGCACTAGCCGAAACCAGAACCCGAGCGATGGGTTGAGACGCCACCATCGGCCGCTTGCCGGCATGGAGCGGTGGTAATGATAACGTCCTTTCGCTTGCCACCATCCCACGTCGAGAAGCGACGCGGTGATGCGAGCGCCGGTGTATTCATGCGTTCGTCTAGGAGCCCATGCGGTCGAGCCACATCGTAATCATCACGCAAGCTGCAGCGATGTACCCGGCAACGGGATCACGGAAAGTCGCACCTACAGCATTGATAATTTATTGACAGCGATCAATTATTCGAATGCTTCCTTAGGGAACTTGACGTATTCTTGGGATACGAACAAGAACAAGAAATCGGAGTCGATCGGTGGCGTAATGAGTGGTTACGGATTCACAAACGCAGGTACAACGTATGACGATGAAGATCGTCTCACGGGCTACCAGCGTACCAATGGCGCACTCAGCCAATCTTGGAATCTAACCTCGGTCGGTGACTGGAACTCCGTCACGACAAGTGGGATAGGCTTCCAGCCTGTCGTCCAAAACAGAACCCACGGTCCAACGCACGAACTTCTCACCGCCGGTGGCCAAACGGTTAATACTGACGTCAAAGGCAACATCACCCTCCTCCCGGCTGTTCTTGCCTCCAGCCTCTTGCCTCCAGCCTCTCGCCTCAAGCCTCCAGCCTGCTCTGGGATTTCGACAACAAGCTCAAGAGTGTGGATGTTGGGAACGATAGTTCGACGGATGTCGAGTACAAATACGATGCCTTGGGGCGACGTGTTGCAAGAGTCGGTAGCAGTGGTTCATAAGTTTACATCCAGAGCGATCAGCAAACGATCGCAGACTACGGAGTCGGAGATGCTCCGAGTTCACCACTCTATCGATACGTTTACGCAAGCTATATCGACGATCCAGTGGTTCGCAAGGGAGCCGGAACGGGTGGAACGATCCACTATTATCATCGCAACCAACAGTACTCGATCACTGCTGTAACCACATCGACGGGCGCCATCGCTGAACGCTACGCGTATAGCGCCTACGGCGAACCAACGATCTGTGATGCATCAGGCTCGACGCTTAGTTCAAGTGCGATCAACAATCGATACTCTTACACAGGAAGAGAATGGGACGCGACGGTTGGTCTGCATAACTTCAGAGCAAGGTGGATGAGTCCTAAGACGGGTAGGTTTCTTCAGAGAGATCCTATTCAATTCAACGGAAGTGAATGGGGGCTCTATGAGTTTGTAAATTCAAAACCACTCATTCTTGCAGACCCAGATGGACTGGTCGGCTCGACTTTTGGCGTCATAGCTTCGCGGGGAGCTCCAAATCTAACGCCTGCTCAGCAATTGGCGTGCATGACTAAGGCAATAAAAGAAAAGGAAGGTTGTTAAGAAAGAGCGTTTGTACTTTGTTCCATCATCTGTGGTACTTGGATAGGCGGATGGCCTACCATTGAAACGATCAAAGTCATTGAAGCAACAAACTCGATACCTAAACCAAGTAAAGATTGCCTCGGACGTTCGTGGGGCAAGCATTATGGAACCGCTGCTGCTTGTATTGCATGCTCTTACTATCCTCGAGCATGTATCAACGATTACAATTGCAATGTGAAGTACTGTACTACAGGAAAAACCACTTTTGGCTGTGGTTGGTTAACTACGCCTTCATTCTGAAGCTGAGAAGAGTTCCTATCATGAATCGAACGAAAACCAGAGCGTTCGTTCCGATGGTCACATTTATCGGTGGCATCTTTTTAGGAGACATGCTTGGGCAGGTCGTTCCCCAATTCTATGGCCCTGTTTTTGGGGTAGTATTTGGATTTGGTTTTTGGTTGTCAATGAAGCTATCCAATTCGCTGCCTGACACCTTCCCAATCGCTGTGCTAGTTTCAACTAACGTTTGTATCGTTGGGATTTTGCATTATTTTGCGACTATCGTTAATTATCAAGCTATTTCTGTTCGCCAAGCAATATTGGCTATCAGTTTGTCGTTTTCGCCCTTGGCAACGTTAGCAATTGTTATGGCTATTCGCCATTTGAGAAGTCGAAAAGTTCAGGGCTCGCTTCGCTCCAACAGTGCCATGCAATGCGACTCTGACTGCGAGAGGTTCGCTTCGCTTCATCGGTGCCATGTACTGCTGCTGATTCTCAAGTGAAGTCGGATTTTCCTGTATGAGAACTCGGCAGTATGAGATTTGCTAACATTCCAAGTGTCCGAGTTGGGTTGTCCAATCACTAAGGATCGCAACCCTCATCCCCGTCCCTTCTCCCTTGCGGCAAGGGAGAAGGGTGCCGAAGGCGGGTTGAGGGATGTTCCGTTCATCTAAGAGAACAGAAGTGAGCATGAATGGTCGTTGGAAGCAGACGTAGAGATCCTCGGAATTGTCTCAGCCATTGGATCGCGAGGGATTAGCGTTTTCCCTGCGTTTTCACCATAGAGTTTTTAAGCGTTTTCTATCCGCCAACATCCCACCATCCTCGCATTGCAAGCCGTTGCACTGGGGGTGTATTCGATGTTTTTCTCGTCGCTTTGCTTGCGTCGAGTTGTTTCGCAAGCTGGTTTTCGAACTAAGGCCGTATCTTCCAACAACAACGTCTCGATGGATGTTGATTCGGGGTGATTGATTGGAATCAAGTTGTTCGCATTGCATTGAGTCGTCACCAATCGGGGATTGGGAGTTGGTGCCGCAAGAGGACTGGATACTCCGGGCAGATCGTGATGCTTGTGACACTGTCGGACAACTGATAAACCACTTCGATCGGAACCTTGCGATCGAATTCGAACCATGATTGAAAGATCCCTTCTTGCCGCTTC
>CAIOHR010000160.1 GCA_903858115.1 uncultured Pirellula sp. | reverse complement strand
CGGGAATTTGACGAGCCAGTTCTTTGCCAACGTTTACTTGGATGCCTTAGATCAGTTTGTGAAACACGAATTGAGGATCAAGGGATACGTCCGCTATGTCGATGACTTTCTGCTGTTCTCGGAAAGTCGCTGCGATTTGAGAAGATGTGGGGAAGAAATCAGGAAGTTTTTGGATTCACTCAAGCTCAGGATCCACCCGGACAAGTATCGGCTCACGCCGACGGGTTTAGGGGTGGATTTTGTCGGATTTGTGGTGCGCAGTGATGGCCGAGTACGGGTGAGAAGTTCCAGTGCAAAACGTTTTCGAGATCGGTACGAAAAAATGTGCTGGGAGATCAAGCGGCATCGGCGGAAGGTATCGGAGGTCACGCGTAGCGTGATTGCTTGGTCTGGGCATGTCGAGCATGCTCAGAGTTATCGTCTACGTACGACGGTGTTGAGCCGTAGGAAGTAGGAGGGATCTTGGGATGATGGGTTCTTCTTCTCGGGGGATCCGCGGCGGCAACTGGAACAACAACTCCAACAACCTGTCGTCGTCGACTCGCAACAACAACAACCCTAGCAACGAGAACAACAACATAGGTTTTCGTGTCGCAAGCCCCTGGTTCAAAGTGTCGCAAGACAGGCTGAAGACGTTCGATTTGGCATGGTCATTTCATGTGCTGTGCCAACCATACTTTTTCAGGGACTACCCAAGATTCCTGCGCATCGGATTGTTATCTGATGGGCGAATAATAGCTTGGTGGCTCGGCTGGTAGTCGCAAGACGAACGACGAGTTCCGCGTGACGCCTAGGGGTGTCTGGTTTCCACCAGGCACCCCTTTGTTTTACCATCACCTTCGCGACGCCAGCCGCCCTGGCGAAATCATCCTCGGTGACCAACAGATAACTTTGCTGGGCGATGCGTTTACTTGCTGTCCGCCTTCGGCAACTGGGGGATTCCGGATGGACTTAGGGCAACGCGGAAGCCGCTGAAGAAGTTGCTGCCCGAAGGGTACATCCTGAACCGGTACGCCGACCGACAATCCGCGGCCTCGAAGAACCAACTGCCGCCACGGAGCACGCGGACCGCGCTCCGTGCTAGGCCAGTCGGATCGCTGACGGCACCCTTAGGGTATGCACCGAACCGGTCGCTGCACCACTCGCAAACGTTCCCGTGCATGTCATACAGTCCCCAAGCGTTTGGTTCCAAGAGTCCAACCGTATGGGTTCGTTGCGAACTGTTGCGTCTAAACCAACCGTACTCAGGCAACAAGCCCTCCTCGTCGTCAAATGAATATGCTGTTTTGCTACCAGCGCGACACGCGTATTCCCACTGGGCCTCGGTCGGCAGTCGATACACACGACCTGCTTTTTTCTCCTCGGGCAAGTCCGATAGTTTTTTGCAAAATGCGACTGCATCGTCCCACGAAACCTGCTCTACCGGTAGATCTGCATTCTCGTTACCAACTATGGCCCCTTGAAAGTGACTCGGATTCTTACCTATCACCTTCTCATACTGTGCCTGCGTTACTTCGTACACACCAAGATAGTAGTCCTTGCTGATCGTCACCTCGTGTTGGGTTTCGTTGTTAATTTGATGGCCTTGCTCGCT
>CAIOHR010000159.1 GCA_903858115.1 uncultured Pirellula sp. | reverse complement strand
CCAATTTGTCGTTCGTCGGGCTAGGGGACCATTGCCATCTGGATCTGGTTCGAGAACCGCAACGATCCGGTCTAGGCTATCGTATTGGTAGTTTGTAACCCCGCCGTTTGGAGACGTGGCGCCCGTCATCCTACCGACGATGTCGTACACAAAGGAAGTCTGATATTGCGTATCCGCATTACCGGTAACGTGGTTAGCACCGCGGACGTTTGTTACCTGTCCGAAGCGATCGTAAGTGTAGGAGGATGAAGCGCCCGAGAAGTCCGTTTCTGACAGCAACTGGTCGAGAATATCGTACTGACTCGTTTGGGTTATCGTCGAGCCACCATTTAGCGACGGCATTTGGAGTGAGACCAATCGGTCTCTCAGATCATTCGTGACATTCACTACTCTTCCATCGGCGAGGTTCACGGTTTGGGTTATTTGGTTTCCCGCTCGTGTCTTCGGTCCGATATTGACGATCGACCGTCCGGCTGGTCCGTTGCGATCCGGGTCAGAAGTTTCTATACGTGAAAGGCGACCTAGACTATCCACTCGAGCAATCTGTGCTTGTCCGGAAAAATCCGTTTGCGAAGTCTGCTTACCGGCGGTGTCATACGCGAATGTGGCTCTCGGAATGTTCGTGTAGGATCCTTTTGTCGATGCTGCACCATCTACAGCAGCGACTCTTCCAAATGCATCGCGTCGATAGGTCGTCGTTTCGCCAAGCGGATTCGTGACCGTACTCATCATACCCGCTGACGCGTAGCCAATGGTTGTCGTAAAAAATTGAAACGCATTATCTGGATTCGCACGCGAAACCTGAGTTTGATCACCGCTCGCGGAATACGTAATATTCGTTATCGAGCCGGATGGATCTACAGAACGAGTCATGTATCCTGCTGCGTTGTGAAACAATTCAGCGAACTCACCGTTGGGGCGTGTTACTCTATTGACTCGATCGCGACTATCGTAACTGTATGCAGTAACACGATTGAGTGGGTCTGTTTCTGTATAGACATTCCCCATGACGTCGTAGATGGTCGTGTACGCTCGATCCGGTAGTCCGCCGGCTCCCTTGATTACGACGGTTATTGCTCGACCATCGGGGGCACGATTCACTTCGGTGACATAGTTTCCAGGATCGACCACTTTAGAAAGGTGTCCCATCCGTGTGTACTCAAATCGGGTGGTCGGACGGGCGCCTCCAGAAGCAGATTGCTCTTCTACCTTGGTCGGCAGACCGAGTCGATCATAAGTGACATCATTGCGTCGTCCAAAAAAATCTATCGTTGCTGTTCGATTCAAATCTTGATCATATTCAAACTGTGCTAGAACATTCGGCGACGGAGCGGTCGAACGCCCGATGCTTTTGAGCATTCCTTTTGAAGAACCGGTTACAAAATACTCGTAAACCGTCGTTTCCCCGGCGGTGTTCGAGTGCGACGTCAACAGCCACCCACAGAGATCGCAAAGATTTCGTTGAGTTCTTTGAGACGTTGGTCGATCCATTCTTTCCGCTGGAATCCGTTCTCGTCGGAAAGCAGATGTGCTTTCCTGCAGCATCTGGAAATGCAGTGCTACAAACGACCTGCAAAAGTATCGACCAGCCGGAAGCGAGCTTTAGTGATGGCAACTCCCCATCAAGGAACAATCGGTTCAGTCCGCAGAATTTACCAAACCGCAAAACAAATGCAATACGCTGTGCATGTCCTTTTCGATTCTTTTTTTGGATTTTTGAGATTCTTGCGGGAGCATCGGACGGAGGGTCGGATCACCTAAGTAGCAGTTTCGTTTTTGATGGATCCTCACATTTCACGAATGTTATCAATGGTTTGTCGCTTTTGCCAAAGGGTGGGCGATGATATGCTTTGGATATGAGCGTAGCGACACCACCGACAGTCACGGATCGATTGCCTTCGAGAGGCGAGACTTCTCTATCAGAGGTGTTTTCTCGTGCGTATGGTGCACAACTGACCTGGAGTCAATTGCCGATCAAAGAGCGTATCTCGAAAATCCGTTCTGTCCGCAATTTGCTTGTTCATTCCCGTAGAGAACTTGCACAATCGATAAATTTGCCATGCCGTGAGGGCTACCGGGAAACATTGACCTCGGAGATTTTGCCACTAGCGGATGCAGTGCAATGGGTGACGAGACATGCTCGCAGAGTCCTCGAGCCTAGATATTGTCGCAAAAGGCATACGCCTTTCTGGCTTGGGATCCTGCAATCGACCGTGTATCGAGTTCCTCATGGGCTCGTGTTGATTATTGGGGCGGGCAATTATCCACTTTTTCTTACCGGCGTCCAACTATTGCAGGCGCTCGTTGCAGGGAACGCGGTTGCAATCAAGCCCGCCCCGGGCGCGGAACAAGTAACGGAACAACTGGTCGATTTGTTTGTCAAGTCAGGAGTACCCGAAGAGCTGATCGTATTGTTGGACAGCTCCGTAGTGTCTGCGCAAAAAGCGATGGAAACGGGTGTTGATAAAGTCATTTTGACAGGTAGTAGCAGGTCGGGGCGAGCTGTTCTCAAGCAATTGGCTGACTCTTTGACTCCCGCGACACTAGAACTCAGTGGTTGCGACGCAGTGTACGTACTACCAGGGGCGGACATGCATCGCGTTTGTGATGTTCTTATGTTCGGAATGCGACTCAATGGTGGTGCAACTTGTATGGCACCGAGAAGAGTCTTCATCCCTAACAAGTACAGCGAGGTGTTTCATCGATTGCTGGCGCAGAGATTGACCTCCGAGTTTCAACAAGCTTGGAGGACTAAAGTTCCACGCGCGACGCACCAAAGACTTTGGGATGGAATTGAGTCGGCGATTCGATCTGGGGCTCGCATTTTCGAAAGCGAAACGAAAGCGACCTATCCCGACCTTCGCCAGATGGTAAACGACGAGGCCGCTGATCATTCATGGGTTTCCATGGGGCATATGGTCTTAACAAATATGAAGACGGATATGTCTCTATGTTCGGCGGATATCTTTGCTCCCCTCATCATGGTGATTCCCGTGGAGGACTGGGCTGACATCCTTCAGTCGGATTCGAAGTGCCCGTATGCCTTAACAGTCTCCATCTACGGGCCTGTCGAAGATGCGCTTCGAATGACGGACTATGTTTCCGCGGGTACGATTACGATCAATGATTCCATCGTTCCCACGGCCGACCCGCAGCTACCCTTCGGTGGTCGAGGTGAAAGTGGTTTTGGTGTTACGCGTGGAGATGAAGGTCTTTTAGAAA
This sequence comes from uncultured Pirellula sp., assembly GCA_903858115.1. Lineage (GTDB taxonomy): Bacteria > Planctomycetota > Planctomycetia > Pirellulales > Pirellulaceae > JBKCUI01. The sequence goes on along the minus strand of CAIOHR010000159.1, from coordinate 3,587 downwards.
TGACCGTGCCTCGCGTGATTTCGATTCGAAAAGGGAGTTGGCTACCTCATGCGACGCCCCCAACAGCCACAGATGAAACCCTGCTAGACGGTTTGCTACAATGGAAACATTCGGAAACGTGGATGGAAAGATGGAGAGGAATACGTCAAACCATTTTGGCTGCCATCTCGTCTCGGAAATTGAATTGAAACAACTCTCGAAAACTGGAATTTGAGGTCGACATGATCGAAAGCTCGTCGCGATGCCTAAACATAGGTGTAATCGGCGGAGGATTGGCCGGGCTAGCGGCAGCCTGTACTTCAGCCGCTCGCGGGCACAAGGTAACGCTCTTCGAAAAGAATGAGTGGGTCGGAGGAAAAGCGGCTGTACACCAACAGGACGGGTTTCGTTTCGATATGGGGCCTACGATTCTAACGCTCCCATCGGTCCTGAAACGTATTTTTCGAGAAGCGAACCGCAACCTTGAAGATTACATGGAGTTGGTGGCACTTGATCCGCAATGGCGATGCTTCTTCGAGGACGGTAGCGTGCTCGACTTGGTCGCGAATATCCAAAAAATGCGAGATAGCCTCAACAAATTTTCGAACTCTCCCAACGCTGGGGCTGGTTACGAAAAGTTCATGCAAATCTCAAAGCAACTGCATAGTGTCTCAGACAAATTTTTCTTTTGGAAAAGTGTCGGTGGAATCGGAGATACGATGGAGGTTGGTGGTGCCTTTTCTCCGAGCGTTCTCAAGGATGTTTTGAGTCTGCGAATGGGCCGTTCGGTTGCAGGACTTGTTCGTTCCTGTGTGCCCGATCAACGTGCCGCTCAAATGATCGATCACTTTACACAATATGTGGGTTCTTCTCCTGAAGCATCCCCTGCCGTACTTTGCGGTATCGCCCATATGCAAACCGAAGAAGGAGTTTGGTACCCCATCGGAGGAACGCGGGCGGTTCCACTTGCATTGGAAAAACTAGCTCGCGAGCTAGGGGTCGAGTTCCGTACACAAACCGACGTTGCCTCCATCGAAACGACGGGCCAATCCATCTGCGGACTTACCACGACTTCGGGTGAAAAGTTCCAATTCGATGCCATCGTTTCCAATTGCGATTCGGTCCGAACGCACCGAGAGCTGCTCAAAGGTTCTGCGTCGGAAAAGAAATTCGAGCGTCGTCGCAAGTACGAGCCAGCTTGCTCTGGGGTCGTTCTTTATCTTGGACTCAATAAGAAATACGACCACCTTCTGCACCACAATTTCGTATTCTCTAAAGACCCGCATCAGGAATTCGATTACATCTACAAGCAAGGGAAGCCTGCACCAGACCCAACCGCTTATGTATGCGCTCCTTCGATCAGCGAACCAAAAGTTGCACCGGAGGGGGGCGAGGCACTTTACATCCTTGTGCATACTCCGTACTTGAGACCTGATCACGACTGGTCGAAGATGTTCCCCGAGTATCGAGAAGTGATCTTGGATAAGTTAGAACGCACCGCGGGGATGAAAGGCATACGAGACCGCATCGTTTGCGAAGCTTCTTTGACCCCCGAGGGGATTCACAAACGCTATCGTGTCCTCAACGGTGCGATCTACGGGCTCGCGAGCCACGGTCGTTATCTGGGGGCATTCAAGCCTGCAAATCGCTCCAAAGATCTCAAGGGACTTTATCTTGCGGGAGGCGCAGCTCATCCCGGACCAGGTATGCCGATGGTGATGATGAGTGGTTGGATCGCTGGCGACACGATCGACATCGACGCGCAGTCCGGAAAACTGGAGTCGTCGGCGTCGAATCGCTAACGCCAGCGTGGAAGGTCTGTTCAAGGTCAAGGTGTCGTGGCCTTTCGATCCAATCCCAACCAGAGGCGTTACGGTATGTTGACTCAACCCTAGGCTCCTGTCCGCGAAAATGTATGCGTGATACCATGCGAGAGCTAGTTGTAACCAGCAAGCTCTCGGATCTCGATCTGCATACCTACCTTGGGTGGATGTACCAACGTGAAGGCGATAACATGAAGGCGATAGAATACTTCCAGAAAGCGTTATCGCACTCTATCCATGAGTTCAACGCCTCGCAATGGCGCAGTTCTCAAAAACGCTTTCGCAGGATGTTGGATTCGGTATTCCCTAATTGCGGTAAATTGCCCAGCAGTTGGGTGTTAGCCCTTGTGCTGGATTGTTAAGTAAAACTCAAATCACTCGGATGAGACATGATAGAAATCAAGAACCTTGTTCACTTTGAGGCGTGGGCAAGCTGTGCTCCTGAGCGTGAACCAGCGGCCATCCAAGCACTTGATCTGAGAAAGTATGAAGAGCTGATTCGAAGCAAAACGTTTCCTGATTCTATTTTTCTGGGCTGCGAGATGGAGGCTTCGATTGCAGGGCATATCGTGCAGACAAGTGGAGTGGTGATACCTGATTTGAAGGGGTTCCAGTTTAAAGTCCACTTGAACGCACTTTATTCAGTGAAAGATCTATTTGATGGATTCGACATTAACGATCCAAAGGGCTACGAAGCATCTTACGACTACGCCGTCTACAAAGAGTATTGCTGCCAAGGTAAATCACCATCGCTGATCAGCACGAGTCTTGCTAGGCAACTTCATGACCATTCCATCACGGAAGCACTGGAGGTAGTACTCCAAGGTCGCAAGGTTGTTGCTGTCATGGGGGGGCATGGCATGGAACGCCAAGATCCGTTTTATACCAAAGTGGCGATGCTTTCGTGTCTTTTGACGAAGGATGGTTTCTTGATGGTGAGTGGGGGCGGGCCTGGAGCGATGGAAGCCACCCATTTAGGAGCCTATTTCGCATCCAGGACATTGGATGAATTAGCAGCGGCTATCGACATGCTCAAACAGCGGCCTATCGATGGCAAGCCAGGCAAGGAGTATGCCGATCCGGATTGGCTGCACCGCGCATGGCGAGTGATGGAGAGGTTTCCGATCCCAAGCGGTCAAGAAGAGCTATGCAAAAGTGTAGGGATTCCTACATGGCTATATGGCCATGAGCCACCCGCCGTTTTCGCAACACACATTGCGAAGTATTTCGCCAACAGTATTCGAGAGGATGGACTATTGGCGATAGCGAATCACGGAGTCATTTTTGCTCCGGGAAGTGCTGGCACGACGCAGGAGATTTTCCAGGATGCTGCCCAGAATCATTATGCGGTTCAAGAGGTCTTCACTCCCATGATCTTGTTTGGGGAAGAGCATTGGACGAAGAAGATCCCAGTGTGGCCATTATTGCAGGCTGTATCGAAAGGAAGGGAGTACGGCGAATTGGTTGCCATCACAGATTCCGAGGAAGAGATCATTCGTAGGGTTCGAACGTTCGATCCGGAGATTTATTCGAAGAGAGAAACGCTACCATTTTCCTGCGACCTGACTTAGCCGAGCTTGCGGAATTTGTGCAGAATTATCTGGTTCGGGGAAGTCGACTTTATCGAATCGAGCGGCGAGGAATGGGCGAGAAAGTTTCGAAAGTGGGCTTTAATTAGGCGTGCAATTCGTTAACATCTTGGAAGTGACGCGTCCGTGGCGCAATTGGATAGCGCATCGGTCTTCGGAACCGAGGGTTGAAGGTTCGAATCCTTCCGGGCGTACT
>CAIOHR010000158.1 GCA_903858115.1 uncultured Pirellula sp. | reverse complement strand
CGGTCAACGCTGCACTTGCGCTCGTCGCTTGATCCTCGTTAACAACTCTCAGAACCAAGAGCTTTTAGAGCAACTCAGCCAATCTGTCGCAAGAATCCAAGTTGGAGATCCGCTTGGCGACAAGCAGCCATTTATGGGAACGCTGGTGTCTGCTGACGCGGCTCGCAGTATTCTCAGTGCTCAGGAAGAATACCGATCCCTTGGAGGAAATGTCTTGGTCCCGGCTCAATTGGTTGGAAGTCATCAAGCCATGCTGACGCCCAGTTTGATTCTGGCTCCCAAAAGCCACTCACGCGACATAGCAGTTAGGGACGAGGAGCACTTCGGGCCCATGTTGATGGTGACATTCGTTGACGATTTGCAAGACGCGATTTCCATGGCCAATCAAACCCGTTATGGATTGGCAGCCGGACTCCTCAGCGACGATGCGGCCGCATATGAGACATTCATGAGCCGAATTCGCGCGGGGATCGTCAACTGGAACTGTCCAACCACGGGAGCCAGCGGACGGCTACCGTTTGGCGGTATAGGAGCAAGCGGCAACCATCGCGCGAGCGGCTACTATGCGGCCGACTATTGCAGTTATCCCGTAGCCATCAGTAAACGTACCGAGCAATCCACTGCACCAATGTTACCTCCTGGTCTGGAGGAAATCTGAGAGCATGAAGAACCCTTTGCACGAAATCAACGTGGACGGCCTCATCGGGCCAACACATCACTTTGGTGGACTCGGTGTTGGCAATTTGGCAAGCCACGCAAGCCAATATCGCCCATCCAATCCTCGGGCCGCGGCTTTGGAGGGATTGGCGAAGATGCAATTGCTTTCCGAGTTGGGGATTCCGCAGTTCTACCTGCCTCCCCTGACTCGTCCTAATTGGGGCTGGCTAGAGTCGCTGGGCTACGCTGGCGACCGCGCGGACATCCTCAAGCGTTGCTATGACGATTCTCCGCAGTTGCTCTCCGCCGCCTACAGCTCGGCCTTTATGTGGACAGCAAACGCCGCGACGGTTGCACCAGCCTGCGATACATTGAGCCAATGCTTGACGTTGGTGCCTGCCAACCTTTGCTGCAATCTGCATCGTGGACAAGAATCGCTTGCTCGCATGCACCAACTGCGAGACATGCTTCGAGATGTTTCCAACGCTTCCGTCACGGAACCACTTCCGTCGGTGTTTCCTCTACGTGACGAAGGAGCCGCGAATCACATGCGATTGTGCAACCGTCACGGAGATCTGGCGGTGCATCTGTTTGTTTACGGACCGCCTGTTGAAAATCGTGTAGGGACATTCATTGCAAGGCAGTCTGAGTTGGCTTCTCGCCAAGTTGCCTTACAACTCCAGCTTGACCGAGAAGCGTGTTGTTTTGCACAGCAAACCCCAGAAGCCATCGAAGCGGGAGTCTTTCACAACGACGTCATCGCGACCAGCCACGCAGACCTGTTGATTTATCATGAATTGGCATTTGCCGATCATGCCAACGTTGTCGAGGATTTATCGCATAAGTATCAACGGCGAATTGGGCATGCTTTGCAGGGCCTTTGCGTACACTCAAGAGAGTTACCTTTGGACGAAGCGGTGCGCACTTATTTGTTCAACAGCCAAATAGTGAACAGTGATAGCGATACGATGCAGCTCATCTGCCCTTCGCAATGTAGGGATTCGTCACCAACCAGAGCGTTGATCGATCGATGGATCGCGGATCCTAGCAATCCAATTCAACGAGTCCACTTTTTGTCGCTCAACCAAAGCATGGCCAACGGAGGCGGCCCAGCCTGCCTGCGACTGAGAATGATGGTCGACGATGCGCAGCTGAAAGAACTAGGAGCCCGCTATCGAATCGATGAAGCAAGAATCGCACTTCTATCAGACATCATCGAGCAAAACTACCCAGAGCGATTTTGCATCGAGGATATGACGAGGCTGGACTTTGCCGAACACTCGCAAACAACCGTCGATACGATCGAGCGGTTGTCGCGATAGTTGTTGGCACCGAACAGAAGCAACTTAGTTCAGTTGCTTGGAGCGACGTTTGCGATCTGTTCGCTCACCGCGAACGCTTGGATGGTCGCTCAGCTTGGATATTCGTAGCTGTCGACCGACAACCCAAGCACGTCCGAGAACCTTGAAGACTTCGCGTGGCATACCTGATGGCAAGTCGACGGTGCTGAACTCTTCGAACATGGAGATTGCGCCGATGTGTGAAGCTTCGAGACCGGCTTCGTTGGCGATAGCTCCGACCAAGTTGCCCGGTCGTACTCCGTGAGCCTTGCCCACTTCGACGCGAAAGCGTTCCAATTCGTAGCCTGGTTCGCTGCCGCCGGACTTTGGTCCATCGTTGCGATCTTTGCTGTACGAATTGCGGTCGCCTGATGGGCGAGCATTGCGATCGTCTCTAGAACCACGATCATCGCGTGGACCACGGCTATCGCGTCGATCTCCATCGTTGCGTGACTCGCCTCGAGGGCTATCTCCGCGACCGTTATCGTCTGCAAAGACGTCGCGACGTCGCGATCGGCTGTTTGGATCGTCAACCAAGAACGGCTTATCGCCTTGGATAATCATCGCGAGCGCGCTTGCGATCTTGATCGGTGTTAGCTCGTTGTCGGCCATGCATTTCTCGATGAGCTTTTCGAACATCGTGAACTGCGAATTGGGTGTCGCGTTCTCGGTGCAGACCTTCGCAATCTTTGACTGGAAGCGATTGACTCGCATCTCGTTGATTTCCTTGGCGTTTGGAATCGCCATAGG
>CAIOHR010000157.1 GCA_903858115.1 uncultured Pirellula sp. | reverse complement strand
TCTTCGACCAACAAAACCCGTACTCCCTTCAATGGCAACGGACTACTTTGTAATGTTTCATCACTGGGACTGCGATGGACCGATGGCATGGTGGCGGATTGGTCGACGCGCAAAACCGCTTGAGTCCATTCGAGCTCGTCCAGATCGCCATTCGCGATCGTTAACGAAAACACACTGCCCGAACCCGGCTCCGAAGTAACGTTAATGTCGCCACCCAGGATCTCGGCAAGTCGCTTGCTGATCTGTAAGCCAAGACCTGTACCGCCAAACTTGCGAGTGGTGGATGCGTCCGCCTGCTCAAACGGTCGAAACAGTTTCGCAATCTGTTCCTTATCGATCCCGATTCCGGTATCGATAACTTCAAAACAAAGGTGGGATTGCTTCTCGCGATCGAAATGAATCGAAAGCGTGATGCCACCCGATTCGGTAAACTTGATTGCATTGCCAATCAAATTTACAAGGATTTGCCGCAACCGAGTTGGGTCTGTCTGAATAGATTTAGGTATCGGCGCCTTGGCATCCAGGGTCAACGCGAGTCCTTTAGCCTGGGCCTTTAATTTCATGAGCTCCAGCACATCTTGAGCGATCTCCAGAGGCGAGACGGCAAGCTGTTCTACGATCAGCTTGTCTGCCTCTATTTTGGAAATGTCCAAGATATCATTGATAATCGACAACAGGTGTTGTCCATTCCGCTTGATCGTTTCTATGCACTCAGCCTTGGAGACTTGCGATAAAGCGTTGGTAGGCTCTTCTGCTAAGATGTCTGCGTATCCAAGGATGGCGGTCATCGGGGTACGAATCTCGTGACTCATGTTGGCAAGAAATTCGGTTTTGGCCCGATTCGCGTACTCCGCTGCTGCGTGAGCCGCAAGAAGACTATGTTGCACATGTATACGATTCGTAACGTCTGCAGCGTAACCATGAAAAAGTACGGAACCATCGCTCTCAATTTCCGGAATGCAATCGATGGAAACCCATCGAATGGTACCATCGCCAAACTGCAATCGAAATTCGTGCAAAAACGGACCGGCCTCTTTGGATGCCAGGTGGATTTTCTCCATGAATAAGGCTGAGTCATCTGGGTGATGAAACTCGAGAACTTTGGAACCATCCTCGACGATTTCCTCCGGGTGAACTCCGTGGATTTCAAACATACGTTCGCTGGCATAAGGGAAACAAAATGAGCCATCCGGACGTAAGCGAAATTGGTAAACGACACCTGGCAAGCGACTTGTTAGTTTCTCAAGCCTTTTCGTCGCCTCATTCTTTGCCTCGTTGGCTTGCTCTCGCCCTCGGAGGGAAGCAACGAATTGCCCGACCATCTTTGCAAAATCAACTTCCTCGATGGTAAGCGAATTCCTAAAGGTCGATCCAAAAGTTAGTGTTCCAACAAGCTGACTACCATACATCAACGGGACCGCAACCACGGTTTTTATACCCAGGAGATGCAACACGGCACCTTGTTCGCTCGACTCCAGATCCTGGCCGCTAAGATAGATCAACTTCCGAGTTTGAGCACATAGACCGCAAACCTTTTCCCCCAGTTTGATCTCGCGCAACTCTTCTTGCACTTGGTCAGACAAACCGGTAGCTGCACGCAAATGAAGCTTATCGCCCACAAACTCATAATTCGTTATGATGTCGCAG
>CAIOHR010000156.1 GCA_903858115.1 uncultured Pirellula sp. | reverse complement strand
CTAGCCGCTCAAAGATCCCTTCCAGTTCCTTTGACACCGACGCCTTTCCTTTGCGAATCGTCCGGCTCGTGTAGTCCACCAGCAACAAATACTGGCCAAGCGTAAACCCTTCTCGCATCCCTTCGCGGTCTTCACCCAATCGCCGTCTATCTTCGATCGGAACCAGCCTCAGCCCTTTCTCGACCTTGCCACTGACCTTCGAAGCAGCCACACTTCCATTGCGAATCTCAGCCACATCGCACATTCGCCCCTTCGATTTGGCATGATCCACCCGCTCCTTGATCGATGTATGTGGACTTTCCTCGGGCAAGCTCACGATACCAGCCGCTTACGGGGTTCAAGTCGATGTAAGCACACACGGTAAGCAGTGCCTCTTCATCCAAAATCGCTATCGATTTGTAGCATCCCTCGAAAAAAGCTCCTTTGCACTCATCTTGCTTGTAGGCCATCCGCGAGAGCGGTTCCTTCAAGCATTTCATGAACCAGCCCAATGACGAGAGACGCTTTCGTGCTTCCTCAACCCATTCCGGGTTATTGGCACGCAATTGCAAGAATTCGTCGGAAGGCTTCATCGCCTTCCGATCCGCCCCGCGAGGCGGTAAACCACTTCTGGCCAGATTCGCTTTGTGACGGTTTTGACGGGTTTGCTGATCAGGGGCTCTGGAATGAGCAGGTGAGAAACGAAAGTACCACGATTTGCTTGTATTGCGGCAATTGTGTCCTAGCCTCGAGGCGTGGCATGGCTATTTGATCGCCATTTCCGATTCCTCTGACAACGCAACACAATGCAACTCTCTGAAATCGTTCGAGAAGTAGAGCAATCCCTAAGCAGCGAAGACCCAAAAAAGGTTCTCACTGTCGTTTTGCTTCTCCTGCAAAACGAAGCGGTTCAAATCGACAGATCGCCCAAAAATCACGTTCGGCATGCCGTGCTAAAGCTCAGTTCGATGACAGAGCAATACGGAGCAGTTGCAAAAGAATTGGAATCTCTGGCAGACACGCAGCCCTGCGAGTTCGACCCGCAACATGTTTGGACTCTCATCCGTGCAATCAAAGTACAGAGCAAGTTCGTCGATCTGCTAACGACGACAACTCCGGTACTGTCATAGTTTCGTTCGCGATCCGCAGATAAGAAGATCCATTCCACCGCCCTTCTACTTATCTTCTCTTCTCGCGTTCACCCAGCGAGCGTCGCATCCTGTTCAAGCGAGGTCTTCTCGCTTCACCTTCTGAAGCGATTCCGAACGACTCCGGAGCTCGGCCAATTTCAACTTGTTCACGGATCGCTACCACGGAAGCAGCCGATCTCGGAGCATTGGTAGGTTGCTCGGATAACGGATCGAGAATCAAGAGTCGATTGATTCGATGTTCGATCTCGGTGAGCGTTCCGCCTTGTCCTTTGGCGACAAAGGTAAAGGCGATTCCATCGCGTCCCATTCTTCCAGTACGTCCGACTCGGTGAACATAGTCATCGCAATCGTCAGGCAGGTCATAGTTAATGATGTGGGAGATGGTGGAAACATCGATACCTCGACCGACCACGTCTGTTGCTACTAGCACTTGCAACGAGCCATCTCGCAATTGGCGAAAAACGGAGTCACGCTGTGATTGGTTCATGTTGCCGTGAATGGTGCCAATCTGCAAATGCTTTAGCTCAGGATACTGATACAATCGCTTCTCCAGTTGATTGTGCAGTTTGGCGGTTCCCAACTTTGTTCTGCAAAAAATAATTGTTTGCGGTGGCACTTCTCTGCGAAGCAGCGCAATTAGCGTTTCAAATTTGCGTTCAGGTGCGACGGTCAGATAGCGTTGTTCAATGGTATCAACAGACATGTCTTTCTTGGAACAATCGACATGAACGGGTTCGAACAAATAGCGATTGGCCAGTTCCTTCACTTCGTCTGCGAGGGTCGCACTCAAAAGCAACGTTTGGCGATGCTCTGGGCAGCGGCGCAAAATCCGCTCGATGTCAGGACGAAAACCGATATCGAGCATTCGATCTGCTTCATCGAGCACAACACACCAAATACGCGAAAGGCTCAATGTACCTCGCTGAATATGATCGATGACTCGTCCTGGGGTTCCGACAACGACTTGCACTCCTTGTTGCAGCCGCTTCGTCTGCTTTTCCATGTGCTTTCCGCCGGCGACCTCCAATACACTCGTAGGGCAGCCTTCGGCTAACTTGACGAATTCGCCATGGACTTGGGCAGCGAGTTCGCGGGTTGGAACGAGAACGATTGCCTGTGGCTTCGAGTTTTCACGAAGCGGATCGAGTTGCTCAAGGATCGGAATGGCAAACGATGCGGTCTTTCCCGTACCCGTTCGAGCTTGTCCGATGACGTCGTACCCCTGCAAAGCCCATGGAATTACTTGGGCCTGAATAGGCGAGGGGGCTTCGTACCCCAATTTTCCTAAGGCCTTCATCATAATGGATGACAGGCCTAGTTCCTGAAACGATTCTGCTATTTTTGTTTCCATGCGTGACTCTGCCGCGGTTGAATTTGTCAAAAAATCATTTTACGGTAGAGTTGCAAAGGCGATACGTTGCTTTCCTCATATTCCCATATTTGTTGCCCCGAAATGGCCCATCCAATCTTAGAAATCACCGATGACGCACGAATTTGGGGGCATCGAACCCTTCAACAGTTGGAGCATGCCGAATCGGGCGACGGCCTCTATTGTCCCGACTTCAGCGATCCTGCAGACCCTATTTGGGCCGTTTTCGTTGCCCAAGAGATCGAAGAAGAGTGGACACGGTGGGATTCCAACACAAATCCAGCATTTTGCTCCTCGATGGAGCGATTGCTCCAAAAACTCGCTTACTGGCTTCGCCAATCGCTGCAGCGCCGGGACGAAGACGATGAGGTCGCCGCGTTGAAACGACTGGTGGCTGTCCAATCCGCGACCACTCTCTACCTCAAAGTGCGAACCAGCCAACATGCCAAGACGGATGGTGCTCTGCTTCAAGTGGCCTTTGCATCCGGCCATCAAACGGCCATCACGATGGGAGTCGACTTGTTGCTACAGCAACCACCCGACGCTTGGACGTCGGCATCGCTGGCGCTTTCCCCATTGCTGCAATACCGCGAGTGGGATCTGGATTCGGTCTTTCCTCGCATCCTGGAAAGCTCGAACCCATCGATTTTGGCGTCAGCCTTGGATATCGCCAATCACCTAGTCGTTCAGAAGCGTGTCGACGAACATCCTTGTCAAAGCAAAGCCCCGGAACTGACGGTATTGTTGGGTGGCATTGCCCAACGACTGGGTCTGTTGGAAGAGAATCCAAGCAAATTCGGAGATACACCGGAATCTATCCAACGAATCCTGTTTGACTCCGTATCGTTGTGTGTTTCGCTCTGTCATACCATGTCGTTGATCGGTGACGAAAAGTGCATTGGGAAATTGATGCAAGCGTCCGAACTAAAGCACCGTCGTATTCGCACCGAAGCGGCTTTCGCGCTCGCAAAATTGAATCAAGAACATGGAACCACCATGCTTTTGGAAATGGTCCAAGACCCGGCCGTGAGAATACGCGTATTGGCCTACGCCGACGAGCTTGGTTTCCTCGACCGAATTGATGAAAAACATCGCTCGGTTCTAGCGGTTGCCGAATCGCAACTGGCACAGTGGTTAGCGCAAGTGGAACAGATGGGGCTTCCTCCGACCAAAATTGAATTGCTCGAACAACGCACGTTAATTTGGCCTGGCTTCGAAGCTCCACAAGAGTGTTTCCTGTTTCGATTCGGTTATGAAATGCATGACGGAGAATTCAGCAATGTTGGATTCGCCGGCCCTGTTGCGAAAGCCTTTTCTCTGGATCTGGGAAATGTCCCACTCGATGACGCATTCTCCATGTTTGCGGGTTGGGACATCGAACATCCTGAAGCGTATGAAACAATTGCCAACAAATTAGCCGTCGCGGAATCCAGGTTACTGGAAGAGTGGCGTGTCGCTCTAGAGTTGGAGCACTTTGAATCCCTCGAACCTGCGTTCTTTGCCCACTTCTTCGAACAGAATGTCCTGGTCGGTTTCGGAATTCGCGAAGGTAGAAGCCAGGCGATCGCTTTCGATGGACATGACCTCATCGTACCAACCTATTTACCCTCGAACCAAGAAGCCCTGTGGCTGACCTATTACCTATGGCGCGGTCGAGAGTTTTTCAAAACGTTTACATGATCCCAATTTCTCGATGCAAATTTCTTGAAACGGATCTACTGTTGCGACAGCGATTCGACATATTCAATCAAAGAGGCTAGCTCCATAACGGTGTAGTCGTTCATCACGCCAGCTGGCATTACGGATATCTGGGAATTTTTTCGTTCCTCAATATCGTCCTTCATGATCGTAGTCTCCAGCCCTTTTTGGTCCCGAAGCGTAACACGATCTGCGAGCTCATTAGTAACAAAACCCGTGTAAACCTCCCCGGACGCGGTTCGAATCAGATTTGTTGCAAACCCCTGCGCGATCGTTTTACTCGGCTCCAGAATAGCGGCGGCCAACTCTGGGCGTTTGTACGTCTTGGCGATCGTTCCCAAGTAGGGACCTTTCTGCACTTCGTCTTGCCGAACCGTATGGCAAGCAGCACAGTTCGCTTTCGTGAACACTTCTCTTCCGATCGATACGTCACCTTTCATGGACACAACCTGGGATAGAACAGCATCCGCTGCCAATGCCCCGACCTTTGGCGTTTTGTCTTCAACCTTGGGCTGAATCTTGAGTTGATTGATCACCGTCTTCGCGATCTTGGCAATCGCTTTGTCCGAACCGACGGCAGCCTCGAGGATCTTGCTATCCAAATGGTGACTCTCCATTTCCGCCGCTGCTTGCATCAACCGGATCTGTCTCGCAGATTGCCCCCACGCCTGATCGAGATTCCTCTGCGCCAATTGTTTCGACTCCGGGCTGCCATCCAATCTCGAGGCAACCACAATCATCGCTGCATCGGCCCAAAACCCGACTTCTGAATCGTTGGCAAGCGAAAGCTTCTCTAGAGCGACTAGGTGCGACTCCAAACTCCGCGATTTGAGCAACGCCGCTCGTGCATCGGTATTTTCTTTGGACTTCTTCCCATTCTTCTGCTTGAGCTTTGACAATCCAGTGAGCATCGCGATCGCCGATGCTTCTGAGTCCATCCGCGATAGTGCAACGACTGCCGAGGCAAGCACTTCTACCGAAGTGCTGTCGCTTTCGATGGCGCGCATCAAGAAGGTCATCGCATCCTTTGGCAACTCCTTTGCCTTCGCTAGCTGCGAAACAGCAGTCCCTAACAACTGGTCGTTCGTTTTCGCCAATTGCAAGATGCGTTCGAGCGACTCGTTGTTTTCTATGCGATTTTTTTGCATCGCCTCAAGAAGAAAAGCTGCGTCGTCGGCATTGGCCTTATCGAGCACTTGACGCAATATGTTCCCTATCTTCTCCGTCTCTTGCCATGGTTCCGGCTGGTAATACGGACCGCGAGTGTCAGGCCTTGTACCCCAGGAATCTCCGTTCCATTCACCATCCAGGAAATGAAGTCGGCACAATGCAAACAGTATGTCTCGCTTCATTTCTGCGTCTGTAACTCGGTTTAACCGAGCGATCAATCCATCCACAACTTCGGTGCGATGCATCATCGCAAGTGCTCGCAATATCGCCCCCGACTTCCCTTCCCGTTCGCTGTCGATGGCTTGGAAGCAAGCTTCCAAAGCATTGCGTTTCGCTGCACAACGAATGGCTACGTGAACAACCACTGGATCGGCATGTCCCATCGCTTCCACTAGTTGAGTATCGGTCGCAGTGGTCTGCAGTTCATCCAACAAGTTTCTCAACGGGCTCCTGCTGGCAACACCTGACTCGAGCAATTGCCGATAGGCGGAGTTTCCCCGTCGCATGAGTTCGCGTTGAGCTTCCATTCGACGGCGATAGCTTTCGGACTTCATCGTTTCTACTAATTGGTCATCTGTTGCTTTAGCAAAGTCCAACATCGGAGATGGTTTGAAGTCCTTGGGACGCACACAAACGATGTAGCCAACATCTGGTCCTGCCCAGTTGAAGGTCGCTCCCTTCCAACTGGCGCAGTAAACTCGACTATTGCCATCGACATCCGCATCGGTAGGACGCGACATTTTGATGAACGACTCGGGTTTGGCTGTTTCTTCGAACGTTGAACCATACGGTTTCACCGTATGGCGATAAAGTGAACCAGTCCCCCAGTCGGCAGTGAAAGGTGCATTCCCCCACTTCCCAAATCCTGGCTCGTCAATATACACAGCGCCGCAACCAGAACCTCCCCCATAGTCGGCCAAAGGCTTCACACATTCATTCGGAAAATTCTTATACAACCGAGGGTAACCGTGATCGTCCATTCCCGTGAAGTGGTGCAATCGAACGTCCCAACCTCCTCCGTCATTGGTGTTGTCTCTAGTAAACATGTCCATCTGCGGGCTAATGGCAACCTCGAGGATGTTTCGAGTTCCGGTCGAATAGATTTCTAATCCAGTTCCGTCGGGCCTGACACGAATAACGCCACCACCGCGATGCGTCAGTTTGCGACCGTCGGTTCCTTCGGCATTCATGAAGCCAAAGTCGCCTCCGGCGATATAAAGCCAACCGTCTACCCCTAAACTGATACCATTGGTGGTGTGATCTGCCGGACGTTTGTCGAATCCGAAGGCCAAGTTTTTGACGAGTGTCTTTTGCTCCTCTGCAACTCCGTCCCCATTCCGATCCACGAATGCGCTCAAGTGAGGCGGATGCATAACAAACAACCGGTCATGATCCCACAACAAACCTCGTGGCGAATCGATTTCGCAAAAGACTTTCGTTTCGTCCGCTCGCCCATCACCATCCAAATCTTTCAACCGAATGATTCGTCCTCGCTGAGGATCGCGTCCTAAGGAGCCATTCCCATCGGAACTGACATAAAGTGTTCCATCGACCGAAGCTGCTACAAACACCGGATAATTAACAGCCGGTGGCGAAGCAAACACGGTCGCTTCGAATCCATCTGCTACTTGAACATCTTTCAAGATGGCGGCTTCATCGGCTTGGGATAGCTTCTCGATGCGAGGGACGGTGTTGCCCGATTTTTCAAAGGCATCACCTTGAAGTGGCGTAAATGCGTCCTTCTTCGATTTGGTATCTGCGGGCCAAAGCGTTCCAATCGTCTTGCTAATGAGCTTGACTTCGCGAATGCTGCACCATGATCCGGACGGTGCCCCTACGCCGGTGATTCGTACGAACTTTGCCGGGTCTTTGGAGCTCGTCGCCATAGAACGTCCGTTGGACGACGCGTTTTCGTTGGTCGATTGATCGGAAAGCATGGTCCAGTCTTTACCGTTGTTGGATCCTTCGACACGATATCGATAGGCTCGGTCGGCAAATTCCCAAACAATCTGGACTTCATCCATTGCATGAGGCTTCTCGAATTCCAACTGAATCCATTCAGGGAATCCACCTCCATCCGCACACCATCGCGTGTCTTGCTTTCCATCGATTGCCAAATGAGCGTCCTGCGATGCTTGTGAACTCGATGCAGTCACTTTTGCCAACGTCGCATTGGCTGGCATCTTTGCGAAGTTGCTCGGTTTCTTGAACTTCGTCTTGTCGATAAATGTTACTTTGTTCTCACCTGCATAAGGCGTGAGATACTCTGGTGTAAGTTTGTTGCAGGCCCAAAGCAACCCTCGAGTTACCAGTTCCAGATAACGGTCGTCTTGGACGGTTTCCGTGTTGTGTCCGATGGTAGTACTAAAGCTTCGGGCGCCTTGAGATTCGTTCACCCATGCCACCACGGCTTCATCGACGCGCGCCTTGTCCCCTTTTCCGACTCGCTGCTTTCCTATCGCCAAGGGTTTCGCGTCGAATAATTTGATGTTGTTGTAGAGCTCTTCTTTGATGGTTGTCCAATCGCCAAGAGTCGCCGTGATCGGATGCTTTTCCGCAACGAACTGGATGTCAATCGGTTCTTGTGGTCCGTGTCCGCTCGATTGCAAACCCAAATGCCGAAACCAAGCGTCCGTTCCAGTTCGAAAGCTATGCATGGCGCAGTGCAAATGAACCGCAGGTATTTTCTGATGGGTTTGAATAATCCGATTCAAGAGGGCCGGATCTTTGATGTCCGCAGCGCATTCGTCGTGAATAATGACATCGTACCCTTCGGCCCAATTCAACCCGCCATACAGAGGCAATACCGGCTCGGTCGAGGAGTTGTCGGTCCAATATACGTCCACTTGAACGTTGGCTCGGGACTGAATTCCCTTGCATAACGCCTCTTGTTGTTTGGCATAGTCGTGGCAGCAACCACCCGCAATCAGCAGAGCTCGAATCGTCTTCGGCGGGGTATCTTGCCCAAGCAAGCTTGCGATACCAAAAACAAAAAAGGTCAGCAAAGCAAGGGTAGGAATCTTCATCGGTGGGATTGAATGGAAAGGAGTGTCGGGACAGGAAATTCGTGCGAGCGTGGCGCAGCGAATGCATGCAATATATCTTGATCGAAGCAGTACGATATGTCGAAACGGAAATCCAAACGGCTCGAAATTCTAATTCGGCAACTATCGCAAGGCAAAATCTTCGAAAATGACTATTGAATCCTGATTTATTGTTGGATCCGTCTGGAGTATAACACAGTATCTCTTTCCTTTCTTTTCGTGAGGCCGACCATGAGTCGTTCCCGTTGGGCGAAGTACTGTCCTTTGTTGGTTTCTGCAGTGGTAACCATTGGCGCTTGGTTGGCAGGTAGCAGTCGACATCAAATATCTTTTGGACAAGAAGCCCTATCTTCGAATCGAAGGACTGTCATGGATGCGATTCGTTCCATCGACACTTCGAATGAAAAGGAAGTCGACTCTTTGGTTGCCTTTCTCGAACAGAGTATTGAGAAGGACAGTCTAGACACTCTCGCGCACTGTGGGCTTGCGATCATGCAATTCCGTGCTCGAGCGTTCGATGCTGCAAAGCTGTCTTTTGAAAAGGCGGGGACCGCAAACGCTTCGCGTCCCATTCGTCTCACGACTGCCAAGTTTCAGCTCGTTTGTGCTATCAATACCGAAGACGCAGAGTTAGCAACATCACTTTTTCAATCGCTGCTCAATGCGTGCCAGCGAGAATCGAATCCCATCGCTCTACGGAAATCCTATTGTGAGTGGATGGGTGAAGTGATTGGTGTGCTGGACTACGAGGAAGCCAAATCTCCGATAGCATCTGAGATCCTAACAAAAGCAAAGAAGTCTCTCATGGGGATGCCGGAAACCAAATTGGCTCAGGCGTTTTCGGATCGATATACACTCTCTCACCTAAAAGCGCTAGAGATTCGAAAAGCCCTCCTTCGCCATGAGGAGATCGGAGACGCTGGACTGCAAGAACTAGACAAATCGCTTGCGAACGACATAGAGAAGGCTGAACAGACGCTGGCCGATGCACTAAAAGAATCGCGAGAGATTTCGAATGAAACGCAAACCGCACTCAAGGCGATGCGATTGGAGTTGCTGAGCACTCGAGATCAATTGCGCAGAATCGACGCCGAATCGGTGAGACCAGGTCCTGGTATGCCAATCCCAGTACAACAACCCCTCGGTCCGCCCCCGAGGCCTATTCGCGAAGCGATTTATGTTGACCCCTTTTACCTTCGACTGGTTGTCGAAATCGTCGATGGGAAACGAATAGAAAGATATGTTCGCGAGCGTCGAGATTTTCGCGACATCGAAGCAGAACGTAACAACATTTTCCAAAGTCAAATGATCCAATACCAATCGCTAATGGATAGCTACAATATTCAGCAAGCGAACTATTCCCAATATCAGAAAGACTTAGCCGCGTGGCGACGCAGCGAAGACGAACGACGGAAGCAATTGTCACAGCAACGTCGTGACCTCGAGGGAATCAGTGTTGCAACCAAAGCGAACATGGATGCGATCGAGAACAAGAAGAAAGATACTTCGGAAGTCACAGCGCTTCGCAATCAAATTTCTCTCTGGAAGTCGGAGCGAGATTCGTTTCGGAACGTTTTGGAAGCGGCGAAGTCCGGGAATCCACATCAAGCACTTCGCCCTCGCTCGCTTACTCCTCTGCTGATCACCGACGAGAAGAATTTACTTTTGAAGCAGCTAACGGAGATCCAATAGCGACATCGTCAGAATGGGATTAACACGTATGGGTTCCGATAGCTTCCTGAATGCTTTTGAAACCGTCGCGGTGGAGTAAGTGGACTAGTGCGCGATTGATTCGCTTCACGACTCCCGGTCCCTCGTATATCAATGCTGTGTAGATTTGGACCAACGACGCCCCCAAGCGGATCTTGTTGTATGCATCTTCGGCGGTAAAGACACCACCCGCTCCTATGATTTCAAATCGCCCCTTCGGCATTCGAAAATAGAGCTCGCGAATGCACTGATTGATCAGATTCTCAACCGGTTTGCCTGACACAGCTCCTGGCATGTGGATCAAACGTGAACGGTCTGTTGTAAGTGATAGGGAGTCTGGTTTGCCTGGTGGGAGATTGAACATCAATCCCTTCACGAATTCATAAGGCTCTGCTTCCTGGAGTAGACGCTCCAAAAAGCTAGGAGCTGGATTGGGAGCAACCTTCAAAAACACTGGGCAGGCAATTGAGATTGGTCTCAATCGCTCCAACAAGCTGGCGATATTCCCCGGCGATGCAAAAAAATCGCTGCCTCCTTTTGCGTTCGGGCAACTCAAGTTCAGTGTGATGAAGGATGCGTACCGATGGATAATCAAAACGCTCTTTTCGTAATCCGCAAAAATCTCGTCGCCACTGCATTCTAAAGCGTCAGGCCCATCGTTTGTTTTTACAATGTTAACGCCAATGGGAGTCTTGGGAGAATGAGCCGCAATCCGCCGTGCGACGACTTCAACACCTTCATTTGGAAGTCCATAATTAACCACGATCGCGCGATCCTGTTGCAATCGGAACAGCCGCGGCTTCGGATTGCCGGATGAAGGACGCGCGGAAACTGAACCAATCTCTGCAAACCCGAACCCCAAGTGATCCAACATTGGAATCGCCCTGCCACTTTTGTCCCATCCGGCAGCAAGTCCGATTGGATTGGAAAAATGCAGACCAGCCACATTCGATTCCAATTCCGAAGAATCAAACGTCAACAACGCCCTCGAAACCTTAGGCGCAATCGGTAAATTTCCCGCGACTCGACATGCTTCGACCGTAAGCGTATGCGCCGCTTCGGGTGAGATGGAAAAGAGTATTGGACGCAGGATTTTTTGATAGATCGACATGTTAGACATCGAGATGGTAAACTTGGCGATCCTTCAATGCCAACGAGGTCGCCGGGTCATTTCCATTGAAACATTGGCTTTCCTAACTTGCAATCGACATCAAAATTACTCCCCTGTGGAGCCATTGTACTCTGCGGTGGAAAATCCGAACGCATGGGACGCGACAAAGCGACTTTACCCTTCGGACGAAATACATTGTTGCAGCATGTGGTTGAATCTCTGACGGAGGTAATAGCACCAACATCCATTGTCGTTGTCGCCGCTGTTGGACAAACGTTGCCACAACTGCCTAGAGCCATCCTTGTGACCCGTGACGTAACACCCGCACGCGGACCTCTCGAAGGTATGGCAGCTGGGTTGCGATCTTTGCCCGACTACTTGGATACCGCTTTTGTTTGCAGTTGCGATGCTCCGTTTGTCAACCCAAATGTCATTCGACATTTACTCCGGCAATTGAGTAACTACGATGCCGCAGTGCCGGTGGACGAGTGTAACGCAAATGATTCTGGAATCAACGATCGAGGAATGCACCCCTTATGTGCCGTCTATCATCGGCGGGTACTGACTGTCATCGAAAAACAACTCGCATGCAATGAGCTACGTGCCCGATCTATGGTAAAGCAGCTGTCCGCAAATCACCTGTCATCGAGAGAACTTCGGGAATTGGATCCGGAGTTACGTTGCTTGCAAAACATAAATACACCTCACGAATATGAGGTTGCTCTCAGGGAGCTTCGAGCAACCTCTCTTCAATCACGGCAATAGATTTTTGTTCAAGCTACCGCAATCTTAACACCATAGAAGCCAGCATTTTAATGCCTTATACGCAGACAGACTTGAGCAGCGAACGACCTAAAGTACGCTCTTGAGTGCTTCGATGGCAGGAGCATAGTTGGGCTCTTGTGCGACTTCTGGTACGATCTCGCTGTAAACGACTTTGCCCGAAGCGTCCAGTACGTAGACAGCACGCGCCAATAGTTTTAGCTCATCAATCATGAGGCCAAACTTCATGCCAAAGTCACCGGACTGATAGTCGCTTCCGACGCGCATCGTCTTAATGTCTTCGGCACCGCAAAAGCGATTCATTGCAAACGGCAAATCCCGACTCACCGTGAGGCAATTGATTTTGTCTGCCATAGACGCCAACTCGGCATTGAACTTTTTCGTTTGAATTTGGCAGATCCCGGTATCGAGCGAAGGAACCACGCTCAAGAAAGTTGGCTTGCCCTTCAAGTCTGCCAGCGAAATCGTCTTCAGGCCACCCTCGAAATAGTGAACTTGAAAGTCGGGAGCTGCTGAGCCGACACGGAGCTCTTCTCCCAAAAGTGTCATCGGTGTTCCCTTAAACGTAATCGCGCCAGTTCGCGCCATAACTATGGTTCCTTTAGCGGTGGAGAAATCAAACCTAGGTACTCAGAAGATCCGAGACTACCGGAATTATCTTCTTCGTCAATAGTCGAGCCAAAGTCACCCCTGCAGCAACACGCCTTTTCTATCCAATGACCCGAACCGCGATTCGGGCCATTTTTGGAGTATTTTATTTAATGATAATTAATATTTACTTATATCGTAAAGCTATATGTTTAAGAAGGTTACGATTTTTTCCGTTTCCAAAAAAGATGGTAATGATAGCCATTCCCCTAAGTGATACTGGCAGAAATTGGCTCTGAAATGAAAAGATGGTTTCCCAAGACCGCGCGGATTCAGTATCTTGTACAGGTGTCAGAAATGATCGCTTAGCCGATCGGTCTGCATTGTCCGACTCATCGAAGCGATGGGTGATCTTTGAAAAGTAGGTGTCGAGCCTCGCGGCCACGGGCTTTACCCGCGATCAACCAAGAAGCAGTAGGTTGATCCTTTTCGAAGCATGAACCCAATAGCTCTCGAACTAAATTGTCGCCTCCGGGCGGCGGTTGAAACAGTCAGCACCTTCTAGAACGGATATCAGAGTGCTTGCTGCGATGAGTTGGATAGCAACCGATCGGCTTTTCGTTTCTCGCTCGACGCCTAATCTTGAGACCGTGTTTTTGGTTGTCGTTTTTCCGGACTCTAATGCCGACTTTTCCTTCGTGGGGATTCATTGACCGATCAGACAGTCCATATTCCGGTGATGCTTCAAGAAGTGTTAGAGTGGGCTGGATTAGCCAGTACGGACCCTGCATCAGAACGACACTCGATGACGCAGACAGGATCGAAAGTCTGGATTGATGGAACGCTTGGGGGTGCGGGCCATGCGTGTGCGATTATCCAACGACTTGGCGAAGATGACACGTTTATTGGTGTCGACAGGGATCCTGTTGCCCTCGAACGAGCCCAAGCGAGTATCGAGAAAATTAGACCTTGGAAATGCAAAATAAAGATGATCGAGGGTTCGTATCGGGAGATTCCCGATTACATCCATTCGAAAGAAATCGAAAAGGCGGACGGCATTTTGCTGGATCTAGGTTTGTCGAGCGATCAGTTGGCTGACACGAGCCGAGGTTTTTCCTTTCGATTGGGCGGACCGCTGGACCTGAGGTTTCAGCCCAACGAGGGCATATCTGCCAGTCTTTTGCTAGAAAAAGCGGACGAGAAAGAAATCGCAGACATCATTTATCAGTTCGGCGAGGAACGATTCAGCCGTCGAATTGCGAGGGCCATCGTCGAGAGAAGATTGACAGCCCCGATCAAAACAGCGGAAGAATTAGCGGACTTAGTTCATCGAGCAGTACCTGGCAAAGTGCATGGCAGGATCGATAGCGCAACGCGAACGTTTCAGGCGCTGCGAATTGCAGTCAATCAAGAGCTTCTGCATTTGGAGCAAGCGATGAAGTCGCTTGTAGATTGCTTGAAGCCCGGAGGCCGATTGCTGATCATTACCTTCCATTCGCTCGAAGATCGTATCGTGAAGCACGCTTTTCGCGATCATCCGAATCTGGAAGTACTAACTCGAAAGCCAGTCTTGCCTAGCGAGAGAGAGACGAACATGAATCCTCGCGCCAGAAGTGCCAAGTTAAGAGTGGCTGCACGTAAAGACTTTGAAATCTGATCCAGAGACGGCGGTTGGCCCCAAACCGTTCTGCGGGAGTTATGATTCTCCAGTGAATCATAACTCGTCGTGCAACAGAGCAATTTTCTCGAATCAATCGCCGCGGAGCTTGAGATTCATTGCCGTCAGTTTCTCGCGAACTTCAGTGAGACTGGTCACACCAAAGTTCTTACACTCGAGCAAATCGTCACCTGTCTTCCGAACCAATTCACCGATGGTATTGAGCTGCAAGCGAACCATGCATTTCCTGGCGCGAACGGAGAGATTCAATTCGGAAATCGGTCTGTCCAGCATGACTTGCTGGTCAGGAGACATTCCGCTGAGATCCAGCGGTGGATCTGCTTCGCGTTTCTCATGGGCAAATTGACCCAGGGAGAGTCCTCGTGCAGTGAGCATTTCGCGAATTTCTACGAGGGAGGTCTCACCGAAATTCTTACTGGACAATAAGGCTTGTTCGGAGACACGAGTCAAATCACCCAACGTTTGAATGCCCATCTTATGCAGGCAGTTTCTAGAACGAACGGACAATTCAAAATCAGTCACAGGAACACTGAGCAACTGTGCCATGCGCTCATTCTTCTTTTGGGAATCTTCATCGTAGAGGACATTCCCGCCAGCGGCGGCATCTTTCAGATACAGTCTGGCAAGTGCATTGTCTGGTGCTGTTTCGAGCACTCGACGGTAGCAGGCTTGTGCGCGAATGAAGTCGTTGCGATCTTCGTACATCAAACCAAGGTTGATCAGCGTTCCGACGTGTGCAGGAATAACGCCTGCACCGCGCTGGTAGTACTCAAAAGCGATGTTGTCATTGCCGAGTCGGTCGCTCTCCACGGCCAAGCCGAACAGGGCTCCCGCATGTTTAGGGTTAACCTGTAGAGCGCGTTGATACAACGCCAGAACCTCAGGCAGATTGCCGCCAATTGCGGACAAAGTGGCGGCTCGCTGATACGGATACTCTGCATTCTGTTCTACAGGGCCAAAAATGTTGTCTAGAAGCTTCAGTGCCTCTTCTTTTTTACCTTGGTAACGGAAAACTTCCGCACGAGACAATTGGCACCATTCTGGCGTGTAGCCTGCTTTTTCAGCGGCTTCGAAATAAGCCAGAGCTTTGTCGAGTTCTCCGACTTGGAAAGCCACTTTTCCCATGTAATACTGTGGCAATGCACCACCATCGGACTGCTTTAATGCAGATTCTGCTTCTCGAAACTTTCCGATCAGGTACAAGCATACGCCCAATCTTGTCATGCTTGCAGGGGACAAATTGGGGCTTTGTTCCAATTCCTGTACAGCGTCTCGAAGCAGAGCAGCTTGCGTAAAGTCTTCTTCGATCGCTCGGGAAAGCCGATCGATGTCTTGCGGGCCAAAAGTCTGATTTGAAAGGACGATTTCGCGAATATCAACCGTTGCCGCTTGAACCATAAGTTGTTTGATACCTTTACGTTACTACGCCAGTGGAGCTCGTTGTTTGCTTTTCAACTGCGGCCCACCGACCCAAATTACCTGCAGAAAAAACCGGAACGTTCTGCGATTACCGCGTAAACGCCCTGCGAAAGCCGACAGTGGGAGTTGAACCCACAACCCCCGCATTACGAATGCGGTGCTCTGCCAATTGAAGCTATGTCGGCGAACTAACTTGCTTTCCGGAGATACTGCTATCGTCTCTGAAAAAGAGTGCCAAAGTCTAACAATTTTTCAACAAAGCGTCTAGGCGTTGATTCATCACCTTTCCACCAGAAAATTCACCCTAAACGCAGGTAAATCCCTGACGAGTCGCGCATAATCCGTCCACGACTCGGAACGAAGTTGTTCCCATTTACAATGAGGTTGACGAATGTTCAGGCAAACCATAACACGATATTATCACCAGAGAGGTGGTTGGGTCGTGAAACGGTGGAATTTTCCAACCACTCCAGGAATGCACCAACGGATAAATGATAATGGGGATCTACGACCGAGAGTACTACCGAGACGAAGGGATCCGTTTACAGCCTGACTGGAACGGACGATCGGCTATCAGTTACCTTGTAATTCTGAACATCGCGGTTTTCGTAGCGAATATTCTCCTTAGCAAAGGAGGATTCACCAGCCAGAACCAGGGAATAGTAAACGAGCTTCTTGCGCTAAGAGATTCTAATGCGACTCAGCCTTGGATGTGGTGGCGTGTCCTTAGCTACGCATTTGTTCACGACTCCTCGCAGATATTTCATTTGCTGTTCAACATGCTGGGGCTCTATTTTTTGGGCCGATCTGTCGAGGACAAGTACGGAAAGTTGGAGTTTTTGCGAATCTACTTGATGACTGCGATCGTTTGCGGATCGCTTTGGCTCGTCAAAAGTTTTGCACTGAACACTCCCCAAACCGAAATTCTTCTAGGCGCATCCGGGGCTGTCATTTGCATTGAAATGCTCTTCGTCCTGAATTTTCCCAAAGAAACAGTCTACCTCTTTGTGTTTCCGATCCCAGCGTGGGTGCTAGGCGTGTTTCTGGTCCTTTCCAATCTGGTCTCATCCCCGTCTACGGGTGTGGCTGTGGATGTTCACGTGGTGGGCATCTTGTTTGCCTTTGCCTATTTCTTCCTCGGTTGGAACTTTGGATTTTTACAAGACGTTCAAGGAACTTTCCGGCGGACAAAACGTAAACTTCTAGGTCCTAAACTGCGAGTTCATCAAGAAAATGGAGCAACGGATGACGCCGAGGCAGATCGCATCCTTCAAAAAATTCATGAGCAAGGCAAAGACTCGCTCACTAGCAAAGAACGCAAGTTTATGGAAAAGTATTCGCGACGTGTTCGAGAACGAAAACAAGAGATTCCATAATTCATTCACCCCGACTGCGGCTTTTCCTCCAGTCACTTTTCCCACATCACTCTCCAGAATCCTTCAAACATAAAATGCCAACCACTACCAATCCGTTCTCCACCATTCGCACTGAGATCGCTGGTATTCCCATCGCAGAAATCGTCAAGCAATACGGTAGCCCGACCTATGTTTACGACATGGCTATCATCGAGGAACGAGTTCGTGACTTGAGCGCGTTCGATGTCGTTCGCTACGCACAGAAAGCATGCAACAACATCGCGATTCTAGATCGCTTGCGTCGCCTCAATGTCGTAGTCGACGCTGTAAGTGCAGGCGAAGTTCGACGCGCATTAGCGGCTGGTTTCGAACCGAATGGAGACCCGCACGGCATCGTCTTCACGGCCGATGTGATTGACCACGAAGCTTCGAACATTATCCGAGACAAAAAGCTCCATGTGAATTGCGGTTCACCCGACATGATCGATCAACTGGGGGCCATTCTGCCGGGAGCGAGTGCGACTCTCCGAATCAACCCTGGGTTCGGACACGGACATAGCCAAAAGACGAACACGGGTGGGCCACAATCGAAACATGGCATTTGGCATGAACAAGTAGTGGAATGCCTTCGACGTGCAGATATGCACAATGTTGCAATTACCGGCCTTCATATGCATATCGGTTCGGGTACCGACCTGGAGCATCTCTCTCAGGTATGCAGTGCCCTAGAGTCGGTTGCACACGAAGTCGGCAGAACCTTGACGACGATCAGCGCTGGAGGTGGTCTCCCTGTTCCTTATCGAGCAGGCCAAACTTATGTAGACCTCGATCGCTATTTCTCCCTCTGGGACGCATCGCGCAAGAGGTTGGAAGAAAAGTTTGGGCATGCCATTCACTTGGAAATCGAGCCCGGTCGATACTTGGTTGCGGAAAGCGGCTTTCTGATTGCCGAAATTCGCGCTGTCAAGAAAATGGGAGACAACCTGTTCTATTTGCTCGATGCCGGATTCAATGATTTAGCTCGTCCGATTCTCTACGGCGCTTATCATCCTATCTCTATCGCACATCGAACGCCAAAGTCATCCGCAGTGCCTCACGTGGATGTGGTCGTCGGCGGACCATTGTGCGAATCTGGGGACATCTTCACACAAGAAGAAGGAGGCTTTGTCGCCAAGCGTTCCTTGCCTATCGCATCCGTAGGAGATTACCTCATTCTCGAAGTGGCAGGCGCCTACGGATTTGTCATGGCGAGCAACTACAACGGCCGCTACCGAACGCCGGAACTGCTCATCGAAAACGGCAGCGTTAAATGCATCCGCAAGAGGGAAACGTTTGAGGATCTCATTCGAGGCGAGTCGATTCCCGCGTTAGGCTAGATGTATCGATATGGAAAGTTCGGCTTCGAATCAATTTTGTAGCACCACCACTTTCGAGGTACGGTCACTTAGGAAGTTTGCGAATTCCCCATGATCTGCTGCTCTACTTCCCGCAGATAAAATGAGGAAAAAAATTTTCGGGGCCAATGGTCTTTGCGTTGACTATTGGACAAACAACACCTTTTACCATTACCACAAGACGATAGTTCTATGACGGTCGACGTTCAAAGGATCAAGGAACAAGTCCTTCGCTACTCGGACGATATCGAGGCGATCCGAACTCAAGTTCGGAAAGTCCTGATAGGCCAAGATGTTATGCTGTCACGACTCCTGATTGCTCTCTTCACGGGCGGGCACGTTCTCTTAGAAGGATTGCCGGGACTGGCGAAGACGACGGCAATCAAAGCGTTGGCTAGTGCCATCCAATGTAAGTTCAATCGTATTCAGTTCACGCCGGATTTGTTGCCCGCGGATTTGATCGGCACGATGATCTACAACCCGCGTGAAGGTTCGTTCGGGACTCGGAAAGGCCCGATCTTTGCCAACTTGATTTTGGCCGACGAAATCAACAGAGCTCCCTCCAAAGTTCAATCGGCCCTCTTGGAAGCAATGCAGGAACGGCAAGTCACGATTGGCGAAACGACTTACACACTGGAAGAGCCTTTCCTCGTGTTAGCGACTCAGAATCCGATTGAGCAGGAAGGTACCTATCCGCTGCCGGAAGCTCAGGTCGACCGGTTCATGTTGAAGGTCGTCGTTGGATACCCAAACAAAGCAGAAGAACGCAAGGTTGTCGACGCCGCACTGGATGAAGTCCGCCGCGAAGTACAGCCCGTTCTGCAACCCAGCCGGCTTGCCGAAATCAAACAAACGGTCGCTTCCATCTACATGGATGACAAGATCAAGGATTACGTCCTCGATGTTGTTGCTGCGACTCGCAATCCCGAACATTACAAACTGAAGGAACTCAAACCATTGATTCAGTGCGGAGCTTCGCCCCGCGCCTCGATCAACCTATGTGTTGCTGCGAGAGCCAATGCGTTCCTCTCTTCTCGCGGTTATGTGACACCGCAAGATGTGAAAGATATTGCTTTTGAAGTGATGCGGCATCGCATCCTGTTGACCTATGAAGCCGAGGCCGAAGAAACCACCTCGGATGATGTTGTGCGACGTGTTCTAGAGACTGTACCTGTTCCATAACGGATGGACCTGTTCCATAACTGATGGCAAGAGAACTCGAAGAAATACTAAAGGACGTTCGACGCATTCAGATCGTTGCACGGCGACAAGTGAACGATCTTTTGGCGGGAGAGTACGTCAGCACTTTCAAAGGACGAGGGATGGAGTTCGACTCCGTTCGAGAATATGTCCCTGGGGACGATATCCGTTCTATCGATTGGAACGTCACTGCACGTTCGGATGCTCCTTTTGTGAAGACATTTTGCGAGGAGCGAGAACTGACGGTGCTCATCGCTGTCGACATCTCCGCCTCCTCCATCTTCGGCTCACTCTTGCGATCTAAGCATGAGACGGCTATCGAGATCGCTGCTGTACTCATGTTCGCGGCTCTCACGAACAATGATAAAGTCGGTTTGCTGTTGTTCGCGAACAGCATCGTACGCTACATCCCGCCGCGCAAAGGAAGAGGCAGCGTTTTGCGTCTGGTTCGAGAATTGCTGAGTGTGGAACCGATCAAAGAATCGACCGACATTTCTGCAGCACTGCAATACATTGGACGAGTGCAGCGACGCAAATGTATCGTGTTTATGCTTAGCGATTTCCTCGGAGCGGACTTCAGCCAAGCTCTCTCGATTGCGAACCAAAAGCATGATTGCGTTGCGGTCACGATTGCAGATCCTCGAGAAGAAACACTTCCCAATGTAGGTTTCGTCACCTTGAAGGATGCCGAAACGGACGAGCTTCTGGAAATCGACACATCGAACGCGCGAGTCCGTCATTGGTTTGAGCTTCGAGCTAAGGGACGCGAGGCACTACTGGCCGAACGACTTCGAAAATCAGGTGTCGATCGCTTAGAAATCCGCACCGACCGCCCCTACGCGACGAGCCTCCAACGTTTCTTTCACAATAGGGAACGCAAACGATGAGCCCTCGCGAATCATGCTTTCCATTAGGATTAGCGAATCGTATTGCGATCCTCTTTCTTTGCGCGGGCTGCGCGACAAGCGCTCCTGTTTCCCAAAAATCCAATCTCGATTCGATCACACGGTCCGCCACCAAAGGGGAAGTCGAGTTAACGATTCAATTATCCCCAAAGAATCCGCGACTGTCGGATCTTGTCGAGATGGAGGTCAAGGTATCTTTCCCGAACAACATCAGCATCGAACCGCCCGTCTTTGGACAATCGGTTGGGGATTTTGCTGTCCGCGAGTACGGCGAAAGAAAATCGAAAAATGAATCAACGAACGGTTCGCAGGAAAACGATCCATCGGTCAAGGAGCTTCGAACGTTTCGTTATCAGTTAGAGCCGATGTTCAGCGGCCGTCACTTGATTCGTTCGATTCCGATCGTCTTTGTAAATTCAGATCGTCCCGACGATTCACGCGATATCATTCAATCGGAACCGATCGAGGTTGAAGTGCAATCGGACTTAGGAAACGCTGCGCCAGACTTAGCCAATGTCGATCCCATGCTCGATCCGATAGGAGCCAGGACGATACGTACAACCACATGGGTAATCGGCTTTTTGATCGGAGCCCTTGCTTTGGCGTTGGTGTTGTTCCTTCGATCTCGAAAGAAAAAACCGATCGAGCAACCAGCGCTACCACCGGATGTGATCGCAAGCCTCGAATTGGATCGATTGATCCAAGAAG
Source organism: uncultured Pirellula sp. (assembly GCA_903858115.1). GTDB lineage: Bacteria > Planctomycetota > Planctomycetia > Pirellulales > Pirellulaceae > JBKCUI01. Next base: position 29,421 of record CAIOHR010000156.1, on the reverse strand, counting down.
ATTTGCCTCGACAAGGGCGAGTGAAAGAGTTTTATCTACGACTGACAGGGATCGTACGAGAGTACATCGAAGGAACGACAGGCCTTCGCGCTCCGGAGCAAACGACCGAAGAATTCTTGCGAGACGTGCGCCATAGCGATCGGTTCGATGGCACGCACGCTGTCCGCCTTCAAGATTTTTTGGAGGCGGCCGACATGGTGAAGTATGCGGCGCAACAACCGAACGAAGACAACATCTCTCAGTCCGTATCTCGCGCCAAAGAGTTTATCAGCACACGTTTTATTCGGGCTGTGGCAACCGACGACTCGCACCTCAAGCCGGGAGGTCGCAACTGATGGAAGCATTTCGATTCTACTCTTGGTGTTGGCTCGGGTGCATTCCTATTGCGATCGCTCTCACGGCATGGAGCTTCCGAAAACGATCGCAACCACACGTACTCTTCTCCAGTATCGAGAGCTTCAAGTCATTGCCGATTAGTGCCATGCAGAGAATCAAGGCGGCACTGCCTTGGCTCCAGTTGCTTGGTTTTATTCTGCTCCTGCTGGGATTAGCCCGACCGCAAGCTGGCAAAAGCGAGTCGCGAATCAGCGGTCAAGGAATCGCGATCGAGCTGGTACTTGACGTCTCCGGATCGATGGAGGCTCTCGACTTTGAACTTCAGGGAAAGGAAGTCAATCGGCTAACTGCTGTCAAGCATGTAGTTCGCGAGTTCGTGATTGGTTCCAGAGCCAGCGGCCTAAAGGGTCGACGCGATGACCAAGTCGGGATCGTCGCCTTTGGAGGTTTTGCCGACAGCAAATGCCCATTGACCCTCGATCATGGAGCACTGGTCGATATCGTTGATGCATTGCAAATCCCGAAAGCGATCCGCGATCGACGCGGTAGGATCATCAACGAAGAAGCGCTTCAAGAAGAGTTAGCAACGGCGATTGGCGACGGATTGGCACTGGGTGTCGACCGACTGAAAAATGCGACAGCGAAGAGTAAAGTCGTTGTGCTGCTGACGGACGGTGATAGCAATGCAGGCGCGATCGAACCGCTCGATGCAGCACAGATCGCAAAAGAACTCGGGATCAAAGTTTATACCATAGGCATTGGACGCAACGGTGTTGTTCCAGTACCACGCGAAGACAATTTCGGCGGTACAGTCCTCGTTCCCGCACAGTTCAAAATCGATGAACAGCTTCTGCGGGAGATCGCGGATATCACCGGTGGTGTTTATTTCAATGCTTCCGATTTACAGGGACTATCCGATGTCTACTCAAAGATCGATCAGCTCGAGAAGAGCGAGTTGGAGGAGACAAAGTTTTCTCAATACACGGAACTATATCCATGGTTCGTTAGTATAGGGTTAGCATTGCTCGGCCTCGTTCATCTGTTGCGGCATACTCGATTCCGGACACTGACGTAGGGAATCCCAAGGTGTAAATATGGAATGGCGAAATCCTAGTGTGCTCTTCAGTTTGATTCCGCTTTCACTGTTGTGGGTTGGAATCTCGATCTATGGTTTCCAACGCAACGTCAGTTTGCGAAGTAAATTCGTGGCCACTCCGATGACTCAGAAGTTGATGCCTACTGCTTCGTTGTCTCGTTTTTTGGCGAGACTCTTGTTGCAACTGGTGGGCGTCGTATCGTTGGTAGTTGCTTTAGCCGGGCCACAGTATGGAGAGGTCGTTGAAATGACGACGCCCAAAGGGAGCGATCTTTACGTGTTGCTCGATGTGTCTCGATCCATGTTAGCCAACGATGTTCCGCCAACCCGTTTGGATCGTGCGAAATCCGATATCACTGCACTTTCCAATCGGCTCAATGGAGAGCGCATCGGACTGATCGTCTTTGCGGGGCAATCGGTCGTGAAGTGCCCATTGACGATAGATTATGAATCGTTCCGACGTACTCTAGCCGATGTCGATACGAACAGCGCACCGCGAGGAGGGACAGCCATCGGCGATGCGATTCGAAAAGCGATGGAGGTTTTCGTCACAACATCGCAGCGACATCAAGCAATTTTGCTCATTTCCGATGGTGACGATCAGGAATCGTACCCACTGGATGCGGCTGAGTTTGCTTCGGAACGAGGGGTGACAATCTTTGCCGTGGGGCTGGGGGACGCTTCAACCGGCGCGCGAATTCCAGAAAAACCGAACTCGGGTAGCTTTGTAGAATTCGGAGGTGAGCAAGTGTGGAGCAAGCTAGACAATTCTCTCTTGGAGCAAATAGCCACGAAAACTTCAGGCGTCTACATTCCTGCAGGAACCCAAGCGTACGATTTAGGAAAGATTTATTCCGACTATCTAGCTGGCCGGGAAGGCGAAGCCACCGATATGCAGAAACGAGTGAAACGCGCCGATCAATTTCAGTGGTTCCTTGCGATCGGGTTATTCGCGATGCTGTGCGAGCTTTGCATTCGCGGATACCTAAAGCTGCCGCAAATCGCAAGCATGGCGTCAGGTGGCGTTACGATGAAAACCGCAGCTGGCATTCTATTCGCGTGCAGCGTTGTTCCTTCTGTGGTTGCCGAAGATGCCACTCAGCGCATTCAGCAGGGAATCAAACTCTACTCCGAAAGTAAATTCCAAGACGCGAGTGAAGCCTTCGCCACAGCCTCCGAAATTCTTCACAAGGACAACGATACTCAATCGTCATTAGCGACGTTTGACCAAGCGTGTGCGGAGCATAGACTCGGGAATCGTGAAAAAGCGATCGACCTTTATCTGGAGGCCGCGATGTCCAAGGACCGCTCCCTGGCATCCAAGTCGCAATTCAATTTAGGAAAATTGCAGGTGGAGGCGTTGATGGAGAAATTCAATGCTTCTTCCGCCTCTTCCAATTCTGAACAGACCTCGAAGCCTGAGGAAATCACCAAGCTTCGCGAGGAGATCGTCGACCTAGCGAAGCAAGCGATCACAGCCTATCGCAATAGCCTCGAACTAGAAAAAGAAAACTTGCCAGCTCGCCGCAATTTGGAAATCGTTCGTCAATGGCTGAAGCTCACCACCGACCGATGGCGCGAAGAAGATCGCCAGAAACGACGTGATGAAACCAACCTGCTGCAGTTCTTGGACTACCTCATCGAAACAGAACAGAGCATTCTCCAAGAGTCAGTGCAACTGAAAGATCTCTACGCACTCGATCGCCATGCGGAGCTTAAACAGGTTCAAGATGAGCTCATCGATGAGATTCCAACACTGCGCAAGAAGATCACGGATGAACTGACGAAAAAGGACCCCAACAACCCTTCATCGAAAGACCCGAGCGCTGCAGCCACCGACAAAGAAGTTGAGAAAGCAATCGAGATGCTGGAAAACTGGGTGGATACGGCTCGCGAGCATATGCGACAATCGTCGCGCACTCTAGGTCAGTTTCGAGCGTCGGAGTCTACTGTCTCGCAGCAAAGTGCCGTCGAAGAGCTAGAGAAAATCTGGGACGCCGTAGCCCCATTCCAAGCGATACTTGGCAAGGCACTCGCAGAACAGACAAAGATCGTGAAGGATCTCAACACAACCGAGAACGATAGCGATCCGTCGGAGGCCGAGGATGAAATTCCATGGAAGACATTCAAGGATCAACAGCGAACTTTGGCACGCACACGATTGCTCGCACCAAAAGCAGAAGCCGAGTTGTCGATGCTGAAGCAAACACCCACGCCACCAATACCTACTCAGCAAGCCGAACCTGAACCGAGAGCTGGTGACGAAGCGACTCCGTTGCAAATGACAGAAGAACAGAAACTTGAACAAACCAAGGAAGGCTTGCAAAAAGCTATTGAACTTGCCCCCACCGCTGTCGAGGCGATGACCAAGACGATCGCGAATATCCAAAAGAAGAACAGGGCTGACGCAGGGATAAATGCGGAAGAAGCTCGCAAGATTTTGGAGGAGATCGCAAAATCTCAGCCTCCACCACCGCCACAAGAGAACCAACAGCAAAATAACGATCAACAGCAGAACGAATCGAACCAAAATCAACAACAGAATCAAAACAAAGACGATTCGCAATCCAATAAGGACAAGAGTCAAGAGGATCAGAAACCGTCCGAGGATTCAGAAAAGAAAGAGAACGAGAAGGAGCAAGAGAAAAAGCCCGAAGAGAATCAGAAGGAGTCTTCTGACAAGAAGAATACAGATGCTAAGGATCAAACGAAGCAGAACGTAAAACCTGAGGACAAAAAGATGTCCCAGGATCGAATCGAGGAAGCGCTTCGTAAGGTGAGGGAACGAGAAGCAGAGAAACGAGAGCGAGATCGACAAATGAAAGCCCGGGCTTATGGACGTCCATCGGTCGAAAAGGATTGGTGAGAGAATGATGACGAAAACTCTGAACACACTTTTGATCAATAGTCTTTGTTTGGTGATTGGTTGGTTGTCGATGGCGCAGAGCAGCTCGCCAGCATCTGCCAAAGAGCCTCCTTATCTCGACGTCGAATTGGAATCCGACGAATTATTCGTAGGAGAGTCCACTACACTGCAAGTCGCGGTTCATAACGCAGATCAACCTTCTGCACCCTCGATGAAGCCATTGGAGGAGTTATTCGATGTCGCTTTCCTTGGAGAACAATCCCTGAATCAGTCTTCGACCATGATCATCAATGGTCGTATTTCCCAACAGAATGTCTTCAAACACATATACCAATATCGTTTCACTCCGAAGTCGAGTGGCACGCTCACGATCCCGGCCTTGGTCGCAAACGCGGACGGTGCCGAGGTTCGTAGCAAGCCGTTGAGCATTCGAGTGATTGAGCCAACGCCTCAAGACGATGTCCTGGTCGAAATCGTTACAGACCAAGAGACGGTTTATCCTACCCAGTCCTTCGAGATCACTCTCCGGATCTTGGTTCGTAGCTTACCAGAGGGTAACGAGGACCCACTCAAGCCGCTGCGCCGAAGACCACCTCACTTGAGCGTACCGTGGGTCGAATCGCCCGATGGATTGAGCGGTCCAGATACGAAAACATGGCTGAGCAATCTACTCTCCGATCGCGGTTATGGATTTACTATCAACGATATCAATACCAGTAGCGGTTTTATGTTTGATGGGCCGAAATCGGCCGTGTTTGATTTGCTGACCGGCAAAGAGAAACGCAAGAATGCCGACGATGAAACCATCGAGTACTTTCGGTACGAATTGACGAAGAAATTCCAAGCGCTCCGATCTGGCGAATTTGAATTTGGCCCAGTGCTTCTCAAAGGTGTATTTGTTGCAGATCGTCAATTCAATGCTAAGAAAATTGGTGCGATCGCGAAGCCGATTCGAGTGAGTGCCAAACCTGTGCCCAGTCCTCGACCAGATAACTTTCTAGGAGGCATCGGAGGTTTTGCGATCAAAGTGGATGCTACCCCTACTCGATTACGCGTCGGTGATCCGCTGACACTCACATTGGATGTGAGCACTTTAGACACCGCGGCCTCGTTGGAGATGGTTGCGGCTCCCGATCTCAGCAAAGTTCTTGCAAAAGAGAATGACTTTGAAGTCATCGACAAAAACCCCATCGGTAGAATCGAAGGCAAAAGCAAGATCTTCACCTATGGTGTTAGGCCGAAGTCCGTTGGGATTTCAGTACCGGAACTTGCTTTCACGACGTTTGATCCGAAAACAGAGTCCTTTGCCGAAATCCGTTCCAAGTCCATTCCATTGGAAATTGTCGAAGCGAAAGCATTGCAATCGAGCGAGATCGTAGGTGCAAAAGCAGACAAGGCGTTATCGATCCAAGCAGACCAGTCAGGCATCTTCCAAGGAACTGCTGAAACACATCCGATTCGCAACGAAATCCCAAATCTAAAGCTTTGGTCGGGAATAGCTGTCGCAAGCTGGCTGACGGCATTGGGATTGGTAGCTTTCACGCGAGTGAGAGCCAGGAGCAAGAACGACGAGGCCTTGCAACGTCGAAGCAAAGCGAAGTCGATTGCTACGAAACTGCTCGCAAGTGCAAGAAACGCGATGGAATCAGGTGACCATTCACAGTCTCGTGTCCTCGTTCGGCAATCCATATGTGAGCTATTTGCTAATTCACTTCATTTGAATCCAGAAGGTTTGACCACCCAAGACATTCTCGAACAGGTTGCGAAATTGCAACTTGGACAAGATCACAAAAAATCTCTGGGCGAACTTCTTCACGCGATAGAGGCTGGACAATATGGTGGTGGATCGACTTACGATTCAGAGCATTTGATCCAAAGAGCCGAAGAATTGTTGTCTCCCCTCTCCGTTGCATTGCTTGGAGCGGTGCGGAAAGGATCAAAAGCAACTGCTGCAACAACCGCTTTCTTGTTCCTTTTGCTGCACCTGCAATCTTCCACGACCGCGGTGTCTGCTTCCTTTTCAAATGCCGAGACAAATGAAAACGTGCAGTCGACCCACTCGATACTGGACAAGCTACAGGTTGCAAAATCGACAGAGGATTTTGCAGCCTTGGCTATGGAGTTAGAGGCAATACGCGATGAAGGCATCAAGGGTGGCGCGATCTATTTTCACATTGGAAACGCATGGTTCCGCGCAGGCCAATACGGAAAGGCGATTTACAACTATAGGTTTGCCAAACTCTATTCGCCACAGGACACTTATCTTCAAGCAAATCTGATGCAGACCATTGCCATGGCACCTGGAGCTCTCAAGGCTCAGGATACGCCGATCACAGACAGAATCCTTTTTTGGAGCGGCTGGTTTTCCTACCCATTCAAAATACAGCTTTTTGCTGCCATGCTTTCTATTTCCGCGATTCTCTTTGCGGTGGGAATGCAGTTGAGGCGTTCGCGGTGGGTGGCACTGAGTTTGTTGATCGCCGGTATTGGAGTGGGAATTGGCCTAGAAGGATTCCTGCGATCTCCTGATGCGTTTGCATCTCGTTATGGGGTCGTCATCTCTGAAACGATTGCCCGGAAAGGCATGGGGGAAACGTCGGCTCCTGCTTTCGACAAACCGCTCCTCGATGGTGCGGAATTTGAAGTCGTTCAATCCACATCTCAGTGGACATTGGGACAATTTCCAGGCATCGGAGACGCTTGGGTCCGCAACGACTCGATCCTCACTCGGTAGTGCTGCCAGCGAGCTACGACTTTTTTTCTGCGCTGTCATGCGAGCGTTTACTTTCTCCCTGCAAGATCTCATCAGTGCTCTCAGGGTCTACTTTGCGGCAACATTCGACAAGCCGGTCAACGAGCGCGTAAAGAGGTTCTTCCCAATCGGCTTCGCTACTTTCGCTCGGAGCGATCTGCACAATCTCTTCGATGAGTAGAATGAATCGCAGCACATGCCGGAACAAAAGTCCTTCGTGCTTCTGAAGTCCTCTCGCAACGATGTACTTGTTGAAGTCCCCTTCGAATTCGAGCAACTCACCAACCACCCAGACGCCGCGTGTGAATACGTCATGCACACCAGGGAACTCATGATCGAACAATCGTCGTAGCTTTTCAGCCAGCGCTAATGGACGGGGAGGCGGTTCGCCATACGGCTCATACTTGCGGTACTTGCCACCGGCACCACCCGCTTGTTCCGCGAGTTGCTCATCGCTCGGCTCTTCTGGTTCCGCTCTCCCGAGTAACTCTTCCTGAACGGCCAACCCCAGAGATAACAACTGAGGATGCAAGACTCCTGAAGCCAATGGTCCGGCAGGCATTTGGTCGGGGGGGGGAACCCGCACTAGTTTCGCGATGTTCGGTGGCAATTCTAACACGCTCTCTAGCGCCTGAATCCGTTCGGCCTCATCAGCGAACTGCAGCATGTTGACTAGATATAAACCGTAGATCGGATTGATGCTCCGGAGCTGCGACAGATATTGCAGTCGATCTGTTGGCAGTGCTTTCTCTGGTTTGTAGTCATCCAATTCATAGGCCACTTGTTCCGCTTCAGTATTCTGCGGCGGCGTCTCTACGTCATCCTCTTCGGCATCCTCTGCTGATTCTACGATTGAAATGTTCAGCCAACCGCGCGGGCCAGTTTGGCTCTGGCTCGTTTTCGGCTTATGAACCGTTTGCTTCGGTTGAGGTTTCGGCTCGAGCGTTAGGAACCCCGCACGCCAAAGTGTAATCAGCATGCGGTTCAGATCTCGCTGACCTTTCTCAATATCTTGATTGGTTTGCAATCGTCGTCCTACCAAGTCTCGCAACGGTTGAATGCTCGAATTGTTCAACAATAGATAAGCGAGCAATCTCCATGGCAACAAGCCACGGCTCTCAAGTTTTGCTGCCGGCGCGTTGCGAAGCTTCTCGAATTGCTCCTTAGTCCAGTACGTTTCCCCCGCGCGTTTCGTAGGCATCTTTTTCTTGAGCTGCTTCTTTGCCCGAATCAGATTGGGGTCTTTCGTGTCCTCTGGAATCTGATCATACTGCATTTTCCATCGCAGATGCTTCACGTCATCTTCATGAGCTAGTACGTAGACAAAACCTTCTTTGTCATATTGCGGTCGACCGGCTCGTCCAAAGATTTGATGAGCAGTGCTCGGCTCCACAATCTTCTTCTTGCCAAACGGACCCTTGACGATGCTTGGCAGAATCACGCTTCGTGCAGGTAAGTTGATGCCTGCTGAAAGTGTTTCTGTACACACAGCGACACTAAGCAACTTTTCCTGAAAAAGCTGCTCAACGAGCCTGCGGTACTTGGGCATCACCCCAGCGTGGTGAACACCGATTCCGCGTATGAGGATTTGTTTCAATTTCGGTCCGGCCCCCTGGGAGAAATCAAAGGACTCGATCCGCTTGGTCACGAGCGCTTGACGTTCTTTGTCGATGAGCTTCTTTCCTTTGAGCAATTCGGCAACTTGCCAACATTGCTCGCGATTGAAACAGAAGACCAATCCCGGTGTTCTTCGTCGGGCTTCATCTCCTTCCGCGATGCGTTCGAGATGTTCATCGAGGTAAGCGTCGTCAACATACTCAAATTGCAATGGAACTTTTCTTTCCGTCCCTTGAACAAGCTCCAGATTGCGGCCATGCGATCGATGCATCCAGCTACAAAAATCGACGCTGTTGCCGACTGTTGCCGACAACAACATCGTACGCACATGCTTGGGCATCATCCCGAGGGTTAACTCCCAAACGATTCCTCGTTCTGGATCGTTAAAGGAATGGAATTCATCCATCACGACCGATGCGACATCTTCGAAGCGTTCATTGTCTTGCCCCATGAGTCGGTTCAGCAAGATTTCGGCCACGACAATCAACACAGGTGCATCTGGGTTCACGCGGCGATTACCGGTGACTAACCCTATGGACTGGATGGGGTACCCCCAACGCAACGCGGTTTGCTGGATTTCAAGAAGCTTTTGATCGGTCAGAGCGATCAGCGGAGTGGTGTAGTAGCAACGCTTGCCTGTCCGCAACGCTTCGTAGATGGCAGCTTCGGCGATGAGCGTTTTTCCTGTACCGGTTGGGGCACAAACGAGCACTCCTTGCTCGGAAGAAAACCATGCGTAGATGGCCTCCTCTTGGACTTGGTAGGGAGCGTATGCTAAGCGTTCCAAATACTCGGATGCGATGTCGACGCGATCGATGCTCATTGCTTGGCGATGACGTCTATCATTGCAGCAGCGAACCACGGAAGATCATCGGGCTTGCGGCTGCTTACAAAATGCCTGTCCACTACGACTGGCGAATCTTCCCAAATGGCTCCAGCGTTTTCTAAGTCATCTTTGATCCCAAGAGAACCTGTTACCCGCACCCCTTTGTAGACACCAGCCGAGATTGCCAGCCAACCACCATGGCATATCGCCGCAACACACTTGCTGGCATCGGAGAATTCGCGAATCAGTTGCTTTACTTTGTCGATTCGACGGAGTCGGTCTGGCATGAAACCTCCGGGAAGCAAAATGGCATCAAAATCTTTCGATTGGGCATCAGCGATTCGAATATCGGATACGCAGGGGTATCCATTCTTCCCCGCGTACGATTGCTGCGCCAACTCACCCGCGATGACGAACTCAGCCCCCGCCTCGATCATCCGAAGTTTTGGATACCAAAGCTCCAGGTCTTCGTAGATGTCTCCCACGAAGGAGAGAACGCGACGGTTAACAAGTGGAGGATTCATTCGGTTTGTAACGGTTATAGGATGGAGGGAATGACAGCATGCGTTGATTTCCGCTATGATCTGCTCGGGAATACAACTAAACTGATGCTGTGCAAACGTTTGTGTTAGTTTTCCAAGGTCGGATTCTATCCGTCAACAGTCAATTTGAGGAAAGAGTAGATGGGACTCGGTGAATTTTTTGCTGGCAAGGGGAAAGGCCTCTCTTTCGAGCTTTTCCCACCAAAAACGGATGAAGGCGTCGATCTGCTGATGGGGACGGTCAAGGAACTTTTAGAGTTCTCTCCCGACTTCTTCACGTGCACCTATGGAGCGGGTGGATCGACGACCAGCCGCACTCTTCAAATCCTGGAACAAGTCAAAGCAACGCACAATGTACCTGTTGCATCCCACCTCACCTGCGTCGGTTCGACGGTCGATCAATTGCGTGAGTATCTGGACTCGGCAATACGCATTGGAACCGACTACATAGTTGCTCTTCGTGGAGATCCACCCAAAGGGCAGTCTGAGTTTACTCAAACGGTGGGCGGACTTCGTTATGCGAACGAACTCGTGGAACTGATCCATGCGGAGTACCCGCAGTTAGGTATCGCCGTGGCTGGATATCCCGAAGTTCATCAAGAGGCCCCGAACGCCGAAGCAGATTTGATAAACCTCAAGAGAAAAGTGGACGCTGGAGCCGATATCATTGTCACTCAGTTGTTCTACCACAACGAAGATTTCTTTCGCTTCGTCGATCGATGCCATACGATAGGAATCGACATTCCGATTGTGCCAGGAATACTCCCAGTTACGAATCTAGCTCAGATCCAGAGAATAGCTTCCCTCTGCAAAGCGAGTCTTCCTCAAGCGTTTATCGACCGATTGGAACACAACCTATCACCGGAGTGGCAGTTCCAAGTCGGTGTGGAATTCGCGCAGGCTCAAGTTGCTGACCTATTGAATCACGGCGTCCCTGGCGTGCATTTTTATGTACTCAACAAATCACAAGCTACCAGCGAAGTGCTGAAAGCGCATTGGTATCAAGCATAACCATGTCGAACACGATTGGATTCTTGGGCGGCGGTCAAATGGCCACTGCTATAGCAAAAGGAGTTGTCGCGGCCGGTGTTACACAAGAATCGGATTTGACATTCTACGAACCGAGCAGTGGACAGCAAATGAAGCTGAAGGAATTGTTTCCTAACTGCTCTTTGGTTGACTCCGCCGAATCGTTGTTCGCCAAGGCAAATCGAATCCTTTTGGCAGTCAAGCCGCAAGTGCTCTCCGAAATAGCCATCTCGTTGCGACCATTCGCTCGCGAAGATCATCTGCTGGTCTCCATAGCAGCGGGGATATCACTCAAGAAGCTCACCAGCTGGTTCGAGACAGATCGAGTCATACGGGTCATGCCGAATACTCCCAGTCAATCTCGGCAAGGTGCCGCAGGGATCGCCGCAGGGAAAGGAGTCTCACCTGCAGATGCAGCGTGGTGCGAATCGGTATTCGGAGCAGTTGGCAAATTTGTTCGTTGTACCGATGAACAACTGCACGCGGTGACTGGCGTTTCTGGCTCCGGCCCTGCCTATGTGCTGATGATGATCGAAGCGATGAGTGACGGAGGTGTGATGGCTGGCTTGAGCCGTCAAACAGCCATGGAACTCGCAGTTCAAACGGTCTTGGGAGCCGCGGCCATGGTCCAAGAAACAGGAGTGCACCCCGCTGTGTTGCGAGAGCAAGTGACCAGTCCAGCCGGAACGACGATCGCCGCGTTAGCAACCCTCGAACGCGCCGGATTTCGAAGCGCGGTAATCGATGCCGTCATGGCTGCAACCAAGCGATCGCAAGAAATGGGCTAGCATATGATCGCTGCCACGTTTTTGAATCGTTCGAAGAAGCAGTCTGATGGGCAAACAAATCAGGGTTTTTATTTTCGCGTTTGACGTGGCGGATTGCAAAACCAACCATGTTCTCAAGACCATTTGTCAACTCAGGATGGGGACTGAAACACAGGACTAGTCCGCTTCCAAATTTTCCTTTCGCGATGGCTGTGGTGCCTTTCATCACTCCTTCGGGAGCACCATTTTTCGCGATTTCGGTTTCGAAAGTGGCTAAGGTTTCATAATCCTCGATGTCCGCGCGGTCGGCAGGCGCGAGAAGCGGTCCCTGGGCGTAATGAATCGACAGCCTCTGCGACTCAGCACCAAGCAATTTTCGTCCTGGCTCTGTCATCGCGATATCAACGGTTCCCCTGCCTCTATTCCAATGTTTGCGATCGATGACTTTCGCATCCAGAATATGAAGCGACCATTCGTAGTCTGAAGATGCAAGATACGATCCCGCGCAAATGCCGACAAAGCCTCCGCCAGCTTTGACGAACCCCCGAATCGACTCTCGACCGTCTTCACCCAGATGTCGTCCCTGACCGCCGCCACTGCCACCTGGCTGAATCAGCAAATCCAACTCAGCAAGCTTTCCGGATCGGATATCGCTCGCTTTGAGTTTTGTTACGGTAACACCTTCGAATCTACTGAGAACGGAGAGCAAGTCATTGACACTGTTCCCTGCCCCTTCATCCACATAGACACCGATACGCATTGGGTTGCTTTTGTTCGAGCTAGCGCTCCCGATGCTAGATTGGGCTTCGACGGATAAAGCAGATGGATTTCCTACAGAATTGGAGTTTGGCGTCGGTGATTGCGCTTCAAGTCTCAGCGCAGTAAGCGCAACAAGACACAACCACCAACGAAAACGCCAACAACCCGCTTGTAGGTAATAACACACTATCCGTCTCCCTCGAATATTCGATTCAAGCGGCAGAAAAAATGCTTAGCATGATTCACGCCACTATTGATGGCTAGGCATTTTGAATGTGGATGAACGCGTGAACGTGTGGAGCTCCTCGGAAATGAATACATGTATTCTTTCCGACGATGCGCCACATGTCCCAAATGCTATCCGACTTCATGTCGTCCTTGGCGAAGTACTGGAGATACAAGGACTTTAAACCGCCGACTTCCTCCAACAATTCTTTGGCTTCCTTGGTGTCTTCTTCACGATAAACGCCGAGAATCGAAGTCAATGCTTCGTTCACTAACTTCAGTTGTTCTTCGTTCATCGCACCGACCGACAGTCCTTCGTAGGAGTCCTTTGTCTGTACCTTTACATTGGACTCCGCTGGAATCGAACTTTGCAATAGCGCCTTTGCTCTTTGCTCACTGCTAAACGATTCGAAAACCTTGTTGACCTTTACCGTTTGGAAGTAGAACAAATTGTCCTCGGGGGCGGACTCTTCTCCATGCCCGTAAACAATGGGACCACCGAAGACAACCTTTTTCTGAGTGTTTCCATCTGCTCTCAAGGTGAGGTGTCTGCCGGTAAGCATCCATTCAAACTGCGCGTCGCCTGGTTTACCAAACCATGCAATGCTGTAGGCATCTAGTCCTCCATCGTCGTCTTCCATTTGCTTGGACAGTAATTCGAATCCGCTTGGCGAGGTCAAATTCTTGACGATCTCATGCGCCATCGATCGCTGCGATTTTGAGTAAAAATTCGATCCCACGATTGGCTTCACCACATGCCAATTCGCATTCACTTTTTGTCGCAGCGGATCTGCAAAGGTTTTGCAAACCTCGGCTCGTTGCGTTTCAGAAAGCGATTCGTAAAGTTCACCAATGACGGATTCCGCCGTGCTTTTCAAGCTGGTGGAGCCATGCACTGATGGAAGACTACCTACCACCCCAAGTGCTCCGAGTGCCGTGGTGGTACCGAGGAATCTGCGTCGTCCGATAGGTTGAGAGGTCATTTTGTTCTCGCTCGAAATGAAAGTTCCTAGATCCAAACGAATCACATCCATTACTGAGCTTCCAGGCTCCAACATTGAGCGGAACGTCGCAATCGCAATCAGAACCCAAAGAAGGGGTCAGTTAGGGTGGGGCCCCATTTTAACGTATGCCGTTCCGGCAGGTGGGGACTAAACAGATATTTTCACCCTTCGGAACGTGTGGCGAGTTTGGAACTTTATTCCGTCCCCCCGTGCTATTCCGCCAAACAACACGACCCTACAATAATGCATATTCCAACATACGCCAGTCATCGAAAGTTCCTGTCCACCCATGGTTTCCGAATCCACTCCCGGTCAAGAGTCGCGCGCCATCTGGAAACTGAGTCTCTACGTACTCTGGGTTTGCGTGGTTAGCTCGCTCTTGTTCGCTGTCAACACGGGAATGGTTTTTGCCTTTTCCAAGGGTATCGAGTCGAAGCTACCTGATGTTTTGGGAATGGACCAGGTTATCCAATTCAGTTTGTTCATTTTTCCGATCGTCCTTCTCTACGCAGAATGGTACGCATGGGATGTGCTAACCACTCGACGAGTGCGATAGCCATGTTGCCATCCTTCGCTCCATCAGGATGGAGACTACGACAAGCCCGAAAGAGTGCCGGTGCTACTCCCGAATTCCTCCATCTCGAGGCCGAGATGCTGAAGCGCATTCACCCACAGATTGCAGAGTGGTGGTGAGTTCTTGGGATTGTGAGCCAAATGTTGTCCATGCCGGAACTTACTTCCGGATACAAGCAACGGAAGATCGGTCGCATCGTGGCTCGACGCATTTCCCATTCCTGCACCAAGGACGGCAAATGTATGGTCGAGCAAACGTGAGTTGCCCTCTCCGGTCTCTTTCATCTGGGATAGAAAAATCCCCCATTGCTGCAAGAGGTCGCGTTCGAGGATCGCGAGTTGGTCTATCTTCTCCGAGTCCTGACCATGATGACTGAGGTCGTGGTACGCGAAACTCGCGCCTGGCTTCGAAGGTGACTTGCTGCTCCCAACGTAGTAAAGAGTAGCGATTCGCGTCAGATCCACCTGCATTGCTAAGCGGGCCACTTCCAGCAGCAGTCCGAATCGTACAATATCTTCGCCAGGGGCTGGGTCCTCGAGGGGTTGAGTACCAATCGACGGCTTGGGCTGGCTCGCATAGTGTTCCGCTTGGATCATGCGTTTCTCCAAATCGCGAACACTCGAGTAGTACTGATCCAGTTTCACTCGATCGGTAGGTCCCACTTTGCGCTCCAGTCGTTTTGCCTCGGAAGCGACTCGGTCCAGAATCGATCGCCCTTCTTTTACACGCATTACCTCGTCAGCAACTTGAGCAGGCATCCCGCTGATAAAGAGCTTTGCAAAAGCTCGTGCCGGACTGATTTCCGGTGGGAGTGCAACTCCATTTCGCGTGTAGCTACAACTATAGGAAGCACTGGTCGAGAAGTTGAGCGACGAGTAACGAGTCTCGTGACCTATGGCTTCCGCAGCAAGTTGGTCGATGGAGATCGTATTGCGAAACGTCGGTGATCCTGGATGAGGTGCCCCCGTAAAAAACGATTTATCCGAGGCATGTCCGTCCCGTACGTCGGGATGATTGAGTCCCGATAGGATCGTAAAATCTTGTTTATGATCCCGCAATAATTCCAAATAGGGCGACAACTGGTAGTCGTAACCAGAATCTTTGGGGAAGAGAAACGGTGTATGAAAACTAAAATAATTCAGCACACCGACGAATCGCTTGGGCTGCTTCGTCTCAGCTGACAAAGCGGGTTGCATCGAGTCAAGCCAGGGCAACGCCATCGCAACACCCCCAGCTCTTAAGACAGCGCGTCGTGACAAGTGACATTTCTTTACTGAGTTCATTGTGTCTTTTCACTTTGGGGAGGGATGGGCTACTTATGCGTGAACACTCGACTTTGAATCACTCCATGGATCAAGTCGCGAATTCCATAATCGCTAGAGGCCGCTGCGGATACAATCTGTTCAATGATTTCACGATCGGCGAAATCGGGTGTAGCGCCAGTCAGGTAGGTCATCAGTTTACCAACGAAGCACCGTGCCAATTGTTTTTTATCCTCGAGCAGGATCTGTTTGAATTCGCGAATGTCCGCAAAGGATCGACCATTCTCGAGCGAGTAATATGCCTCGACGGCAGGACCTTGAGTGTATAGCCGAACGTTGCTACCGGGAATCTTAACAACTTTATCGCTGGCGCTCGTCGGAATGACGCGATAATTGATCCGCCACCGGCCCGCGACATCATAGTTTTCCAAAGCGAAACCTGGTGGATCCAATTGGGCATGACATTCCGCACAAGCGGGCAGATCGCGATGCTTCGAAAGTTGTTCACGAATCGTGGTTGCGCCTCGGATGTCGGGTTCGACAGATGGTACATTGCTCGGCGGAGGATCAGGTGGCGTCCCCAGGATTCGGTCGAGGACGTAAGCCCCGCGCACGACTGGCGATGTCGTCGTTCCATTGGCACTGACTTTGAGTATCGCACCTTGGGTCATGAAGCCACCGCGATTCGATTCCGCAGGGAGACTGACTTTCACAAGTCTCGATTGCTCAGGCGGGAAATCGTGATCCGTCTCTGGCGATCTTTCCGCACTCTCAAAAACTCCCTCCAATTCATAATGTTCCGCCAAGCGTTTATTGAGTATCGCAAAGTCGCTATGGACTACGTGGCTGATCCCGAGATTCTGTCGAACCAATTCGGCGAAGTAATGCTCGGACTCGGCCAACATGCTGAACTGAAGATAACTGTCGAATTCAGGATAGAGCTTTGTATCCGGCTGAGTGAAGTCGATGTCGCGTAAATTGAGCCAACCACCCAAAAATTGTTCAGTGAATCGTCGCGAAAGAGGCGAGGTCAATAGCCGTTCGGTTTGATCACGAAGCACGTCAGGATGGGTAAGACTCCCCGTCGCCGCTCTTTGCATCAACTCCGAATCCGGCAAACTACTCCAAAGACCATAACTTAGCCGGGTAGCAAGTGCGTAGTCATTCAACTTTCCGGGCGATTCGTCCAGAAATAAAAACTGCGGCGAGGTGAGAGCCATCTTGTACGCCGCTCGTAAGGCTGCATCAAACGGACGCCCCAGTCTCATCTGCTCACGGAACAATTCTAAATACATTTCCAGCTCGGAATTTTCCACCGGGCGACGGAAAGCACGGCAAAGGAAATTCGCAATCAGACGACGCGCGTCCGGCTCGGGGGTGGCTGAGACGACTCGCAACCCGCTATCCATGAAGGCTGGATCTTGAGGCTCCATGGGAAGATCGCCATACAGCAAACGATGCCCGGCGGGTGGCCATTCTCCATCATATATTGGCCCTTCAATCTCGATCCAATCCACAACGGCCAACATTTCGTCCGACATCAATCGATCGTCGCCAGCAACAGGGACTAAACGATAAGGCACCAGCGAAAAGGAATGCCCCTCGGGCACGCGAGTTTCGTATACAAACTCACGATAGCCGTCGGGACTTAATTCAAAGTAGGCATCCTCAAATCCTGATCCATCTTTCAACAGCGATGCCGTACTCACTTTGGCAATGATGTGACGGTCGTGAAAAAATTCCTTCGACTTGGCACCTTTTGTATCGGTTACGGTTCGCTGCATCATGGCACGCGCGCGAAAACGAAAACGATAGCGATGGTCGGGGACAGGTGGATGCCAAGCTCGCAATGTGCCATTGGACGCCGAGCCTGTCCAACGGATCGCCAATTTTCCGTCCTCAGCATTCGCCCATTGGAGGTTTTGAAATCCGTGGTTGTAATCATGCCACGTTTCTTCGTAATCAGTCCGAATTTTGATCGTAGGAGGCTTGCGAGTTGAAACCGTGGCTTCGTTCAGAGCTTGGTCGGCCGCGAGCAAATAGCGATCCAGGTGTGCCACCGACAGGTTCAGTGCATTCCCGACATTCTCGAATCCATCCGCCCGTCCCTCCTCCGGCAACTGTTCTTCAATAGGCGTGCTCACACCCAATAGATCACGAAGTGTGTTCGCATACTCGTGACGGTTGAGTCTGCGCAATACAACCCGCCCTTCGATGGACTGCCGATTCAGTTGATAATCGTGCAATTTCGTCCGAACAGAATCGATAAAACCAGAACGCGAGGAATCGGAGGGTTGTTTCGCATCTCGGGGAGGCATTTTTGCCAACGCGACTTTATCGAGCACCTTGATCCATCGCGAGATCTCCTTGGGATCATGGATAGGCCAATGGATCTCACCGATATCGAAGCCACCCTCCCTGCTATCCGAAGAATGGCAATCGGCGCAATTTGCGATTAAGAAAGCGTTCTCGCTTTGCGTCGAATCTTCACTGCGTAGATTGCTCGAAAGGAAAGCGATTGCCACCGCGGAAAGCAGTCGAGCCAGGAAAAAAAATTTCTCTATGCTTGAGATCTTCAATCTCCCATTCTCCTCGCTAAACGAAAACCAGTATCGGGGTACCAGCGGTCGGGACTGGCATTGGATCGAACGTCTGATCGCATCTTTTCCAAAAGGTGGGCCGCTGAACCACCACGCATCGCACGCTTCCAATCGAATACGACGGTCTCGGTCCATTCCCAAACGTTTCCTCCCATGTCGAGAGCACCACACGGACTCTTGGCATTGGGATAGGAGCCAACCGTTACCATGCCGCTGAACTTCCGGGAAAAACAAGCTGCCAATTTTTCCTCCGACCCGGGCTCCGAACTTACCGGTATATCATTGGAGGCAAACGGAAATCGCCAATACCCTCCCGTCGGTCCGCCACAGTTCTCGGGTTGGTAATAAGCAGCCTTATACCATTCATCCTCGTTTGGCAGCCAGATCTTTGCCGAAGCGGATCGCGTCACTTTCGCTCCCTGCGAGAGATCGTAAGCACCGGATTCGGTGTCACCGTTTCGGCCACCATTTTGAAGCCAGTTCGCATAACGCAATGCGCTAAAAAACGAGACACAGAACACGGGGCCTTCTTCACGATCCACGACCGGTCGATAACTCCAAGCACCAGGGCCACCCTCTCGCAGGATGCATTGCGGAACATCTTTCCGAATCCCACCCTGTCCCAAATCCGTGACGACATGCTCACCCATCGCTGGAAGCCAAAGCTGATGTGGATCCGATTGCACAGCGACGCAGTTTAAAAACGCTGCATACTGGCGAACCGTTACCTCATACTTCATGATCTGAAATTCGTAAGCAACCGCCCCCAAGCCCGTAGTATCCACGCGATTAGTATCCGCACGATTGCCAGGCGAACCAACCGTTACCCACTCCTCATCGGCGCGCATAGCCGGCAGGGTTGCAAAAACGGCGATTAGAAAACAGGCAAATCTAATCATCTAGTTTTCAGACCTACGGGAATCGAAAAGCCATTGAAAATCCTAAGGTGAAGAAAGTCCCTCATAATACAGTATATCCGATGCCATAGGGGGCGTTATGACAAAATCACAACCATGCGTCTTTCCCAGAAGGTCCTCGCCCAGCCGCGCTTCGAAGACCAGGTTAGCGAAACGCTAGTGACCAAGGCGTTGCGTTTTACCGAGGAGAACAGTGAACGCCCGTTTTTCCTCTATTTCGCATCGGTGCTACCCCCCAGCATTTTCAAGCCGAACCTCCGCGAATGATGTTTAGCAGAGTTTTTCTGAGACCCCTGGATGGCATTCTGAAGGAGTTAGGTCGCCGAGCGAATTCGCCAGCAAAATTTTAAAAATTTTGTTACGGAAGGATGGTGTACATCCATCCTACTAGTTAGGCTAGGATAGACTCGTATTAGAGTCGAACTATTGTAATCAGAGTCGGAATTGTAAATCTCTTATTTTACCTACAGGTTGTCGCTCAATGAGATTCATTTGTTTGCTCGCCCTCACTCTGAGTTTAGTTGCGAACTCCTGTTTTGCTGGTTCGTTGTCCAAAGGGGACATCATTAGGCTGGACCGCGGAAACGGTGCGGTTCAAGGAACCAACTCCAATGGTGGGGAATTTTCTATCTGGAAGCAGGTCTCAGGAGGATGGGAGTTCATCGCAAAGACTTTTTGTCTTGAATCGAGTGAATTCTTCGTGCTTGGAGAATCGCTCAAGGTTGGTGCTGTAACTGGCTCGTCCTTTTTCAATGGCATGACCCCTCCGACCGCCGACCCTTTGGATAGCACGACGAAGTTTTTGTACGACAGCTACATGCAAGGCACACTTTCGAGCTTCGTTTCGGGATACCAGTACGGAAATGCAGACTCTGCGGATGCGCTACAGAAGGCCATCTGGGCGATTGAGGGCGAGAGGAATCTTACTGGCACTGGGAACGATATTCTAGCGCAATCGCTCATAAATTCCGCGACCGCACAAGTGGCTGCGAACCCGCCCCGAAGTTATCCCGTTCTTGTACTCAACCTGTTCGCCATCAACACTCCCGATGCGTTGCTCAACGCGTTCAATCCACTTGATTCGTCTACTTGGGCAGCGCTCCAATCGTACAGGAAGCAGGATCAATTGTATTACGCTCCAGAACCGGCGAGCTTGACGATATTTGTACTGGGCCTGACCTTGGCCGGAGCAAATCGAATTCGGTCTCGATTTCGCAAGGCCTAGGTGACAGGTTATTGGAATGCGATTTGCATAGCTTCGCATGGCGAAGCAATGGCCATTGGATGCAGCCGGCAATAGTCAAAATAGTAGGCGCATTCCAGGTGCCGTACACCTCGTATCCCGGCAAATACTCACGAACCAACGGTCGGCGCAGTGCTGGCTACCTGGGAATCTATCGATACAATTCGCAAGATTCTCGCGATCGGTCGTGTTTGAAGCAGAAAGCTTCCTTCAGGCAATCTCTTGGTGGAGTTTCTCTCTCATCAAGTTATTATTTAGAAAGACCCACATCACAATGATGTCGCGTCGTTATTGAAACAGATTTTCAGCTACAAATCCAACATATTGCCGCCGCGATGTTCGCTTGACGTTTTGAGGGTGAGCCGACTTTGAGGAATTGGATTGATATGCGAAAAAGACAATCGCCTAAAAATGATGTGGCTCGACGTGTATACGTTCAGTCGCAAAGCCTCGGGAATCCTGCCTCATCATCGAGGCATGAGGAGCCGACCGAAGCAGTTGCGGAACTGAATCCCACGGTTCCGAAAAAGCAACTCGCGACCGCGATTGGCTTCATGGTTGTCGTTTTTCTGCTGTGTTATTGGAAGACCCTGGTCGCTATGGAGCTTCAGTGGCGGACGGAGCCGGACTATTCGCATGGATATTTGATCATTCCGCTGTCCGTGATCCTGCTTTATTCTCGCCGAGATTCGTTCCCAGGGTACAGTTCCAAGTTCAGCTGGGCGGGATTGATTTTGATCTGCGTCGCGGGAACGCTACGACTTATCTCGAGTTTGAGTTACATGGATTTTCTGGACGGGTGGTCCATTGTCCCGTGGGTCGCTGGCATTGTCTGGATGTTGGCCGGGGGGAAAGCACTCCGATGGGCACTGCCTGCCATTCTTTTTCTCTTTCTCCTCGTGCCTCTTCCGTATCGCGTCGAGACGTTACTCAGTTGGAAACTGCAATCGGTGGTAACACTGCTGAGCGCCGAAGTTTTGCGCACAATGGGATTGCCCGCGATCGCCGAAGGGAACACGATCTGGATTGGCGATCTACAGATGTTGATAGAGGAAGCGTGTTCAGGGCTGCGCATTTTTGTAAGTATGGGCGCTTTTGCGTTCTTTTGGGCATCGATCATTCATCGCGCTTGGATCGATCGAATCGTGGTACTGGCTGCTGCACTACCCATGGCGATCGTTGCAAATACTATCCGTGTCGTCGGGACCTGTTGCTCATTTTACTACTTAGACCCACAAACTGCGAAAACGCTTCATGATTGGGAAGGAGTACTTATGGTGTTTCTTGCTGCGGGGCTCTTGTGGTGTGTGATGTTCTTTTGGCAAAAGCTCTATTACCCTGAGGAAATAGTTTTGCCTCGTTCCAAATTAAGACCTGCTTGATATATCTATACGCCTACAGTAGCAGTTACAAACACACGGGATCGACGACTTCGGAGCTGACTATTCCATGAACCTTCAAGCGATCAACAATTCGGCACAAAGTAGAACACCGACTTCGGTGCGATGGCGTTGGAACTTGCCGCTGTTGTTCAGTAGCATCGGTGTATTTCTGCTACTCACGATCGGACTGAAAGTCGCTTCTCGTTATCGAACATCTCAGGTTGTTTTGCAATTATCTCAGTTGGCATCTCAAGCCCATGACGCTGGGGATTTAGACCGGGAAGTGCGATGGTTATCGCAGTTATTATCCATCGACCCAAAACGCAAGAACGCGTTGGTGAGACTGGCCTTTGCAACCAACGAAAATGCAAACACGATGGAAAATTTGGAGATTGCACGAAGATCCATTGTGAACGCCATTGCGGCCCTAGATCCTATCCAAGATGAATCTACCATCGCGGAACTCAGGCGAGAATTGATCCAACGACTACTGGATATGGGCGTTAACTGGGCGAATGAATTGGAACGTCAAATTGTCCTTTTGAACGCTCCACCGGACGATCCGCAATCGACGCTTTGGCTCGGAAAAAGTCTCTACGAACGAACCACATCAGGGGAATGGCGGAGTAGGAACAAAGCTGAATATCAGCAAGGCAAAGAATACTGGAAATGGCTCTCTTCCCAGCCCGTGGGGGACGTTTTGGAACTAGCTGTCGAAAAAAATCCCGATTCAATCGAACTCGCAGTCGCATTGCTCGATTCCTACTATTTCCACACGGATCTGTTCAGCCCTCGGTTCGCGCGAGACGCAAAGGCGTCATGCATGGAAAAGGGAGCGAAACTGTTAGCGAGTCTACAGCAAATCGAAAATGGTTTAGCGCAATGGAAAAGTTATTCCTGCGAAGTATCGATCGATCCGCTCATGGCAAGGAAGTTCCTATCGAATGTTGCACCTCAGGCGTTGAAGCGGTTGCAGTCGTCGGAGTATGGCCGACGAAACCCGATCCATTGGGATTTGCAAATCGCTCTAACCGAAGCCAGTCAATTACTCAACGAATCCGATTTCACGGGTGCGATCGCCCTGTATCGCCAATTGCTAGGGATGAAACAAGAAGCATTCCCGGTGCGGTCGCTGGAGAGTCTCTATGTGGGAATCGGTCAGGCTCTTTTTCGTTCAGGGGAAATCGATGGCTCAATCGCTATCCTTAAAGAGGGCTGCCAGCGAATCGGCAAGAATCAGGGACTAGCAATCTTTGATACCTACACGACTTACGCGTGCGCACACGCTGATGTGGATCAAGCAACAAAAGCGATTAGTGAACTCAACGAAGCCATCGATGCTCATGTTTTTCAGCCGTCAAGTGGTTCCGCACTTCGGGGCGAAGCAAAAACGAATGAGCAACACCGCATAAATCTAACCAAATGGCACGCGGAAGTTGTTCACGCTGGTTTTGATTTGAGGATAGGAGATTTAGAAGCAGCGATTGCGCGATTAAAGGTTGCCGTTGCCACGCAGTTGCAGATTCCGAAGCGATTACGTGTGGAGGCATCGGCAATATTGGCCCGCGCATACACGGACATGCAGCTTTGGGATCTCGCTGCCAGAACACTCGATGATGCGCTGGAATTGGCGCCCAGCGATCGTTCTCTGCGTTTCCAAGCGGCCAAAGTCTCAGAGCGTGCAGGTGCATGGTCTCGCGCAGCAGAGCATTGGAAACTGCTAGATGACGGAAGTTTCGAATCGGGACTACAGGTTTTACAATCAATCATTGCAAATCAAAGAAGTGTTCCTGCTTCTCGTCGTGATCCTCGTGTTGTTGAACAAGCTTTCGAACAAGCAAAATTGCGATTGCTCGAGGAAGAAAAATCAGGTGTAACCGCGAACCGTGAATGGTTACTCGATTGGCTCGAGGTTTGCATGACGACATCTGAAGTTGAACTCAAGGGTAAATTGAGAAGTTTGATGCAGAAGCACCGAGAAAATGCTGAGTTGTTGTCGTTGGTTATAACCGCATTCGCCTCAGTGAATGACCAGGAGATGGTCACTGAAGGCATAGGGATACTAGCTAGTCTCAAAGAACGTAATCCAGCCCTTTGGTCGAAGGCGAGTTTGAAACTCGCTATCGAAGCGCAGGACGTAGAGCTTGCGTCGGATTTGAATCATGCCAAACAAGCTATCGATCATGCGATTGCTCAAGAACCTAACGATATCGAATCAAAGTTGGCACTTGTTGAGTACTACCGCGCTATCGGAGATCAACTTGGGGTCGTTGCATCGTTGGAAGAAGCGGTGCAACTGGCTCCGTCGCGCGTCGATATCAGAAATACGTTGGCCATGGCGCTGGTAACGAACGACGTGGACAACAAATCGCTCCCCTGGAAACGCATCGCTTCGCTAGTCAGAGTGGAGGACAACGCATCCACTGAGAGAAACAAGCTATTCCATGCCATATTGTTGGCATCTCGAGGTGATGAACAGCAGGAGCAACAGGCAAGGGATATCCTGGGAGAGCTGATCGATGCCGATGATGCCGAAACGAGTGACGACGCATTGCGTTACTTGATTATTTTGGACCAGAAGGTTTGGAAGATGAGCAGCTCAACCGGCAATACACCTCGTTCCAGAGAGCTATCGCTCGAGATTCAGCACCGGTTCGATCAACTCACCAAACGGCGATCTCCAGCGCCGATGGATCTCGTTCAATACGTTGAATTTTTGCTACTCTCCGAGAAGACGGATGACGTTCCGTTGCTTCTCGAACGTCTGGAATCAGCCATGGGTATCACGCCGCAAACCTTAGCTCTTCGGATACGGTTGGCTCATTTGAAGAACGAGACGGATCGAATCCGTGAAATAATCGTTCAGTCCATTGCAGGCGAGAATGAACGAGAAGTGTCCGCTCGAATCATCGCATTGAGTGAGATGCTCGCGCAGTCGGGCTTGAAGGAGGAGTCCATTCAATTACTGCATGCAGCCTATGAGAAAAGCCCTGTTCATCTGAGAGCTTTGGTCGACCGCTTGATGAACCAGGGAGACTTTCAGAAAGGACTGGACGTTTGCCTCGAACGAGCCAAGATCGACAACTCTCCAGAGTTGACGTCGTTGATCGCGGACTCATGGACAGGAAGAGGCGAATGGGATTCGAAAGCTGAAACTCTCGATTTCATCTTGGAACGCGGACTCATGAACCACCCAAACGACGCAACGGTCTTGGAATCCGTGGGTTCGCTCCGGTTATCTCAGTTCCGTTACGAAGAGGCGTTTCGATTATTGGAAGCTGCCAATCGCATCTCTCCAGATAGTCTCCTGACTCTGAACAATCTTGCAATCGCTGCGTCTGAGATACCGGGTCGGCAAGTGTTTGCAAGGGCAATGATCGAAAGAGCGATTTCAAAATATGGGCGTATACCTGATCTACTAGATTCTCATGGACTCGTTCTGTTGCAATGCGGAGCCTACCAAGAGGCGAAGCGGGCGTTCGACGACGCGTTTGCACTCCGTCCTGATCCTCGATTTCGACTGCATCGCATCCAAGTTGCTATGGCGGATTCGAACCCGATGGAGATCGATAAATTGACGAAAGCAATAGACATCGCAAGTTTGCAATCGATGAGGTTACCCCCCAGTGAGCGAATCGCATTGGATCGGTTACTGCAACAAAAGACAAAGGTCACGCCATGACATTCCAGTCACAGCAGACTCCATGGCCATGGTCTCTAACTGACTAGTTTCCTCCCAAGAACTGTTGAAGCCCGAATGTGAAGAAGGAGAACATTCCGAATGTGGCTATCTCTTCTTTTGCCGAGAATCTTAGCAAGAGTTTATCACCTGCCTGAACCACCAACCGCTCTCGTGGATCGCACAGAGCTTTTTCTAAATCGATCTTGATCGTGACTTGATTGCCATCAGGACCTTTGCGAAAGATAAAGAGTTGAGTGGGAGACACTCCCGAAATACCACCCAGACCTCCTCCTCCGCTGCCTGAAGAACCGTAAGAATAGCCAGCGATCGACATCGCTTCGAATATGTCGATGTCATAATCACGAGGCAGCAAGTGTTGACCCGGAGGAAGCACTCCAGCACTGTAAAAGACCTCTGTCTGACGATTTTCGATATAAAGGATATCACCCTCATTCAAAATGGAATCTGGTAGGTTAAGGTAGATGTTGGTACCACTGGGTACGGTCAATGGAATGACGCGTGGCGTATCCCAAGAGGTCGTTTTCACTACGTCCGATCGAAGTGGCATTCCCGGCGGCGGGTTCGGCTCTTCCCGATAATATGGCAGGATAGTAACGTGATCTTTAGCCTTCTCTCCGGGCAGTCCACCGGTCTTGAGAAGCGCATGCAGCACATCGTTGCGATAGGCATCCAATTGGACGGCCTCACTTCCCATCCCAAGATCCTGGCGAATTACCGAAACGTTATAGGTTCTTGCCTTGATCAAAGTGACGATCGGAAATATCTTCTCTTCCCGAATAACGCCGGCATTACGGTAAGCGTCTGCGATCGCTCTACGGACTTCTTCAACGGTCATCTGGCGAACCGAAAATGGATCAATGCCCGGTAATTGGATCGTACCGTCTTGCTGAACGGCTACCGGAAAACCTGTGGAGGGTGGCATCGAACTACCCGAATCAGGAAAGTTCACCGGTAATGCAGAGGGTGGAGCAGTCGGTGGGGTAAACGGAAAAATTCCGTCGACGGCCACACCCAAAACATCCCCGGAGTCGATGCGAAAAACTTGAGGGGGATCTTGACTCAGGGACCGATAATCAATGGGTGTCCGATGATTGCGAGTCATCGGTAGCAATTCGCTCGAGAGCTCACGAGCAGGTTTGCCTTTGATCTTAAAAAGAATCGAGCTGCAACCTGTCGAAAAAACAGACGCGAATCCCAAAAACAAGAACAGAAGAAAACGAAAGCCTTGCTCCAGTACAACGATCTTTTTCGTGCTCAAGATATCATCCCTTAAGTCCCAAAGTTGCATCCTGCAACCAGACATTTCTTCTCTCACACCTTCGCTCTTTTCGACACCCCGCAATCATTCTGTCAAACAATTGCCGATCTTCCCGTAAAGCGTGCACAACCCCTACAATGGGTAATGCCTGTCGACGCTTCGAACCCACGCCACAGTCACCGCTCAAAAAATCCTGTAGCCGGATGCCATAAGGCTTTACGACGTGTGGTCCTAGGGGAACGCAAGTGGCTTTCAAGACTGAAATCGATGGCCGGGCAACATGTGATTTACCTCAAAGATTTATTTGGACTTCAGTGACGAGTAACGATAATGGATGGCCAACCCGGGGGTATTTAAGCGAGGCAATGCCGGCCACTCGCGCGTCGGGCTTGTGATAGTGATGTTTGCGTGAGACAAACTCATCATAGCAACAAACCTTATTACGCCGGCCGCGCGAGTGACGGTGTCTCGAGCGAGAAACCGATGGTCGCGATCGATCAGCAACGAAATCGTCATCCAAATGGCCGCTGCGAGCGTCCATCGAGTCGCCAATCGATGAAACCAAGTTCGTTCCAACGATTCGTTTGTTTAAACCTTTGAGCGGCTGGCTAGTTTTTGACTTTACGATGAATCACTCGGACTTGTACCGCTCTGGGCATGTGTGCGGTGAATCGCAACATCGACACCGCCGGCAAAAGTAGCAAGCACGCTCGGCGGTGCCGTCCGCTATTGGAGATTTACTGGGATTCTAGGTGGACGGCACATGGAATGTGCCTACTACTTTGACTATAGTCGGCGGTGTCAACATCATGGCGGCGAATGCGTGGATTTATCTCTGAAGCAAATACGGCAGCGCTTAGACAACAGCGTTTTGCCAAAGAAACTGATTGTCAAAGCCGGAACAAAAAAAGGCTGGCGGGTTTAGCGCCAACCTTCGACTGAAAGTTTATAGTCCCTTGACAAGGACCTCGCTTACACGCGACGTCGCCGCCAGGCTAAAATCGAACCCAAGGACATCAGTCCAAATATAGCCATCGAGCTTGGCTCGGGGACCACTGCTGTTCCTACCGTGGAGTTCTGGGTGACTGTAAAAAATGAAATCGCTCCCACCGCGAGCGTCGCCGCATTAGTGAAGAAATTCCGGGTGACATTCACTGTAGCATTGCCACTAATGGAACGGTTCAGTTCGCCGTCTGTTGTGTAATCAAAAACGACATTACCTGGGTTTATCTCAACTTCGAACTCACTCGAAGCCGTACCATCACCGGTTGTCCTCATCGACAAATTGGCATCAAACGCCAAACGATACTGGCCGCCTTGGAGGGACCTTACCTGGAACGTAGTCGACCCCCCAACGTTTCCGTTGGCAGCCCCGCTGAGTGCACCCAAGGTGTTCAACTCTGCGAGCGTGGAGGTGGATAAACTGCCACCGATCACGGTTGTGCCAGACCCATTCGTGTCTCCGATCGCAAAAGACCCGCTCGTATTCAGGCCCATTCCTGAGTTCGTGTAAGACACGAGTGGAGCGGCACCTTGGTTAGCGGGAAGACCAAAATTCGGGCTCACAAAGGATTGTGGGGCATCCAAACTGTTCAACACGACACCTGAGGCCTGGCTCGCCCCCCCCCAGGGTGGCCGACGATTGGGAATAAATGTTTGCGCCGAGAACGGTAGCCTGAGTAGTCGTCGCGTTGACCCAGTTTCCGCCGGTGAAGTATTGGAGACGCAGGTTGGATACGTTCAGAATCGAGCTGCCAAAGGCCGCGGCCGATGCCTGGGAAGTTACGCCCATCAAAGACGCACAGAGTGCCAAAACAAATAAAAATAATCTCATATTCATCTCATGGAAAAAAAGGAACACATATCTTCAATTCATTGACGGTCTATGAAGACTAAATGGGTACCTTCAAGTTTCGCCATGGAATTTGAATTACCTCCCCCTCCGGCTCCACCACGCGGAGCGATTGCAATTGAACTTGCAACTCGAAGAGTTGATTTTCGAACAAAATCGAAGGAGATTGGCCTGAAGGATTAGGCGGCTGCATTTCCATGCAACCCGAAAACGAGCAAACATCAACCGCTGGACAGTCCCCATCGTCTGGATGGCCAGGAGCAGCGATGCCCGTCGATTCAAAAGTAGATTCCACTGTCGCTTCCCAAGACATCTCCCATTGAACTGCCCCCAGTCCCGACTGGCAAAAGCAAGCCGCAAATAGCAGGCTTGGCAGCAATCGAAAGAGAGTCCGGAAAAACATGGTTCAATACGATAGTGGCGAGTTGGGTTACTTACGAATCAACTTCATTCTAGTCAATTTCCGTACCAAATAAAGCAATTGTTTCGGGTTTTCGGCTGAATTGCCACCGAATTGCAAACCGCCTGGGAACCGCCTGGGGAAACAAACCGCCTGGGGACACTCCACTTTTTTGGAACCGCCTGGGATGCAGCCGACAAATATCAAAGCAGTAGGCACATTCCATGGGCAGTCCACCTTCAATCCCTGCAGATGCAGATGTCCAGGAGCGGACGGCACGACGGTGGACCCTCTAAGGTTCGGAACGCTGGAGGCGTGGCATGCAATAGCCTGGGGTGCCAACCGGTGCCAACCCTGATCTTTACCCACATCTTTTTGACTTTGCTCCCCTCGCCCCTTTTAGGGGAGAGG
>CAIOHR010000155.1 GCA_903858115.1 uncultured Pirellula sp. | reverse complement strand
GAGCTTACTGGTTCTTTCAAAATCGAGAAACCAACGTCGCTGAAACAAACGCAGGACAACCCTCACAAGCATCGATCGCTCAGCAAATCGATACCATGATCGGAGCTAAGTTGCACGAAGCAGGTCTTGCATTCGCAGAACCTGCCAACAAACTTGCACTTGCAAGACGAGCCTACCTCGATCTTGTCGGCGTGACACCTACGCCACAAGAAGCCAACCAGTTCCTAGCTGACACAAGCCCCGAAGCTTACTCCAAACTGGTCGATCAACTTCTCGACGATCCAAGATATGGAGAACGCTGGGGCCGATTCTGGTTGGACTTGGTTCGCTATTCAGAATCCGATGGCTACAAACAAGATGACTTCCGGCCGACTGCTTACCGCTATCGCGACTACGTTATCCGCTCCTTCAATCAAGACAAATCGTACACTGACTTCATCCGAGAACAGCTAGCTGGCGATGAACTCGATCCGAAATCTCTCGAATGCAGAGACGCCTCGGGATACCTGCGGCTATGGATCTATGAATACAACCAACGCGACGTGGTAGGGCAGTGGAATGCAATCCTCAACGACTTAACCGATGTCACAGGCGAAGCCATCCTGGGCTTGGGTTACGGTTGTGCGCGATGCCACGATCACAAATTCGATCCGCTCCTGCAAAAGGACTTCTATCGACTCCAAGCCTACTTTTCGGGCCTCATCCCGCGCGAGGATCTACCAGCAGCCACTCCCGAAGAAATCGCCCGATTCCTGAAGGATGAAAAACTCTGGAAAGATGCAGCCCAGCCTTACATCGACACGATCGAATCCATTGAGGGCCCCATCCGCGAACGAACGATTCGAGCCGCGATCGAGAAATTCCCACCCGAAGTGAGACCAGCTCTATCAAAGTCACCTGCGGAGCGTTCACCTCGAGAAAAACAACTTGCCCACTTGGCTTCGCTACAACAAGATCGCGATGTTCGCGAACTCAAATGGGAAAAGGTAATTCCCGCTGAACGGCTCGAAGAATGGCGTATTGCCAAAGAGTATCTGAAACAACTGCCTGTACCGAAGCTCACGCCGCTACCCGCTGCAATGGCGGCAACCGACCTCGGACGTGACGCTGCCGAAGTCTATGTTCCTGGCAAAGGCGATCTCGGTCCGATCCAACCAGGCATACCCTCGATTCTCAACTCGGAACCTATGCCGATCGCACCGCAAGAGGAATTAAACACAACCGGTCGACGACTGGCGTTGGCCAATTGGATCGTACAACCCGACAATCCATTGACGTGGCGAGTGATTGTCAATCGTATTTGGCAACAGCATTTCGGAACTGGCATCGTCTCCAACGCCAGCGACTTTGGCAGACTCACGCAACCGCCCACGCATCCTGAGCTTCTGGATTTCCTTTCCAACCAATTCGTGAATGACGGTGCCAAGTTTAAAAGCCTTCACCGTTGGATCATGAACAGCCGAGTTTTTCAGCAGTCCGCGTACCCACAATCTTCGCAGAATTCATTGACCGTCGATCCTGATAACAAATGGCTCTGGCGATTTAGCCCGCGACGGTTGGATGCAGAGCAAATTCGAGATTCCATCCTGTCTGTTTCAGGCCAGTTGCCGCCGCCAGTCAAGGACACCACCAAAGGCAAAACGAACTCGCTCCGATCGATTTATGTTCGGGCCATGCGAAACTCACCGGATCGATTCCTAGCTTTGTTTGATGCGCCCGATGGCGTAGGCTCAGTTGCCAAGCGAAATGCAACGACCACTCCTTTGCAATCGCTCATGATGATGAACTCGGATTGGATGACTGCTCAAGCAGGAAAAAGGGCCCAGCAACACATGGGTCAAAAGTCCGAACCTGAGGCATGCGTGCGTGAAGCCTACGAACGTGTCTTTCTGAAAACGCCAGCGCAAGAAGACCTCGATCGCGCAAAAGAGTTTTTGAAGCTTCAAGAACCGAACGCTGGCGACGTGTGGAAGACATTGTTTGTCGATTATTGCCATGTGCTGATCAATTCCAATTCCTTCCTTTACATGGAATAGCCTGGGCCAAGCCTATGAACAACCACATTCCCAGAGGCACCGGCTACATAAACCGACGCGCCATGTTGCAGCAAGCAGGTGCTGGATTTGGCTCGATCGTCTTAGCGTCCATGTTGGACCAAACAGCTTTTGGCCGCGATGCATCGTACCAAGCAGCGCCGCATCACACGCCGACCGCCAAGAGCGTCATCTTTCTGTTTATGGAAGGGGGACCAAGCCACATTGACCTCTTCGACCCAAAGCCTGAGATTGAACGCCTTGCAGGCAAGACATTGCCCGAGAGCTTTGGCCCCATCATCACTCCCATGGGTGAGTACAACGCCCCGTTGATGCCCAGCAAACGAACCTGGAAGCAATACGGGGAGAGCGGCATTTGGGTTTCCGATTGGTTGCCCCATATCGCCGAACACGCAGACGACATGGCCGTAATTCGCTCGTGTTGGGCAAATGGTCTCAACCATTCCAATGGCGTTTGCCAGATGAACTCCGG
>CAIOHR010000154.1 GCA_903858115.1 uncultured Pirellula sp. | reverse complement strand
TTAGGGGAGAGGGGCTGAGGGTGAGGGGTTTTGCCCTGCGTTCTGATTGGGTTCTTGGCTTCGCCAGCAATGCCTTACTATGCCTAGAAGGTCTAAACAAATCACTGAACCGGAGATTTGTTGCTGACAACTCTACCCCTAACCCCTCCGGCCCCCTCCCCCTAAAAGGGGGCGAGGGGGAGAAAATCGCAGGGTTTTCGTTTGATTTCAAGGGAGTTAGAATTCTAGATTGAATCAAAATGTGGGTAATGATGAGGTTAGCACCCCTGGCTATTCCATTCCGCCCTTCCGGGGCTTAGAACCGGCAATCGCAAACGCCTGGAATCCAACGACTTTTGTCGGCTGTATCAAAGTGCTGGAAAGCATAACGGAATGCCTGAGCTGGCCCGAGCCCAATGGGCGATCAGCTCCAGGCTTTGGTTAGCCATTCATTACTCGTACAGTCGAGTTCTTACACAAGGGGAAATTCGACCTAAATTGCTCTAAACCCTTGATAATGTTCTCAGACGACGGACCATATAAATACACCTCAGTTACCTCATCTGTCGCTTTGCTGCCGTGTATGGAACCTAAGGACTCTTCTCTAAGAAGGTTTTCGATAGTCTGCCAAACCTCGCCTGCATATTTCTCCCAATCTTCCGCAGGCAGGTTAGCATCTAGAGTAAGAGTCACGCCCTCCATTTTTCCAAAGTGGATTTCCTGTTCAGCGCCTTCTCTCTCAAAAAGAAGCTTGGAACCTTTTGGTGCACCACAATACTCTAACACTTTTGTAGCCAGAGAAATCGCAGAATCTAGGTTAGCCAAACAAATTTCTATATCAACGAACCTAATGAAAAAGTTCTCGTCAAGCTGGCTTCCTCCGCCTGTGACTTCACCAGCCGCAGCTTTTTGCAGTTCTTCAGTTAGCGGATCTTCGTATCTTTCTCCGCGATCCATTGGCTCAATATGCCCAGGAATTCGAGCAATAACTAAATGAGGATAGCTGGATGGCATTGTTTTCTCCTTAATGGCTAACTAGTTTTTAGGCGGATCGGCCTACTTGCCTTTCCGCAACGACTTCTGCTCTTGATAAAGCTGCTTGTATTTCTTCTCTTTCAGGAAATACACTACCCTCAAGAAAGATTCTGCCACCTAGCTTAGTATAGGTATCGGACTCGGTGGGCGTTTAGGCCCCTTTTGGAATTATTTTCGCTCGCTCCCAAGCAATAACTCCTACCAGTCAGCAGAAACAACGCTGATTGAAGCAGAAATCGGTCTAAGATCGCTGTCGCACTGGGCACATCGCCGATCAATTTGCCCCAATCTTCTAATGGTCGATTGATGGTCATCATCGTTGATTTCAGTTCTTGTCGACGCATGATGATTTCAAAGAGATATTCACCAAGATCGCTTCGGCGGTTGCTTCATCCCCCCTATCATCCATGATGAGCAACTCAGGCTTCAGGTAGCGTTTGCAGGATGCGGTCGTCTTCCTTCATCCAAAGGTACCTGGATGAAAGGCTTGATCGAAGATTGGTTCCGGAACATGTACCAACGCTGTTGGAACGACGCGATCGCGTGCTGTCAGTTTGTCGAACGCCGGAACGTTCAGCTTCCTGTATTTGCATTTTAAAACATCAGTCTATTGACTCGTTTCGACAGTCAACCCTGAGGAGTGTCCTGAGATTCCTTTCGAATGCTGATAATTGGCCGAAAGACCAAGTTCGGTTCCATCGAGCGAGGAGAGTCTTTAATTCGACTTTATCCTTTCGGATCTGTTGATCGATGAAGTCACGAATGAATTTCCTCTGGGACCGGTTTCGATAGATCTTCAGTGCTGATTTACGAACGGTGAGGTCATGGATTTCACCGAGCAATGCCTGAATCTCTTTCAACTGAGCGTAAACAGGCGATGCGAGAACGTCGGGCATGATAGGTTCCAGGAGTTCTAGACCGTATCGTAACTTCTTGCCGAGTATACGAAGCCGATGCAGTGATTTATTGTCCGAATTCGTCTGCACAGCACGATGCATGAACTGCTCCGCCTGTTTTTGAATGCGATCGATCGCCCAGGGACCATACGCACTACTCCAGATAGGATCTTCCTGCTGATCGGTCGATGGAAACAAATGCGCGATGAGGTCGGATACAAAATGATCCGCAGAATATTTGTTTCCGAGATGGAGCAGGGGTTGCTGTAATCGATCCCGATCCTTCGTCAGCTTGTAAAGCAGTTTCTTCGCGCCCCGGGATGGATCGCTCCTTAGCTTGATGATCATCAGATCCAAATCTCTTGCATTCCCAGCCCTGCCCAAGAGCTTCTTGAGGGAAGCACGGGTCTTTTGGAAGCGATGACCGGGAACCCATTCGCGGAAGAACTCTAAAGCGGCAATAGTTCGACGTAGACTGACACGAAGCTTATGCACTGATTCATCTGCATGCTTATGCACTGATTCATCTGCATCAACTTCCTGGGAACTCGACTGCAACACGAGCTTGCAACATTGTTGCAAGTCCTCGATGCGTCTTTGAATCGCTTCCATGGCAACCTTCCCAATGGAGCGATCATTGCTCGCCGTCGAGGTCAAACCGATGTCTCTCTGACCGATGTCGGTAATCTCATTCATCGATTGGATCTGATACTGGATGAGAGACCCGGTTGGCTGTTCCCTTGGAAGCACTCCTGGTGGCTGAACAAACAGGAAAGCTAATTCTCCAAGGATGGTAGGCAATTCGTCGCAACCAACGAATACCATCGATACCACTACCACTCATCGCATGGGAGAGCCCCACTTCCTCGCGAACAGCTTGTCGACTAGCGACAGCCAAACGAGGCGGCTCAGCGAGTCGAAACTGTTCTACGGTCTTCACGGCAAAACGGCTCGCCGATTCCAAATCGTGTGCATTGGGGCGACCTCGATGAATTCCACCGATGTATTTCAAAGGTCCTACCGTATCCCATCCAGGAGAACAGAATTGAGCGACCACGTGGCAATCACTCCTTTCGAGGATCGTTACCAAAGGGCGATGCCACATGGGATACAACCATCGAATTCCAGCAGTTGAAAAAACAAAACAGGCCTTGGGAAGCGGTCGATGTTCCTGCGCAAAATCCAAGACTCGCGGATGGTGCTTCCCAAAGAATATACCAGAACCTATCCCCATCAAATCGTATGACGACAAATCCGTTTCCCGTGCATCATGGAGTTTAAGAACATCGCAGTGCACCGAACCTGCCATCGCCTCCGTTAGCTTCTCCGTGTTGTGATGATGCACACTATGATGAATGATGACGACGCGCATCGAGCGTACCTCCTATTTTCAAACGGAACTAGACTGATGAATCGCAACTCTCACCGAAGCATCTTCTCCGACGGCTGACAACCAAAACCAACCTTCCTAGAAGACACCATACGAATCGATTACTGATTCGCATTCCATCCATTCGTAAGCGTATCCTGATCAGCCGTAGAGCGTTTCCGCTTGCTTGTGATCAATCTTTCTGCAACGCAAGCGCTCGCCAGAAATTTTTTCGCCATTCGGATCGACATAAACGCGCCCTGTACGCCCCGGTTTAACACTCATCACATGGATATTGAAAATGAAGGCAGCATCCGTTTTGGCTGTGAACCAATGGACATTGTCCTTGATATCGGTCACGGTCGAGTACGAACCAGGTCCGAAATCTCGATCGATCGTCGGTTTGATGATCATATGTTCCTTTTCGTCCTCCAATCGATCGTAATGCCTGCCACGGAAATCTCCTCTGAGGATCAAGAACGCGGTGGCCATATTGTCATGACCGTGAGGGACGACCGAACGATCTTTATTGAGTGCGAAGACTTGATGTCCGAAGACGAGTTCGGTCGGCAGACCTTCGACGCGCGGCAATTTAGCTCGCAAGCTCAGCTCACCGCGATCTTTTGGTTTTGCACTCGCTGCGAGCGTTTCAAAGTCGATGAACCTGAGCATCTCAGGCAGGTCAACCGTGCTGAGTAATTTTTCCACTTGCTTCTGCCAATCCAAAGCCTCCAGTTTCTTGCCCTTGAGATCCGCGCTCATCTCATTCAATCTCGCAAGCCACTGCGATGCGATGGGCTTGATTTCTTGAGAAAAGGCATCGCGGGAAAAGAGTGTTTCCAGAAGCGACCAAGTAAGAAGGGACGCCAGCGACTTCTGTTGAAATTCCCGGCGGGATAGAGATTCCATGGGGGGAGACCTTGAGTGAGGATGGGAATCAATTCGACTTTCGATGCCGTGAAGGTACCATGACGTACGATGAGAAGCAAAGAGAATCGTGCGAATCTTTCTTTGCCAACTCTGAACGATGTGCTGTCTGATTCCTCGACTCCAAGTCTTGTGTTACCTGGCGTTATTCGGTCTTTCCACTGGCTTAGGGACCGACAGGGTCTATTCGCGCGACCGGAGTGTTGTCGCAAGGGTTACAGGGGAACGGTTCCAATTGGATGTTCGAGTCTGGAACGGGAAATCGGGGAAGCACGTGGCAAGAATCACGAATCAGATCGTTCGGGTAGGATTCGTTCAAATCAAGTCTTCGAACGATAGCTCAAAACGAAAACGCGGGGATCGAGTGGATCCCCGCGGGAGGTGGTTTTTCAGAATCGATGTCTCAGTCCGTTAGTTTGGTCGATCTCCACCGCCGGTGGTGTTGTTACCTCCGCGAACCGATTCTTCCGGATTGATACTGATATTGATGCCGTTTCGATTGGGGCCGCCGAAGCTGGTACCTGTTTCGCCGATTGGGCGCACTTGATTGTTGCCGAGCCGTCCGTTGAGCATTTGGTTGGTCCCACCGCCGGTGCTTTGACCTTCGCCGAGTTGACGTAGAAGATCAATTCTTGATATGCCGGATACTGTTTCAGCGCTCGGGCCAGTCGGACCTCCAAGGGAAGCCCCCTCGCTAGGATTGCGATCGCAGGCTTGGGTCGATTGAGTTCCTTGAGATGCCGGCTCCTTTGCTGGTGGGACATCGCGAGAACTGGAGTGTGACTGGAGAGTTCCATCAGGAGCGTAGACATCTTTGGTTTGCTCGCCGGTACGATTATTCTCTCGCACCACGACAACGTCACGCACGATGCCACGACCATCGTAATGCACTGCTTTGTAGGTTTCGTGACGACCACCGTCGCGGGTGTAGCCCGTTTCTAAGGTTGTGCCTGATAGCCTTCCCCGGGTGTCTCGTGTTTCAGTTACAGTCGCCGTCGAGAACGTCGACCTTCCATGACTCTCTCTCGAGTGACCAAAGTGGGTCGATTCACCTGTCTGAGTGTAGTTCGATTCATATCGCGTGGTACCGGAACTGGATGAATAGGCGCCCAAGAGCTTATCCCCTCGCAACGAGAGATGACTTTGATCCGTCACTGTACCTTTCCGTTGCTCGCTGGCATCGCGACGGATATTCATCCCGGTGCCATTCCCCGAACTCGAGAATCGATCGAGCGGATTCTTGATGTCACCACCTTGGAAACCTCCCTCGCCGAACGACATGTCAGGAGCTTGCGGCCCACCACTACGAGCATTTCCTCTGGGGATCGCGAATCCTTCGGGCATCCCTGCGAGAGAGGATCCGAAGGCTGCTCGAGCTGCTGCGGCAGCGTCTGCGGCTTCGCGACCGTGTTGTACTGCGTCGGGAATTCTACCTTGGTTGCCGATAGACGGACCGCCGGCAGGTTTTCCGGTCGTCAATTGAATGCCGAGGTTGCCACGTTGATTTCCAATGGAAGGACTGCTGGCAGAATTCCCTACCACTATGGCGACCCCGAGGTTGCCGCGTTGATCCCCGCGAACAATACCGCTGGCAGGCTTGCCCGTGGCTGGGGCAACCGCAGCTCGGTTGACATTCGCGGCTGGCGTGGAACTGACGGCTGATGTTTTCTTGTTCAGTGTGCTGGCTCCACTGAAGGATTTCTTGGGTGCAGAACCATTCCTTTCTTGTGCCATCACGGGAGAGCTGATGCTCAGCCCTCCAGCCATCGCTACCATAACCAGAAATCGGTAGAGTTGATTTTTCATCGCTCTAATCCCTATTAAAACAAGTTGTTTCTTTATTTCCGAAGGGTTGGGCAACTGGCTTTGCGGATTGACGCTGCTCGGTTGCTTTCGCCTGCAACAGTGCTGGCGAGTCTCGGTCGACACTAGAGAATCGCGATACGGATGCGAAACGCACACGATCGAAGAAATTTTTTTGGAAAACGATCTCGAACACTGGGTTCGGGTTCCGGAACGGCCGCGAAATGCTGCATGGGATGCGGTCGAACGCGTTACAATAGATCCCGCGGCTTTGGAAACCGGTTTTTAGGAGCGGTACAGGCGTTGGAGATCTAGAGCGGTTCGGTCTACGGATCGCTTCGGCGTTCCCTCCTCCTTACCTGGTTTTGGACAAATGAGCGTTTTGGTTTGTTTCGGATTTGTGACGCGAAGGCATTGTGAAATGAGAGCGATTCCTGAATGAGCGATCAAAGTTTTTTGGCGACCATCGAGCGAGTACGACGGGGCGATCCAGAAGCCGCTGAAGAATTGCTTCGTCAATACGAACCGTTGGTTCGCAGGCAGGTCCGTATGCGATTGTCGGATACTCGATTGACGCGACTTTACGATTCGGTCGATTACTCTCAGTCGGTCTTTGCGAGCTTTTTTCTTCGCGCTGTCGATGGTCAATTCGAACTCAAGGAACCGCAGGATCTGTTGCGGCTATTGGTTACGATGACTCGCAACAAGATCGCTGATAGTGCGAGAAAACAGCTGAGTGACAAACGGGACGGTTCTCGAAGTGATGTCGATAGTCAGGTCTTTCAGGCAGTACCGACCTCGGACGCTTCTCCGAGTCAGGTGCTCTCTCTTCGCGAGTTACTGGATCAAGCTCAGGAGTGTATGACACCGGAAGAGTCTGCCGTCGCAGCCCTTCGGCGTGACGGTCTGTCGTGGGATGAAGTCGCAGAGCGGCTTGGGGGAACAGCGCAGTCTAGGCGAATGCAATTCTCTCGAGCCTTGGAAAGAGTTGTTCGGGACTTGGATTTATAAGTACATGAATCGCTACATCGATGCAAACCCCATCTAACCCACCCGATCCCCTTCGATACCTAAGGGAATTCCGCTATCGCTTGTCCCGCGGCGAAGCCTTGACGGCTCAGCAGTACGCAGCAGGGATGCAATTGAGTACGACGGACGAGCTATTCATCGATCTCGTGTTTGCCGAGTTCCTCGAGCGAGAGCATCGAGGCGATGTGAACGCACGGGAACAGACCCTCGCCGCCTACCCTGCCTGCGCGGATGAGTTGCGTCTGCAAATCGAATTGCACGAGTCGTTGAAAAACGAAGAGTCGATCCAAAAAAATCAGAACTCGAAAATCACTCAAGTGGATAGCAAACCGAGAGGTCGGAACCACGACCAAACGATTCGATTCCCCACCCTACCGGGCTTCGATGTTCTCGGTCCTCTCGGTCGCGGTGGGATGGGGGTTGTCTTATTAGCAAAGGAACTTCAGCTAGGAAGGCTCGTAGCGATCAAACTCTTGCTCAGCGGTGAGTTATCCACGCTGCAGCACCGCCAGAGATTTCGGGCAGAAGCGCGTGCGGCGGCCGCGCTGAGGCATCCCAACATCGTCCAGGTCGATGATATTGGGGATGTGGAGGGACAACCCTTCATCGTGATGGAATATGTCGCTGGAGGAACCTTGGAGGAGTTTCTCCGACAAAATAAAACAACCCCTCGGGACGCTGCACTGTTCATCCGCCAGATCGCATGGGCAGTACATGCTGCACATCAAGCAGGAATCGTGCATCGCGACTTGAAGCCCGGAAATGTCTTGTTGGCTCCTCGTCACGAAGGGCTGCACGATTCTCGCGAGGAGGGTGGCAGCATTGCAGTAGCAACACGCCCCGATCGTGCGGAGATGAAGTCGAGTTTACTCTCGGATTACGAACCAAAGATCACCGACTTCGGATTGGCAAAATCATTACAGCCCGTGGAGGTAGATCACGCGGCATTGACCGTCAAAGGTGATGTTCTAGGAACGCCATGTTACATGTCTCCTGAGCAAGCGCGAGGTGATACCATCGGGCCCGGCGCAGATGTTTATTCGTTGGGTTCGATTCTTTATGAGATGCTTTCAGGGAAACCTCCATTTCAACGCGACACTCCCTGGGAAACGGTTCAATGCGTACTGGAACAGGAACCGCCATCGCTTTCCTCGAAACTACCATCGGATCTACGAACCATTTGCGAGAAATGCTTGCGTAAGGATCCGAGTGAACGCTATTCGTCGATGGCAGCGCTAGCGGTCGACCTCGGGAACTATCTGGAGGGACGTCCGATCGATGCACGGCGCGTTGGCAAATTCACGCGACTGCTGCATTGGGCGAGAAGGAACGTTGCGATAGCTTCATCGTTGCTCGCCGTGTTTCTCACCTTATTCGTGCTGCTGGTAGTGAGCTTGTGGAGCAGATGGTCGCTGCAAGAGATGCTGGAGGAAACCGCTGCCTCGAAACGTCAAGAGACGAGTGCTTTGGAAGCCTTGAGAGAGCAACTCTGGGAAAACATTCTGTCCGAGGCGCAAGCGATCCAGTCCACGAAGAGCATCGGGCAACGCTATCGTTCTTTGGAAAATGTACGGAGTGCGATCCAGATGCTCCCCGTCATCGGTGCAACACCGGAACGCGTATTCAAACTTCGCAATACCGCAATTGCAGCCCTCCCGCTAACCGATGTTGAGCAAGTAGAAATCGCGGAATCAGCGAGTGGGAATCAGGATTTCCTATCTGCCGACTCGAAGCTGCAACGATTCGCTATGCGACAAACGGATGGATCCATCAACATCGTTGACGCCCCCAAGAAGGTTTTGCTTCATCGATTGCCCGCAGGAGAGGCCGATTCGGTTGTTATCAGTCCTGATGGAAGTCACATGATTGTCAGCGGAAGTTCATGCACTCTCCAGAAGCTAACAGACTCTGCGTCGCGACGCCTGCTAGGTCAGGAACTGCAATGGCCAGTCTTTTCACCCGATTCGCATTTGGTTGCAGGACATGACAGTCGTAGCATATTGATTCACGATATCGAACAAAACCGGACCGAGCGCCTAGAGACCATTCCTATCCCCACCATGCCGATGGTCTTTTCCGATGACGGAAATCGTCTAGCCGTCGTCAGCGACGAACGATTGATTGTCACCACACTCCGTCCGGAATTCGCTGTGCTGGAATTACCAGGTCCGACTTTATCCCAAATCGGCAATACGTTAGCGTGGCATCCGAACGGAGACTATCTGGCCGCTGGACTGTACTCGGATCGTATCATCAACGTCTGGCACTTACCCACACGATTGGCCGCAAAGACCTTTAGGGTCAACGGTTCTTTTCATAATTTGCATTTCGATTCGACTGGGCAATTCCTAATCAAAGCAACGTTGTGGGGCGGGACACGAGAAATCTACGCGTTCGAAACTCAAGCATCGTTGATTCAGCTACCTAACAACGTGGGAATCGCGTTTGGTCGAGATGAGTCTGGAAGGCCTCTGACTCTGAGTAACCCGATCCATGGTTCGCTCGATGCGTGGCAACTCGAAAATCAAGTCGTCACACGGACTCTCGAACCTGCGCAACACAACACGGGCCAGCGCTCCCACTGCGTTCTTTCGAGCTGTGGCCGATGGTTGTTTGTCAACAGCGAACAGGGGGCTGAAATCTATGACGCTATTCGAGGAAAACCAGCTGGATGTTTACCGATCGGGGCACTGACCCACAGCGGGGTCTCCTCGCTTCAGGACGGTGAACTCGCTGTTTTCAAACGCGACCATGTCGAGCATTGGATGCTGGGACCTGAGGGACTTACCAATCCCAAACGCCTCCGATTACCCGATGGATACAACGTCGTGGAGGTGAGTTCCGATCTGAGATGGGGACTTTGTAGCGATGGTCGACAGGTCCACTTACATGATTTCACAGAAGCCAGACCGCTGCAGTTACTCGGGACTCAAGCCGACACACGGTCCGCCGCGTTTGATCTGAACCAAGGTCGGGTCGCAACCGGATCCTGGAATATAGCCGATGGAGTCGTCATCTGGGATTTGGCTACTGGCCGTGAGGAAAAGAGGTTAAAGGTAGAAAGCAAATGTGTCGTCCGCTTCAGCCCTGACGGTAAATTTCTTTTCACATCGGCCGGCGGTGGAGCGTTATGGGAAGTTGACTCGTGGAAAGCCCGGCATTTAAACTCCCCCGATGCGTCGGATACCGGATTTGGTTTCGCATTCTCGCCAGACTCGAGATGGTTCGTGCACACATCGGGGAACGGAATTTTGAAGATACAGGATCTTCAACAAGGCTCCACGATAGCAGTACTGACCGATCCTGATCAGCACCACTACTTCTCTCTAGCATTCTCTTCTGACAATACTTCTCTCTTTGGGATCAATATCGGGCATGACTGTTTCATCAAACAATGGAATCTAAAGCAAATCGATGAGCAGTTGAAGAGTCTTCAACTAGCACCTCTTCGCCTGACGAGTGACATCAAACCAAAGGAACCCATTTCCTACGGTTCTCGCTTGAAGGTTCATGGAGGACCGGAATTGGGACCGCTCGTCGAGGAGTACGTACGGCAACGTATCCAGCTAGCATTCACGGAAAGACGGTGGGCGGACGGATTAGCGGAATTGCGCTCGGCAATCCTGGATTTGCCAGAGAATGCCGAGTTACTAACAGACTTGGCCTGGAGGCTTGTGACGTTACCGCCAGAGTTCCAAGACCCGATCGACGCCTTGGCCACCATCCGCCGGGCCCTACTTAAAACGAACAGCGAACGCGCTCAGATTGTCCATGCAATGATCCTGACACAATTAAACGAATTCGAAAAGGCTTTCTCAATTCTGAGTAGATATTCACCAGAGGATCAACGGAATCACCTCGTGATCCAATTTCTGAAGGCACAACTCTCGGCGCAATTGGGAAATCGCGAAGAAGCCAAACGAATTTTTCTAGCAGCCCAAAAGCTAGAGTTTGAACCTCCCGATCCTGAGACCGATCTACCGATCGAGGACTGGAATAGCTTTCGTAGGACGGTAGGCCATGCCGTGTTTAACGAGAATCCGATTCCTCCCTGATGGCTGACTGAGCAGGAAGCATCGACTGCTAAAAAACGACTTCATTTTGTGCGTTTTTGATCAGGACTGCGATATGTCTTGTGACGCCACTGTCGGCTCCACTTCACTTTCGCACAGGAACGGATCATGAAAACGACTTTTTGGACTTGGATCATTATATTTTGTAGCACCCTACTGCTTGCACCCGCAGCACATGCACAAATCTCAGAACAGGCTCGAACCAGCGTTCGCCCGCTGACAGACGTGGGAGATAAAATCGCAGGTCGGAAAATCACATCCTTCGACCCCAAAAAGCATGGGTTTGCTTTTGCCAATACTTTTGAAACCGAGTTGTTCCTGCAGGACATGAGATTCGGAGGATTGTGCGGCGGCATGTCCTACTCGGCATTGGATTACTACTTTGCCAACCAGGAAGCACCCAAGCAAACGTTTCGTCCCGCTGTCAGGACACCCCTATTCGATCGGATCTACGATCGGCAACAAACCTCGACCACAACCAACCTGGACAAATGGACAGAACTATTCGTCAACCTATTAGGTTTGCGGACTGACGAGTTCTTTCGTTGGGGCCTACAAAAAAGTGGAGGTGGACGACTCGAGGAGCTATGTAACATGATCGACCAAGGCAAGCCTTGCCCGCTCGGACTTTTCAAAGGTGGTAACGGCGGTGCCGGCCCCCACCATCAGGTCGTCGCGATTGGATACGAATTGGGTCGTTACAAAGGAGACCTGGGAGAACACCAAGCCGATGTCAAGATCTTCATTTACGACCCTAACTTCCCTGGGAGGAAAATGACACTGGTTCCCAACTTGGCCAAGAAAAGCTACCGCTACGTAGAAGATCCAGCTTGCGAATGGATGACGTACTTTGTCGATCGCAAGTACTCGCCTGTCGCCCCCTTCAGACTCTCGGCGTCCAGCTATCCGAATGACGGAAAGGTTCATGAACTGTTACTAGAGATTCGTACCGGCGGAGACGATCTGCGAGGTGGAAACGACAATCTCAATGTCCATGTAACCATGAAGAATGGAACCCGTGAGACCTATACAAACGTCAACAAAGGAGGCCGATGGATTGGCAACTATACGGAGACCGTGCCGCTCAAGTTACGAACTCCGATCCAGTTGGAAGAAATCGCTAGCATCGACCTACAAACCACCTTCGGCGGCGGATTGTTTGGAGACAACTGGAA
This sequence comes from uncultured Pirellula sp., assembly GCA_903858115.1. Classification (GTDB taxonomy): domain Bacteria; phylum Planctomycetota; class Planctomycetia; order Pirellulales; family Pirellulaceae; genus JBKCUI01. The sequence goes on along the minus strand of CAIOHR010000154.1, from coordinate 31,077 downwards.
TATGGATACTCTACGCATCGTCGCGAAGATCGGAGGGGCATCGGATCGTCAGATTTTCGAGCGATCCGGATCGCCACTCCAAAGATTCGATGGTAACAACCATCCCTTCATGGCAACGATGCGCTAAGCTCATCACCGATTCGGCTGATCTCCACCCGCCGGGGAATTCCCTCGGCGGATTTTGTATTTTGAAACCCCACAAAACCCGGCTTCCCGATCGACTCGCATTCCGATTTTTTCTTGCGTTTGGTATCCAAATTGAGTCTACTAACGCCAGAAATTTTCGACGATACTCTTGAGAGATGAGACGTGCGATCGCATCAACGCAACTTGCCCCAGCCCATGAATGCCACGCGCTCATTTGAACGATGTGCTCGTTTGTGAGATTCCTCGGGTTGCTGGACGAGTTGTTTGAGGGCCTCGACGAGCGGAATCTGGCCGAGCTGGAGGCGCTTAAGAAGTCGCTGCTACACCGAGCGTTCACCGGAGAACTTTAACCCAAAAGCATCATGACCACTCAAACCGGAGGTAAACAGATGCTACTGCACGGCCTGGCACTCATTCTTGCCGGGCTGATCTTTGGCTTTGCCCCGCCCTTGACGCCGTATCCCCGGCTCGCCCTCGGGGCACATATCCAGTTTGTCACAAACGGCATGTTGTTTGTGATGCTGGCGGTCGTCGTGCTGAAGGTGCCCCACCGCGCCGGCCCCAATTCGGTTCGAGTGATGGTGGTGTCGGCGTGGCTGACGTGGTTCATGGCCTTGTCCGAGGCAGCCAATGCATGGTGGGGTGCCAATCAGATGCTCCCGATCGCGGCCAAGCAAGCGGGAGCAGAAGGGGCTGCGGCCTGGCAGGAAGCCGTGGTGAAACTCTGTCATCTGCCGGCGGCACTGGGCCTGATCCTCTCGGTGACGCTACTCATCATAGGCATCGTCAAACACCGCGCAGCGACGGAATCGGAGGCAGCACCATGAGCAAAGCGAAAATCCAACGCCTCGCCCGCTTCAAGGACCGTAGACTTCTAGATGGACGGTGTACTCCGCAAACGGTTTTAGACGCGTCTGCCGGGACGGTAGCCCGTGCCGGGTTTTTTTCCACCTGCTTTGGAAGGATCGCGTTGTTGTTTGCGCGGTCCCTTCCGTTGGCTCGATGGGTTAGATGCGGAACTCGTTCCTAACTCACTCTCGTTATAGGATGAACTGGTCGACGCATCACCCGATGGGTTCTTTCCTTCGTTAGGAATCGTGTGAACGTATTCTCCACGGAAACGTTTGTTCGCGTCTTCGCGACGGCGTTCGATCGCTTCTCTTGGTGGCTTGGAAGGTATCAAGCAATCGCAGCCGTCCCCAATCAATTCACTGCGATTGGCAGATCGCAAAGCATCGCGAACCTCGAAATAGTTTTCAGGCTTAAAGAATTGCATCAGGGCACGCTGTGATTTGCGGTCACGCAGTGCTTTCGCAATAAAGACGGGTTTCAACGAGAATGGATCTAGGCCTGTGTAATACATACTCGTGGCAACGTCGAGCGGAGCCGGGATAAAGTCTTGCACCTGATCGGGTTTGTATCCGTTGCGTTTTAGAAACAATGCAAGCTCGATCATCGACTCGATGGAGCTGCCTGGGTGGGATGCAATAAAATAAGGTATCAGATATTGCTTCTTGCCTGCATCCTCCGACGCTTCTTTGAACTTCTCGGTAAAGAATTCAAAATCATCGTTGGCAGGTTTCCGCATCTTGAAAAGCACGTCGGGATCGACGTGCTCTGGTGCAACCTTCAAATGCCCACCCACGTGGTGCTGCGTTAGCTCCTCAATGTATTCCGGAGATTGGCGAGCCAAATCCATTCGAATACCGCTCGCTACGAGCACTTTTTTAATGCCAGGCAATTCGCGAGCTTCACGCATCAGTTCTATCACAGGTTGATGATCGACTCCGAGCAGTTTACAAATCTTGGGATGCACACACGATTGGCGACGACACTTCGCCTCGACCTCAGGTTTCGTACAACGCATGTGATACATGTTGGCCGTGGGGCCGCCGATGTCACTCACGATTCCTTTAAAGTCTTTGTCTTCAGCCATGTTCTTGATCTCATTCAAGACAGACTCTTTGGAGCGAGACTGAATGATACGACCTTGATGGGCCGTGATGGAACAGAAGGTACAACCACCGAAACATCCGCGCATGATCGTGACAGAGTTCTTGATCATGTTAAAGGCGGGGATAGGTTCCTCGTAATCGGGATGTGGTTTTCGCGTGTAAGGCAGGCCGTAGATTCGATCCATCGCTTCTTGGCTGATGGGCAACTGCGGTGGATTGGCCACGATGATTTGTGTGCCATGCCGTTGCATCAGCTTGCGAGCATTCAAAGGGTTCGTTTCATTGTGGATGATGCGTGTTGCTTTCGAGAACTCGATTTTGTCAGCAACGATCGACTCATACGATGGAAGCTCGATTGCGTCTTCAGGAACAGGTTCGGAAGCACCGAGAGCGAATGCGACTCCGCGCATGTCGCGCAAGTTCTTTACTGGTTCGCCCGCTTCCAATCGGCGGGCCATTTCTACAATCGAGTTTTCCCCCATGCCGAACGCGACCAAGTCCGCTTTGCTATCGAGCAAAATACTCTTGCGGACCTTGTCACTCCAGTAGTCGTAGTGACCGAATCGACGCAGCGATGCTTCTACGCCACCTGCAATGACAGGAACCCCCTTGAACGCTTCGCGAGCGCGTTGGCAATAAGCGAGCGTGGCGCGATCCGGTCGAAGTCCGATGCGACCGCCAGGTGAATAGGCATCGTCGTTGCGTACTTTCTTGTTCGCGGTGTAGTGGTTGATCATGCTGTCCATGTTTCCGGCGCTGATCCCAAAAAACAGGCGAGGACGGCCGAAACGTTTCCATGGATCGCAGGATTGCCAATCGGGTTGACTGATGATTCCAACCCGGTATCCGGCTGCTTCCAGCACTCGACCGAGGATCGACATCGCAAAACTCGGGTGATCGATATAGGCGTCCCCAGTCACGAAAACGACGTCGAGCTCATCCCAGCCACGCGATTTAGCTTCTTCCATCGACATTGGGAGCGGATGCCGAGCGAGCGGGCCGTGTGGTTGTCTTTCCCCTCGCGGATCCCCCAAATTGTCCAGATACCTGGACACAATGCTGCCGTTCTTCCCTTCGCCCGCATCACAGGATGATTTGTCCGCCATAGTTGGAACTGTAGAATCGATGATGGGAAGTAGTGTGGACATGCGATGACTCTGTTCAAACCAAAAAGAACGCCGAAAATCGAGCGTATTAAGCGGGCTGATGCCATTGTAGGCAAGAAATTGGTTTGAGCAGCCGTATTTCTTTGTGATTGATGATGTTTCTCCTCGCTTGTATATTCATCGCATCGTTGAGGGAAGATCTTTCGACGGTAGGGGCAAAGTGTTCGCAATTGCAGTCGATGGGACGCGTGCGGCTTATCCCTTTTTGAATCCTCTGTAGATGTTGGGAGACAACAAGCGGTGACAGTTCGAATCGCAATTAACGGGTTTGGTCGTATCGGACGATTGACGTTCCGCAACTTGATGAGCCGTACGAGCGAATTTGAAGTTGTGGCCGTCAACGATTTGACCGACAACGCCATGTTGGCCACGTTGCTCAAGTATGACAGTATTCACGGACGCTACGATGCAACCGTCGGCCACGATGACAAACATTTGATCGTCAATGGCAAGAAAATCCACGCGCTCGCGGAAAAGGATCCCGCCAAACTTCCTTGGGGTGACCTCAAGGTGGATATCGTGATTGAAAGCACTGGCTTCTTCACAGCTCGTGCAAAGGATGGCAAGCCTGGTTACGACTCTCACTTGACTGCGGGTGCAAAGCGGGTTGTTCTCAGTGCACCTGCGAAAGACGGCGCTGACCTAACCTGCGTTCTCGGCGTGAACGATGACAAACTAACTAAGGATCTCAAGTGTATCTCCAACGCATCATGCACGACCAACTGCCTCGCACCCGTTGCCAAGGTACTCAACGAAACCTTCGGTATCGAGAGCGGATTGATGACAACGGTTCACGCATACACGAACGACCAACGCGTTCAGGATATGCCGCATGCGGACGCTTATCGAGCTCGCGCCGCCGCACTGAACATCATCCCTACGACGACTGGGGCAGCTTCGGCAGTTGGTTTGGTTATTCCTGAACTCAAGGGCAAACTTACCGGGATCGCGATGCGTGTTCCCGTCGCAACAGGCTCTGTAGTTGACTTGACTGTCAATCTGAAGAAAGATGCGACCGTCGCTGAGATCAATGCTGCGATGAAGGTCGCTGCCGAAGGACCGCTCAAGGGAATCCTTTGCTACACAGAAGATCCAATCGTCTCCAGCGACATCATCGACGATCCGCATAGCAGTATTTTTGCAGCCGACTTTACCCAAGTTCTTGGGGACAAAGGCAAGCTTGCTAAAATCGTATCGTGGTACGACAACGAATGGGGTTACTCCTGCCGAACAGCCGATCTTTGTGCACGATTGGCGAAACTGCTCTAATACTTCGGCTTAAACTTTAAGACATCTTAGCCCACGGGAGAACGATGTCTCCAAGGAATCCATCGATAGTCCGCGGTCTAAACATAGTCCGCGGACTTTTTCTTTTCTAGTTCCCAGGATGGCTCCCGTTCTAGATCGTGGGTTTCGCACTACCTTTAGAGCACGGTTTCTGGATAAGACGAAATCTAGAGATCGATGCGTTGATCAAACGATGGCACCAAAACGTTGTTGAACCCCAACTTTTTCAACTCTTGTTCTAAGGTTTCCTTTTGCAAGGTCTCTCCGTGGACCAAACAGATTTTGCCGGTATCCGACGCGGCGTCGGCTAGTAGCCTCTTCAGATCGTCCGTATCTGCGTGTCCTGAAAAACCACCGATCTTGGCGACTTCAATCCACTTGTTCCATTCACGGCCATGGAAACGAACTTTGGGAGTCGGAGCTAACATTTGTGCACCGATGGAATTTGGCGATTGATGACTTACGAGTGCTAACGAGCATCGAGGATCATCGATATGGACCTTTAGATGATCGAGAATACGTCCCCCTTCGCACATTCCACCAGACGCGATGATGATGCTCGACTCCCTTTGGGTGGTTCGATACCAAGCATCATCTTTGGACTCCAGCCATTCAAACTCGATACCGCTCGTTAGGTAATCCGCCGATTGGTGCTCTTGATAGACTTCTTCAATCACTTGGGCAAGTGGGCTATCGATATAGATCGGTAACTCAGGCACCAGTCCAGTTGCCATCCAATGACGCAAACAATGCAGCACCAGGTGAGTTCTCCCCAGGCTGAATGCTGGAACCAAGACCTTTCCTTGACGTTCCACTGTCCGTTTGATGAGGCTGGTAAACTGCTCGATTGTTTCCTGGAAAGAATCATGGATCCGCCCACCATAGGTACTTTCACATACGATCATATCTGCGGAAGGAACGGATGTGGGCTCACCAACGATGGGTAATCCGAATCGCCCCATGTCTCCCGTGAAGACAAAACGATAGCTCTTTCCGTTCCAATCGAAATCCAATTGAAACATGCAGCTGCCAAGCACATGAGCGGAATGGAGCAAACGGATTTTGGCGATACGAAGAACGTCTGTTTCGCTCTCATAATCGACGGTTACGAACTGCTCAATTGTATCTTCTACGTCGGCTGAATCAAAACCACTAGGTCGCCCAGTCCGAGCAAATTCGTTTTCGTGAATTCGAGCGGAATCTAGCAAAACAACTTCGGTGAGATCGCGTGTTGCAGGAGTGCAATAGACAGGTCCGATAAAGCCCTCGCTCACCAGATACGGCAGATTTCCACAATGATCGACGTGTGAATGGCTGAGAAAGACAGCGTCGATGGACGCAGGGTCGATCCCGAATGATCGAAGCCCAGTACGAGGAAAACGAGAATGAATCTCGCGTCCACAATCAAACAAAAAACGATGGGAGCCGAATTCCAACAAATACATCGAGCCTAGGATAGACTCCGTCCCACCAAGAAATCGTACGCTTGGCTGGCCAATCACGGCGCTTTCAGAATTGATCATTGCTACATCGTACTCGATTATTTAGAAAGTGAAAACATGAATCGAAAACCACATGGAATGTGAGAATTTCGCTATACTTCGGTCGTGTTGTTGGAAGCTTCGTTGATTTGGCGATTGCGTATTCCTTTTTAGGCCGGGTCCGTCGAGCAACGAGCGACATCCATGAGTGTTTTGTATGTTTACATCGAAGGAGGTTTGGCTATGAAGTTGAAGTTTGCTTTAATCGCATTGGTGGGACTCGTTGCGTCCGGCACGACCGTTACAGCGTTCGTCGCAAATCCGGCACCAGCTCCGAAGACGATCAAAGAGGTTATGAAGATCGCTCACAAAGACGGCTTGATGAAGAAGATCGTCGCAGGTTCCGCCACGGACGAAGAGAAGAAGCAATTGTTGGATCTTTATATCGACATGCTCGAAGGGGAACCGAAAAAGGGCGACAAAACAGAGTGGAAATTGGCCGCGAGTGCGACAGTCGTTAGCGCAGGCAAGGTTGTACTTGGAAAAGAAGGCGCGATCGATGAACTCAAGAAGACAACCGATTGCATGGCTTGTCATTCCAAGTTCAAGTAAGAGAGCGAACGTTTCTGCCCGGTGCTTTTCTTGAGTCTTGCTTCAAGAACTTCGGATGCAAATAGTTGCTTGGTATCTCAAAACAAGGCCGATCCTCATTAGAGTTTCGGCCTTGTTCCGTTAGGCAATGAAGCTGGCGACCAAACCAATCAAGGCGCCGAAAATTCCACCCCAAACCACCAACCATCCTAGATGCTCGCGAATCATCTCTTGAATGATTTGCTTGACCATTAACGGCGTCAGCTCGTCTAATCGCTTTTGGACAATGGCATCCACTTTTTCAAGAATGACATCCACCCCGTTCTCTGAATGGACGGATCCGCGAAGCGCATCCATCAACTTCGGTGACTCGACGAGCGTCCGAATCTCCCCTTCAATATTGGTTCGAAACGGACCGCGCAGTGGCTCTAATGCTTTGGCTCCGCCGAACATTCCCAGCATGCCACCGAAAGGTGAACTCAAAACAGCTCCCTTCAACCGTTCGAAGATCGCATCAAAGTCAACGATTGCCAATAGGGGCTCGGGATCCATCTTCACATTGGCCAGGGCTCGATTGTCTTGAAAGAAATTCTCGACGTTTTCTTTCGTAAAGAACTGCCCCATGATCAGAGTTCGAATGCCGAGCTTGAACTCTTCGAACCGGCTCGGAATAACTCCAGAACCGTAAAGCCCAGGTACTTTTTCAAAGAGCATGTAAATTGCAATCCAATTGGTGATCGCACCAGAAGCTGCATAGAGTCCAATATCTCGAATCGGCTTTGCCCACGCAGACTCCGATGGAATAAGATATCCAACAACGATAAAGGCTACCGAAACAACATTCGTAACGAGACTTTTATTCATCCGAAATGGTAACCCTAAACACGGTATCAATGTGCACTTGTTTTCGCTCCAATGCGACCGCGATGGACCTTCTAGTCGTCAGTTCGCAAGTCGCTTTGGTTGATGATCGAATAGAAACTAGGTTTTGTTGGTTATAGATTTGCTTTGATCTCTTTAAGACGACGAGCATCGTCCGACTTTTTGTAGTAGTCGTCGAGTGGATAGCAACCTGACGCAAGACCATTGCGTGGTGCGGTCGTACAGTCAGAAAATGTCCGACAAACGAGTTTACGCTGACTCGTTCCTCGATGCACGCTGTCCATTACTTGTGCAGGATACGATAAGACCATTCTGCCCATGCCGATGAAGTCAACATTCCCTTGCGCTACTTGATGCTGAGCCACCAAAGGCAAGAACTCTTGCAGATAAGAATAACCAGACCCCACAAACAACATTTCAGGGTTCGCTCGTTTGAGTTCTCGCGCCACGGTCAAATGTCGTGCTACCGAGATTAGCGGATCCTCGTGAGGTTGATAACCATCCGAAGGAGGGTAAGCGGCAGGACGCAAAATGTGCGGCGTGTAATACGGGCTTCCGGCTGAGAGATTGACCAACCCCACACCCAGTTTCGAAAGATCAGCCAGCAACCGATGCGTTTCGGTCAAATCGATCTCCAACGGATTGTTGGGATTCAATCCGAATCCGTACAGATAAGGCATGAATTGCTGGTAGCAAGCCGGCATTCCCTGTCCCTGCTTGCCTGTTTCGGCGGTGTCTGGATTTGGCTGGAAAGGTACGGTATCAAAAGCACTCAATCGAACACCGATCTCGAGTCCTGGGGCGCTCGATTGTACTGCTTTGATGATCGAATTCATCAATCGAGTGCGGTTCTCGTAGGAACCACCATAAATACCTGTCCGAGTAAAGCCACTCAAGAACTCGTGAAGCAGGTAACCGTGACACGATTTGATATCAACAAAGTCGGCACCTTGTTCTTGAGCAATCTTCGCTGCGGAAGCGTAATCGCCAATCAAATCGTCCAACTGCGCGTCGGTCCAGACCATGGAATCGCTGGTGACGGAGAACTTGGGATCGAGAATCGGGTGGCGATAGGCAACTCGCGGTTCCCATCGCTTTTTATCATTGGGACGGCAAAAACGCCCGGAGTGCGTCAATTGGAATCCGATGACAAGATCCGAAGTCTCTCCGTAGTGCTTCGCATGCGAGTCTACCAACCGTTGACGCAGATCTCCGATGGCGGACGCGTTCTCTGGATTGATGATCAACTGATTTGGGTTGGCTCGACCATCGGGTCTAACAGCCATCGCTTCTCCACCCCAAATTAGCTTGGCGCCACTTTCTCCAAACCGCTCCCATCTCCGAATCATCGGTGGAGTGACACCACCTGTTGTTGTCCCGTCCCAGCCTTCCATCGGTTGGATCGCGATTCGGTTACCAATCGTTCGTCCCTTCCAATGGGCCTGTTTCAGAAGACTACAATCTTTAGGATCCATCACATGGTCATCGATCCCGATTTCGATTCCCAACTGCGAGTTGTGTGCCCGAAAGGCTTCAACCCCGTCGAAGGACGTAATTTTCGTGAGTTTGTATGTCATAATGGAAACAAGATACAAGAAACAATTCTCACGCAAAAGGTCCGTGTCGCAAAGGCAGGAACTTTCCGTGATCTTGCTACCATGACCATTGCATGGATCTGTCTCGCTTGGATGCGACTCAGGGGGATGTTAGGACTCTACTTTGGACACCACTCGCACGGGCAGTGCGGATGAGTGTGCGATGCCGTCAATGATGCCCATGGCTCGAAAAGCGAGCCGGTAAGCGTTTGTCCATCGACAAAGCATGGATCATTGACCTGGTAATAACTCCGGCGAATTCACTCCACAAACAAGTTCAGATTATCTCGAAAGGTAGACCAAAACTTCGTGTCGCGTTGATATTGTTCCGGTGGCATTTGGGCCGAGAAGTGATTCAAATACTCCAGCCGAGCATGGGCTTGTCTCTTGAAAGAGAAGTCTGCAGATAACTGCGGATTGACCCAGTCAGCGTCGCCAGGTTCACTACTTCGTAGGTACTGGCCATTGTCATCGAAATGCATGTTTGCTGTGAGAAGCTGCGAACTCAATTGCATTACATACAACATTCGGTCCTGTTCGGTCATATCTTTCGTTGTTGCCTCCCAAGCCATTCGAACATTCGAAGGCGTGTTGCTGTCTGGAAATCGGATCGTGTAAGCTGCTCCGACTGCGGTCAAACCATCGCGATTTTCGTCAACCTGTGCGTCAGGTGGTAGAAGTAAATTCAGTGCAGCTTCGGGTGACAGTGAGTCTGTTCGGATCGGGTCAGCCAGATGATGGACTTGTTGAATCGTTGCGAGTTCCTCGCAAGAAAGCTTCTTGAGGAATGACTCCGGAGTGGCGTAGCCGCCGTTTTCGTAAGCACTGACCAAAATCTGCTGGTAGTCTGTGCGTAAATCACTTGCGGTCTTGTTCTCGCGAACGCTTGGGCTACCGCTGCCAGCGGTAAAGGTATAACGGGTCGATGAAAACTCATTAAACCAGTTTTCCCAGCTAGACCTAACCGCCTCAGTGACGGAAATTGACTCAGGAAGCGGCTGAGCCGATGCATACCCCTCGCGTCCTACCTGCTCAAGAACCGCAGCAAAGACATCTTGAACCTGACGATCTGAAGTGCGGTGCTTGCTAGAAACGCGAACTGGATCTTCCAGGCTAGATTTCGAAACGAACGAAGCTGACATGGAGCTCATCACTGGTGCCTCAGAAATCGTGAACGCAAGCATTTAAAGCAAGCCCGGACCCAGTCCCGTTATCGACACCTTGGCGGTAGAAAGTCGTCTAGTTTTTAGGAAGAGTCGAAAACTAATTAGTTTTAGGAATTCCTCCTTCATTTGATGAGACAAACGTTCCTATAAACACCACAAATGATCAGCGAATGACGGAAATCCGTCGCCGAATGACAGAAAGCGGTTGAAAAAAGGAGAATTTTAGGGCATAGTTGACTTTGCAGCCCTCTCCAATTGCCCAATGCAGGTATTTTAACGTCGCCTGGATGAACGTTTCCTTCCACCCCAATCCATCGGTTTCTCGTCGCGAAAAGATCCTGGATCTTGTTCGCCAACAGGGCTTCGTTTCTATTCCGGATCTTCGGGATGCATTGGATGTTAGCGAGTCGACGATTCGTCGCGATCTGGAAATTCTGGAAGAGAATGGCGAAGCGAGACGAACTCACGGAGGTGTTTTCTCCACCGGTCCCAGCGCTAGTGTCCGACAGTTTGGCTCGAAATCAGGGCAATGGGACAAGAAGCGTGCGATCGCAGTTGCCGCAGCCGAGCACATAGAAAACCACGAGACCATCTTGCTGGATGGCGGCAGCACCACGTATGAATTGGCTCGCCAGCTTGTCGGGCGACCGCTTCAAATCGTGACGAATTCTCTCCCAGTGGCAAATTTGTTCGCTTCCAGTGACACCGTTGATTTGGTGTTACTCGGAGGGGCGGTCCATCACAAAACCGGGGTTACGATCGGCAGCCATGCGAATGAAATGCTTCGTTCGTTAAACGTACAGAAAGCCTTTCTAAGCGTGGCGGGCATCAACGAGCGAGGGTTCTACAACAGCAACGTGTTGCTCGTAGAAACGGAACGCAGCATGATGCAATGCGCCGACCAAACCATCATCGTGGCCGATAGTTCGAAATTTGGACGATCCAGTTTGGCAAAACTTTGCGACTGGTCCAATGTCCACATGTTGATCTCTGACGAAGATCTAGCAATCGATTGGCAGGCCCGCACTCGGCAATCCAACGTTGCCCTTACGGTGTCTCGGCCGATTTCCATTTCGACACGGTCGGAGCTCGAGGAGAAACCGTCTCCCCCTGCTCCGCATCTGCTTCCTTCGAATTCCAACGCACAACCAAGTCCTACTTCCTGAGTCCTAGTACGATGTCCAGCACGATTTCCATAGATCCATCCAAAATCGAATCGCTTGTTCGCGATGCTGTAGCACGCGTGTTTCAAGCCAATGCGAGTTCGACGCCAAGTGACAAGCCAAACTTGGTCGTTAGCATTTCAGCCAGACACATTCACCTTACCGACGAGCATGTCGAAAAGCTTTTCGGTAAAGGAAAGAAGCTAACGCCCGAAAAGAATCTGTATCAAGACGGCTTCTTTGCTGCTGCCGAACAAGTAATGATCGTTGGCCCGCGTCGTCGAATGCTTCCTAATGTTCGCGTTCTTGGCCCAACAAGAAAAGCGAGCCAGGTGGAACTGGCTTACACCGACGCAATTTCACTCGGCATCGATGCACCTGTCCGGCATAGTGGCGACATCGCCGGTACACCTGGATGCGTGTTGGTAGGTCCTGCTGGTGCCGTTGAGCTTCAAGAAGGTGTGATCCGCGCCGCGCGTCACGTGCACATGGGCCCCAAAGAATGTGCTTACTATGGTGTCAAGAACGGGGACTTTATGTCTCTCGTCGTCAAGTCGCCTCAATGCTCCGTAGTCTTTGAAGACTTGCTCGTTCGCGAAGATAAATTCGCAAAACTCGAAGTGCACATCGACACGGACGAAGGAAATGCCTGCGATCTTGATCGCGCGACCCTCGTCGAATTGAAGAAACAACAACCCTGCAAATGTCACGATCATTGATCGAATGTTCGCATGCCGATGCCCTGATCGTGAATCTCGCGATCCAACTTCCAACTCAAACGCCCAAATCCTAGTTTTGCTTCTTAGTTACCTAACCCTTATTGGAGAATTCGAATGGCTAAAGTCAACGAAGCGCTCGGCATGATCGAGACCAAAGGCTTTATCGCCTTGGTCGAGGCAGTTGACGCGATGATGAAGGCAGCAAATGTTAAGTTCCTTGGCTGGGACAAAGTCGGAAGCGGTCTTGTATCCGCTTTCGTCAGCGGTGATGTGGCTGCGGTCAAAGCCGCAACTGATGCTGGCGCCGCGGCTGCGGGTCGTGTAGGCCAAGTGATGAGTGTTCAAGTTATCGCGCGTCCGCATGACGATTTGAACAAAGTGCTCAAAGTCAATGCACCTTCGTCTTCCGCAGAATAACACCGCGGATGAATAACACCACAGATCGCGATGCGCGACTGTGCCAACAACAACAACATTTTTTAGTTCGAGTGATAGCAACATGCAGAATGCAATTGGATTGATTGAAACCAAAGGCTTGCTGGCTTTGATCGAAGCCACCGATGCCATGGCAAAGGCAGCCAGCGTCGACATCGTCAAGCGAGTCGATATCGGCGGTGCCTACGTAACAACAGTTGTTTGCGGAGACGTCGGTAGCGTACGCGCCGCAGTCGAAGCAGGCGCAGCAGCAGCAGCCCAAGTCGGTGAATTGGTGAGCAGCCACGTCATCGCACGTCCTGCAGAAGGTCTCGTTTCGGCTTTCTTCAAATAGTTCCCCTCAACGGAGTGACAGGTTTACCATGAAGGTGCTCGTTTCAAATCTAGGCTCGACAAGCTTCAAGTATCGATTGTTCGACATGACGGACGAGCGACAGCTCGCTCGTGGCGGTGTCGAACGCATCGGTGCACCGGAGAGTCGTTGTTTTGTGGAAATCGGATCCTACCGTGCTGAAATGACGCTGAGCGTCCCGAATCACGGTGTGGCTGTCGATGCGTGCATATCGCAATTGACCGATTCTCAAAACGGCTGCCTCCAAGATGCTTCCGAGATTAGCGCCATCGGCTTCAAAGCGGTACACGGCGGGCGCATGTCCGGCGTCTTTCGTATCGACAACGATGTGTTGGCAGCAATGGACGAGATGAACTCTGTGGCACCTGCTCACAATCCGCCGTACATGTCGGCGATGAAGCAATTGGCTTCGATGTCCCGCATACCCTTGGTTGCGGCTTTCGAAACCGATTTTCATCAAACGATTCCGGACGCTTGGAAACGCTACGCGTTACCGGCATCGATTGCTAACGCGCTTCCCATTCGCAAATGGGGATTTCATGGTGCATCGCATCGTTTCATCGGGGGCCGCATGGCTCAATTGCTGAAACGCGATGACGCTCGTGTGATCTCCTGTCATTTGGGTGGTAGCTCCTCCCTGTGTGCAATCAAGAGCGGCAAGAGTGTTGCAACGACAATGGGAATGAGTCCTCAGTCTGGGTTGCCTCAGAACAACCGCATTGGAGATCTCGACCCCTTTGCATTGCCTCTCATGATGCAGCATAGCGGATTGAGCTTGGAGCAATTGCTTCATCAATTGGCTACACAAGCCGGATTGCTTGGACTCTCGAACGGGCTTTCGGGCGACGTTCGCGATCTCGAGCAAGCTGCCGATTCAGGAAACGGAGACGCTCAGTTAGCACTGGACGTTTACGTGGCGGAAATCCGACGGCAAATGGGTGGCATGATGATGGCGTTGGGAGGAGTCGATGCGATCGTCTTCACCGGCGGCATCGGAGAAAACGGCAAGCGAATCCGACAACAGGTATGCAACAGTTTAGACGATTTGGGCATTCGATTGTGTCCAGACAAAAACCAGTCAGGGAATACGGAACGCCGCATCGATGATGGCGTTGGCAAGGTCCAGCTTTGGATCGTTCCGACGAATGAAGAAATCGTTGTTGCTAGGCAAACCGTGGAAGCGATTCGAAAAGTCTAATGGAAATGAGAACCAACTATGTTCGTCGCTAAAGTTACTGGGTCCGTCGTCGCCACGCAAAAGGTGGACTCGATGGTTGGCCAAAAATTGCTGGTCGTCGAACCTTTTCGTCTCGAACCCAAAGAACGTTCGGAGCTAGTGACTACTGGTCGTACTTTCATTGCCGTGGATACCTTGGGAGCCGGAGTCGGTGATATGGTTCTCATCTCGCAGGGAAGCAGTGCTCGATTCACACCCGAAACCAATAAACTGCCTATCGACTGTGTCATCATTGGCATCGTAGATACGGTACACATCGAGAAAAACAACGTTTACAAGCGTCAATAATCTATGCAAGTTTCAGAGTCCCTTATTCGTTCGGTTGTTGAACAAGTCATCAACCAAGTTCGGAATTCGGCAGGCGCGACCGGTGCTACGGCAACGATCAACGCTTCCAGTTCGAGTTCCGGTATCGCTTACGGTCGCTATGGACTGTTTGACAATGTGGACGATGCCGTCCGATCCGCGAGGTTGGCCTTTGAGCAACTTCGCGATCGCCCCATCGAGCATCGCCGTCGCATTATCGAGCACATTCGACGTATTTCGATTGAGAACTGCGTTGAACTGGGCACCATGGAAATGAACGAGACCAAAATCGGTCGCCTTGAACACAAGATTGGCAAACTGAAGACTCTCGGCGAGAAGACGCCAGGAGTTGAATTCTTGCGAACGGAATGTTACAGCGGCGATCATGGGCTGGCGGTGATTGAGCATGCTCCGTTCGGAGTCATCGGAGCCATCACGCCGGTGACCCACTCGTTACCGACTATTACAGGCAATGCGGTCAGCATGATCGCGTCTGGAAACGCAGTCGTCGTGAACCCGCACCCAAGCGGCAAGAAAGTAGCGGCCGAAGGCGTTCGACGCTTCAATCAGGCGATCCACGCCGATCTCGGCATCGATAATCTGATCTCCCTCATCTGCGAACCAACGCTTGAGTCCGCACAACAGCTTTTCAAGCATCGCAGCATCGCTTTGATCTGCGTAACGGGTGGTCCTGCGGTGGCTCGCGCGGCTCTCAACAGCGGCAAGCGAGCCGTGGTGGCTGGCCCCGGCAATCCTCCAGTCGTTGTGGATGAGACCGCCGATCTGGATCACGCCGCGCGATGCATCATCGATGGTGCCTCCTTTGATAATAACCTGTTGTGCATCGCGGAGAAGCAAGTCTTCGTCGTATCGTCCGTCTTCGACGCCATGATGTCGGCGATGGAACGCGCTGGTGCAGTACGACTCAATGCACCGGAAGTGGAACGACTTACCCATGCCGCATTGCAAGTGGTCGGCGAAGGTGCGGATGCTCATCACGCTCCACGCAAAGAGTTGCTCGGCCAAGATGCGGTCAAACTGGCTGCGGCGGCTGGCAAGAGTATCGATCCGAGCGTGTTGCTGGTGTTCGGAGAAACTACCAAGGATCATCCCTTTGTTCAAACCGAGCAGATGATGCCCTTCGTACCTTTTGTACGATGCAAAGATTTCGATGAATGCGTGAAGTGTGCTCAACAGTCGGAGCATGGCTACCGACACACGAGCATCATCCATTCGCGAAATGTCCGCAACATGACTCGCATGGCTCGCGCGATGGACACAACGCTGTTCGTTAAGAATGGCCCGTGCATGGCAGCGTTGGGATTGGGCGGGGAAGGGTATCTATCCTTCTCAATCGCAGGTCCAACCGGCGAAGGGGTGACAACACCGTTGACCTTCACACGCGAAAGACGATGTTCGCTCATCGATGATTTGTTTATCCTCGGCAACCCTTCGTAAGAATTGCGAACAACTCGATGCAATCCGCCAAAGTCCTAGGCAATGCTACTTCGACAGCCAAGCACGGCAGCTTGGCAAACCTGAAGCTGCTTGTTTGCCAACCGATGTTGTCCGATGGAAAGACGCCAGACGGCGCTCCATTGTTGGCAGTCGATCGCTTCGGTGCAGGTGCGGGTGAATACGTGATGTTGACCAGCGACGGAAGCTGCGTCAAAGAAATGTTTGGAGTAGACAACAGTCCCATCCGCTGGGCCGTGTTAGGTCTTTTAGACGACTAATCGCTTGAGTTTCAAGCCAGAACATTATTGGAACCATGAACGTGAATCCAGTTGAAATCGAATCCATCGTACGCAAGGTGCTCAGCACATTGCTCGCTGGCGATTTGGCTGGATCCACGCAGCAACCTAGCTCCGTTGTGGTTAGCAATGAGCTCGCGATTGCGGACCATGTTGTTAGCGCCTCCACATTGGAGGGAAGACTCTCTGGCATTCAGACGCTTCGATTGTTGCGATCAGCAGTCGTTACGCCAGCAGCCCGAGATCTTTGCCGCCAAGCCAAGGTGGCCATCGTCAAAGATGAGAATGCAGTCTCGTCACCGAATTCGATAGTAAAGCAGGATGCCGCTGCTTCAACGGTGCCATCGAAAGTGCGACCGCAGCGATTGATCATTGCAGGTTCCTGTCAGGCGATGGTTGCAATCGAGAAGCAAATGTGCTCGAAACAAGCGAACGTGCGAGCACAACTGCATGACGATACGGCTGCTTTGCGAGAGATTGCAAACGGACTGAGAAACGGTCATCAAGCGGGCGTGTTGGTCGCAGCCTCGCCGCATGCGGCGTGTTGGCAAGCGGCCCGGGATGAAAATCTTCGACCTGCGGTGGTAAGCCAATGGAGCGACCTGCCTGCCGTGCTGTCCGAGGTGCCCGTCAACTTATTAATCTTGAGTGCATCCAAATGGAATGTTCCATCTATTTGTAATGCATCAAGGCATTTGTTCGAACACTTGAAGCGTATTCACTAACGAGGGAAAGATCATGCAGCTATACCTTGTGAACGGAACGGTAACCTTGAGCCGGAGCCATCCCAGTTTTGTAGGGGCGACGCTTAAGACCGCCATTCCACATGGCGACACGTTATTGGGACGCAAAGTTGTCGACCCCGATCTCGTTGTTGTGTGGGATGATCTAGGAGCGAACGAAGGTTCCATCATTGCGGTGAGCGATGGTGCAGAAGCCGCCCAAGCGTTTCGACCCGTGCAAAAGCCGGTGGACGCCTATAACGCAGCGATTTTAGACGAAATCAATTTATTTCCATAATCAACTATTCCTAATCAGACACTCCGCGAGAACTACTTCGAAAGTAAATCGGTAACAATATGATCAATGCTCACAAGATCAAACAAGACATCTGTGAAATGGGCCGCCGGCTCTACAACAAAGGATTCGCAGCCGCAAACGACGGAAACATCACTGTCCGCATCAGTGACAACGAAGTTTTGTGTACTCCTACCATGCACAGCAAAGGCTTCCTCAAGCCTGAGGATATCTCGTCCATCGACATGACTGGCAAGCAGATCTCGGGCGTCAAGAAGAGATCCAGCGAAGCGTTATTGCATTTGGAGATTTACAAACAGCGTCCCGACATCAAGAGTGTTGTGCATTGCCATCCACCGCATGCAACAGCCTTTGCAGTAGCACGCGAACCGATTCCACAATGCGTACTGCCAGAAGTCGAAGTATTCATCGGCGACGTGCCAATTACCAAATACGAAACCCCTGGCGGGCAAGCATTTGCAGATACGATTCTGCCATTCGTATCCAAGACGAACATCATCATTTTGGCGAACCACGGTACGGTAAGCTACGGTATCGATGTGGAACAAGCCTATTGGTGGACCGAAATTCTCGATGCGTACTGCCGTATTCTGATGTTGGCCAAGCAGTTGGGGAATGTTTCTTACTTTGATCATCGCGAAGAGAAAGAACTTCTCGACTTGAAGCAAAAGTGGGGTTGGGCTGATCCACGAAACACGCCAGAGTACAAGAACTGCGATGTGTGCGCGAACGATATCTTCCGAGATTCCTGGAAAGAGTCGGGAGTCGCACGCCGTGCCTTTCCAGCTCCGCCACCGATGCCAGCCGGTAGTGTAGAAGCTGCGGTGGCGCAAGCGGTTTCGACGGCTGCTCCCGTGCTTCGCGCCAACACGGCAAGCACCGGTGCAGCGAGCAGTTCCGATCTAGGTGGCATGGATCAAGAACAACTGGTCAAGTTGATCACCGCACAAGTGCTGAAGCAACTTAATGCCTAGTCGATAGATCTGTCCCAACCCGACGCGTGAGCGAGGGAAACCGAATCCCTCGCTCACGCTTCGGGTTGGGATGAGACGGCTTTAATGAGCCGTCGGGCGCAAGCCCCAGTTTTCCAGCCGAAGGCTACTGTTTCCATCACACCTCGATCTTGTTTCCCAGCAGTAAACAACTCCCACAAATTACTTCACAACTCCTCGAAATAGATCTTCAAAGCATCATGAAAGTTAGCATTATTGGCGGCGGCGGATTGGTTGGATCGTGTGCAGGTTACGCATTGCAATGCGGAGGTGTTGTTCGAGAGATCAGCCTCATCGACTTGAACGCCAACTTGGCTGCTGGTCATGCGCTCGATCTGATGCACGGAACACCCAGTGTTGCAGACCAAGTGGTGAACTCTGGCGGCTACGAACATATCCCAAGCTCGGATGTGATCTGCATCACGGCCGGTTTGCGAAGAAAGCCCGAGGAGTCGCGATTGGATTTGATCAATCGAAATACCGATTTGTTTGTAGGGATTCTCGATGAGGTCAAGAAAGCCGGCCCGAAGTCCAGTGCGATCATTCTCGTGGTTTCTAATCCTGTCGATATCCTGACGTATGTCGCGGCAAAACGATTGGGGCTTCCTGCGACACAAGTGATCGGCCTTGGAACACAATTGGATACGATTCGATTTTGCTCTCTTATTTCGGAGGCGCTTGGTACATCACCAACACAGACTCGGGCGTTGATCCTTGGGGAGCATGGTGACAGCATGATACCTGTGTGGTCGAGTGCGACTGTGGGATCGTTACCATTGGAAAAGTACCCAGGTTGGAATTCGACATTGGCAGAAAAGATCTTCACACGCACCAAGGGTTCTGGTGCGGAGTGTTTGTCCAAGAAGGGCGGAGCTGGTTTTGCGGTAGGTATCGCAATTCGTGACGTTATCCACGCGATTGCTCTGGATCAACATCGGATCATGCCGGTCAGTACGGTGCAAGATGGGGCGTGCTACGGGCTCGATCATGTTGCCATTTCGGTCCCAACGATCGTTGGTCGAAAGGGAGCGATTTCGCGAGTGGAACTCGATTTATGGCCCAAGGAAATTCAGGGCCTTAAGGCAAGTGCTGCTGCGATCAAGCCAACTCTCGATGCAGTCATGAAGCGTATCGGCTAGTTTACGGAATCTTCACCAAGAGCTAACAAGAGCACCATATTTTGCTGCTCCGCGGTTGGTACAATTCGTCGATACTTGTTGAGTTAGCGATGCGCAACGGATTTGAATGCCGTATCTCCTGATGAAGAAAATTTAATGAACCGCCGTGCCTTTACCCTTGTTGAACTCTTGGTGGTCATCGCCATCATCGGAATCCTAGTAGGATTGCTCCTTCCTGCGGTGCAGTCGGCACGGGAAGCGGCCCGCCGAATGTCATGCCAAAACAATATGCGTCAGATTGGTTTAGCATTGCATAACCATGAATCGGCATTGCGATCCTTTCCACCACTTGGCGATTATCGAGCCTACGGGAGCACGGTCTATTGGAGTTTTCATACAAAGCTACTCCCTTACTGCGAGCAGGCGCAGCTACAGAACTTGATCGACTTCTCGATTCCGATTAGCCAGCAACCACAAGTTGCGAAGATCCGCGTTTCATATCTTCTTTGTCCGAGTGAGATCAATGATCGAGAACGACCCGATGGCCCCACCTTTGTTCATTATCCATTGAACTATGCTGGCAACGCGGGAGTTTGGCACATCTACCAACCGCCACAAGACAAGGGTACGGGAGTCTTTCTACTGAATCGCCCTTTGCGTATTGCCGAGATAACGGATGGGACAAGCAATACACTAGGTATCGCAGAAGTGAAGGCATTCACGCCGTATCTTCGCGACGGTGGCAATCCTGCGGGTACAGCGTCGATACCTTCATCGCCGGATCAAGTGGCAGGTTTTGGTGGCGAGTTCAAGGTGGATTCGGGGCATACAGAATGGGTAGACGCTCGCATCCATCAGACCGGATTTACGACGACCTTTACTCCCAATACATTTGTGAAGTTCGTTTCGGGGAATAAAACGTATGACATCGACTTCAATTCGATGCGTGAAGGTCGTTCGACAACGCTTCCAACGTATGCCGTGGTAACAAGCCGCAGCTATCATACGGGTGGCGTGAACGCACTTCGCATGGACGGTTCGATCCAATTCGTTTCTTCGTCAATCGAAAGATCCGTCTGGCAATCCCTCGGCACCCGATCCGGCGGAGAGGTCATTGATTCATTGTAGTGGATCGCTCCGCGATCCTGTAGCAGCTCCTTTATGGGTGTAGAGCGTGAATTCCAATTGGTAGTGGAGCTTTTGCTTTCCGCACTTGACCAGCATACTCAAGTCAGCGGCGGAAGTAGGCCAGACAAGAATGTGTCACTTGCAGACATACCAAAGCCATTGAGAGTCACATTCCGAGTAGCAACGCCCTATAGCTCGTATAGGTTCTGCGGAACCATAACCAACTCGAAGTCATGTTTTCGGAGTCCATGAATTGCGGACGCGGCAATGGGAGAACTTGGATTCGACGGCTGGAAAGGCGAATCAATACATTTGTATCAACGAGTACTCTCATTCACCTCGCCCAACGTAGATAGTTGTGGCTTGATAGTTTACAATCTCTTTCAAGGTTGTAGTTTACAGGCCAAACGTGCTATTGTAATCTGGTTTTGTTCGCCTTTTGCTCAAGGAAGCGAATGGTACTTTACCTGCATTCGGAGCATGCCCATGAAGGAAGATAATCCCTATAATCCTTTGAACGAATCAATCGCTCCCGATATCCCAAGGCGACGCGGTGCAGACTTCTTTATAAAGCTGTGCGTTGTTGCGGCATTGTTGTTCGTCTTGGTAGGGCTCATGTTACCTGCCGTGCGGACGGCGCGACTAGCCGCTCGTCGAATGCAATGCGCTAAAAATCTCAAGCAGATCAGCCTAGCGCTCCTCAATTATCACGAAAAGTATGGTTCGTTCCCGTCAGCATTCACAGTGGATGACGATGGCAATCTTTTGCATAGTTGGCGAACAATGATCCCATTCCTATGGCTACCACGTCGCGCATGTAGACGGCAGTGTAATTTTTCTATCGAACACGGTGGATGAGGAAACACGTCAATCCATGATTCGTATCGAGGGAAAGTAAGAATAATCTAGGGGATCCAGCCAACACTGAGTTGTAGAGTTATGCTGATCCCACTTGCGGCGAGGAAACAACGAATGACAATCAAAATATCATGCCAATGTGGGAAACGATTCGCAGTGCAAGCACGTCTCGCGGGCAAACGCATCCAGTGCCCTTCATGCCGTGCACCTATGTCTGTCCCAGCCCAGCCAGTTTCCACCGCATTGCCGATAATGGATACTACTGAGATCACGGATACAGATGTTGCGAGCAAACAAGCAAAATTTGCTTCCGTAAATTGCAAGTGTGGCGCGAAACTCCGGATCAAGCAGGATCTTGCGGGACAATCGTTGAAGTGTCCTAAGTGTGGTAGTTCAATAACTGTCACAGCGCCAAAGCAAGATGAAGTCGCCGATCAGGGGCTTGCCAATTGGTTTGACAATCAATTACCGAATGTTCCTCTTGTGACGGCGCCAGACACGAACAATCATCTGCGACCCCAGAAGCCCATCGATGAACAGCAGGGGCCACGATGCTCCAAATGCAAGGGCACATTGTTTCCCATGAGTATCTTTGGTGGCGAGCGACATTGCGGGCGTTGCGAAATTGACGTGTATTTAGTGAACAGCCAAAACTGTATCTCTTCAGGTTGGTTGCTTCGCGCCGGAAGGAATGAGCCCGGGCATGATAGGGAGCGATTCAAAGACTTTCGACTCTTGATCAGAGACGCTGTAGACGCAGTCCGCGAAAGAAGTGACGAGTCGTCCAGGTACTCAAGACGTTTTGGCGCGATGACGTTTGTCGAGCTAATTTTATGGAATTTCCTGTCGACAAATGTGCATCGGCGGGAGCTGAGACACATGAAGATTTTGCTGAGCCTATTCCACAAGCAGACTGGGTATGAATTCGCGACCTGGGCTGAGAATCCTAGTCGATGGATTCCGTTCTTGTCTTCTTTACAGCGGCGAGCGTGAACGTTCGGGATCGCTCAGACAGAATGCAATATTCTGTGCATGTCCTTTTGTTTTTTCTGTCGCGCCGCATTGGGCAGGTCGATCGCAACCCTCATCCCCCTCCCTTCTCCCTTGCGGCAAGGGAGAAGGGTGCCGAAGGCGGGTTGAGGGATAGTGCGTTCATCTAGGAGAACAGAAGTGAGCATGAATGGTTGTTGGAAGCGGGCGTAGAGATCCTCGGAATTGTCTCAACCGTTGGATCGCGAGGGATTAGCGTATACCCTGCTTTCTCACCATAGATTTCTTAAGCGTTTTCCATCAGCGCAATGGGGACCAGCCGCCAGAACGGCGCGACCAGCCGCTCGTCGAATGGCCGAGCCGTTTAGTAGAGTTCGTTCATTGTCTGCACGATCTTCTTCATTTCTTTTCTGGCAGACGCGGGTTCCAGCAATTTCGCCTCGCTTCCTAGCTTGAGAACCTGAGGGATGATCTCCATCGGTTGATAGGCTGGAACATTCAAAATGCAGGTACCATCCTCGTTGTGATCGAGTCGTTGCTGCGCGTGCCACGGATCCTCTTGTATCCATCGGGCTGCATTGCGCGATAGCCAGATCTTGTAGTTCACCGGTTCGTCGCCGCTGAAAATTCCGACGCTCTGTCCAAGGTGTGCTTCCAAATCGATCTCTTCTCGGAATTTGTACCAGCGATCCAAAGCAGTGGCTTTCGAGAAGCGGTCTAGTTTCCAATGGCGCAAACGATCCTCGGGGTCTTTATCCAGGTCTTTTCCTTCCTCTATAGCGACGACATAAATGCTAGCTTGGTAAAGGGCTAGTCCGTAAGGCTCCAGGTAGCGCGTGGCGATCGGTTTGCCAATCGACTCGTATTCGACTTCCATAATACGATGCTCTTGAATGGAACGGTTCACCGTTTTCAAAATCCCCTGTTGCTTCTCATACGTTTTGGCAGGAACACCGAGGACCCGCAACGTTCGTCGGTATCGCTGATAATGCTCCCAAACACCCGCGGGCAATTGTTCGCGAATCTTGTTCCAGAACGCCTCAATCCCTTGCCAAAACTGCGTGCCAACTAGCGGCAGCAACAAATCACGCCCCATCGACAACGCAATTAATTCGCTAGCATTGATGGTGATTTTATGAAGTCCTTTGTCGACGCGGCTTAGTTTCCAAACCTTGCCAGAATCGATCTCTTCCGTAATGAGATTCATACCGGCCGCTTGTAACGCCTCGAGATCGCGACGAATGCTTCGCACATGCAAGCTCGACAATCCTAGTTCTTCGACGACCGAATCTCGCAAATCTTCCAGTGTCGCTCCATAACGACGACGTTCGAGGATTTGGAGAATTTTGTGCTGGCGAATAAGTTGTTCGTTGCGTGCCACTGAGAATTCCAGAGATGAGATTGGAGTATCAACCGCCGTTCATTTCGGTTGGATCGCATTGGATCGTATCAAGATCACACAGCTTCGGCAACAAGCATTGAAGCACACCGACCGTTTACATCGATCCTTTGCAATGGCCCCAACAATCACGAGCAAAGTTGGGTAAAATTTCCTTTGTATCCACGCCATTTTCTCCGAACCATCCTGCCAAAATGAACATTCCTCGCCGTCAAGCAATACTCGGTATAGCCTCCACCTGTATGGCCAGTCCACGCTGGGTGAGTGGTCAAGGAAATTCCCCAGGGAAAAGTTCTCTCGTCCTCGAAGAGAATCAGAGAGATGGCACCAGCAATTGGATGCTGACCAAGACTCGAATCGATCCTGCCACGAAGTATCGCTGTCCTTGGATCGAAGGTTATGCTTCTCACGCGAGTGTTGCCGTCGGAGAGGATATCGAATTCAAAATATCAACCAATAGAAAGGCACGAGTGCGGACCGATTTGTTTCGCATCGGCTTTTATGGTGGTACCGGAGGCCGACAGATGGCGTCTCTTCCAGGAGTCGATTGCTTTTCGCAACCCACGCCTGAGCCTGGTAATCGCCGGCTTATGGATTGCAGGTGGGAAACGACGCATCGTTACAAGATCCCCAGCGACTGGGTGAGCGGCGTCTATGTCGCCAAGTTGACAGAAGAAGTAGAAGGACTGCAAAGTTACATTATCTTCATCGTCCGAGACGATCGACGAACGGATCTCGTATTCCAATGCAGTGATCACACGTGGCAAGCGTACAATCGATGGCCATCGCAGTACTCGCTGTACGACGATGGTAAGAACCCATGGCATTGGGGAGACGTCGCGGAGGTCAGCTTCAACCGCCCCTATGGGAAGTATTGCCAAATTCTCGATGCTCCTCTATCGATTGGATCCGGAGAGTTCTTCCTTTGGGAGTATCCATTTGTTTACTTTCTAGAGAAAGAAGGGTTCGATGTTACATATGTATCCAACACCGATCTACATCGCGACGCGAGCCATGCATCGCGTTGCAAAGGATTTCTCAGTGTTGGGCACGACGAGTATTGGACAATAGATATGTTTCGAAACATGCAGCAAGCGATTGCAAGCGGAACACACGTAGGATTCTTCTCGGGTAACGCAGTATGCGGCAAGGTCCTGTGGGATGAAGGCACTCGTTCGATTCGGAGAGTTGGGGTGTTCGGCCCACCGGGTGGAACACGTGAGTTCAGTGCTATGAGCACACTGGTTCACGAGCGTCCATATGCGAACGAATTGATCGGTGCCCACAGCACGGGTCCCGTGACGGGTGGAGCCGATTGGATTTGTTCGAAGCCCGAGCATTGGATCTACGAGAACACCGGCATGAAGCCAGGCGATCGAATCCCTGGTTTGATTGGATGGGAATGGCATGGCGATCCCGCTCCGATCCCTGGTCTCGAAATTGTAGCAACGGGTGAGACACAGTCCGCTCCCAATCAGCCCAATGGAGGAGTGTATACCGCGACTACCTATTACGGTCCCAAAAAGAACGTCGTTTTCAATGCTGCAACCTGCTGGTGGGCAGATGGTTTAAGTGCACCACCCGGCTACCAGACACCCAAAGTCTACACCGCGCCGCAAGGGGTCGACTCCCGTGTGCAGACGATCACTCGCAATATACTCCAGCGGATGATCCGCGACCGAACCTAGTCGCGACCGATCATAGTCGCGAAGCGGTTCTGGATTCTATGCTTTCGTGCACTGGCAGATTCGCGTAAAAGGCTGCTTCGTCAATGCTGTCTCCGTCGAAATCACCGACGACAACATTGTTTCCCTCTCCCTCGATTTTAAACACGCTATCCGTCACGTCCCATGCTCCATTGCCATTGCTATCGACAATGAGATCACTACCTCGCACAACAGCAACTTCGTCTAGACCGTCGCCGTTGAAGTCACCAACGACAGCGATATCGTCTGGTTTGCCAAACTCGAAGTAGGAGTCGACTTCTTCGGTGAACACCCCGTCTCCATTGACGTCCAGTCGCCAGGATCCATTGTTGAAAATTCCCAACGTGGAAACACCATCGCCATTGAAGTCTCCAGCGACAGGTTGATCAACATCTCCACCAAAGCGGAACACGTGATCGATCACATCGGATCTAGGACTTCCACTTAAACTTCGTTGCATCAATCGCTCTTGTTGAATGCTCGAGTCCCCTGGTGGAACGTTCTTGGGTCGTGTCACATGTCTATTTTCTGGGTCAGGCAATCCCGGTTCGCGTACCAAGGCTTCTTCGTCACCATCCCACTCCGGACCGAAGATTCCAATATCATCTTTTCCATCCCCATCCCAGTCACCAATGATCGGTTCGTCGCCACTTTTGCCTAGACTTGCCCATAAATCGCCCTCGTCCCATACTCCATCGCCATTGATATCCAACAGCCATTCACCATCTTTGAACAGAGCCAGCTCGTCTCTTCCGTCTCCGTTGAAGTCACCTGCCAGTTGCTTTGCTCCCGCGATGTCAAAGGCATCTCGCGTCAACCTGGCGATCTTTGTCTTCGTGGTAGAAACGACAGTCCATTGTCCTCGATCCATCGTGTCAATGGTCCAGTGCGTTGGATTCAAAACCACAGCCGAAGCCTTGACTCGTTCACGACTGACCCTCTTGCCGGTTTGCGGACCACGTGGCTCGCCAGCATTGATAATGCTCAAATGCCATGTGTATTCTTCCACATAGGCATAGAGTGGGACATCAGGAGTCTTGGCTACGATCGGTGGTATGACAAGCATTCGATCGAAATTGACGGAAGCATAACCATTCACTGGTGCAGGAGTGATCGGCGGCCTTCGAGATTCTGGTGGAGGTGCTGGCGTTCTGGGTTCATCCGGTGGCAATGCAGCCACGATGATCTCACTGAAGTTATTCTCTATAGATCGGCCTCCAGACTCCAGATTGATCATCAAGATAGCATCGCTACCTGGATTCGTACTCGGATCGATCGCAAGAAGCTCGATGATACCGAGTTGATCTTGATCGCCTGCGTCATCCACGTTGATCGCAAAGCTACCGAAACTAGAACCCGGTGTATCGCGACCATCGAAGTATCCATTCGGTTGCACTTGATAAACGTGAAATGCTCCAGATCGCAATCCGCGGAACTCATAGTAACCGTTTTCATCCGTTGTGACTCGAAGGGTTTCCGTCTGATAGATGCCAGGCAACGCGTTTAGGGATGGAATGCGCTGCCCCGTACGAGTTCGCAACTCTAGAACGACACCGCTGATCGGCTTGTCTGTCGCGTCCCGAACCCCATCGCGAATCCCCAAGAGAGATTCGGGCGGTTGGCCATTTTGGGTGAGGATTTCGTCACCATCCTGGAACACATATCCAGAGATGATGGCGGGTGGCACTTCACAGAAGTCTAGTTGACTGATACTTTGTCCAGAACTCAATCGAATTTCTCGAATGAGATCGGTTTGATCGGTGAGCCCCACCCCAGGAGGAGCCATTTGTCCACCTTGGAAGTAGCCATCAGGTTGTGTTTCTCGGATGGCATACATGCCAGGGCGCAAATTATCGAACTGATAGCGACCTTCGCTGTCGGTCCTCGTAGTTTCAATGACTACACCATTCTCGCCCAACAGTTCAATCAGAACGTTCCCTAATGGATCTTCCTCAGGATCACGCATGCAATCGCCATCCGCATCTACATACACATGACCCGATAGACTGCTTGGTAACAGTTCGCCGAAATTGTAATCAACGCCGGAGTTACCAGCATTCAATGCGATGGATCGGATCGCATCATTTCCATCGATCACTCCGACGACCGATCCCGAGACGATGCCGACTCGATCCTTGCCATCGAGGTAGCCTGTCGGAGTAACCTCAATGATCCGATAGGAGCCCGGCGTAAGTCCTTCAAATCGATATCGACCCAAATTATCGGTGCGAATCTCCGAGACTCCGTTACTGCTCTCCAGTCTGACGATCACATTGCTGATACCGTCTTCGGTTGATTGAAAGATTCCATCATCATTCGCATCGTGATAGACATGACCTGAAACGGAGGCCGGCAGAATCTCGCCAAAGTTGTAATCAACACCCTCTTCCGCACCACGCAGGTCGATCTCGGTGATCTGATCATTTACCGTAGAACGTCCTCGCGTCTGGCCATTGATCGTGCCTGGGCTATCTTTTCCGTCCAGGTATCCAACGGGTTGTTCTCTTTGAATGACTTGATAACGCCCTGGAGGCAGGCCTTCAAATCGGTAGGAACCATCGGAATTGGTGCGAATCGTCTGGTTGATCGTGCCGGAAATCGTTTCTATCGAAACGATTTGAATCTCGATGCCTCCAATTCCGATTTCCCCATTTTCACGAACACCATCATCGTCCAGGTCGCTGTAAACGAATCCTCGAATTGTAACGGGTTGCGCTTCCGCAAAATCGAGTCGAGTCCCATGCGAATCCCCCAGCGGAATACTGATGTCGGTCAAGATATCTTTGTTTCCGCTCACCGTTTTCCCTAACTCGTTTCCATTCAGCAAGCCCTTCATGGCTCCCACACTCAAGTAACCGTTCGGCTGTACCTCTCGCACCTGATAGGTACCTGGCTGCAAGCCTAAATTGACGCCAAACTCGTATTGTCCAAGCAAATTGGTGGTCGTCGTGTGTCCCGTGGTGACATAGTTGCCATTCTGAAGTCGGAACAACTCCAGAGTCACATTAGGAATGCCCTTCTCAGCCGTTTCCTGGATCAAGTTGAGATTGTTGTCCACGTATACCGTGCCGCTCAATGAGATCGGCTTGGGTATTTGCACGATGCTGGTTGCCGTACCCGCTGTTCGATCTCGAAGGCCGCCATCGTTATCTTTGGGTAATGTTAATCCAGAACCCACGAACTCCTGATCGTATTCGTTTCGGTAAACGGTATTGGCAATCGCGTCTTCAAAGTGCGGAGCGCTAAAGTAAGCTGTGAGTTTGGATCGGGCAAACTCGGCACCTGAGGTAATCGGATCGAGATCACTGTTAAAGAGTGGGATATTGTTTGGATCGTTCAGGAACTGCACTTCATCGACATCGACGGAAATCTTCAATCGGTCGGTCGAACGGAAGTTATCAAATGTCAGTGTGAGAAGCATGCCTCCATCCGAGAGTTCAACCCCTACATTCGCGGCGGAGAACCTGCCATCCTCGCCCACGATCTGGAATGCGAAGGCCTCGTCCGCTCCTCGCCCGCCCTTGAACGTATCGAAGAGATTATCTCCTTGGCTGAAGCCAGGAAGCCCTTGATCGGTGTTGATCAAAAGCTTTGTGAGTTTCGTATCAGGAGCACCTCCTCTGAATTGAACAAAGAGGGAATCACCGTGAAGATCTGAGCCGCCATCTTCCTCGATGTAGACACCACCGATCCAAATCGGATCTACATTGAACATGGTTCGCGATTCTAGAGACTCCAGAATCGACCGCCGCACCTTGCTAGTATTTAGTTTCATGGGATGAGTCGATCGAGAAGCGGTGGAGCGAGCAACGCACTTTGTAGGGATATCTCCCGAAGAAAGGCTGCTTCGATTGAAAAGAGAATGCACAGCCAAGCTCGTCTTCCATCGATCAATGCGTCGTTTCCAAGACACGGTTCGATCCTTCCATGTGGAGTTTAGGTGTGGTGTGCGAAAGGATTATTGAATTGGAGCTTTTACAAGCTTGCCAGGCTTTGTCAGTCCTGAGTCTTCGAACTGGGCCGCAACTGGGTGCGAATACCGTCCTTGATGATCACGCTCACGAAAGGCACGCTGCAAATCCCAGATGCGTATCGTCGTATCAAATCCTGTGGAGAAAAGGTATCGATCCGACTTCTGAAGAACACTCACTGAACCATCGTGCCCGACAAGCTTCAGCTGGGGAACTGTCGAGTCCCAACCAAGAATGCGAATGGTGTTGTCGGAACCGGACACGGCGAATCGTTCGCTGTCCAACGGACACAGCCCTAGCAGCTTGCCACCACGAATCTCTGTTTGTTCGATTATTGATTTCGTAGAGATATCGTATTGGACCACTCGCCGATCTTCTCCAACGGACGTCACGGACGTACCGTCCGGCGAAAATTTGAGCGATCGAACGCGTTCCAAGTGCAATTTTGCCATTGACCATGCATTTGATTTTTGACCATCCCAAGTGCGAACTCGGAGCACTCCATCGCGACCTGCATAAGCGATATGTTTTTTTGTTGGTGATATCTCGATCGCTCGAAGATCTCTGCAATCACAGGCGTGTTCTAACTGGATTTTTTCAATGCTAATGTCCACTCGATAAACATTGGGACTGAAGCCAACCGAGAAAAGCGTTTCGTCATCCAAGAAAGAAACAGAGTAGAGGGAATGAGCCGCTTGTGCTGCGACCAACAGTTTCTTGCTAGATACATCCCATACTCTTACCCAGCCATCATCATCGCACGAAGCAAGAAACTTACCACTTTCCGAGAAGTCAACAGAACGCACCCAATCATCGTGCCCCAGGAAAACTGCAAACTCTTTTCGATCGTCGATTGATATCAAACGTATCGAGTGGTCGTCTCCTGCAGCAGCCAGTAGCGTCTGATTCGGCGAAACATCCATTGCCGTGATAACAGGTGAATCGATCGCGCCAGGCAATGGGGCAATTCGAATCACGTCGGAAGATCTATCGCTATTTGCGGTCGAAGGATACTGCGAGAGGGGGTCTTGCCCGATCGCGCTATGCAACAACAGCAGAACACCGAAAAACGGAAGAGTTGCGTGAAGGATGGTGAGCAAGTCCGTTCGTTGCCGGACGAAAAATCCTGTCACGATGGAACCCTCCTTGGTTTGGTGTCGCTATCCTCATCCCTACCTTGGGAATCGGAACAGGCGGATTATTTGCCTATTTCGTCTTATCTGGTATCGACTCTCCGTCCGTAAATGCTTTGAAGAACTTGGTAAAATGGGAAGAAAAATCCGATTAAGTTGGGTTTGCCGTTAGGGTTGTGACGGTCGGACCGTCAAACCACAGAAAAACCGTCACACCCCGGAAAAGCTGACATTTTCAAAGACCAATGTCGGCACTTTGGACGGACTATATCTCCAGGGATCGTTCCCCAATACTCTTAAGTCGCTGAAGAAAAAATTAAAGGACAAGAAAAAATTAAAGGACATGCACAGTTTTGAATTAGCTATTCTTGGTTTTCCGTGCGAATTCAACCTCGAGTCGCGCTTGCTCCATCGGTTGCCGAACCATGAGACCGCGATTCGAGCCAAGTGTGCATCTCGAGCGGTTCGATGCTATCGGCGATTAAAGAAAAATCGGAACGACTAGACA
>CAIOHR010000153.1 GCA_903858115.1 uncultured Pirellula sp. | reverse complement strand
GGCCCAGCAAGGATATAGATCGTCGGTTGCGAAGGTTCATCCATGAGTTGGCTCGGAGCGGTATTGAGCAAGTGTTTTTTCAGCCAAGGCAATAGTGTACCAAAACCGTGGTTGGATGAGTTTGAACTTTGTCAGACCGACCATCAAAGATCGTGACCGTAACGCTCAGGACTCTGTCCATACTTGTCTTCGCTAGCTAGCCCGGTCGAAACCTGTTGCCCACTTCAGGCACGAAATTTAATGGCGTCGAAACCGATCTTAGAATTCTCGTCAAGTGACTTCGTCCAACCGCTTCGTCTGCGTGTAACCCTACAAATAGAGGAACAAATTCCCTCAAAGCCATCACTACTATTCAAGACAATTGCTCAACTTCGACGCATGGCATAACTAAAATCTCGGGCAAATCCCACCAAAACTACCTTCAATCGAACACGACACAGTTCGCAACGGTTTCTCTCTGGCGCCGAAGTAGACCCCTATGTCTAAAAGATCCCCGCACTGACTCTGTTACTGGACCTTCTCGGAGAGGTCGGTTTTGAAATTGCCCAAAGTTTCAGGGCTTAGTGAGCTAGAGTCCGTCTCGATCGGTTCTGCTGAGCGTGGCGCGTTACGAAAAAACTGCTTAACGCAAACGCAGTTCGTGGCCGAACAGGGCCAGTCAAAGAGTCGCGGAACGGACCTTTAACCTGCCGGTGAATCGCGTTCGGAGTCTCCGCCGACTTTGCGGCATCGAACTTCTGCTTGCCGCGACTCTTCTTAAGGCTGCCTTTCGGCGTGCAAAAAGTGCGCTCCGCGCACGATTTCCCTCAAATCTACTGCTTTCGGCAATGGCTAGATTCCATAATGTTTTGAGGACGAAGTTACTCTCGCACCGCTTCTCATTGATTCCCAAACTGTACTTGAGCAAAACAGCCCCATGCACCCAAGTCGATCTAAACGAACAATGCTGCATTCGCAATCTGACGTCAGACCTCCCTCGGTTGCAATCAACCAATTCTTCTTCTCGCGAAGTACCCACGACTTTCAGGGCCAAGTTTCTGTACTGGGCTGGAACCGGCCTGTCCAGGAGCCCCCACCTCGCCATCGAACTTGGAAAATCTAAACCCTCTGGTAGAATAGAGGACTGATGCCTGTTCTCCATATCTCCACTTCGAGCGTTGCAAGTGACTGAACAAGAACGACTCCGTAGACTGGAAGAAGCACGGTCCGACTCGGATTCGTGGAAGGAATGGTATCGCCTCACCCCGCTTGAGAGGATGCAGGAATCCACAAAACTTTGGCGGTTCTACTTGGAGGCCGGAGGCTCACTTGATCCCGAACCCGATTCTCAAAGTCCTTTCGACGCTGTCATGCCACGAAGTACGCCACCTGCTTATCGGCGGTCAGGCTTGCGTGTTATACGGCGCAGCGGAGTTTAGCCGCGACTGCGATATCGTGATTTTGGCCGATGAGGACAACTTCAAGAATCTAAATGCAGCCTTGGCCGAATTGCAGGCAGAATGTATCGCGATTCCCGAATTCAAGGCGGAGTATCTCCAACGCGGACACGCGGTTCACTTTCGGTGTAAACACGCCGACGTGAACGGCCTGCGAATCGATGTGATGACCCAACTGCGCGGATGCGAACCATTTGAACGCCTTTGGGAGCGGCGAACTACGATCCAAGATCCGATCGCAAATGCTGCGTATGAGGTTCTCGCGATTGAAGATCTCGTTTGTGCCAAAAAGACGCAACGCGACAAAGACTGGCCGATGATCCGCCGCTTAGTCGAAGCCCACTATGATGAGAATCAAAATGGTCACAATGACGCGATGATTCAATTCTGGCTGCGAGAGTCTCGTACGCCAGAAATACTAAGTCAGCTCATGCAACGCTTTCCAGAATCCGTGATGACACTGACCTCCTCGCGACCGTGGTTGTCGTCGCTTGAACCGAATGATTTCGGGCAGACCGAAAAGTACCTGAGGCAAGAAGAGGATATGGAACGACGTGCCGACGAGGCGTATTGGAAGCCACTCAAGGAAGAACTCGTTCAGCTTCGGTTAAATCGGGAACGCCAAAACAAAGATTAAGCTACTCCATGAGTGTGGTCCATGCCGCCAGCGGAAGCAGCATGTCACGGCGGAGTGTTTTCTCAAACTCCGGCATCCAAGTGAAGGTTGGATTGAAAAGAAGTAGCACAAGAGCCAATTACAGCGGTCTTTTTCCAATTCATTCGGTGCGATCTCAACCTCGACCCCACGACCACTACTGTGATAGCACGTAAACGTCAACAGAACTCGTATGATCATCGTTTGCGTGAGTTGATCTTCCAATCTGGAAGAACTGAGGCCGCGAGACGAATCGGTGTGCCTCGATCTACGATCCATGGCTGGACGAAGGCGCGACCTCGACCGGTCGTGACACTGACTGCAGATGGTGATTATATCGAGAGCCTCGAAAAGAGGGTTTTCTCTCTCGAGCGACGCGCCGCACGATTGCGAGCGTTGCTTCGATTATGCATTGTTCTGCTTCGATTTTCGGGCTTTGCGCTTGCCTACCAACGCTTGCCTCAGGGGAGCGATAAAGAGAATCTCCTTCGCGTCATTGATCGTGCAAACCGATTCGTTCGATTGCCTAGATTACTTGCCAGCATCGGAATCTCTTCTTCGCGATACTACGATTGGAAGAACTCGCAAGAGTGTGGATTGGATGAGGTCTCGTCTTGTCCCAAATCTTCGCCAGGGCAAATGACTGCAACCGAACGCTCGAAAAGGCGATCGATGGTGCAGTCCGAAGCCTATCGTCATCTAAGCGTCGGATCGATCGCTCGATTGGCCGCGCGCTTAGGGAAAGTCTACGCTTGCTCTTCGACTTGGTAACCCCGAGATCGAATCGTAAATGTTGAGTTGCTGGATCAGCTATCTATTGACACGGCGGAATTGAATTCGGATACTGCGATAACAGATGATAAAGCCAACAAGATCAGAGAGTTTCTTGTCCAAGTAGACGAGCTTGCAAAGAAGTATGCGTTCACGCCCGAGTTAGTGGCATTTAGAGCGAAGTTGGTCACGCGAATTGGTTATAATTCTCCGCTCTGTGCCGCGCCTTTGGTTGCAGCCGGTGGTGGCTTTCTTGGTATCCTTCAAGTGGCAGCAATTGTCATCGTTGTAGTTGTCGTAGCTGTGGTTGTTGTAAACGGTGTCATACAGATATCTTCAGGCGGTGGAGGCCTATCCAATCCGATTGACCCTGCGCGAGAAGCGATCGAACAGGCAATTCGAGATTGCTATCGACAGATCGAGATTCTTCAGGCGCTTTTGCAGGCCGCAGCGAGCTCGGAAGAATTCCAAATGATTATGGACATGAACATTGCCAAATGGCAGGAATCGACAACCTGCTTCGACAGCTTTGGGATTTGCTGTATCCTGGATCAGGAAGGGTGTCGCATGCAATTGATATGTGGGAAGAGTTAGAGTGAGTTCTGGCATGCGGATTCCAGAATTGCCCTTGTCGCTTTTGGCGACTCAGTGAAGAATCTTGTCGGAGTCAAGACGAGAGTTCTTGAGTTGCTAGAAAGCCCTGAGCCTAGAGTACGAGCTGGTGCTGTTTCCCTACTTGCAACTCAGTTTTCAATCCCAACCGAAGAGATTGTGATGCTTCTAAAGGACGTTCTTTCCAAGGAAGTATCTACAGAACCTCGGGTGTTTGCGACACGATACTTGTTGGAATTGGAAACTCGAAATGACCAAATCGAGAAGGATGAACAGTCACGACAGGTTAAGTTGCTTGACTCTGGCCGCACGGAATTGGAGACCCGACTCACTGAAATCAGTGCGACAGCAAAACCCTTCTATCGCACAGGAAATCACGATGCGGCTCGAACATTTGCGTTAATTGCTGTGGACGAGCGGGAAAGAGACGAGGTTCGCGTGATAGCAGCCATGTCGGTTTACCACATCTTTCGTCCGCAATCCGTTGATGTGACAAGTGTTGAATTTCAAGAGTACCAACGACTGGAAGATGCGTTCATAGAACGAATCAGGTGTGTCGTGAAGCAAAGGTCCAATGGCATCGATAGAGACCTTATGCGGTCTTTGGTAGATAGATGTTGAAGACATAAGTCGAGGGGTGTGACCGGCTCAGAATGTGTTTCTTGGTAAGAACTCTGGAATGCAAGCACAACCTGTTGTGCAAGAATTCGTTCATTCTACTAATTTTTTTGATTCCTGATTCCGTTGAGACAATAAGGGTTACTAAGTGCCACCCACGTATCTGAAAAACAGCATGCAAATCAGGGAGCGTCGACGATGCGGGTATTGGGCTAGCAATCGCGAGGGCATACATCCGCCCAAAGGCCACTGCATCCGATTTACCAACAGTAAAAAATGCTGGGGCCAGAACTGCGCAGGCAAAAGCATCCCCATGCGCAGCGCATCACAGGCTTGACTCGATACCCGTATCTCTCGTCCGCCATCAGGGAACCCGGCACACGGAACGTAACGCTCGCTCCGCCAAATGGCATCAGCCTACAGACACAGCCTTCTCACCCGCTGCAAAGATTCCACGCACGGCCCGTTGG
>CAIOHR010000152.1 GCA_903858115.1 uncultured Pirellula sp. | reverse complement strand
CCCCAGTTGCTTCCTGATGTTGTCACGCTAGACATGGAGATGCCTGAGATGGGAGGGTTGGAAACGATCAAGGAGATCCGGAGATCGTATCCTACGCTTCCAATTGTTCTGTTCAGCGCGTTTGTAGCGAGCGAAGGAAAAGAGACACGCAATGCCATCAATTGCGGTGCGAACGATTTCGTGAGCAAGCCAACGAAAGTTGGTAGCCCGGAACATGCGAAACTTTTGGTTCGCAATGAACTGCTTCCGAAGTTGCGCAAACTCCATCGGCAGGTTCGGAGCACGAGTGGACCCGATCGGGTGAAAGAACAAACCACATCCGGATTGCCACCTGCAGTAACGATTCCTTCGGCTCGCTCTGGGCAGCCGATCGTACCGCGGAAAAAATCGAACTCGCCTCTCGAGATGATTGCCATCGGGGTATCTACGGGAGGGCCAAATGCATTGAGTCACGTTTTGTCCGGATTTAACTGCGATTTTCCCGTCCCCATTCTCATCGCACAGCATATGCCGCCGGTCTTCACCAAGCACCTCGCGGATCGACTCGCAAATACATCGTCCTTAGTGGTCCGAGAAGGAGCCGCAGGAATGGAATTGAAGCCAGGAGAGGTATTGATTGCTCCAGGTGATTATCACATGACGGTCCACAAGAATGGCAACAGTTATTACATCGACACCAATCGAGATCCCCCAGAGAACTCCTGTCGTCCAGCAGTTGATGTCCTCTTTCGCTCCGTTGCGGAGTGCTGTGGATCCGCCTCATTGGGGTGTATCCTCACAGGGATGGGACAAGACGGCTTGCGCGGAACGGAGGTTTTGCGAAATGCAGGTGCGTACATCATCGCCCAGGACGAAGCGACGTCGGTTGTTTGGGGAATGCCGCGTGCAGTAGTGCATGCCGGATTGGCCGATCAGATCCTTCCCCTCGATCGTATCGCAGAAGAAATTTTATTGCGGGCGAATCGCTCACGGGCTCGATCATGATGTTGCAGTGATTGAGTTGGGATGCGAACAAGCCACTTCGGTCTGTTTGCAAGGGTTCCTTTCAGTTGGTCGTTTCTCGGAGATGAAACATGAATAGCGTCGCCACCACTACCTCTCTTCGGTCCACCGACTTCGATTTCGTATCGTCGTTGATCCGGAGTCAGAGTGCCATCGTGCTCAACCGAGATAAGGAATATCTGGTTGAGTCACGCCTAATGCCAGTGGCTAGAGCGCATGGATTTGAGTCAGTGACACACTTGATTTGCCACCTCCGGGCAAAGCCACAAAAGCATATCACGGACAAAGTCGTCGATGCGATGACCGTAAATGAAACGAGTTTCTTTCGCGATCTGAGTCCATTCGATGCATTGCGGTCGAACATAATTCCAGAGTTGTTGAAGTCAAAAGGAGCCGACAAGACACTTTCGATTTGGTCCAACGCCTGTTCGAGCGGGCAAGAGATCTATTCCATAGCCATGTTGCTGCTGGAAAATTTTCCTCAACTGAAAACGTGGAAGCTGCGATTGTTGGCGACAGACTTATCCGATCAGATGCTGGCTCGGGCCAGGCGAGGTTGCTTCAATTCAACCGAGGTGTCGCGTGGCTTGCCAAAGGAATTGTTGACCAAGTACTTCAAACAGCAAGGCGATGTTTGGCAGATCTCGGAGACATTGCGTGTAATGGTTGAGTTTCGCAAGGTGAACTTAATCGAACCGTGGCTGCCATCGCTCCAAAAAATGGACATCATCTTCCTTCGGAATGTTTTGATCTACTTTGATACGGAAACGAAAGCTCAGGTGCTGACGAAAGTTCGCGGATCCCTCAGCGATAGCGGATTCTTGTTCCTGGGGAACGCGGAGACGATTCTCAACTTAAAAGCACCGTTCCGGCGAGAGATCATCGCAAACTCGACGGTGTATCGAGCGGCTCCGATCGTTAAAGAATAGCGGGTTTTTGATGTACCGGACTAACTAACCCCAAAGCGCGGACGCGAAGAGGGCGGGAAGCCTGGTAGCGACGGGTCGTTGGTAGAGCGAAACCAAACGCCTTGCGGTAGCCAATGCATTGCCGTGCGTTGAAAACCAGACTGGCTTTGGAAAATTTACCAGCGGTCCTTTGAGAATCGCTTTATCGTATCGATCCAAAAGAAATGTATTGTGGACACTTCCGATACCGCTTTCTGCATGATCCAGTGTGGCCCCAGGATACCCGCCCCAAGGTGGCGTGAGCAAGCTATAGGCTAAGGCAGACCATTGATTGATACAAACACTACCATAACGCATCTCCAGAAGAATCCGGCGAAGTAGTTCGGAATGCTGGGATGCAAACGGATCAGGAAGTGTTATTGAAGCACATAGAGTTCCCGCAAGCCGATCGTTCGCAAACGCAACGGCAGCCTCTAAAAAGTCTTCCGGATCCGCCCCCTCGATCGCGATCTCCGCGCACACCCCAACAAATGATTCTTCACAGAATAGGAGTGGGCGTTCCTCAATGCGTTGGTTCGTCATGAACGTCCATGGAAGCGAGTTGTGTTCATCGAGGTCGGTATCGAGTCCGGTAGCGCGACGAAACCGTTCGAGTGAGCCGGGATAGTACGCTGGTCGTCGTGGGGTGTTTTCGAGGTATTTGCGAATCAACCCAAGGAATGTATCCCGTTGCCTCCAGTGCGGCCACGTGATAACAACGCGCGTGGACAAGCAATTGTAGGCGGCGTTGTTGGTGATCGAGGAGGCAATGTGCTGTGCTTGGGAGTGCAATTGCTTCGCCGTGTACTCTCCTGGAACCACGATCCATGGGGAGACATTCCCGAGTTCGCTCGTGATCGACTTGTCGAGAAACGGTCTCGCCGTCGCTTTGCGCTGAACTCGCTCCTCGGGATTTCTTCCCCAAACAATCGCGTCGTGGGATTGGATGGAGCCTGTGATATGGACATCGGTTACCTGGGGATGGTGGATCAGTTCATGTCCCACAGATCCGTCACCATTGATGATGCTCAGCATCCCAGCAGAGATCAACGGTTCCAAGGCGCGCTCAAAAATGGGCTTGAGATACTCATTGACGGGATTCATTTTAAGTATCACACGTGCTCGATCGAACAAGATCCGATGCAAACTGTCGGTCGCGGGGACACTCGATACGTTGCCCGCTCCCAGTATCGCAGACACGCGACTCGAGGATCTTCCTTTAGCTGCGTCTAAGAGTTTTCCATGAATGTCGTTTGCTTCCACCCCTTCTTGCATCAGTACTGTTGCGGATAACCCAAGGAAGGTAATTCGGTCCCACAGTTGATTCGTCGGGAAAATGGGAACGACGACCCGTTGATCTTGGTTGGTCCGTATTCGTCCCGGCAAGGAGGGTTTGCCTTGAATTGAGATCTGTTCCAGCGTGTTGGATGCAAGGTGCAGGAATCGTGCCACCACAACTGGGCCGGCCAGCATTTCCTCGGCGATTGCATCGCTTCGACCGTTGCATTGCTTTGCATTCGCAGCAACTTCCGACCATTCCTCGGCAACTTGAACGACTGCCTCGATACAGCGATGGCAAAGCTCGATCCGATGGTCGAGCGAATAGGTCTTGTCCACGGAGGATGGATTGTTCGCGATAGAATGGGTAACGGATGCGATTGCGGATTCGATGGACATCACTAACTCATTTGGCGGGGGATAGTTACAAAGGTGCGATGTGCATGTGTGCCGCTCCTCATCGAGGCAGGTTTGCACATGGAAATTGAAAAGCCGTTGGGTAAAAATGGAGGAGCGAGAGGGGCAAGATGCACTTGATCGAACCCGCGTCTACTCCACCGCGTTCTCGCTTCCAACACACGGTACCCGCAGCATTTGCCTTATGAGTCTCATCCGTGGGCTGGGAGTAATTGTTCCTTTTGGCCATTTGCTGAGTCTAAATTTCAAGGGGTTGTGCTACAAGACGGGCGATGGCAGATAAAAGCCGACAACGCTAATGATTTGTTCGACTTTCCTATCATCGCTGGTCGGGTCATAATTACGTGGACTCCCACGCTACGAAACTTTATCCAAACTCGAAAGTTCAGATAGTGTCGATATTTCGTTGTTTAGAGACGTTTTTCTTCCCGAGACGATCTACTCCTCGGTTGATGTTCTTCGCATGGACTTGGTGCATTGCATGGGTGGCGTGGCACGTCCCATCGGTCGTGGTTGCCCAACTCCCAAAAGGAAAC
The DNA here is from genome assembly GCA_903858115.1 of uncultured Pirellula sp. GTDB lineage: Bacteria > Planctomycetota > Planctomycetia > Pirellulales > Pirellulaceae > JBKCUI01. Next base: position 591 of record CAIOHR010000152.1, on the reverse strand, counting down.
ACCATTCTGGTCGATAGAGAGCAACGCGATCATCGGCAATTCATTGCCACCCAATTTCAGCCGGCGTCGAATGGGGAAGGACTCAGTGTGAGTTCGCTCGACGAGGGCTGGGAGTTTCGTCGAGACGGGGAAACTCATTGGAAACCGGTTCTAGTTCCGGCCACGTTCGAGTCCCATGAGGGAGTTCTCTTTGATGGTGTGGGCTGGTATCGAAAAACATGGAGGCGAATGGAACTCGAATCGCCAACGCAACACTTGCAAGCGTTGTTGCGATTTCAAGGTGCAGCGACAAAAACGAAGGTCTGGTGCAATGGAGAATTGGTAGCCGAACACTTGGGAGGTTGGACCCCGTTCGTCTGCGATATTTCGAAGTTTCTATTCAAGCCATTTGCGGAGGACGAAGCGAGCCAGGATTCGGATCGCGACGAACGGCCAATCCCGGAGTCGAGCACCGAGAATGCCTTGATCGATTCAGTGGAGTTGTTGGTCCACGTCGACGAACTCTTTGGGCATAACTCCCAGGGGTTTCTGCCAGTGTTTGCGCCCCATTTCGGTGGGCTTTGGAAGCCTGTGGAACTATTGATTCGGTAT
>CAIOHR010000151.1 GCA_903858115.1 uncultured Pirellula sp. | reverse complement strand
TCTTGCAGCCCCAAAGGCCACCATGACCACTGCATTTGCTGACCACAGACACAGAAAGCTTGGGAATGTATTGCAAAATTTGTTGTGCACGGTTGCCTATATTTTGCGCGCGCGAATGGCAGGCGCTGTGGAGTATGGCTCTTTCACTGTTTGGAAGAGAGACCATGCCTGGTGCAGGGCTATATTTTTTGAAGATTCTGGAGACAAACTCACTGATGTCTGCCGTCATAGAAGCAACGAACTTGATGTTTTCATCATGAGGAAGAAGCAAAGGCCATTCGCTCTTCAGCATAAACGAACAAGATGGAGTGAGAGACACTAGAGTGATGTTACGATTACAGTTTGCTTGAATCTCTCGAACTTTAAGTGACAGCGTTGCAGCAATGCGGGTGGCTTTCTCGCTGACGCTGGCAAGATCTCCCTGTTCCAACTGAGGCATGCCGCAGCAACCGGGGTACAAAATGTCACACTCAACACCTTGCTTGTTGAGAACATACACCGCATCTGAAGCCAAGCTCGGTTGGTTGTAACTACAGAAACATCCAGGTAAAAGCAGCACTCGCTCTTCAGCAGCAGGCCCATCAAGATTGACTTGATTGGAGTGTTGTGATTGAGACAATTTCTCGGTGGAACTCGCCCACTTGGGCAAGGGAGCATCTTGATGAAGATTTGCTAACGATGAAAAAAGGGGGCGAAACGGTGATCCGCGAGCTGACACGAAATTGGCAACCGTGCTAGATGTTAACGACACCATTTTTGCCATAGAATCGATGTCTGAAGAATCAATACTGACGAAACGGTATTGACAGCGCAAAGGGCATGAGAAAAACGCACCTGCCAGCTTGGAGTCTATAAATGAGGGCCCGACGTTGTTGGCCATGCTTCTCGATACAGTTTGGGATGTGTGATCTTCAGTCTCGGCCATCTCCATTCCACCGGCGCTAAGGCAGACGAAACAATCAGAGGATCACTTGACCCCGAAACACAAACAAAATGTGCCCACCTGTCACCCAAGCTAGATGAAGATATTTGCCCTGAACCCGTTACACCATGGCAACTCTGCGCCGCAGCAATGTTGGAATCCTTCACACTGCCAGTAACATGTGTGAGCACTGACCTGGGACCAGGCCAACGCATATATACATGGCAGAACATCACTACAAAATCAAAAGTGCACCTGGCACCAGCGGCGCGATAGCGCAGAATGAGGTGAGGAAAGTCGACGTTGAGTGGGTGAGGCGGAGTGTATGGACACCTGTGTTTTGATAAATGCAAAAATGGCAGCCACGGCTGTATAAGCGCACTTGTTAATGAAACACATGTCACACAGAGTGCATTCGTCAGAAACCTGCAAAATGGAGTAAGCGCACACGTGTGTCGGCCATTGCAAACAGGATTGATACCAAAGCCCACGCACTTTTTTGAACTCGCTAGAGTCGACAGAATTCAGCTCGCCACTAGGAGAATTGTCTATCATGTCAAACAGGGTAGGGAAGCTCTGACACAAATTGAAACAGCGGCGACAGCCATGACAAACATCAAACACCCTGCGCATTTCCTGAAAGGAACGAATTCAAAAAAGGATGAAGCAATAAAGCGAGAATAAACCTTGTCAATAGCCGCAGGCTCGTAAAAATCAGGAGCAGCCCACTTCACTTGGTGCCTGAAGGACGCCTAAAACAAGCATGATTCGATCAAGATGTGAAATGCAACCAAACAGTGCGACAGAAATGCAAACCTGACCGGAGCTCGAATCCCCGCCAGCGCCGCCAGCGGCGGAACTGATTTTCTCGGTTGATTGTGACAGTGCCTTCTTCGTGGACAGCTGTAGTGTCTGATACGCGACAGCAAGGTGACGCCTGAACACAAAGCCTCGAAAAAGAAGCATTCCCAGATATGCAGCCCTAAACCTGCCTGCTGCATTCTGCGAAATCAACCTTTTTTGTATAGGCAACGCCAAGGTGGACAGCCAGAGCTCATGAACTTGTCCTAGAAGTCGTGTGCCGGCAGGAGGGAGGCGTCACTGCATGAGAAAGCTTGCCCCGATGCAAGCGATCACCCTGACGTGAGATGCGATTGCGTTCCACCACATGCAAGCCTCCGAAGCTTCGATCGAGTAGCTCTTAGTTTTTGACGATGAGGTCTGCGGCCTTTTCGGCGATCATCATGACACAGGCATTGATGTTGCCGCCAACAACGGCTGGCATCACCGAGGCGTCTGCGATACGGAGACCTTCAACGCCTCGAACGCGCAAGCTCGCGTCCACGACCGAGCCAGGATCGGTTCCCATCCGGCACGTGCCGCAAGGGTGAAAGAGCGTCGCTGCCGTCCCACGAACGTAGGCATCGATCTCGGCATCAGAAGAAGCAACTGGTCCGGGCATCGCCTCTGGACCGAGGATCTTGCCG
>CAIOHR010000150.1 GCA_903858115.1 uncultured Pirellula sp. | reverse complement strand
CTTCCTTGGCTGGTTTCTTCCGAGACAAATGTTCACGCAACCGAACAATCCAATCCTCCATGCTGCCAAACCTCCTAAAATGCGTCCAGAATCGTTTCGATCCTTCCCCGGCATGAATCGACGCTGATTCTGCTTTGCGAAGCGTAGAAACGAAAACAGCTTGCCATTGCTGACAAGCTGCGTTCGCCCTTAGCAAGTCCCGTCCAGGAAGGAAAAACGAGACTCGATTTTTTCTTAACCAAAAACTAATTTAACGATACCACCCGCATTGGATGCGTCGCCTCGGTCATGAATGTTGATGTCGTATCGCTGAGTAGCACGAACGGCTAACGCGTCCTGTGTGAAGTAGATCGATGGATCGACTTGGACGTTCACACCTCGTCGGCTTCCCATGTAGACGCCTTGCTTTAGGTCGCCAAAGAAGCATGCAAGCGTTCCTGTCGTGCCAGTCAATGCTTGTGGCAGCACTTGCGAAATGACAACAGGGTAGCCCATGAACATCTTCGTTGGTCCCATTGCGAGTAGTGCCAGATCGTTCCCACCCGCTGCATTCAAAAGCCTTTGCATCGAGTTCGCCCAACCTGCTTGGCTGATGTACCACTTTGGAGACGATCCCGCCCATTGCTTAACTTTGCCGACGCAACCTTCGAAGTCTGCCATCGTCAACGCACCAAATGTTTGTCTTGATGTTGCTGTAACAGTCGATCCCGCTGCGAGAAGCGTGTTGAGACCACTGATCCCGCCGTAGGTGATCGAGCTATCGCCTAGAAAACCAGCCTTGTCCTCTTCGAGTGCGAATGAGTACGCAATCGAACGGGTCAGCATCTCGGCCATTGAAACAACCGCATCCTCTTCAAGCTCGCTCGATACCGCTGTCAGTGTTGCCAACTTGCGAGCGGTCAAACGGATCTGGGTTAGCGTCATATCGCTGGGAGTGATCTGAGCCATTTCGCTAACGTAGTAGCTTGTGAGTTCGCCAACCACCTTCGGCATGATATGGGAATCGCTACTCATCGGAATCACGGTAGACTCTTGACGGAACACGCCAAACTGCTCACGAAGTTCGACGATAGTACTTTCAAGCACTTCGGGAACTGCGGCTCCACCACGAAGGTCGTTACCTTCGGTCATGGCGTTGCTGATTAATCCGTGCGATTCGCAGTATCGTTCTGCCTTGCGACTCCCGAACAGTGTTGCAGCGAAGAACATACCGGCATCATGTGCAGCATCGCTAGACGCGAAAACGCTACTAGCTTTTTGTGTGCGAACTTTGTGTTCGTCGCTGTCTCGAAGCTTGGAATGAATCTTTTCAGAACCAGCTACCGCAGCTCGTGACTTGATATTGGCAATCAAGGAATCGTATACAGGCTTGTCACGCTCGATTTCATCGTTCAACTGGGTCACTTTTTTCTCCTCTTCGTCTGTGTAGCTTCTGTTTTCCGCCTTGGCTCTCGATGCAATGCGAACAACTTCATCCAACTTTGCTTCGATCTGCTTTTTCATTGTGTATGCGTTACTCATACTTTTTCCTTTTCTGCTTTTTCAAGCTTCAAAATGTGTTCCAAAATAGATACCCGTTTCCAGCGTAGAACCGTTTTGGATAGTCGTATTGGCGGTGGAAATGTCCCAGCGTTTGACCACTTCACAATGGTCTCAGGCGATACGTCAAAGGCGATTCCTAAATCTTGTGCTGTCAGGTATTGAAGTATTTCATTAGCGGTCATAAGCAATTTCCTCCGCTGCTTGTAATCGTCCCGCCATCGCTGAAATACCGATCGCTATGGACTGCTTGAAGAATTTTTGAAGTGCGGTTGAGGAGTGTTCTGGACGGTTCTCGAAGTGCCGAACGATACGAACGAATTCACAAAGGTCTTTCGCACGCCAATTGAAAACTGGAACAGCAACCATCTTCGGTTCTGCTAGCTCGTTGCCTTGTCGTATGCATTCGCTTTCGACAACTGCCTGAATGAAGGAACGGACAACTTTCGATTCGCAAAACGTATCGAAGATGTCTCGTATTCTTGCCATCTCATCAACAGTCAACGACGGAAAGACGGTCGCGTCATATGACACGTACCTATCTCCCCGAAGTCGCTTTTCTCGCTTTGTTGTTTGCATGGATCTCATGATTCCTTTTCGTCTAAAGTAAGTCCATTGGTCGCTGTCACGTTCTGTCCAGTTCCGCCTTCTTTGGTAGAAAACGCCATCGAAATAGCTTGCTGAACTTGGTCTTTTCGCCAGAGATTCGGCAATACGGGTTCAGGAAAAACGCCTTTGGCTATCCAGCGGAACAATGTTCTCCGACTGACTGGAACCAAGCGAAGAACCTTTTTCACGTGGAGTAGTTCGATATCGTTCATCAGTTCCCCTTCGGTGTCCGTTTGTGTGACTTAGAATTCTGAATGAACGCATCAAGTGCTTCCTTACGAATCCGAACAACCTTGGAGTTAATTCGATGGAACTCAATTTGATTTGTGCGAATCAAAAACCCGATCGTTCGCACTGGAACGCCGAGAATTTCGGCACATTGTGCTTTTGTTAGGAATTCAGTCATTTTCCAATCCTTTTACTGGGTTTTTTACAAGTTTCGTTTTGAACTCGTGGTTTTGAGGCTAAATACGGAAGTGAGCAAGGCGGTCGTTGGACAAAAGGATGCCAGAAAATGACTACCCCCCCTGTTCCTCATGACTCACCGCCCGTCAATGCTCTCAACTCTCGATACCGACGATTCGCAACATGGTAGAGCAACCGTGCAACATGCTTTCCAGCTCTTTGATGATCGCCGGCCATGTGCACGGACAACCCTGCCGCCTGCCACCCCATGAGGGAGCCCAAAACAGCTTCACGCGTGACTTTGCCCCGCCACTGTGGATTGATCGGTTCATGGCTCTCGATAGCTTCCCAGCTCGATTCAACGACCAAGATGCGAACTGGATAGGCGAGCAACCTCTGAACCTCCCTTTCGAACCGTTCTCGATCTCGCCCAACGCATCCCACTAGGTCGTCCAAAGACTTACGCTCAATGGCAACAACGTGCTCCAATCCTCGGATGGAATAGTCACCGGTTGGAAGTGTGGATGTGACGCTCGTCAACGGCTCCAAATTCAGTGCGTTTTGCTCGCGGCTGTCGATGATGCATACCACTTGGGACGGGTCTAGTTTTGCCGGTAGTTTTGCGTTCATTTTCTGTACTCCCTCACAAATTCTTCACAATCGAAAAACCCTGTGTTTTTGTTGAGTGTTCCAGGGTGTGCCAGCACTTTCTGTTAACTCCTAGAAAACCGGTGATCTAGGAAGTAACGATATAACCCGGAACACCCTGGAACATTTGGTCAATAATCGTCGCTAGAAAGCAGTCCAATACCCTCAAAAACTTGCTTCATTCGGAGCGGTCCAAAGGTCCGTTTTTCTCGCTTGAAACGGAGCGACATATCCATGGAAAATTTTGTCTGCGTCAACTGTCCTCCCCAGTCCTGATAAGCTCGGAACAGCTCATTGGACGATACCACCGCCGCCGGCTCCACTACGCATCGGTCGGCGATAAACTGCCCTAGTTGGTCCGACTGTGAACGGTAGCCACCTGTTGCGTTCTTGACGGCTTGGGGCTCAATGAATCCGTTCTCGCGGTAGTCTCTGAATCCCGCCAACATCCAATTGAGGATTCCCGGTCCTTCGTTCTCCACGAGCCATTTATGGAAGTTCGGTTTCGGAGCAACCTTCTGTCTTAAGTCCACAGTGAACGGAATCATTTTCAGTCGTCTCCAAATTCCATCATCATCGCCATGAATCTGCGGTAGATGGTTTGTGGACAACCAAAATTTGTGCGTTCGCTGGAAACTCCAAAAGTCCTCTCGCATACGACGAGCTGTGACAGTGCAATCGCCGGTCAACTCTTTCACTCGTGCTTCACGGAGCTTGCTGTTCTGTTCGGGCTCGGCGATACAAACGAACCGCTTTTGGTAGAGGCTAGCAACGTCGGTAGCGTGCTCGTTGGTCGTTCCCATGAGCAGCTTAGACGGAGCCACCAATCCATAGTCACCCAATAGCTCGATGACTGCGTTCCAAATTGTCGATTTGCCGTTCGCACCATTGCCGTAGCAAACCGGAAGAATTGCTTCGCCTGAATCTCCGGTAATCGAATAACCCAAGAGTTGCTGACAATACCGAATCAACTCTGCGTCCTCATTGAATATCAACGACAATGTTTTGAGCCATTCCGGTGCAACGGCTTGCTCATCGAAATGCACATTCGCCAGCTGCGTTATATGGTCGTCTGGATTGTGCTCGTGAAGTTTTCCGGTCTCTAGGTCGATAGTCCCGTTCAGCACATTTAGACGCATCGGGAAGGTGTTTAGTTGCTCATGGGAGACGACTACCATCGCATCGCATCTTGCGAGATTCAGAACGGCTTCAATGCCTCGACTTTGGTTAGTCGTGCGAACGAAACTTGCAATCGTCGAAAATTCCTTTGGGTCGCATCGTATGTTCCCAAGCTCGACCCAGAGACTAGACGCATATCGTCGAGCCCTGTGCGTGACTGCGGAAGAATCATCATCTACCTTCCACCGCTTCCCGTCCCAAACGAGCCATTTTTTCCACGTCGGCACATATCGCAAGACATGCCCAGTCGACTCGATGAATGCGGTAGCGTTGGAATTGTCCGTTCTTCCTTCACGACTACCGATGTAACAACCTGCCAATCCATCACTCATCTGTATGCCTCATGTTTTTCAATCGTCCGCAATACTGCCATGTCGAGATCCCGCGTTACGATGTCCTCCGGCTTCATGTCCCGAATCGGGTGCATTGCGACCAAGTGCCCTTCGGTATACGTCTGGGCCCAGTTACCTCGCAACCGTTGTTGGAGCAGCTCATCCACGAGAATCTCGCCTTGCTGCGAGAGCATGAACGGAACGGTTACGGTCTTGATGCTGACGTGCTGATCATCGCTGTAGACGCGAATGAATCGGTCGCCCTCCACGACGATGAGGATGCGAGATTTACTTTTTGTCTTGTTGGCCGCCTGTGCCATTGGTAAGATTCCTTAAAGCTTGATTTGCTGAAAATCGCGATGTCACCCGCGATGAGAAAAATTGAAGAAAGCCTATCGGTCCAAAGCCTGTAGGCTTTTTTCGTTGTTAGAGAAGTCGAAGAGCATTTGCGTGCTAGCGGCTCGTTTATTTTGTCCAACACTGGTGGACGAATTCTTAGGCGTTGGTTCTTTTTGGTTCGCTGCATTTGCCAAGCAATCGCCATGACAACGATTTGGATAGCACCAACAGATTAAGACGCGTCCTTGGAGTGAACTAACGTCTAGCAATGGCAAGCGTTCATCCTCGAATCGATCGCAAACCAAGTCTCTTTCGGATTCCTTCTTCATAACGAAAGGATTCCCGTACTTTGAAGAACGATCGACTTTCGTTGCCAATCCTTCCTTCTCAGCCCATGCAATCAATCCATGATCGCTACGCTTGTTTGCAACGACAGCAAGTCCTTGCTTAATTTTCTCAATGCGTTCAAGTTCGTCCTGTCTCATCGTGGCATCTCCTTCACTTCAGTAATTCGATATGTTCTCGTCGGCCATCGACATTCGCCATCGATCACAAGTCGTTCCTCCGACTTTTCAAATCTTCGCTTCAGTGCAGCGAGTAGTTCAGGTAGCCAAATTTGCTGGTCTAGGTTTTGAATTAACAACCAGGCATAGAAAGCGGATTCGTTCACTTGTCACCTCCGAAGTAATCCTTCGTGGATTTGCGATTAGCCTTCTTTGGCTTTTGTGCCATGACTGGCGACTGGAATCTGGTTCGCATCAAGAGAGATGCAAGATCGGTTTCAAGGACTCGCCAACGTGGTCGCTGTGCGTTCCTTTTCGTGTTGATGTTGGAGGCGTTTAGTTCACCTCGATGAATCATAGTCAGCACTGAGTATTCAGTGGTCTGAAGCAGCTCGGCACATTGTGCCACCGTCAAAGTTCTCATGTTTCCTGTCCTTCGGTTGAACTAACTGAACAAACAAAAAAGGCTTGTTTGCTTTGGTTAAACCGAAGTATTAGGAACTAACTTCCAAACTCAATTCTCAAAAACGAGAATCCTTTGCACGCTGGTCCAGTGTGCAAAAAATAGATTCTATTTCTTTTCTCGTCGTCCTCCTCGAAGCCAATTTTCAAGCGTGCTTGGCTTGATTCCAAGGCTTTTTGCAACCTTGATTTTGTTGTTGTTATGTTCCTTCATGGAACTTGTTGCTTGTTGCTTCCTTTCAATCCATTCTTGCTGCGTAACTCCTCTGGCTTGCTTCGACTTATGCTGCCCTAATTCTTGCGAAATGCCTCTTTCTGCCATGTGCATTGACCATGAATAGACTTCGTGTTGGAGTGTGAATCCGCAGTTGATTAAATCGAAGATGCAAGCAAGCTCTTTTGGCTCATTCGCATACGCTACCAAGCATCCTTCAACGTATTTCCTGATGTTTGATAACCTTAGGATTCGTCGGTCAATCTCGTCATCGATTGCGGATTCGTTTCCAGGATAGAGTCGTTTCCATTCCGTTCTCTGCCATTCCAGGACGTCCAGTTGGTGCAGCACAATCTCTAAAACGCCATTCAAATCGGTTGGTATGCGTACTTCAAACCTAGGCTTCAGAAAATCAGGCTTCTCCCAAGGTTTTGCCATACTCACTTGGCACCTGCCTTTGGTATCTTGCCAAGCCACTTGCGAACGGCATTTGTAACCGCGAGTAGGCGATCGTCGGAGATGTTTTGACGATACTCCGAAGACATATCGTTTGCTGCGTCCGCATGCCCCATAATCGATCGGATCGCTGCTAGGTCGTATTGTTCAGCCTGATTCTCTGCAATCGTTTGTAGCGTTCGCCTGAGGTCGTAAAAAACATGATTCTTGACGCCTGCATTTTTAGCCAACCGCGAGAACATGTAGCTCACATATCGATGATCGGAGATCTTCCGTCCAATGTCGTTGGAAAACACTAGCGGGTAGTCACTCGGAGTCGATGCAATGACTTTGGTTAAGGCTTGCTTGGTTTCTTTCCAAAGTGGAACGCGACGATTGATCGCAGTCTTGGCTCTTGCAAATTCCAACCAGTCGCCTTTTATTGCCGACTTTGGTAGTTCAGAGAGTTCGGTATTTCCAAAGCCAGCTTGCAAACCGAGAAGAATCATTGCTGTCTCTTGAACGGTCGCCATCGATAGCAGCTCCCTAACCTCAACATTGGATAGACTTCGGTCACCAATGGAGTTTTTGTGTTCGCGATATGCTTTCGCTGTAGGCTTCTTGAATTCGCTACCAAAGTGCGTAGGTCGTTCAATCAAGCGATTCTCATAACCGTACTTGAATACGGATCGAATGATACCCACTCGCTTACCGCGGCTTCCTGGCGACTTGTATCGTTCCTGAATTGCAACAAGCACTTTCTCGAAATGCTGCGGAACCAGGCTTTTCGCTTCGACTCCTCCTGGCACAATCGACATGAAGAAAGCGCACACCTCCTTCAGCTCAACGAAAGTTTTCGGGGATAAGTCGCCAGCTCGTAACCTTGCTTCCTTCGCCTCCATGAACTTGTTGCAAACGAACTTAACAGAGATCGCGTCTTCTTCTCCCGCTGGCGGTTCTAAACCAGCAAGCAAGTAATCTTTTTGACGTAGCCACAATTTCAACGCGGCTTTTCCCTGCGGATCGTCGGCAACCTTTCCAAAGTATCGATGTTTGCCGAGAACGGTTTTGCACCAATACCCACGTCCTTTGTGAACAAAGAGTGGGAATCGATCCGCCTTTTTTGGTACACTTGTTTTCATGCCATAACCTTTCAAGAAAATTGGCATCACGATCCCGAACCAGTGACATGGTTGCGGGGTCATCTTTTTGACTAGCTACTAACCGAAAATAGCTAGCTTTAGTGTACCAAAAGTGTACTAGCACGCAAACCGATAGAAATCCCTGGGGATTTAGCGTTTATTGCTGGACTCTTAATCCGGTCGATGTGGGTTCGATACCCACCGATCCCACTGAATGAATAAGCACTGATGGTCTAGTGGAATGACACCGCTTTCGTAAAGCGGCTGCGTGAGTTCGATCCTCACTCGGTGCTCTTGATCTTTGACAATTTGGTTGAGCCAACAAAAGGCGTCCATGGTGTAGTGGTAACCCATCTCCTTGCCAAGGAGGAATTGCGAGTTCGATTCTCGCTGGACGCTCTTCAATTATCAGGGTGTGGGAAAGTCTGGCTACTCCGCGTGCTTCGGGAGCACGAGACCGTCGGTTCAAATCCGACCATCCTGACTGTTATGAAACATATTCCGGTG
>CAIOHR010000149.1 GCA_903858115.1 uncultured Pirellula sp. | reverse complement strand
TGCCCGGAAACACGTGGACAGCAGGTTCCAAGATTCTTTTCGAAAAAATCGAAAATGCTTCGGAAGAAACCCGAAATAGTCGCGTTATCCCATAAAATCTTTGACGACTTTGAATAAACCTAAATCCATGAGCGCTCGAACGATGATCCCTCGTATTCTCGCGATTCTAACTCTTTTGGCCCCAACTCTTGTCGCTGCGCAAGACGACGCAGCCATCACCTTTGATCGATCCCTGGCCAAGCAAGGAGTAGCATTCCTCAAGACTTACTGCCAGAGATGCCACGGTGATGATTTCAGGTATCCAGCGCTGGACGTCTCGAATCGAGCAACATTGCTCGCTCCTACCGACAAGGAGGAAAAACCATTCATCGTGCCCAGTGAACTTGCCGAATCTCGGCTGTGGGAGGCGGTGGATACCGGCTACATGCCACCTGAACGTCAACCTCAACCGACCACCGAAGAAAAAGAAGCTTTCAAGAAGTGGATTGAAGCCGGAGCACACTTCCCCCCTGAAGAACGTCCGCAACGAGAATTTCGCGGAGAAGAATCGATCCTTGCCGCAATCGAACAAGATCTCCGTAATCTCCCAGACGATCAAATTCCACACACTCGCTATTTTTCTTTAGCACATTTATGGAACGACACCACCGGCAAAGAACCGACGACCGAAGAGGATTTGCGACTGACACGTGCTGCACTTTCGAAGCTGGTCAACAGTCTATCGAGCAAGTCTCGTATCGTTGTGCCTCGGGTTGTCGATGGCGAAATCGGAACTGTACTAGCCATCGACATGCGTGACTACGGTTGGAACGATTGGCACTGGAATGAAGTGCTTAAGTCGTACTCTTATGGTTTGAAGGTAAGCAGCCAGACAGCCACCAATATCTATCGGCAGACTCAAACGCGTGTGCCGTACCTGCGTGCCGATTGGTTTATTGCCAAAGCATCACGTCCACCGTTGTATCACACTCTGCTAAACATCCCGACGAATGCCAAAGCACTCGAAGCAGGTTTGGGCGTGGATATCTATCGAAACTTCGAAAGCGGGAAGCTGTCGCGATCAGCGTTTCAGAAAAGCGGGGTCTCCCAGCAGAACCGAATGTTGGAACGTCACGATACGACCGGCGGGGGGCGCTACTATTGGAAGAGCTACGATATGCTCCCTGGAACCGCCGAGCAAGGTGATTTCACACGCCGTCCACTCGGCCCGCATTTCGAGCAACTTGGCAACAAACAGATTGCTCCCTTTAAGCATGATGGGGGAGAGATAATATGGTCGTTATCCAATGGGCTGCAGGGTTACATGCTTGTGACGGGTGATGATGCGCGAATCGATGAAGGTCCAATCCAAGTCGTGTTTGATCCCAATGCACACAGCGGTTCGGTAACGATCGTCAACGGCATAAGCTGCATGGGTTGCCATAAACACGGAATGTTTCCCTGGGAAAAGGACGACATTCGACCTCTGTTTGAGGGTCGTCGAGGCCAATCGCTCGCCGACAAGGTGTTGGAGCTTTTTCCGGAGAACGCTTCGATGCAGCAGCTGGTGCGTAAGGATCAGAAGCACCTTATGATCGCCCTGGAGGAAGCAATAGGTGAATTCGTTAAAGTTGGTTCCGATACCGATCGTGCAATCGAAGACTTTCCGGAACCTATCACTCGTGTATCTCGTCGATACCAACTGGACATCACCTTCGAGGATGCATGCCGTGAAATGGGGCTTACAAAGGACAAACAAGCGTTATCGAGTCCTCGATTGCTACGCGAACTGGGGTTGGCCAATTGGTCGAACGCACAAGGCTCGGTATCGCGTGAAACCTGGGAGACTGCTTACGGACGTCTGGCTCGTGAGATGGAAATCGGCGTCCCGATCCGCGTTCGCTGAAAACTTTCGTGTTTTCAGTAAATTCACTATGTGCTTGGGAAGAACTCAACTTCAACACGCTTTTTCTTCCAAAATGACAACGAACCTTTTCGTCGGAAACACTTAAGTAAGATGGAGAATTCCTCCCAAATGACAAAACGAAGTTATTCGATAATTGCATGGCCTGTTGTGGTCGTACTTTGCCTTTTTGGGTGTCTCCGCAGCGCCCGTGGTGATGAGTTACTTGATCAGGGTCTCGCGATGATGGCCAAAGAGATCAAGGCGTTTCTTCAGGAAGAAAAGCTACCGAGCAAGGTCATCGTCGGAGATTTTTCTGGGGTTCCTAAACTCAAGACCAGTGGTGGCGTGGAGATCAGCCGCTCAATCAAAAGTCAGCTAGAAGCTGCTGGGTTGACAGTCAATGACGATGCCGACACTCAGATTATGGGGAAATTCAAATTGGTCGAGAAGCGACAGCATCCACAAGATGAGTTCGACTCTCTTGCCTTAGAGATTCTTGCCCTGGTCCTCGACGGTAACGGTGATGAGCTTGCAGAACTTCCGATCAGTGTGTTCGGAAGTGTTGTATTGCAAATTTCGGGTGCGTCGGGTGTGGATATCCCACCAACGATGCCGGAAAAGCAGCAGCAAGAGAGAATGATCGAGCATGTCAAAAATCCACCGACCAGAACCGACCAAGGTAAAACCAAGCCGACGGCTACAAGCCCGTATTCCATCGAGATTTTGGTAGTCAGGGGGAACCAGCTTGAGAAGCGACCGGCAACGCTCGACCAACAGAAGCGAGCGAACGTCGAATTGCATCAGGGGGAAGAGTACATCGTACGTCTGCACAACACAGCGAACTTCGAAACTGCAGTGACGCTTACGATCGATGGAGTGGATATGTTTGTCGATGCGACTGACGCGCCTAGCAACAGCCGCATCATCGTAGCCCCAGGTAAGTATGCGGATGTTCCGGGTTGGTATATCTCCAAGACGAGCACCAAAGCGTTTCAAATAGGTGGATATGAGCAAAGTGTGGCCAAGCGTCAAGGAAATTCCAATGGAATTGGCACTATCACAGCGGCGTTTCGCGCAAGCTGGGATCCCAATGGGAAACGACCAGATGATGAACCTGCCGGCGCGCCCAAGGGTGGCAAAGCGACAACTCAGGGTCGTGATTTAGCGAAGAACTATGAGCTTGTGACTCGCGATTTCGGGGACGTCCGTGCAGTTGTTTCCGTGCGATACGATCGGTGAGATGGTACTAAATCGAGGACGTAAATTGTTCCAATTGGGAAGAATCGGGGGTTCCATGAGCAAGCGTAGTTGGGTTACCGTAGTCTCGATGTTGCTTTTGGGCATGTTCTCGGTGTTTCGAGACGCGATGGCACAAGATCACTATGCCGTTCTCATCGGTGTCGAGACGTACGATACAAGCACGTTCAACAATTTGCAGTTTGCAGGGGATGATGCAGTTGCACTTTCGATGCAGCTCGAGCGGCTTGGGTTCAAGACCACGACGATGACCAGCGAATCGGAATCTTCGCGACTTCGTCCAACTACACCCAAGAAAATCACCGATGTCATCGAAGCCGTGGGGCGTAGCTGCGCGAAAGACGACACGTTGGTGATTGCCTTATCGGGACATGGTGTCCAGTTTGGCGACGAAGAGCTTTTGCCAACCGGTGTGCGTGAGACCTACTTTTGTCCATCGGATGCGAATCTAGGCGACAAGTCGACTCTTTTGAAAATATCATCGATCGTCGATGCGATGAATCAGACGAAAGCATCAAGGAAGCTACTGCTGGTTGATGCTTGCCAAGAAAATGTTTTGTCTTCGCAGGGGCAAAAAAAGGGTGGCAAAGTCATCGATCTAGGGAGCGTTCATGAGTCACGACGGACCGTTCCAGGTGGAATCGCGATCCTATTTAGTTGCAGTGACAAGCAGTTCAGTTGGGAGCATCCACCTCTAGGCCATAGTGTTTTTACCTACTACGTGATTGAGTATTTGCGAGGAG
>CAIOHR010000148.1 GCA_903858115.1 uncultured Pirellula sp. | reverse complement strand
TCGATCAAAAATGGCTTGGAGTTGATTAAAGTCGCTATCCATTTCTGCGACAAAGATAGGGCCGCCCTGCATGTAGTCACGCAGAGATTTGCTGATTTCGCTTTTGCCACCACCGCTTACCGTGCAAGGTTTATGGCATACGACTCCTTCACCACCGGTTCCGATAAGTCGCCAAGAGGGTGCGCATGGGTGCTTTTCCATTTGCACCTTGTAACCGCTCGGCGCCATGTAGATTTTGTTTTGTTCCAATGGGATCGATTGTTCTTTGCCATCTACAGTCCATCGAATCGAGCGGTCAAAGAGAGAGACAAGGGCTTCTTCGGAGACGTACACTAAATTCGGGAATAATCGGTCGATGCCGTAGCCTTCTGGCCGAATGTCGATAAAGCTGCAGAAATCTTTGGCAAGGTCTTGGAACGAGCGTCCGTTGTAACGTCGCGAGTTCCACTGAAAATCTTCGCCAAGATTGTGGGAGACGAATGCGAGAGTTCCGCCTGCATGTTCCTCTTCTACGTTGCCGAGCAAGTTGGCGGCATAACTGATTTGAGTTTTAACTTCCTTCTTGCAGTATCCGTAATAGTTGTCCGCAATCAGCGTTACGATCACACCGGCTTGTGTTCGACAAGTGATCTTAAAGGCTTGCCCATCGTTGTATTTTTCGTTCTCCTTGGACCAGCACATTCCGTCGGCGCGTTGGCGTGCGGTAGCTTTATCGATGTGAGGTAGCCCGAGTTCTTTCTTGGTCAGGTGTACGAGATGTGGCGCGAGAATCACACATCCCGTGTGACCGGTCCAATGCATGCAGTCGAGGGCTGCATCGTTTTCTGGGACGAGTGGATCGCCTGCGTTGCCGAAAATAGACTCGACGAAATCGAGATTGCTAACCAAGCCGCCCGGTGCAAAGAACCTAATTTCCATCGACTTGTGTGCGCAATAGCCAGCCACTTCCGGGCAGACAACTGGGCGAATCAGCAGCGATACGAAGGTTTTGGCGGGAGAGGTGTTTTCTTGAGTGAAGGGGAGTTCCAATAGAGATTCGGGCGGCTGCACCGCATGACGAAAAAGGTTTGCGAAAACGATTTTTGGCACGCTGCGTTTGTCGCCTGCGATCGGCAAGCCTCCTTCGGCAACGTGGAATGTGCCTTGGGTCGTTCTACGATCAGCGCGTGGATTGTGTAGAACACCGTTAGCCACGCGGTACGAGCTAACAAGTTCGTTTTCGAACCGTTCGCCGCGATCAGGTAGACTCAATTCGCGAGCTAGTCCGTGGTGGTCGAGAACCATCGTGGTCGCGGGGAGTTGCAAGGGTGCATCAAGTTGGACATCGGCAAAGTGTTCTGCCAAAAAAAGTTCAATACGTTGATCGATAGGGGCTCGAAGTTGGGATAGCAGGCGGTTCTTTTCTTCGAGGTTAGCCAAAAGGCCTTCTGGCAAATCGACACGTTGTCTTGCTTCTTCGTCCAGCACGAGATCGGATGCAGCCATCTGCATGTAGATATACTGCCGAAGCGTGTGAGCTGCTTTTTCGTCTCGATCGGGTTTGCGAGACCATGAAAGCGTTCGTTCCGGAGAGTCAATCAGCCATCCTCGCTCAATAGAGCGATCGTTCGAATCAGAGTTCTGCATGGAGGTACTTGTTGCCTAAGAAGTGGAACGACACGGCGGTCGTTAGGTTGTAGGGAGCACGATAAAACCGAGCTGCATCATTGGACCATTCGACAGAATCGGTGCCACGAACCACTATTGGGAGAGAGTTTAG
>CAIOHR010000147.1 GCA_903858115.1 uncultured Pirellula sp. | reverse complement strand
TGCTTCGATCACCTTTTGGGGAGTCCACATTCGTCGCAGTTCGCTTCCTAAACCAAGCGATTCGACTGCGTTTCGCCAACCACCAAAATGCTTCATGCACGAACGCCGAAGCTTTGAGTCATTGTGCGACGAACAAGTCAGAGGCAGCTCGCGTTCGTACAAATCGATGATCCGTAGTCGAACCTCATCGGCTGTGTAGTAATCCCGAGGCGGTCGCGGAAATCCCGCAGCTACGAGCGCTGCCGTCCAGCTTCCATGCCAAAGCTTCGCAGCCTCATATAGCGCACGATCCTCTCGGTTAGTTCGAACCAGACTTTCGCCGTTGCGATGTCGCTGGCGAATCGCATCGACAACTGTTTCCTTTGACCAACCGCTGGTCCGACGTTCCGGTTGTCCACATGGCAAGCCGGCCACATCCAGTGCTGCTCGTACGCTGCCAAAACAACGACGCGCCGCGTCGTCTAGCTTTCTGTTAGCACGAGGACCATTGCAGCGAGTACGCTTGAGTTCCTCGATGACCCGATCGGGAGTCCAGATTCTTCTTGGCATCGTTATCCCTCCGTGCTCGCTAGGATCTCTTCGAAGATCTGAGTCAGGTCGGCATGATGGTTTTGCAGATGCGACTTTACCTCTGCGTTGTTCATCAGCGACCGAACGTAGATCACCAGCTTCAGCAGGTTCGTTGTGTACTGCCGATACAAGCCCGTGTAGAAGTCTTGCTGCTGTTCCGCCTCCTGCAGCTTCTTGAGCAGTTGGCTCTTCTTTTCATCTGCCTTGGTCCATGGCGTTCGACTATTGGTCGGCTTGACCCGTTTGGCCACTGGCGTCTTGAGCACCAAACCTCGTGCGAACACGGTACTGTAATCGTTGCACTTATCCATCAATTGCAAGATCTCCTGCTGGCGTTCGGGCTTCACATTGATGAGTTCCTTGGCCGTCTGGATATTGATCTTATTCGCATTGAATGCCTTCACAGCCTCAGGGTGCAGTTTGTCGAGCAACCCTTTATTGAGCCGGTGGCCGATGCTCTGAATCCCCAACGCATTGGCGATCGTCTTCTCGTCTAGTTCCTCGAGCGACTTGCGAAGCATTCGCATCTCCTGCGAAGCGCTCAATTGATTCACCATTCGATTGCCCGTGAAGCCATCGCGCGTGCTGTGAATCAGACAAGGCACCGATTCCACGCCCATGTCTAACAAGATCCGATAACGCAGCACGCCGTCGAGAATCTCATAGCCGTCTTTGAGAGGGTACACGATCAGTGGTTCAATCAAGCCGACAGCACGCAAGCTGGACTCGATACGTGCCCGATACTTCTTGGCAACCTTGCGTTCGCTGCGAGGTACCAGTTTGACGATCGATATGTCGATACCTTGCACTTGCTTTCCGTTGTGTCCGTTCACGCTCATGATTGCACCTCCGATTCGCCAGGTTGCTCGAAGCGAAACGCACCGGCTAAAGCAGGGCGTTTATCAAGCTTTTGCTTAGCCAACAACTCCACCAGCGCCGCATCCTGGAACAAAGTGTTGACTCCAGTTAGCAGCGTCATGAACCGGTTCTCTTTCGACTTGGCCTCGCGAACAAAAGAGGTCTTTACTCGTGTCGATTCGGCAATGTCTGCCTGGAGTTGGTTGACGGTATAGTCGCTCTTGGATGGCGTCTTCTTCGATAACTTGGCTCGCGCCGCGATGATTCGTCGAGCCTGGCCGAAATTGTTTGTGGTCACCAAGCCTTCGGCGAACGCATCCATGAGCACGCCTTGGATCTGAGAATCTTCAGTCGATGCGACTTGAATGGCGAACTTGATCGGAAAGATGCCGGACTCAACACCCTGAATCAACCGCTCTTCGCCCTGTTCCACCAATCGGATGTAGTTGCGAATGTACTCCTCACCTTTACAAGCGATCTTGGAGATCTGTTTGTAGTCCAGCCCTTCATCGTGCAATCGCTTTAGCTCCCGCGCGAAATCCATGCTCTCTGGTTTCGTTCGAGCGATGTTTTCTATCAGCGATTGAAGAAGGGCCTCTTTGCGAGTGCAGGTGACAACTTCCGCCATCACATGCGTTTTGCCAAGTTGCTGGTGTGCCAGCAGTCGACCTTCGCCACAGATCAATTCGTAATGACCGGATGTTTCCAAGAACCTATCGTTGACTCGAATAGGCTTCATCAAGCCAACGCTCTCGATGCTTTCGACATTCATGTCGAACTGCTCTTTGTCGCGGTTGCGAGAGTTGATGACCTTCACTTTTGCGATCGGCACCTCCTCGTACCGTCGATGGGCCATCGGGCAAATGTTCGTAAGTGCTTCCATAGTTCTAATACCTTGTTAGAGAAGTTGTTGAAGAAACGTCAAATCCGCTCGCCCGAACAGTTCGGTGCGAGTCGATGAGCTGGTGAAACGCAGAGGACGAGAATCCAATCCAAAGCGTGGCAGGGCGATGAACCCGAGAATGTTGAAGTCGGCTGGTTCCGAGAGGAGAACGCCAAGAGTCATATCGATCACCGGTCGCGTATCGCGCCGCAGCGGCCAGTACGATTCGTATCCGTGTGGGACTGGAACTGCTGGTTGGATCGAGACCGTCAGTTTCTGATCGAGAACCAAGAAGTCCGAATAAGCGAGCGTCTCTGGTACATGGCTGCGGATCTGTTCGTGAACCGCATCGCGTGCTTTGCCACGTTCGCCATCGAATAGCTTTTGAAATGCGGAATCGAGCGAACCAAATTCTTTCGAGTATCCGCCCACAGTTGGATACTCATCGCTGGTGCGCAACAAGCCTGGCCGCATCATGCCGTGAGTCTGGTACAGCATGTTAAGCATACGCAGCATGTAGTCAGGATCGTATCGCTGCTTACGCTTCTCCAATAACTCTTGGGCCCGCAGATACAATTCGAAATCGATCACGCCAGAGAAAGCCTCAGGTGTTCGCACCCATTCCTCTGGCGGATTCGGATGTTTGGGAGTCTTCAGCTTGCCGCTGGTCTGGTTGTAGACCATCGTGCCAGCGTACTTCTCGTTTCGCAGTCGAGCCATCACACTACCCGCGCCCCATCGCCGGCCACTAGGTGATGGAATCCCATCACGGTTGAGGTCTTCCGCGATCTTGTATTCCGAGTCCCCTCGCACAACAAACGCCTCGAAGATTCGCCGGATCGTTGCCACTTCCTCAGGCGGCCCTTCCACTAAAGTCACCCGTTGGTTCTGGATTCCCTTGCGTTGTCCTGGCTGAAGTACGTTGAGTGGTTCTCGCTTTTCATCCAGCAGTAACCGCTGCAAACCATAAGGAGGTGGACCTCCGGCCCAATACCCTTGCTCGGCGATCTTCACGCAGCCACGCCAAACCTTGTCGCTCAATTCGCGACTGTATTGTGCGGCGCGGAAGCGTTCGAATTGAACGTAGACCGGATAGAGCGGGTCGTCTTCCCTTGGCTTGCCGATCGTCGTGTAGATGACCTGCTTCTTATGTTTTTTGCAGATCGCAGAGAACTGTGCCGACAGGTCGATGTCCTGGAATCGTCCCCAGCGCGAGACATCCAAACAGAGCACGTATTCGAAGTCATCACGCTTGGTGATCCATTCGTCCAGCGGTCATGATGTAAACCTTGAAAATCAGTACTTCATAGCAATCCTTCATTGATCAAAACGTCAAGCGATCCAACCGACTGACGCAAACAAATGCGATTGGCAGTGGCCGGCCTACGGCTTCCACCGTGCAAAACTCCTAGCGTGGGCATCCCATCCGCCAGTCCATGACCGTTGTCCTATGTGATTCCATCCAGGCCAAGCCACTGCCAATCGCGAGAGCTATCATTCACACGCGTTTGACACCTTTGGTCACAGCTTTTTGGAATCGGAAAATATTCTTGAACTTGCCGTCCGTTAACAACGACTCGAGAAAGATTCGCCTTTGGTCCGTCAATTCTGCGTCCAGCCGGGTATTCCAACAGGTAGGAGAAAGCGATTTAACAGGTAGAGATGCCTGGCTTCAAATACTTAACGCGGAAGTGGATGAAACGAATGAGGCAACCCTCTGAACTGGCACAAGTTAGCATCGAACAAGGACAAGTTGAGATTGCGCAATTGTTGGCGATCGGAGTCGTGCGAGCCCTCTTGCAGCAGAACTCGCAGGGCAAACTGGATTCGGAATCAGTTAAGCCAGAAACTTCCGACGATGGGCTTGAGGATTCTTGAGAACTATCGCTCTCTGTGACCGGCAGTAAACGCGCCGCGAGAAACCACCAACAAGACCATTCACAACGGAGGGACGTATGAGCCTCAACATCAAGCAGGAGGTCGCGCGCATGAAGAGCATGGCGACCGCTGCACTTCAAGAATACTTCGAGACTGTTTGTCTCGAGCCACCACGTAGCCGCAATCGCGATTGGATGATCAAGAAGATCGCGTGGCGGTTGCAGGCTAACGAGCAAGGAGGTCTACCCGAGCGAGTGAGACAACGTGCGTTAGCAATGGCTGATGATGCCGATCTGCGTAAGCGACCACCGCAATCATTCACCGATCAGATATCGCTTGCATGCGAGCAAACGACTGTGATTGATCCTGGTCGCGATCCCCGGTTGCCGCCCGCAGGAGATCAATTGCACAAAACTTACAAGGGTCAAAAGCTCGTTGTTCATGTTGGCGAGAGTACTTTTGAGTTCAACGGTACGACGTATAGCACTCTGTCAGCCGTGGCGAAGGCGATCTCCGGTTCGCACGTTAACGGCTTCACGTTCTTCGGATTGAAGGGCAAGAAGGAGCTAGCCCAATGATCGATACTAACAAGAGAACCAAGGAGATTCGGTGCGCCATCTACACCCGCAAATCCACAACTGAGGGTTTAGAACAAGAGTTCAACTCGCTCGATGCTCAGCGCGAGTCATGCTCTTCGTACATTGCAAGCCAACGCCATGAAGGTTGGGTAGAGATCGACAAGCTATACGACGATGGCGGTTTCACGGGTGGCAACATGGAACGCCCTGCGCTAAAGCAATTGCTGGAGGATATCAAGGCCGGCATGATCGACTGCATTGTGGTTTACAAGGTCGATCGACTCAGTCGTTCGCTGATGGACTTTTCACGCATCATGGACACATTCGACAAATCGGGCGTCTCCTTTGTGTCCGTAACCCAGCAGTTCAACACGACGTCCAGTATGGGGCGGTTGACGCTGAACATTCTGCTTTCGTTCGCACAATTTGAACGCGAGATCATCAGCGAACGAACTCGCGATAAGATGTCGGCTGCCCGGCGCAAAGGCAAGTACATCGGTGGCAGGCCTGTCCTTGGGTATGACATCGATCGCTCAACCAAGAAACTGATCGTCAATGAGATGGAGGCCGAGCGTGTCCGCCAGATCTTCGAATTGTATCTTGAATGCGAGGGGCTGATTGGAACAATCGCGGCGATCGAAGCCCGTGGTTGGCGATCCAAATCTTGGGTCACTAAGAACGACAAGCTGCTGGGAGGTGGGTTTTTCTATAAAACGTCACTGCACGCATTGTTAACCAATCCCATCTATATCGGCAAAGTCACCTACCACGAGGAGACTTACGAAGGGGAACACCAAGGAATCGTTGATCCTGCGGTTTTTGCGGCAGTAAAGAAGAAGCTTCACTCCGGCCGCGTCAACCTGGGCGATCGTATTCACGGCAAATCGCCTGGCGTTCTGGCTGGTCTATTGCGTTGCACGGCCTGCAACTCACTCATGACACATTCGACAAGTGGCGGCAGCGGTCGCGGAAAACGATATCGTTACTACGTTTGCAACAGAGCGACCAAACGTGGCCATAAGACTTGCCCCAGACCATCGCTTCCCGCGGAGGAGGTCGAACGGTTCATCGTCGCTCAACTCGAATCCTTGACTATTGACGAAACGCTCCTCAACGATACCTGTCATCGAGTCAGCAAGTCTATTGCCGAGAAAGGTGAGACGATTCAGAAAGAACTTTCGTTGCTGAAGACAAGTCTCGTCAACTCAGAGCGAGCGATCGAAGCCTTCTCCATACCGACCGGGGATACCAAACGAGAAACAACGCGACTCGAATCTCTTGCCTCGCTGACAGAGCAACAGACTCGCGACATTCGCCGCCGCAACGAGTTACAAGATCAACTCGCGAAGATCCAAGCGGGTGCGCCCGACCGCTTTACCATCATGAACGCCATCAAGAATCTCCAGGGCCTCTGGGAGCATCTGACGATGGGGGAACGCAGTCGACTGATGACCCAGTTAGTAACCAGCATCGACCATGATCCGAGCGACAGTACGCTTTCGATCACGCTAAGCCCTATTGGACTGAAGTCCTTTGCAACGAACCCAACTGATAGCTCCAACCAAAGTGCTAGTAACCTCAAATGACCCCTCACTTAAAAATTAGTTTCCAGACCACCTCCGAATCACATGGTCGCCAACGCGTTGCTGCACCTAAAGCCGCGAGGCCAATTGCACCGCCGCGTGTGCCTCACATCACCAAGTTGATGGCTCTCGCAATTCGCCTCGATTACCTATTGGCAAACGGCCAAGTCAAAGACCAAGCCGAGATCGCCCGCGTAGCCGGCATCACCCGCGCCCGCGTCACGCAAATCCTCAACCTCAGCAACCTCGCCCCCGACATCCAGCAAGCGATCCTTGACCTCGAAGCAACCTCCGAACCCGTCCCGCGTTTCCGCGAACGTGAAGTTCGCACAATTGCGATCACAACCAACTGGGATAAGCAGCGACTGATGTGGAAGCGACTCGTCAAAAGTACGCAGTAAAGCCAGCCTCCGGAGTAATGAACCAAGCAAATCCATCGGATATAAGACACGGAGGCTCCGCCTACTTCGGTCGATCTCACCAAACGTTTCGTCACCCATAATGGTTAGTTCTTGACCAAGAAAGCCGACCAAATCCGGGCACAGAATTAACTCCTCCGCGTAGTCAAAATGATATCCGAGGATGACAATCCAACCAGTCAATGCGTTTTGTTAACAAATCCATGTTGATGATTTACGAGCTCTACCCTCACAACAGTCTATGACTTACCTCCGCTTCTTGTTCCGTTCAGCAAACTTCTTTTTGGCAGATTCATCCAGATTGTCGAGCACGTAGGGATCCCGCTGCTGTTCCTCATCCATTTTTTGAAACTCCTCCCAACTAATCGTACTGCTTGCGGCTGCTGGTTGGCTCGAAGAACCAGCACACCCCATCATTGAAATCGCAATGATCGCTAGCCCCAGTAGACTCGTAATGGTCGCGAGTGAGAAACTGCCCTTGCAATGGCTATTCAGCATTGACCACCTCACCCCCGTTCCGACTCGATAGCCCTTGGTACGCGAGCATGTCGATACTTTGAGACAGGAATTGAACCGATCCATCAGCTCGCACAAAATTAACGCCCCCTTTGTGAACACTTCGGAAGGAGTGCTTGCCGTCCTCAGACACCCTGCGAGGATTGTACGTCCAGTTGGATGCCTCCAAGAGATTTAAGGGTGTGTGGGCGTATCCGAAGCTAAGGGTAACGTCACCGAAACTCCAAGTCGTACTACCTGTACGTGGTTGCCCGTTGAATGGCCCTGATGTGAAGAAAAATCGCTTGAGGATATTGTGCGCTTCACCAGCCATTAGTGTGTTGGATGTTCCATCGGTAATACTGGCTAGAGTTACCTTGCCGATTTCACCCTTGATGATAATTCCATCATCTTTTGTGAAGCCATCGCGTTCAGCCCCTGAGGCACCTACGCCAAGGAAAGTCCTATTGCCCGCACACCAAAAATAACTTGACCAGCCTGGCCATGCCTTCGGATTGGGTTCGATATCTCCCGGAGCAATAAAGGCTGGAATGGGCGTTGAGTGCACCATCAGATTTGTCCAGCCGTCCCGTACGACCGTCGCATCGCGTGGATCTAGCTTCGGATCGTATCGATTTGACAAGTTGCCTTGCTCAAGATACGGCAGTATCAGCGCCCATCCACTTGTTCCTGGATGAAAACGAGGATCAGCGGAAACACCGGTCACCGCTGTATAGTTTTGAGCGTTTGGGAAGTTCTTGTACACCGTCATAAAGTTATGTGTAGCCAGCCCAATCTGCTTCAAATTGTTCTGGCTACTCATGCGTCGCGCAGCGTCGCGGGCTGCTTGAACGGCAGGTAACAAAAGCCCAACTAAGATCCCAATAATTGCAATAACAACAAGTAGCTCGACCAGAGTGAACGCGAGCTTCTTTTGACGTTCGAATTGCCTTCTCATATTTTCCCCTTGTAAATGGATGAATGAAAACATCAACTTCTAAAAAAATCCTGTTGACTCTTAAGCGGAACGCCCCAGAAACCAACCGGCTGCGATCAAGACGAATGCGGAAGTGCCTAATCCAATCCACAACCATGGAAGCTCGGAGCGATTCGTCGCTTGGCTGCCTGCTATCGTCTTTTCTTCGAGTAACTGACCAGTCACGGGCACCTCAGTTTGAGATGATGCACTACTTTCATTCGGAGCTCGCGAAGCTCGATCTATGCTCGATTCTAGATTGGCTGCAGGCTTGCTACTCTCTGCGGTGGAAGTGCTCGCAGTCACCGGAGTGGCGTCTGGCACGGCATCGGCCGCTATAGTCTCCGTCACCTTTTCAATCGTGTTTCGATAGCCGACCATTAGCTCTTTTGCCGCAGGCGAATCACCAATCGCTTTTTCGATTTCGCCGGTTAGCGATTCATTTCGACAAATACCAGCTTCACAAACAGCACCATGTGTCGTCACACTTTGAGCGAGCTTGTTGGCGACCTGCGAAAGCTCTTCCGAAGTCGCTTGCCAATGGCCCCTCGAAGCAGCTCCAAGCAAGTTCGCCAGCAATACCTGTTGTGAGTAAGGATTGTACTTCTCGAAAAACTCGTTCATGTTCAGCTTTAGTTTGTCATCGACATACACGGATTTCACTTCGGACCAGTCGGCGCTGCTCACCATTTTGGTCGCGGTTGAATCCCAAAGATCCAGGTGGTCGGTCATGAGCATCATGGTTCGAGCGCCGTCGTAGCTGTGCGCCTGCATCTCTTTGAGCCATTTCGGATTGAAGTACCTAGATCGCAATTCGTTTTGCAGCGCGCGGGAGGCAGGTTCGATGGAAACACTTTCTTTGTTGCGAAGATTACTTACGTAAAGATCGATGTCTTTACCTTTAACCGCTTTTGCAGATAGATTCAAACCTCCCAAAAAGCCAGCAGACATTGGGTGGTCCAACAATCCGTTTACATTGCTACTTCTCGGAAGTGTGGCGGCATCGACTTTGCCCAGGTTTTGCTCAAACACAGGTCGAGCGGCCTCACCGTAAAAGCCTCCTCCGTATGCGTGGCTCATCCTTTTCGTAAAGAGTTCTGCCATGCGAGATTCGTCACCTCGCTGGTCGCCTGACTTCGCTAAGAACTGTATGCTAGGCGAGTGAGCCCCTGGAGCCGGTGCGAAAACACGGGCTAGCGCCAGTTTCGAAGCGCGATCTCTTGACTCGCCATCGGCTAACATCCGTTCAATCGATTCGCGAGTGGACGCCGACACCGGGTTGTCTGCTTCTGCTGATTCGGTTGCCAGCTTTACCGCGGCAGCGATCAATTCGACCTTGTCTTGATAGTGATCTCGATATGTCCCGCTGGTCGTGATAAGCACGTCCACTCTCGGGCGTCCGAGCGTTTCGCGTGGTATGAGTTCGACACCCGTGATATGGCCACGTACGTCGCGAACAACTCGGGTTCCTAATAGATGCAGAATTTGAGCCTCGGTGACTCCGTGATTCTTGGCAATCTCGCTCGACCAAATCACAAAGGCCAGCTTGATTGGATAGTCGCCATTGTTCTTCTCACGGTGAGCTGAGATCAACGCCTCAGCTTGACGTATCCCAATCGATTCCGCCTCGGGCGTCGGTATCGCATCTTGATCGAAGTTGTAAAGCGATCGACCAGGTGGCAGCGAATCGGGGTCACGTATCGGTTCCTCCATTGGTCCCGGTTCGATGTACTTGCCTGACAATGCTTCTAAAATCGAATCGATTTCGCGCGGTGCAGTACGAAGCAAATTTGCATAGGTATTGGCAAGTGCTAGCTGAGCCTCCGCATCGGGCGAAGTCTTTCCAACATGAATGGACAAAGCATCTGAGGGCGCGCGTCCTTCCAACAAAACGGCGGCCACCAGAGAACGAGCCGCGACATAAGGTGTTTCTGTCATTGTCTCAAGCGACTTGCGCAACTCCGAACCGAGCATGCTTGTCACCATGTCAGAAAGTGCAGCTCCCGAGGGGGCATCACCAAGTATCTTGCTACCGTGCGGCGCATGAGAGCGATCAAGGTCAACCAGGAATGTGTTAATGCTGGTCAATAGTTCCGGAAATGCGGCAGTGTCAACATCCATCGGAGCGATTGCTCGATCAAGACCGGTTCGCTTCACTTCCTCGCGAATCAATGGTTCAGCATCCGATCGCAACTTCTCATCGGGTTGCGATTGATACCGAGCAATGCGCGCCCGTAGCTCAAATAATTGCTCCACCCCGTCAGCCGGAACGACATGGTTGTACCAGCCGACTGTCTGCGCCAATCCCTTCCGTTTCATAGAAACTCCGCCGTTGGCACCCAGACGCTCTGGATGAATCTGGGGAATTGCGCCTAACATGATTCCAATGTGGTCGTCTACTACAGGTCCCTCCGACTTGCCGCCCTGGAGCACAAGATTGGAGAACATGCTCACCCAAGCATCCGCCTTGAAATCGCGTTGAAGCCAAAGAAAGAAAGCCAAGTATTGGTGATGCGGAGGTAAGGCGCCCGTCGACATTAGCGCTTTATTACTCTGAAGGTAGCCCCAGTCAGGATGCGGTGCGATCAGGACGTTACCAAGTTGAATCTTCGGGATAACGAGAAAACGTTTCCCTTTTGGATCGGTATACACCATTACTTCGCCGGGAGGCGGTCCCCACATCTCAACGATCTCAGCACGACGAGCGGCCGGCAGGGCATCAAACCAATCTCGATACGTTTCCTCCGGCAATAGAGCGACCTCTGCCGTTCGTACACGTTCCGCCAATTCCCCCGGAGCCCATGAACCAACATTGGACGCCTGATTGGCCATTCGATTTGCGAACCAGTCTCGATCAGGCACCGGAGCGCTACCGACATCATACCCCAGTCGCTTCATTTCGGTCAGCATCCGCACTAGACTGCCTTGTACATCCAGGAAGTCATCGGGATCACCTCCGACATTTGCTTTCCCGGCTCCTTCGCTCCAATAAGTGAAAACAACTCGCTTCGATTGGTTGGCCGCTCGATGCAAGCGGCCCCAGGCAATGGCTCTCCGAACTCGCCACTCGACTTGTGACAGAAGTGGAACTATCGCATGCCTCGCTCCCCGCGGTGCTCCCTTTACACTTACCACCAGCGGTTCAATGACTCCAGTACGCTCCGTATTGACGAGATGGGCTGTAAAATCGGGATGAAGTCCATTCGGTGAGGCAGCGAACTCGTCGGCAGTCATCTTGTGGTGGTTAAGCATGTGTACGATGGGAACGCCTAGCTTTCTTGCCTCAGCGATTCCAGAGTCGTTGCCCTTCAAGTGCAAACGCTCACCGCCAAACAAGAGCACGTCTATGATCACGCGATTGTCTCGAGTGAAAAGCTCCGCCAACGCAGGATCGCCACGTCCGAGTAGCGGGATTATCGAGGAGCCTTGACGTTCCGTAGCGCGAATGATTGCATCCACATGAGCCATGTTCTCTTGCTGGAAATGTGTCAGATGCGAATACAGTCCAAGCGTTAATAGCTTCGACGATTTCTCCTGGTTCCCAGCGCTAGTCAATTGGGTTCGGGTTTGTTGCCAATCCAAATAATCCGAAAGTGTTACAAAAAAATGAGGTGCAGGTGCATCGGGGTGGTAGTACAGGCACTGAGGGTAGATTACTGGAGCTGGAATCGTTTGCCCTGGGGCTACAAACTCCTTTCTACCGGCCACCTCGACCATCAAGTATTGGATAAGTGCTGCGTAGTTCTTTTGGGATGGATTGCGCCAGTAACGCTCAAGCGAAGGATGTTCAACTAGTGAAACATTACCTTCTAAACTGGCGCTGCTGTCTGTTGAACTAGTATTGGATGCCGGATTGTTTTGAGTGCGTTCATTCGATAAGGGGGAAACGACAACCACTTTGGTTCTAGACTTAGCGGTTTGAATTTGTTGGTGGCTTTTTTCGAGTCCATCGGTCGATCCATCGATGAAGACAACATCAAAGCTGGAAAGGTCCGTCTCAGCGGTGAAAGCGTCACCACCAGTGCCAGGTGCGAAGATGGACAAACCAACTTTGCCGGTCATGACTGCTGCAGCTCGACGAATTTCCGCGGGACCAACCGACTCACCACCTGAGTAGATTATCGCTACTCGAGGTACTTCGTTGGCACTGGACCAGTCGCCCACCGCAATGGTGCAAGCTAAAACAATTAGGAATTGAGTGAACGAGAATGATTTCATTTGTTATTTTTTGGGTGAACGCAAATCGGGATTGGTTTCGTCTTCCGGGACATAAACGACTTGACCGTTGGCTAGCCGATAGGCGGTGCCAAGTCGCGTGCCTTGACCAGACAATGATTTGTCAGTGACTTTTTGAACTTTGATTTCAGCCCCTTCTTTGGTGATGATTTCCGTCGAGCCATCACTCGAAGTTTTTACCATCGTCACGCTGGAGTTCTTATCGAGCATGGCTCCAGAAGAAAACAACGCAAACAAAGCAATGAGCAGTGCAACGATGAAGGCAACCGATACATCGAATAAATTCGCCAAGCCAGCGAGCGGATCTTCATCGTCGACAGATTCCGTCGCATGTGCTCGACCTCTCTTGCTTCGGACGAATCTCATGAGCTATGCGCTCCATCAACAGAGCGGCTAAGCAATAGACGTTCGGCAAAAAGATCCAATGAGTCACTGTCTGCACGCATCCAGCCTTCACGTACTGCCGTCATCAAGTAGGCGATGACGCTAATTGAGAGTCCGATAACGGTGGCAGCGAAAGCGGTAACCATATTGCTTGCCAGTGCGGGCATGTTCCCCTCCGCCAGTCCCTGCAGAGCGTCTGCCATCGGAATCAATGTCCCCATCAGTCCCAGCGAAGGCCCGAGCCTGATGGCGATTTTCGTCCGAGTCAACACGCGCGCTCGACGCCGCTGGGCGGTCATCAAAACTTCCTCTAACTCCAACTCCAATTCATTTTTATCCGCAACCCTTCGCTCAATCTCATAAAGGGATTCGCGTTCGCACTGTAACGAAGATCGTTGACCTCGCCCGCGAGAAAGCCATTCCCTCGCAAACGTACCGAGCGAAAACAAAACCCAGGCAGCGAGCAGTAACATCCCAACGAGCACAGGCCAAACCAGAACACCGGCAATCGAATGGAAAATCTCACGCAGTTGATCAACGCTCATGGATATCTTCAAGATGAATAGGAAATTGGATGATCACACCGCCCCCTCATTTCAAGCACGGCGGTTTAGGCGAAATCGTTCAAATGACTAGATTTGGCGGCAAGAGACAATGCTCAGCATATCGCCGAAGAAAGATGCTATCGTACTTGCAACCAATATGCCAGTACCGACAGTAAGCAAAACGCATGTTTATTGCAATGAGGTTCCACTGACGTGAAACTACGTGCAACTCAGGCAAGGCCACGCTTTTGAATTACATCCTCAATAATCGCAAACTTCGATTGTTTTTTATCGAGCCGAGTGGTGGTTCCGATCCGTCGCCAATCAATGAGATGTTCACGTTTGGAATCAAGAATGACAGATCTCTGAACTCGACGAATTGGTCACGTTTGTTGATGCCATCCCAAGGATGGCTCGAGCTCGAATTTAGCAATACTATAGACTGAGACCTCTGGGACCGACGACACGCTACCTGGGACAACCAGGCAAATAGGCGCTCTCAAACTCTCAGAAAGCAATCGCCAGTCGCTCTCTCGGATCGCCTCATTCTGTTAACTAGCCTGTGGCCGTTAACCGAGAGAGTTCGAGAGATTCGGCTATCCTGGACGGGGTGGGGATCAGGAAACGAGCGATCCTGGACGCTGACCGAGCAGGAAGAGACGCACGGTTCGGGGCGGCGGTTAACAAGAAACACGCGAAAACCACGGTTTTAAACGAAAAAAGCCGAGGTAGAGACCTCGGCTTTCTTCGTTAACTAAACCAGAACAGTTTCGAGACTGTTCTGAAAGGCTCAAATTTTGCCTGCATCAGGTTTGACAAAACGGTTCACACGGAGCCGAAAACACCACTTTAACCTGTTTTTTTGTTGGTTTTCAAAGCCCCAGATATGCAAGAAGTACTTTCGGGGCCGTGTTGAAGTTACTTCATTCCGTACCTTATCCATTGGCCAGTTAACAATGCGGATTGTGAAACACTCCTCGCGCCGGACCTAAAGTCGAGTGGCAACAACGAAAGCGACCTATTTCCGAAGGATGGCGAGAGTGATGGTTGCGATCACAAAAACGTTAACTCGACCTGTTTTATTTCGCGGCAACGAACAAGTCTTGGCTCTGGTTAACAAATTCTTCGAGTTTCTGAGCAATTGAATCGAAAGGGAGTCGCGTCATTGACGTGTTATTCCTCGTTACTACGTCGCCCCATGCGGATCACTTCCCTCTCTGATCCGAACCCCATTCTCCTGCACTATCCACAAGTTTCCAGAAAGTTGCTCTCCTCCACCTAGCAAAGGAAGGAGCCTTCCCAGCAATGCAAGAACATCGGGCTTCGATTGTGTGCGGGGCCTAAGAATAATGATTCCTGCATGTGCTGCGGGCGGGTATGTCCGGATATCGGAAAAGTCGAGGTCCAATGTGACGAGTGCTCGTTCTTCCGCCCGGCAGACGCTGGCAACTTTTAAGTCCGGTTGGCCAACCATTTCCTGATCGAAAATGGTCATCGCATCATGGTTATTAGCTCGAAGGATTT
>CAIOHR010000146.1 GCA_903858115.1 uncultured Pirellula sp. | reverse complement strand
GCTAAGAGTCGCTTCGTGGAAGAATTTTCCTGAAATCCCCAGTGGACAAAGCGGACGATTGCAACTGGCGGATTGGCTGGTCGACGCAAAGAATCCGCTCACAGCACGCGTCACGGTCAATCGCATCTGGCAAAAGCTGTTCGGTGAAGGGCTCGTGCGATCGATCGATTATTTCGGCGCTCGGGGCGAAGTGCCAAGTCACCCTGAGTTACTCGATCACCTCGCCACGCGTTTCATGAAGAATGGCTGGTCGCAAAAAACGTTGATTCGCTCGTTGGTCCTTAGTCGTACTTATCGACTCAGCAGCGCGAACCCAAAAGTTGCAGGCACACTGGGCGATCCGGACAATCGCTTGCTTTGGCGAATGAATCGGCAGCGATTGGACGCTGAGGCAATCCGAGATTCGATCCTGGCGGTCAGTGGTGAGCTACGAGTAAGCCACGGTGGGCCAGCCCTGGTTCTCGAAGTTGTCGAGAACACCGGGGCTTTGGTCCAGAAGGGAGTGAATCCGCCCAACTATAATCATCGCAAACCTCGGCCGACTCAGGAATTTGAACGAACCGTTTATCTGCCCGTCATGCGGAACTCCTTCACCAACGACGACCGCGTGAGGACCTACTTCGATTTTATCAATCCAGCGCAGATCGCAGGCCAACGCAATCAAACGGTCGTTCCAACTCAGTCGCTGTTCTTGATGAACAACGACCTGTTTCGCAAACGAGCCAAGTCGTTAGTCAATCCGTTGCTGGCTGGGTCGGCAACGCAGGACGAACGACTAAGCCAGCTTTGGATTCGTGTCTTGGGTCGGCCGATTACCGCCGTCGAGCGACAGGAAGCCAGCTCATTTCTTGAAGAAGCCAAGTCGCTCATTGCGAGCGAAAAGAAAGAGTCCGTTGAATCGCTTGCCTGGATCGAGCTTTGTCACAGTTTGCTATCCTCAAACCATTTCGTTTTCCGAATGTAAAGTAGTTCCGCCAAGAACGAAGAAATCAATCCATTCTATAACCCTACGTATTACAATGATGAACTTCAATCCAATCGCGAATCGTCGTCAGTGTCTGCAGCATGCCGCTTGCGGTTTTGGCGCACTGGCATTGCACGGCATGCTTCACGCTGCGGAAAAGGGTACGGGGGCTCGTGGATTGGACTTCACCCCGCGAGCCAAGCGGGTCATCTTCCTATTCATGGCGGGTGGCCCGTCGCAAATGGATCTGTTTGATCCAAAAGAGTACATCAGCACCAAGCATGGCGAGGCGATCGATTCACCTCTGGACCGCAACGTGACTCAAATTGGGACGGAAAAGTATCTGGCGCTGGGTGCGATGGCGCCTGTGAAACCACGAGGCCAGTCGGGGATGATGATATCCGACTTAATGCCCAATCTTGCTGAGATCACCGACGAAATATGTTTGTTGCGAGGAATGAACGCGGACAATCCTCAACACGCGAGTGCTGAGAATCAGTTTCATACAGGCAGCTTCACGGAAGTCCGTCCGTCGATGGGATCGTGGATCAGTTATGGGCTGGGAAGTGAGAATCAGAACTTGCCTAGCTTTATCACGATTCATCCAAAGGGCGTTCGCACTTATGGTTCGGCATTTCTTCCAGCTATCCATCAAGGGACTGCCTTAACCATACCGCTCGATAGCAAGACCTCTCCGATAGCGAACCTCAAGAATGCATCGATAAGCGAAGCTGTTCAGCGCAAACGACTAGATCTTACTCGTCGGATGAACGAGCGTTTGCTCGATGATCTTCACGGCGATACGAACATGGAAGGGATGATCCAAAACATGGAGCTGGCATTTCGAATGCAGACTGAGACGCCAACCCTGGTTGACGTTTCGAAGGAGAGTGAAGAGACGCTGAAGATGTATGGTGTCGGAGGCAAAGACACCGACAAGAATGCGCGGGCCTGCTTGTTGGCTCGCAAGCTTAGCGAATCAGGCGTTCGATTTGTGCAAGTCACGATGGATGGCTGGGATCATCACGGCGACATTCGCGGCAATCTTCCTAAGCTTTGTAATCAGACCGATCAGCCGGTTGCCGCTCTCGTCAAAGATTTGAAACAGCGAGGAATGCTCGATGATACGCTCGTACTTTGGTCTGGCGAATTCGGTCGCACGCCTTGGAGCCAGGACTTAAGCGGTACAGCTCCGATCGATAAGCATGGTCGGGAGCATCAGCCACAGAGCTTCTGCGCTTGGATGGCCGGCGGTGGAATCAAGCCCGGGCATACCTACGGCGAGACGGACCATATGGGCTTTAAAGTCATCAACGGCAAGGTCCACATTCACGATTTGCACGCCACGATGCTGCACTTGTTAGGCCTCGATCATACGCGATTGACGTGGCGTAACGTCGGCCGCGACTTCCGGCTCACCGATGTGTATGGCTCGGTAGTGAAGGAAATTTTGTCGTAGGCCGACAGGAAGATTCAGGAGAGGAAAAGAAAAAGAATACGTCTTCCATTTTTCTGTCTTCCATTTTCCTGTCGATAATTTGAATTATTCCCTTTCGTTTTGTTTATGTGATTAGTCATGTTGATCTCAGAAACCACAAGCCGACGTTGGAACAAAGCTACGGCGCCTCTTGTGCTGGTCATAGCTGGCTTCGGCTTCGCTAGTATTACATGCGCAGCGGAATCGTTTGACGCATTTCTCGTCAAGCACTGCGTTCGGTGTCATGGATCGCAGAAGGAAGAAGGCGATTTACGGATCGATCAGCTTTCGCGGGATTTCAAGTCGGGCTCGGACACTCATCATTGGGCTGAGGCTCTCGATAAAGTGAATAGCGGCGAGATGCCGCCGAAGAATGAGAAGCGACCGACGCAGCAGGAAATCGCAGAGTTTGTCATTCAACTGGACGCAAAAATGAAAGAGGGCCGTGCCGCGAGGATGGCGGCGAGACCAAGGGTAGCCCATTATCGGTTAAGCCGTAAGGAATATCAAAACACGGTCTATGACCTGCTGGGTGTTCGCTACGATCCGACTAAGCCGGGCGAGCTCAATGAAGACACACTGTGGCATGGTTATGAGCGAATCGGTTCGGAACTGTCGCTTTCGCCATCGCACGTTGACCGTTACTATCATGCCGCAGAAGTTGTGCTCGACCGCGCTTCCTTCGCCGCATCCGCAGAGGCTCGCATCGTTCGCAAAACGGCGGCGGAGTTGCGCTATGGCGGTGGCAAGGAGCAGCAGGCGGCGCTGGATCGTTTCGGCATCAAGCGGCCGCTGCGTTATCTGATGTTCCCAGGCACGACACAGCAGGCTTTTGCGACCAACTGGCTTGGGAAAAGTGGCCCGGAGCATAGCGGGCTCTACAAGCTGCGCATCCAGGCCAGCGGCATCCGGCCGCCTGGCGGCCAGACGGCGCATCTGAGTATTGGTAAACGCACCAGCGAGGAGACGGTGGACGGGCATATCGAGTTCGACATCACCGCGCAGGAAGACAAACCTGAGGTGTATGAGTTTGAGGTCTTTCTCGAAATGCCAGCGCAGCTCGACTTCTGCGTCGTAGCCACGGACGTGGTGGACCGTCGGCAGGGCGCGGCCTTCCGCAATGCGCTCGCAAGCCGTGGCGGCTATGTCTTCACGCACAGCAGCGAGACAATGCTGCTGAACCCGAACGCGCCGCAGATGTTCGATGACAAAGGGAACGGTCTTTTCTCCACGGTGTTGCTAGATTGGATTGAGTGGGAAGGCCCGTTGGTATCCGAGTCGGAATTGTCGCGTCGCAGAGAATGGTTGCCAGCGGATGACGCGACACCCGAGGTGGTAGCCGAGCATTTGCATCGCTTCGCCGAGCGTGCGTGGCGTCGCCCGGTGAAGGTGGAGGAACTAGAGGAGTATTTGAAGTCGTATCGCGAAGAACGCGACGCGGGCGAGAAGCTGATGGATGCTTATCGCGTTGCCGTGCAGGGCGTACTGACCTCGCGGCACTTCATTTACATCGTCGAGGGCGAACCGGTGGCTCGCGAGCATTTGACCGACTCGGAACTCGCCACACGGCTCTCGTATTTCCTGTGGAGCTCGATGCCGGACGATGCACTCTTTGCCGCGGCCAAGAGCGGCTTCCAGAATAATGTACGACGGACTTCCAGTCCGTCGCAGGATCCGACTTCCGATTCGTCGGAAGACCCGACGGACAAGATGTCCGTCGTACTGGAGGGTGAAGTCGATCGTATGCTCGCGGACAGCAAAACGAGCCGCTTCATCGACGATTTTTCGCGCCAGTGGCTACAACTGCATCGCATCGGGATGTTCCCGCCGGACAAAAAGCTCTACCCCACCTACGACGCGTGGCTTGAGGACAGCATGCGCGCCGAGCCGGTGGAGTTTTTTCGCGAGATGTTCGCAAAGAACCTGCCCTTGGATGGGTTCATCGATTCCGACTGGACGATGGCTAATAGACGGCTCTGCGAGTTCTACGGACTGCCAGGATCCGAGACGGGCGGCTTTGAGCGTGTTTCGCTCAAGCCTGAGGACCACCGGGGCGGTCTTCTCACGATGGGCGCAGTGCTCGGTCTTACCTCCGACGGAACCCGACACCGTCCCGTTCACCGCGGCGTGTGGGTCAGCGAGGCAATGTTCAACAAGACTCCGCCGTCACCTCCGGCCAACGTTGATCCGATTGAGCCAAATCCGCCGCAAAGCCCTAAAGCGACTATTCGCGAGAAGCTGGCCTCGCATGCTCAGAACGCAAGTTGTGCTGCTTGTCATCAAGGGATTGATCCGTTTGGATTCGCATTGGACCAGTATGACGCTATCGGTCAGTGGCGAACACACGAACGCGTTCCATCCGGGACCGGTGAGGATCCATTGGTCGATGCTTCGGGAGTGATGCTCGACGGGCGATCCTATAAAGATTCCGTCCAATTCAAGCAGTTGCTGCTGGAGGACCGCGACAAGATCGCGCGAGCCTTCATCGAGCATTTGTGCACGTACGCTCTGCGCCGCGTGTTGACTGTCGACGACAGGGATGATCTGAAGTTGATCGAATCCGAAGCGAAGAAGAACGATTACCGAGTCAAGGACATCGTGCGAGCGGTGGCCTTATCGGAACTGATGAGGAAGAGATGAAGCTGTTAGCTTTGAAGAGGAGTCCTAAACAGATATCGATAAGGCAGCAAATGAAAAAGTTTAGAGATCTTCAGATATGGCAACGATCCCACAAGCTAACTCTTGAGATATATCGAATCACGAAAGAGTTTCCAAAGTCCGAATTGTATGGCCTTGTCAGTCAAATGCGCCGTTCTTCTTCGTCGATCCCTGCCAACATCGCGGAAGGGTGTGGAAGAAATACTGAGAAAGACTTTGCGAGATTCCTCGACAACGCTATGGGCTCCGCATCGGAACTCAAATACCAACTCATCCTGGCTTACGACCTACAGTACATAACTCTAGACAACTACGAAAAGACTAATGCCGAACTTACTGAAATCAAACGCATGCTCAACGCATTCATTCAAAAGCTAAGAAACTAACCGCTAAAGGCTAAAGGCTTCCCCATGAACTATCTCTCCCAATCCTGGCTGATCAACCGACGCCACGCACTACGTGCCATGGGCACATGCATCTCGCTGCCGTTTTTGGAATGCATGGTGCCGCTGCGGGCGGCAGAGCAACAAACCGACGCGCCTCGGCGGAGCGCCTTCATCTATCTCGCGAATGGCGTGCATTCACTGAACTACCAGATCACGACTGCGGGCCGGGATTACAAGTTTTCGAGGTCACTGAAGCCTTTGGAGAAACATCGCGAGGTCATCACGCCCATCAGCGGCCTGCATCATCCCGGAGCGCTCGGCCACCATCACAATTGTATCTCCGTCTGGTTGACCGGCGCCAAGATCGGGCCGTCGAATGGCAATACCATCTCGGTCGACCAAAAGATAGCGGAGGTCACCGCGCCGCACACGCGTTATCCCTCGATGGAGATCGCTCTGACGCAGGGTTCGCTCGCATGGACAGCGGATGGCGTGCAATTGCCCGCGCTGCGACGTTGCAGCGAGATTTTTGCCTCGCTCTTTGAAGAGCCAAAGGGTGGCAAAATGGCCCAGCGTCGCGCGTTGCGCCGCAAGGGGAGCGTGCTCGACGCGAACCTCGCCGAAGTGCGTCAGCTAGAGAAAAAGATGGGTGCGGAGGACAAGGGACGGATGGAGCAATACCTCACCTCCGTGCGTGAGGCTGAAATTCGCGCGCGTCGTGCCGATGCGTGGCTCGACACGCCTCTGCCAGCCATTTCCGATGCGGATCGCAAACGCACCAACCGCGACATCGCCGCAACGATGGCGGGCGATTACTTTCGCACGGTCTATGACCTCATGGTGCTCGCGTTTCAGACGGACGTGACCCGCGTGGCTACCTTCAGCCTTGGCGGTGAGGGTGACGCTTTTGCCATTCCCGAGATTGGAATCACCGAGTCGCGCCATCAGCTCAGCCACCACGGCGGCGATACCGGTTACATGGAGAAGCTCACGAACTATGACACCTTTGCCATCGAGCAGTTCAGCTACTTCCTTACCCGCCTCACAGAAACGAAAGACCTCAATGGCAAGCCACTCATCGGCTCTACTATGGCGCTGTTCGGCAGCGGCATGTCTTACGGCCACAGCCATGGCAACGCCAATCTCCCCCTCGTGTTCGCAGGCGGCTCCGACCTGGGCCTAAAGCACGGCAGCCACCTCGACTTCAACCAAGAACCCAAAGATTTCCAAGGCTATGCCCTCGGCCCCGACGGCGCCCTCACCTCCGCCCACTACCAACTCTGCAGCCGCCCTGTGAACACGAACGCCCACATGAGCAACCTACTCCTCCTCATG
Source organism: uncultured Pirellula sp. (assembly GCA_903858115.1). Lineage (GTDB taxonomy): Bacteria > Planctomycetota > Planctomycetia > Pirellulales > Pirellulaceae > JBKCUI01. The sequence goes on along the minus strand of CAIOHR010000146.1, from coordinate 18,020 downwards.
GCGCACCGCATGGGCGTCGAGACCGATCAGTTTGGCGATAGCAACAGGGTGATTGAGGTGTAAGTAGCCATTAGCCATTAGCCATTAGTTATTAGCTATTAGCTTGCAGTTTCCGGCCGCTTACAACCCATCCACTAACCACTAACAGCTAACCACTAACAGCTAACAGCTAACAGCTAACCACTAACCGCTAACAGCTATGAATACAAACAGGAGACTTGCCGCGACGTTTTACTTGCCGCTCGCGCTGTTGATAACGACTGCAACGATCGCAGACGAACCGTTTCGCCCCGAAGCCGGCAAGTTCCCGCCGCTGGAAAAATCGCATGCTTATCGAGGTGAACTCGTCTTCGTGGATCATGCGAACCGCCGTGGCAGCATTCGCGTGGAGGGAACGGGCAAGTTTTATCGAAACGACCCTCACCCCTTTGCTTTGCTCCCTTATGGCATCGTGCGCTATCACGGTGCGCCGGCGGACCTGCGGGACATCCCGCTCGGCACGGTGATGCACGTCCGGGCCTTCCTCCCGCCGGACCCGAAGACCTCTTCCGTCCCCGTGCTGCCGGTGGACAGCAAGTCGAAGGACGCCGGTCATTATCGTGGTACCGGCATCTTCCCCGCCGAGAACCACATTCTTCTGCTCGAAGACGAGCCGAGCCACTGTCTGCGCGAGCGACTCGTCTGGAACCTGCACGAGGTAGAGGTAAAAAACGGCGAAGGCACCATCGCCGCTACCCGCGCACCCAAACAAGGCGGCAATGCTAAGCCAGCCGAGGATGTGATGACTTTCGACTTCGCCACCCGCATCTGGCGCGGCAGCGAGCGCATTTCCGTAGCGCGCATGATTGCCGAGGAGGCATGGCCCGTCAGTGGAAAGAAGTGTCTTGGTGGGCAGCCTGTCCTGCTTGGGGTCACTTGGAAGCCGGCGCCTGGGGATGGTTTGAGCGGTGCTTTCACCCGTCTTCACATCTCTGATATCTGGCTGGACGACGCCGCCATCGAGCAGGCTGCTCTGTTTCAGGCTGAGGCGCACAAAGTATTCATCCGCAGTCGCTGGATGCCAGCCTGGGTGGATGCGGTCGAGTATGGCAAGTTCGGTCGCGCCACCGTGACTGCGACTCTCTTCGGCGGCATGGATGCCTCTCTTTATGCCGACTTCCAGAAAGGCGTGCAGGCACAAATGAACGGAGCCGAGAACACCTTGAAGCATGCCGGCGGCCACTACGGCCCCAGCCACATCGCCTCCAATGGCCAAATCACTACCATCACCAAGGCCGACGGGAAAATCCCACTCGGCTCCAGCGGTATTCAGATCCAATTCGAGACCGACCTCATCATTGAAGGCATCCGGCCCGCGCGAGTCATTCGTGTCCGTCCGGAAAGCTGGCCCAAGAGGCAAATTCCACGAGAAGAATATGTCAACGACAGCCTTGAAGAGCGATTCCCGACTCCGGCTATTTTTCCGAAGTACTGATCCGATTATGAAACCGTTCTTTGATCCCCGTTCGTCGTTCCTCGTTCCAGTATCCTTGCTGGCTCTCGCCTGTACATTGGTCGTTCAGGCCAATGCCGCCAACGAAGAACCCACAACCAAGAACCAAGAACAAGGAACCGAACCCTTTCGCCCCGAAGCCGGCAAGTTTCCGCCACTTGAAAAAGCGCACGCCTACCGAGGCGAACTCATCTTCGTGGATCACGCGAACCGCCGCGGCAGCATTCGCGTACAGGGATCGGGCATGTTTTTCCGCAATGATCCGCATCCTTTCGCCATGCTGCCGTATGGCATCGTCAGCTATCATGGAGCGCCGGCAGATCTGCGGGATGTCCCGCTCGGCACCGTGATGCACATCCGTGCTTTCTTGCCGCCGGACCCGAAGATTTCCGCTGTGCCAGTGCTGCCGGTAAATAGCGGGAAGCAGGACGCCAATCACAATCGCGGTGCCGGCATCTTCCCCGCCCAGAATCATGTGCTTCTCCTCGAAGACGAACCCAGCCACTGCCAGCGCGAGGGTTTGGTCTGGAAGCTCAAGGAAGTGGAGATCAAAAATGAAGCAGGCATGATCATCGCCACCCGCGAACCGAAAACAGGAGGGGATAGCAAAGGCACTGAGGAAAAAATTACCTTCGATGGCGCCACCCGCGTCTGGCGTGGTCGCGAATGCCTTGGCATCGAAGACTTGATCACCGAAGGCGCGTGGCCCGCTGAAGGGAAGAAAGCCCTCAACGGTCAGTCCGTCCTGCTGGGCACCACCTGGAAGCCCACACCCGATGGCATCTTCACCCGGTTTCACATCTCGGACATTTGGCTGGACGAAGCCGCGATGCAGCGCGCAGCTAATCATCAAACCGAGGTGCACAAGGCCTTCATCCGCAGTCGCTGGATGCCCGCCTGGGTCGACGCAGTCGAGTATGGCAAGTTCGGCCGCGCCACCGTGACCGCGACCCTTTTCGGCGGCATGGACCCATCTCTCTACGACGATTTCACCAAAGGCAGCCCGGCCCTGATGAATGCCGCCGCCAATACCCTCAAGCACACCCACGGAGGATACGGCCCTGCGCATATGGCCTCGAAAGGCCCCATCGTGGAGGTCATCAAATTGCCCGGCACAGCGCCGCTGGGCAGCAGCGGTATCCAGATTCGCTTCGAGACCGACCTCATCATCGAAGGCATCCGCCCCACGCGCATTGTCCGTGTTCGACCTGCGATCTGGCCCCAGGCCCAGGTGCCCCGCGAAGAATACCTCAACGACGGTGCCAACACCGAGGAACGCTTCCCAACGCCCGCCATCTTCCCGAAGTATTGATGCTGCAAGTTCTTGGTTCTTGACTCCTCGTTTCCCAACGAGACGCCAAGAGCCTAAAACTGAGAACCAAGAACCACGAACTAAGAACAAAAAACATGAAACTCACCTTACTCACTACCCTCCTCCTCACCTCACTCACCGCCCTGCACGCCGCTCCACCAGACCTTTCCAAGATCACCTCACGCGCGGATCTCGACGCCACCATTGCTGCCACGAAGGATCCGGCTTTGAGGCAGGCATTCACCGCTGCCGCCGTCGAAATCCTGCTTGCCGCAGAGCAGCATCCGCATGTTGAGGCCGTGATCCGCACGATCGAGAGCGCGCCGGGCACTTTCACAAAAATCAACACCATGCCCGAGGCGCTGAAGGCGGTGGCAGGGGGTGACATCGCAATCTTTGACACGCTCACACAGGTCAGCACCAACATCTTGGGAGGCAAAGCGCACGATCATCGCAAGGAGAAAGAAGATCCCTACAACGCCGCCTTCATCGAGCACCTCGGGCACATACCTTCACTGGAGTCGGTCAAACTGGAGGCATCGGGAATCCAGGACGACTGGGTGGCTCCGCTGCTCAAGCTCAAAAAGTTGAAAAGCCTGAGCGTGAGCGGCTTTGGCAAACTGGGCGATGCCAGCCTCGCTCAGCTTGAGAAACTAACCGAGTGTCCCGACCTTACCAACCTCGAACTGGCCTATTTTGGCAAGGCCACCGATGCGGGTTGGGAAAAGCTCGCGGGCCTGAAAAACTTGGAGTCGTTCACGCCACGAGGCGCTGGGTATCCAGGTCACTGCTTCTCGAAGTTCGATGGCTGGACGAAGCTCAAGCGAATTAACTTCCACAGCAACGGGCTCGATGACGAAGGCCTCGGCCACGTGTGTGACAAGTTCCCGAACCTCGAGTTTATCAAGCTGTGGCACTCGAAGCAACTCACCGATGCCGCTGCGGAGCACTTCAAGAAGCTCAATCACCTCACTGGCATCGAGATCAGCTGCGCGAAGGCTACCTCAGGCATCGTCAAGCACCTGCGCGACTTGCCTATGGAATACATCGCACTCGAGTACGGCGTGTGCGCTCCGGCAGCCGACGCCATCGCCACCGTCAAAGCCATCCCTACCCTGCGCAAACTCTCGCTCGATGCCAAAGCCTTCACCGACACCGACCTGACCGCACTATACGGCGTGACCCATGTCCGGGAGCTCTCCCTCTCAAGCCTCGACCTGCCCGACGATCGCCTTCCAAAGCTACAGGCATTTTCGCACCTCAAGTCCCTCACCTTCGTCCGCTACGGCAAAGGCTACCCAGAAGAAACGCAGTCCAAAGTGAAAGCCCTGCTGCCGAAGGTGGACGTCAAGTTTGTGAAGTGATATCTCCGAGCTGCGACAACAACATCCCATCCATTGCCTTAATCCCCATCTTTTTCATGAAGCAACTTTTCTTCCATCTCTTCGCCACCTCTGCCTTTGCCGAGGCCAAAACGGAAACCGTCGCCGCGCCCATTCGCGATGGCGTGAATCTTGGGATCGATCACACCCGATGGACTCGACGACTCCTCGGCCGCGAGGACCGGCTCACACATGTTTATGGTTCGGTAGCGAAGGAGATCCTAGGGTGATTCGATGGATCGACGCGGCGTTCTGCTCACTTTCGCTCATTGCTTGGCCGCAACTCATCGGCGCGAGTGAGCCCCCATCGACAATCTCGTCGTTGCTGGAGCAATCGTGCCTTGATTGTCACAGCAAGGAGACGAGCGAAGGTGGACTGGACCTGACGGCGCTGTCGTTTGAACTGAACAACCGCGCGGTGCGTGACCGCTGGGTGCGGATTTATGACCGCATTGAGAGAGGAGAGATGCCGCCACAGGCGGACGACCTGCCGAAGGAATCGCGAGCGTCACTGGTGAAGTCGCTCAAGTCTGCGATTCACGATGCGGACATGGCCGATAGAACCGCAGACGGCCGTGGCCCGTTGCGGCGGCTGACGCGCGTGGAGTTTGAAAACAACCTCCGCGTGTTGCTAAAGCTGCCGGACCTCGATGTCCGCGACAAACTGCTTGAGGACCGCGATGCACACGGCTTCACCAAGGTCTCGGTGCTACTCGACATGTCGCGCGTGCAACTCGAGGCCTATCTTGATGCGACTGAAGCCGCGTTGCGAACTGCGATGGCGGGAAGCAAGCCGCCGACAGCAACTGTAACGCAGCGTTTCATCGGCACCGACCTCTTTCCCACGCTGGAAACTTTTGGTGAGCGCGAGGCGATGTTCTTCGCACGCGAAAACCGCATGGTGCCGATCACCAACGCGCAGCTCAAAGATATGACGCCCGAGCAGCGCCGCGATCCCACGCTTGAAATGGCGCTGTTTCGTTCCGCGACGTGGCCTTACTTCGGCTATCCGCGTGGTTTTCGCGCGAAGGAAGGGGGCGCGTATCGCGTGCGCTTTGCAGGCCGTGCTGTGAGACAAGTGCGGGACTTCCGCCTCGCACCCGCGTATGCGCCGATTGCGATGAGCTTCCGTGCGCGGCAGCCTTCGGGGGCAGATGTCTCGGGTGATGTGCGTGAGACCGGGGGTTGGATGGATTTGCAGCCCGAGACTCGTGAGTTTGAGACAACGATTCATCTCAAGGTGGGCGAGACGTTCGAATACAGTCCGCTCGGATTGCCCGTGCCCTTCATCCGTACGGACGGTGGTTTCTTCTACGACTATCCGCCAATGCCGCCGGAGGGTCATCGAGGCGTGGCAATCCAGTGGCTCGAAGTCACCGGGCCGATGCGGGATGTGCAGTGGCCGCCGCCCTCGCATCACATCTTGTTTGATGATGTCGATGCCACCCAAGGCAACGCCGCCGATGCGGAGCGCCTTTTCCGCCGATTCGCCGCGAGGGCTGCGTTGCGCCCGATGAGTGAAGAGGCACATCAGCCCTTTTTGAAACTCATTGAGATGAAGATGGCCGCTGGGGCCGGTTTTGCGGAATCAATGCTCGCGGGCTATCAGGCGCTGCTGTGCTCCTCGCACTGCCTTTATCTGACGGAGCCGCGAAAAGACGACCTGGATGCCCATTTTGCCATCGCGAACCGCCTCTCGCATTTTTTCTGGAACTCACGTCCCGATGACGAATTGGCCCAATCGGCAAAAAATGGCCGCCTACATGACAAAGCCGTGCTGCGTGTGCAAACCGAGCGTCTCATCGCTGATCCGCGATTCGAGCAGTTCGTACGCACCTTTGCCGAAGAATGGCTCGACTTGCGCAAACTGCGCCGCGACATCCCGGACGAACGCTTGTACCCCGAATATCGCAAGGACGATTACCTGGTGGATTCCATGGAACGCGAGACGCAGGCATTTCTCCGCGCCATGGTGCGTGAAAACTTGCCCGCGAGCACCGTCGTCGCTGCGGACTTCACCTTCGTAAATGATCGCCTCGCCGCGCATTACGATCTGCCGCGCGTGATCGGCTCCGACATGCGGCGTCTGACCTTGCCAAAGGATAGCCCCTTCGGCGGCCTCATCACGCAAGCCGCGCTCATGAAACATACCGCGAACGGCACAACCACCTCGCCCGTGTTGCGCGGCGTCTGGATCATGGAAAAACTGCTCGGCCAGCCGCCACCTCCGCCGCCAAAGAGCGTGCCCGCCGTGGAGCCGGACATCCGCGGAGCCACCACCATCCGCGCCCTGCTCGCCAAACACACGGAGTCGCAGACCTGTGCCTCCTGTCATGCGAAGTTTGATCCTGTCGGCTTCGCCATGGAGAACTTCGATGTCATGGGCGCGTGGCGGGACCACTATCGAGGTATGGAGCGCGGCGAAAAGGTTACCGGCATCGATCCCGCCGGGCATCCCTACACCTATTTCGTCGGTCAGCCCGTCGATGCCTCCGCCATGCTACCCACCGGGGAAACCTTCCGCGACATTCACGAACTGAAACGCATCCTTGCCTCCAAACCGCGTCAACTCGCCAAAAACCTCGTCGAACACCTCGTGCTCCACGCCACTGGCACCCCCGTCGGATTCGCCGACCGGGAAGAAGTCGAGACGATGCTCGATGCCTGCGCGGCGGGTGGTTTCCGGTTGCAGGATTTGATACATGCACTTGTGCAGAGCCGCATTTTCCTTGGATCAGTAGGCCAGCCATGAAAACATTCCACATCCCCACCGCCATCTCCCGTCGCCGGTTTCTACGCGGTCTCGGTGTCGCGGTTGGCATTCCGATGCTGGAGTGCATGACACCCGTGTTTGGAAACACCACGCAGCCAAAGCCGCCGCGCCGGATGCTGCTCATCTCCAACAACCTCGGCGTGCTGCCCCAGCACTTCTTTCCTAAGGAAAAAGGGGAAGGCTACACGCTTTCGCCCTATCTGAACGAACTCGCGGCGTTCAGAGGCGACTTCACCGTCTTTAGCGGCCTATCACACCCGGCGGTCACCGGCGGCCACAGCACAGAGAACTGCTTCCTCACCGCCGCGCGTGATCCTACAGGCAGCGGATTCCGCAACAGCATCTCGCTCGACCAGTTTTCGGCTGAAAAGCTCGGCCAGCAGACGCGCTTTCCCACGCTGAACCTCGGCGTGAACATCGACAAGGCGAACCGCAGCCTGTCCTGGACACGCGACGGAGTTCTGCTGCCTGCTGAAGACAGCCCGTCGGCCCTGTTCCGCAAAATGTTCCTCCAAGGTGACGCCAACGACATAGCGCGAAACCTGAAACGTCTTCAGGAACGTGGAAGCATCCTCGATGTGGTGCGCGATGACATTTGCAGTTTCCAGCGCGGGCTCGGGTCCGCAGACCAAAGCCGCCTCGACCAATACCTCACCTCCGTGCGTGAACTTGAGCAGCGGCTTGCCGTTTCTGGTGATTGGGAGCAAAAACCCAAACCCGCGACCGAAGCCACGGAACCCAACGACATCGCCGACAAGTCCAAGTTCTTCCCCAAGATTCAGCTCATGCTGGACATGGCTAGGCTGGCGTTTGAGTCCGACAGCACACGCATCATCACCCTCATGGTGGACGGCTTTGCCACGCCCGTGTTTGAAATCACCGAGCAGCAGCGCACCCGCGATGGCTATCACAATCTCAGCCACCACGGCCAATCGAAGGATAAGCTCGCCGAACTCGAAAAAGTGGACTTCCAGCAGATGCGCCACCTACGCGAACTCCTCACTGCGCTCGCGGCCACACCCTCAGCCGGTGGAGAGCGCCTTCTCGATCAGACGATGGTCCTCTACGGTAGCAACCTCGGCGACGCGAACGTCCACAATTGCACCAACCTGCCAATCCTCCTCGCTGGCGGCGGCCTCATGCACGGCCAGCACTTCGTCTTCGACAACGTGCAGAACAAGCCCCTGTGCAATCTCTTTGTCACCATGCTGCAAAATATGGGACTGGAGATAGATGTCTTTGGTTCGAGCACCGGAACTCTCAACGAAATCAACAGGTAACATCCACTATGAAAGCCACAATTTTCGTACTCGTCACGCTCGCCTTGTGCCACACGGCGTTCGGTGACATCAAGACAGAGACCGTCAGTGTCCCGATGCGGGATGGCATCAAGCTCGCGACCGATGTGTATCGCGATGAGAATGTCAAGCAAGCTCCCGTCATCCTGATGCGAACTCCGTACGATCGAACGAAGCAGAAGGGGCTGGGCGAGCGTTGGGTCAAGGCGGGTTATATCTTTGTAGCTCAAGATTGTCGCGGTACTCGTGAATCGGAAGGTGTTATCGCTCCCTACAACAACGAAGGACAAGATGGATTTGACACGATCGAATGGATCACTCGTCAATCGTGGTGCAGCGGTCGTGTGGGAATGACGGGTGGTTCGTATGTCGGTGCGGTACAATGGCAAGCGGCCGTCGAGCATCCGCCCGGATTAGTCGCGATTGCGCCCCAAGCAACGTGGAGCAGTTTTTATCGCAATCTGTATCTAGGCGGCGCCGTGCGGTTGTCTCTGATTTCCGGTTGGCTGGCTGGCAACACTCCGAAGCCAGAAGGAGCGAAACCAGCGGATATGAACGAAGCGCTGCTGCGGTTGCCGTTAAGCGATGTCGACGAGGCAATCGGATGGAGCATGCCTTGGCTAGATGCCTACCTCACACATCCTGAACCCAATGGATTCTGGACGCGATTGGATTTGACCGATGAACTTCCAAGCTTAAAGATGCCTGCGTTGCATGTCGTGGGCTATTACGATTATTTCTCGCGCGAGTCGGTCGGGAACTTTATGATCATGCAGAAGCAGGCACACGATCCGAAGACGCGCGGGCACCAGCGACTGATACTTGGTCCGTGGGATCATGGCACCGTCGGTAAATCGACGGTGGGTGAAGTGGACTTCGGACCGGAAGCGATCGTGGATACCTATGCAATCCAACTTGATTGGTTCGATCGGCATTTGAAACAAGATCCTGCTGCGATCGCCAAGCCCATTCCTCCTGTTCGCTACTTCTCGATGGGAGACAACGTCTGGCACGATGCGCAGACCTGGCCCCCTGAAGGCTTTGTTGCAACCTCGTTCTATCTACGCTCCGACAAGAAGGCGAATACGCGTAACGGCTCTGGCAAATTGAATCGCCAATCACCGACTGGCGAAGAACCCGTCGACACATTCCTCGCCGATCCTGCGAAACCGGTTCCAGCTTGCCCTGTGACGGAGACGCGTCCGGTGAAAGCGGCTGTCTGGGGACCAGTGGATCAAAGTGCTCTTGAAGACCGCGACGACGTGCTTGTCTATACAAGCGATGTGTTGACTGAGCCGCTCAGCTTTGCCGGCAATGTCGAAGCGAAACTGTTCGTCAGCGCCGACACACCGGACGCGGATTGGGCTGTCAAGCTAGTCGACGTGCGACCCGACGGTTATGCGCAGAACATCGCGACCGGAATTTTGCGAGGTCGCTATCGCGATTCGCTGTTGCAACCATCGCCGCTGGAACTTGGAAAGATTTATGAGATCACCGTCGATCTCGGGCCCTGTGCTGCAACGATTGCCAAAGGACATCGACTTCGAGTCGACATCTGCGGTTCTCTGTTCCCGCTCTACGATCGAAATTCCAATACGGCCAAAGGTCCGTTCGACGCCAGTACATTGATCTCGACGGAGTCGGTTTATCACTCGTCGTTCAAGGCATCTCGGATCGTGCTGCCTATCGAGCAGTAGACTGGGGTTCCCAAATTCCACCACTTCCAAAATCATCAATCACCAAACCAAAACAAACAAACCAATGCCACTGATTGCTATAGTTGATTGGGCCGCTTCGCCGCTGGATGAGTCCGATGCCGCCGTTGAACGCGCGGTCATAGGGGATGCCGCATCTGTGAAGCGATTTCTCTGTTCCAGCGATGCTGATTTCAATGATGAGATTTGCGGCGCCGATGCACTGATTGTCTGGCACAACACGCCGATCACGGCCGCTGGACTTAGTCGTTTGCGAAATTGCAAAGTGCTAGTCCGCAACGGTGTGGGATTTGATTCCGTGGATATTGATGCGGCGCGGAACTTGGGAATTCCGGTCTGCAATGTTCCTGACTACGGAACGGAAGAAGTTGCCGATCACGCAATTGCTTTAACGCTGGCACTGTGTCGGCAGTTGTTTCCACTCGATGAAGAAGCCAAACGCTTGGGGTGGGTAATTCGCGTGCAGCCGAAAATGCGACGATTGCGTGAACTGGTGTTTGGCGTGGTTGGATTGGGACGTATTGGAACCGCGACCGCCCTCCGAGCGAAAGCCCTCGGATTTCAAACGCTCTTCTACGATCCGTATCTTGCCAATGGCGTCGACAAAGCGGTAGGAATTGCTCGTGCGAAATCACTCGATGAATTATTAGAGAGGGCCGATGTCCTTTCCATACATTGTCCTCTCAATGAGGAGACGCGTCACTTGATCGCAGAGCGAGAGTTGGCGTTGATGAAGTCAACTGCCTTCGTTGTCAACACAGCCCGCGGTGCAGTCATCAAAAAGACGGCGATACTTGATGCTTTAAGTAACCATCGGCTTGCCGGAGCCGGCCTTGACGTCGTCGAAGACGAACCACTCAAGACACATGAGGAAGCTCAGACACCCAACTTGATCGTCACCTGCCATGCGGCTTTTTGCAGCGTGGAATCGAAGAACGAAATGCGCGCTACGTCAGCTCGAATTGCCCGCGCTGCAGTCCTCGGCAACCCGTTAGAAAACATTGTGAATCATTAAACTTAGGATGACAAAATCGCGTAACGCAATGACTCGTGAAAGACCGTTGCGTTCGATAGTAGCAGCAGGCACACTCCGTGTGCCGTAGCCATAAAACGTATCCGCCTTTGAATTCCTGCCTGACAGATTACTCCCACCAAAAAGTGCAATACCACACCATGCACCGAAGAGATGTACTTCAATACCTTAGTGGCACCGCGCTGACATTCCCCTGGTTCTCGAACCTGGCGTTGCATGGCGCGGAGGTGATTAAGACACCACGGCGACTGGTTTGCATCGGACTGGATTTCGGATTGCGGCCTGAATCGTTTTTCCCAGTGGGGCATGGGCCTGAGTTGGAGCTCACGCCATTGCTGAAACCGCTAGAACGCTGGCAGAAAAAGATGACGGTATTCTCGCAGCTGGATCATCCTGGTGTGCAGGGAGGGCATTATGGCGTTCATACATTTCTCAGTGGCGTGCGTCGCGAGCAAGCGGCTGGGTTTGCGGATGGCTGTGTGTCGCTTGATCAACTAGCAGAAGAAGAGCTAGGTGGATTGACGCGGTTTCCGTCCCTTTGCCTTGGCGTGGGTGGTGGTGATGCGATCTCGTGGACCCGTTCGGGCATTGCCGTTCCGAAGATCGAGGACCCATTGCAAGCGTTTCAGTTGCTTTTTAAGCCTGAACCCAGTTCGGCGAAGGAGGCACGACGCACAGAGCTGGCCGAGAATGAATCGGTCCTCTCGCTCATCGCGCGAGATGCAAAGCGAGTGGCGCCGCTGCTGGACCGCTGGGACCGCGAGAAGATGGACGAGTTCATGGGCGCGATGCGCGATTTTGAACGAGCGAACGCCACGAACATCGCCTGGCTCGACAAGCCGCTGCCCGTCGCAGGTGGTGAGAAGCCCAAGTGGGACAACGCGGGCTGCATGGATCGTGTGCGAGCTAACCTGGATGTTGCGGCGCTTGCTCTTCAAGCCGACGCGACGCGCATTGTCACGCTGAACATCGGCGGCTCTTTGCCGGTGACAAATATCCCCGGTATCGATCGCGGTTACCATGACCTTTCGCACAGCGGCCAAGATCCGGATAAGCTGCGACAGCTTCACGTCATCGAGTCGGCGCTCGTAGCCGAGCTGGATCACTTCCTCGAACGGCTCGCCACGATGAAGGACATCGGTGGCAGCTCGTTGCTGGACAACACCACCGTAGTTTTCGGAAGCGGCATGGGGAACGCCAGCTCGCACGCGAACACGAACTTGCCTGTTGTCCTCGCAGGAGGAGGTTTCAAGCACGGGCGGCATCTGTTCTTTCCGAAGCAAGGTCGCCAACAGACGCCGCTGTGCAATCTCTTCGTTACATTGCTCCAACAGATGGGAATCCAGCGCGATCGATTCGGATCGAGCACCGGAAACCTCAATGAATTTTTGGTGTGATATGCCACGGCGTTTTCAAAACAACGATGCCGAAGGTATCTCCATAGTAGTAGGCACACTCCGTGTGCCGTCCGCCATTCAGCGATTCATCGTTCAAACACGTTTGAATTTTTGGGCTACGGCACACGGAGTGTGCCTGCTGCTACTTTGTTCTACAGCCCTGCATGCAGCGGACGTCACTCAGGTCCAACCCGAACGCTTCCTTTCCCGTTATTGCCTCGGTTGCCACGGAGCCAACGAACAAAAGGGGGATCGTCGGTTCGATAATCTCCCGACGACGGTCGGCGCCGATGTCGCGATTGCTGAACGCTGGCAGGAGGTGTTGCATCAACTACAGCTCGGTGAAATGCCGCCGTCGGATGAGCAGCAACCAACCGACGACGAACGTCGCTCCGTGATCGCATGGATTGAAGAACAGGTGACCAAGGCACAGTCGATTGCTCAGGATCGCGGTGGGCAGGTGGTACATCGTCGGCTCAGTCGTGCCGAGTATTTGAACACTGTAAAGGATCTCTTTGGGTTCGATGGGGACTTCGATCCCACCACCAGCTTCCCTGGCGATGAGGAACTGGAGGGCTTTCGCAACGTCGGTTCGGCGCTTCGTACGTCGCGGCATCATCTCGAACAATATCTCAATGCGGCCGACGAAGTGCTCGAACAGGCGTACGATCTGGCCGAAGTAAATGGTAAGCCGAAGATCGATCAATGGAAGGACCGTGCCGAGACGGTGGGCTCGCTCAATCCCGCTTTCGGGCTTGGCGTCATCAGTGAAGAGAAGGCGAAAGGCCCTGCGTATATTCACCTGAGCCATGGCCTGCGGAATCAAGAGCTGATCTTCGATAGCAAGCTATTCCTGGGCAAATTGGGTGAGACCGGTGTGCCGCACTCCGGTTGGTATGAAGTCGAAGTCGAAGCCACGGCCGCGAATCGCCAACATCCGTATGGCAAGGATCTCATGCTCGGGGGCTTGGCACCGTATTACAAAGACCTGAAGGCCTACTACGACGAATCGCAGCCGATGCAGCTTGGCATTGGCCGACAAGGCGAAGGGATGAAAGGCAATGGCTGGCGACTGATCCCACCGAACATTGTTCACTCCACCGAATTGCCCGATGATCGCTACTCCACCATTCGCGCTCGAATCTGGCTGGATCGCGGTACGGTGCCTTACCTCGCGTGGATCGACGGTCCGCCGAAAGGGACACGCGGCCAATTCATTTCGACCAAGCTTTATAAATACGACCCGAGCGTACCGAAGATCGAGAAACACGTTTGGGAGAACCTTGCCCTGCGTGCCGAACGCGACAAACTTTATCAGCATCTCTATCAGGGCCCCGAAATCCGTGTCCGCTACTGGCAAGTCACTGGTCCGATGCGCGACGACAAGCCGCATCGTTATCGGTCGCTGCTGTTTGGGAACATTAAGCCCGATGAAAAGCAAATCGACGATGTCCGACTGCAAGCCGAACTTCAGCGACTCGCCAGTCTGCTCTTCCGTCGCGAAGTGCGTGCTGAAGACATTGCCCCTTACGTTGAGGCTGTGCAGAATCGCCTTGATGGCAAGACAGGCTACGCGGATGCAGCTCGACCTATCTTCAAAGCCTTGCTCTGCTCGCCGGAGTTTCTATTTCTCACTGAGTTCGGTGAACCGGGACAAGCAGACAATCAGACCATGAGACAATCAGATCGGGAGAAAGGCGTCTCATTGTCTCCCCATCCCAATGTCTCATTGTCTTCTCACGAGCAAGCCACGCGCCTTTCTTACTTCCTCACCGCCGGCCCACCGGATGACAAACTCCGCGCGCTGGCGGCCAAAGGCATATTCGATGCGGCCACCATCCGCAAAGAAACCGACCGCATGCTTGACTCATCGCGCGGCGATCGCTTTCTAAGGCTGTTCACTGAGCAGTGGCTCGGCTTGAACACGCTCGGCACCATGCCACCAGCCAAGGAGACTTTCCCCTCGTATCATATCGACCGGCTGGAGCCAGCGATGAGAGAAGAGACTTGGCGTTTCATCGCAGAACTCATCCGTACCGACAAACCGGTCACGGCGATTGTCGATGCCGACTTCACGTATCTCAATGCGGGTCTCGCGCGGCTTTACGATTTGCCTACGGTTAGCGGCGATCACATGCAGCGCATTAACTTGCCCGTAGACTCATCCCGTCGTGGATTGCTCGGTCAAGCAAGCGTCCTGACGATCACTGCCAATGGTGTTGAGACATCGCCCGTGAAGCGCGGCGTGTGGGGGCTTGAGAAACTATTCGGCACACCGCCCAGTCCACCACCGCCGGATGTGCCACCGATCGAGCCCGACATTCGCGGAGCCACAACCATTCGCCAGCAGTTAGAGAAACATCGCAATGTTCAAGCCTGCGCGGACTGCCACGCCAAGATCGATCCGCTCGGCTTCGTGCTCGAAGCTTACGACCCAATTGGCCAATACCGCAACGCATACGCAAACGGAGCTGTCATCGATACGACGGGCGAATATCGTGGCCAACCCTTCACCGGCCCCGCCGACATTCGAGCCTATCTCGTTGCTCACCCCGATCTCCTCGCGCACAACCTCGCCCACCGTCTCCTTACTTACGCCCTCGGCCGCCCGCTCGGTTTCGCTGACCAACCCGCTCTCCGCCGCCTCCAATCCGATTGGAAAGCGACAGGTTACGCCCTCCGTGAACTCATACACCTCATCACGACTAGCGAGCTGATGCAACAGCCATAAATCTTCATGCAACACTCTATGAAACCCACCCTCACACTCCTAGCCGTCCTATTGCTGACACCCCTGGCCGCGGCTGAACCTATCAGCCTCTCCGCTAATCACACCACCGCCGTGAATCGCCAGCGGCGCATCTTTTTTCAATACGATCCGGCAGCGGACATTCAGCGGAAAGGTGGGTTCGGCTCTGACATCAATGCGGTGATGAGTTACGTGTTTGATGCCGCCAGCCAGCCGGGCAGCCAACTCGACGCCATTTGCATCGACGTCTCCAACGAAGGTGTGGCGCATTACCGCAGCAAGATCCTTCCGTCGATTCAACATCCTGGCTTGATGCAATGGCGCGAACAGGGCCTCGACTATTTCGATGCGATGATCAAACAAGGGCACAATCGTGACAAAGAAATCTGGTGGGGTCTGCGCATGAATGAGGTCGAGCGCGGCGACTTGGCGGTTTACGACATCAAGGCCTTCGCTGAGATGAAGGAGCGCAATCCAGTCAAAGCAGCGCATCCCGAGTGGCTCATCCGTTCGTGGTGGTGGCAGGGGTTTTGGAACTACGCAGTCAAGGAGGTGCGCGACTATCGTCTTTCGATCGTTCGCGAGGTGGCGGAGCAATATGATTTCGACGGAGTGCATCTCGACTTCCTCCGTCACACGCCTGTTCTCCCGCCCGGCAAGCAGTGGGAGAATCGCGAACACCTCACCCGCTTCATGCGTGACGTGCGCGTGATGCTTCAGTCGCAAGCAGCCAAACGCGGCCGTCCCTTCATGCTCGCAGCGCGGGTGCCGGATTCGGTCGAGGGATGTCATACGGACGGTCTCGATATCGAGACCTGGGCGCGTGAAGGCCTCGTCGATGTGCTCATCCTCGGCACTCGTACGATCCATGTGGATGTGGCATCTTTTCGCAAATCGATGGCTGGTGCAAATGTGAAACTGATGCCCAGTTTCGACTGCTTTCATGCCACGGACGGATACCACGGCGACCAGTCGCTCGATCTGGTGTGTGGCGTCTTTGGCAACTATCTCCACCAAGGCGCGGATGGCGTCGGTGCATTCAATGGGATCATCGGTTCACCTGATCAGGCGAAGACACTGGGCCTCACGCAGACGGATACGAGAGACCTGCAGGTCTTCTCCATCATCGGCAGCCTCACGACGATGAGAGACAAAGCGAGGTATTACCCGATCGAACGGCGCGGCGGCTATGCTCACAACGAAGGGCACGGCTCCTCCAACAACGACGCACCCTTGCCCATGGAACTTCGGAACGATCAAACGCCCTCCACCCTCACGCTCCCTATCTGGGAGCCGGTGAAATCAGGCACCGTCGCGCGACTGCGTCTGGTGCTGTTCCAGCATGTCGAGAGCGATGAAGTCATCGTGCAATTCAACGGCATCGCCTTGAAGCAAGAAGTCGTCGATGCGCAGTGGAAAGATCCACGCATCTTTTCCCACGACCCTCAGCCTGCCACGGTTACACCCGGTGCACTGGTCAAGAACCTCGCCGCTCAGAAGCTGACTCGCATAGAGTTCCTGGTCCCCAACGACATCCTGAATCGCGGTGACAACAGCATCATCATCTTCGTGAATCGCAAAGGCCCGTTCCCACCCTCCAAGTATGTGAAGGTCGAAAAGATGGAACTCCATCTCAAATAGCCACGAGACACTTATCGCATGAAAACTACCTTCACACTCCTCACCTTCCTCCTGCTCTCATCATTGGCCGCGTTGCAAGCTTAAAGGCACAGTTGAGAGCTTGGAAAAGAATGCTCGCCGTCCAGGGTGTCGTGTTGCTTGTTCCCTGGGCGTCACCCTGCCGGAGACGCGAGGGTTTTCGTGCTGCGCATCATTCCCTTCCTCGTGGTCCAGGCGTAGGGGCCTTCTGCCGAACTACTTTTTTTGCTTCGCGGCTTTCAGCTGTTCGATGTACCACGCGAGGCTCTCTCCATCCGAGGTATTGTTCGGGTCGGTCTCGACGAGTCGCTGGTAGATGTCCAAGCCCTTTTGAAAAAACTCGACCGCATCGCTCGTACGCCCCAATTCCACCGATACGACTCCCCGCCTTCCGCAACACCAGGCTAGCTTGCGTTGCGATAGTGCATCGTTTGGGTTGCGATCCACGGAAGACCGCCACAGCATTTCCTCCTTCTCATAGAAATCCATTGCTTTATCGAATTGCTTCAAATCGAAATTCGATTGCGCAAGCTTGTCGTAGCAACCAGCGATTAGTTGTTGATACCACTCGATGTCCTCTCGATCCTCGGTATTGTTCGGCTCAGCCTCGGCGACTCGATGGACGATTGCTAACCCTTGCTGAGAGACATTCAATGTCTCCTCCGTCTGCCCCAATTGATCCGAAAGGTAGGCGTGCAAGGCGAAGATGTCTGCCAAATCGCGTTGTGTATGTGCATCCTTTGGATTGCGATCCGCGAGGGACTGCATCAGCTTTTCCGCTTTTTGACAGAACTCCATCGCAATCTCCAATTGCTTCTTGTCGATATAGGATCTCGCAATCCGTTCATTACAAATAGCCAATAGTCTCATGTTCCAAGTGAGCGTTTCTTGATCGGCGGAGTGCTGCGGATTGGCGTCAGCAAGTCTTTGACAGATATCCTTGCCTTCTTGAAGGAGTTTCAGCGCTTCTTGTGTTTTACCGAGCTCTATCGCTACTTTTCCGTACACACCGCAGCTCCAAGCCAGATCGCGTTGCGATTGCGCATCCTTCGGGTTACGCTCCGCGACAGTTCGCCTTAGCTTTTCTCCTTTTTGGTAGAATTCCAGAGCCTTGTCGAGTTGCTTGCGATCGAAATAGGATTGCGCAATTCGGTCATAACAACTAGCAAGTCGCCTCGAATCGTCCACGTTTTTTGGCCTCTTGCGGAGG
>CAIOHR010000145.1 GCA_903858115.1 uncultured Pirellula sp. | reverse complement strand
GTACGGCGAATACTGTTCCAAACTTCAAATCGACGTTCATCCGTGAACATTGCAGCCTCCTTGTTGATGTAGTACGGTCTAGATAACCTCTATTTCAACGGGAGGCTGCATTACAAATCAAGATCAAGGTTAGTGCCATTGCTTTTAGGGGAGAGGGCAAGAGACCGAGAGAAAACCTTTGTGGAAAAGACTTTAACCGACTACATCAAGTCGCTGGATACAGAAACAATATCTCGTCTAAGAAACTTGATCGATATTGAGTGACGTTCAGGTGCAATTTCATCGACTGGGGGACAGCATGGTGTTGCGCACGCTTAGCTATTCTTGTCGAGATGCTGTCGCTTTCATGCTCCACGCACATCGAAGACTCTAGGCGTACCAAACTTTGCGTTTATGGCATAGGGATTCTTGCTGTCTTCCTTTGGAACATCATCTGCCAGCTTCAACGCCTGGTCCGGATTACGGAGACTTGCATCCTCGGCGGTTGACAAAAGAAAAGCTTTGTTGGACGTGGCACTGGCATACTTTGGATCGAGTCTGATTGCTTCGTCATAGTCGGCTATGGCACCCGCATAATCCAAACGAAGGTGCTTGGTAAATCCGCGATAGTTGTACGGAGGTGCGAATTTAGGATCGAGTCGGATGACTTCGTCGTAATCCTTGATAGATGCGTCGTAGTCCTTCAAGTCGAACTTGGCATCTCCACGGTACTTGAACGCGACTGCATCCGTTCGATCTAATCGAATGGCCTCGTCAAAGTCCTAGCCGAAGCAAGTCGCCTTTGACTTCTTCGACTTCAGCTGGTAACGGAAGCACTTTGTGCTTATCAATGACCTCTGTGCCATTCATTACGACTGCCGAATCCTTCCAAAAGACACGCTTGCCAAGCCATTCATCTTCGGAACGAAAAGACTGTTGACAACCTGCTAGAAGCAAGAAAGCCATTAGGCGAAGAGAGTTTGCCATAGTCATACTCAAGTATTCCCAACGGCAAATTGTGAAAGAAATCAACCTCGCTACATGAACAACCTAAATGCAATCGGCGGGCCGGACGCGGAATTCCTCAGTCGAGATCGGCGACTACTCACCAATTCTTCGCGCCACGACTCGGTACTCAAAACAATGTCAATTAATCTGGTTCGAAGCGATTTAATGAATTTCTGCGAATTCGCCTCGCCTAGTTCGCCTTCGCCGCTACCTAGCCGTAACACCTGAGCATTGAGGTAATTCACTACTATTAATACGTCCAAGGGTGAGACACAATCATCACCGTCAATATCGAGGTATGGCGGTGGTTTCGGTCCCGCAGGTGTTTCGCTTGGCAATATTCGAGTTGAGAATTGGTTGATATCGTTCACAAGAACCAGAACGTCCAAAGGACTGATTAGTCCATCTTCGTCGACGTCATAACGATATCTTGGATTTTGCCAACGATGCGGAGGAAGCTCTCGAACGAAGACATCGTTTTTCCCGTTCCAGTCCCCAGCAATAAGGTTCGACGCCAAGCTCACAAATGCGACCCGGCTACCATCGGCGCTGATCGCTGGCGATGTGGAATCGCTATTGCCTTTAGCTGTACCGTCTTGATTGATACTTGCGAGATAAGTTGCCGGAGTGACGTCAAGTTCTCGAACGAAAACATCGAAAAGGTTATCGGTGTCCTGTGGATCCAGATTGTTAGATGCAGAAGCGTAAACGACTCGATTGCCGTCCGCGCTAATTCTGGGAAGGATCCCGCCCTTATTTGCCTTTTCAGTGCCAGCTGCGTTCACGGTCACCAAGATGATTCTATCACTACCATCTAATTCGCGTACATAAACATCCGAATCGACATTCCTATATGGGTCGAGTGGTACAAGGCTGTTTCCTGTTGCAAAGGCAACGCGCATCCCATCGGCGCTGATGCTCAAGGAGTCAGAATCCATGTGAAAAAGACCTGGTCCGCTGGCGAGAAATGTTGTGGGTATCGGCTCGAGCACGCGCACGTAAACATCTTCGTTTGGGTCACGATCACGAGGATCAAGATTAGTGGAACGGCTCAAGTATGCAACTCGCTTTCCGTCTGCACTGATCGTCGGAGACCCTGAAAAGAAGTCTCCCTTCTTGTCGCCAGCCGCATTGACGCTCGCCAAAATCGTCTTTGGAGAACTATCTATTTCCCTGACGTAAATGTCATAGAACGGATCTGTATCCAAAGAATGTAGGTTCGACGCACCACTTGAAAACGCAACGCGAGTCCCGTCAGAGCTAATCGTTGGTGAATCGGAAGAGAAGTTTCCCTTCGCATTTCCATCGTCACTTACTGAGGCAAGAATGGTTTGGAACGGTGCAATCAAGTCTCGCACATAGACGTCTTGAAGCGAATCCTTATCCATCGGATCGATGTTGGTACCATTGCTAACAAATGCTACTTTTTCACCGTTAGCGCTAATTATGGGCTGCGATGAGTATCCGTTACTTTTGGTCGTTCCACTTGTATTCACGCTCGCAAGTAAAGTCGACGGAGTGTCATCCAATTCGCGAACGAAGATATCCGAGATGCTATCGGTGTCTAAAGGATGAAGATTGTTCGCAAGGCTGCGAAATGCAATACGCGTCCCATCCTCGCTGATAGTCGGTGAATCCGAGTTTTGATTGCCTGCTGCGACTCCGTTGACACCTATGCTCACGAGAATGGTTTGGTGCGTGATCTGATCATACCGATACACCTGCTGGATCCCTTCTGGCACTACAATGCCAGCAACCAAATTTGCTGCTGTGCTTAAGAAAACCAGATAGCGACCATCTGTACTCCACATATGTTGGACGGAATTCGTAGTTGGTACACCTGACGATTGGATACTTGGATTTAGATCGGCACCTGGACCTGAGGTCAGTGCGGGGCGCATGGGGTTAGCCATTGATGCCAAATCCCATTTCTCTGTATCGACCGAATAGACTACTACATCCGAAGCTTGATTGAAGTCATCAGAAACGATATTAGAGCCATCACTTGCAAACGCAACCTTTGTTCCATCACCACTAATGGAGAGGCACTTTGAAGAGCCGAAATCATTTTCAATTGCAAACGAAATCCCACTAGCAAGAACGGTTCGCGGAGTCGCATCCAACTCGCGTACATAGATATCGGATAGAGTATCCGAATCGCGAGGGTCGAGATTGCTGGAATCGCTTGCATACGCCACTCGTATTCCATCATCGCTGATCACCGGATAATAAGAGGAACGATTTCCCTTGACCGTGCCGCTGGAATCGACACTTGCCAAAAATGTTGTTGGAGTATCGCCGATATCCCTAACGTAAACATCCCAAAGTTGGTCAAGATCCAGTGGATCAAGCCGACCAAGTGTAATGAAGGCTATTCGTGTTCCATCTGCGCTGATGGACAATCCAGAAGGCCACCAATAGCCGCCGGAATTGCTCTTGTAGGTGCCGTTCGCATTCACGTTTACTAGCGTCGTTGCACGGGCGTCCGTCAATGTTCGCACGTAAACGTCTGGAATCGGATCTCGATCGAGTGGATCGAAATTGGTTGCCGTGGACTCGAACGCAACTCTTTTTCCATTGGCGCTAATCACAGGTGATTCTGAGCTGCCGTTTCCTTTGACCGTCCCCTCTCCATTCACACTGACGAGGATAGTGGTAGGTGTATCATCCAATTCTCGAACGTAGATGTCTGATCCATTGTCTTGATCTAGGGGATCCAAATTGCTTGCATAGCTGGAGAAGGCAATCCGCGTTCCATCAGCACTTATGGATGCCTCCTGGGAAGTATTGTTGCCCTTGATTGTTCCGTCTGCATTGATACTTGCGAGGAAGGTCGCGGGTAGTTCGAGGTCTCGTACATAAATGTCTGAAAATGTATCTACGTCCATTGGATCGATGTTTGTTGAATAACTATGAAACACGACGCGGCTTCCGTTTGCGCTAATCCTTGGATTGAACGAATAACTATTTCCCTTCGAGGTTCCTGCATTGTTCACGCTAGCCAAAATCGTGTTTGGCTGGTTTCCTAGTTCACGTACATAGATATCTGGGTAGTTGTCCTGGTCCATTAAATTGAGATTTGTGGCCTCGCTGCGAAATGCCACTCTTGTGCCGTCTGCACTAATCGTTGGGGAATCGGACTTGCCGTTTCCGCCATTAACACCATCAGAGGCGACAGATACAAGCACGACTTCATGATTCACTCGATCGTAGCGATAGACTTGTTGCATGCCGGGCGGAAGTGCTCCAACAGCCACCAGGTTCTGTGAATTACTCACAAAAACCAGATAGCGGCCATCGCTACTTTGCATTCGCAGGCTAGAGTCTCCCTGCGGGCTGTCCAGAATAGCGCCGCTCATCGCCGTGCTACTAGGCGAAATTAACGGACTGACAATAGATGCCAAGTCCGTTGTTGCTAAGAGTTGCCGATACTCCAAAGATTCGAACATCAAATGTCGTCGGAATGCTTCTCGAGTAAATCGTTTATTTAGGTAGGCTTCTGAATGATGGTAGACGCAAACATTCAGCCAAGCACTCGTAATTGCCTTGTTTTGTAATTTCATCCCGATGCTGCTGGTAATCGACTCCAGAACTTTCTTTTTATCCGTGCGGTTCATAATTTCGTTCTGTTTCTGACTTCAGGGATTTTCAATCTGCGGTATCGTCTTGATGAACTCGCGGATGGGCTGGTTCTTTATGTAAACGTCTTCGATCACACCGATGCCTCCTTTTACGCGGACTAACGCATATGCGTCTCCTTGTGTTTCGCCACGACGATTTCCAAATTTTCGGTAGGCTTCTTCGGCTTTTGGTGCTGCGCTCTCTTCCATGAAGAACTTGTCGAAGGGCAAACGGAAATAGCACAAACTTTTGCGCTCCCAATCCTCCCAAGGGTCGTTCACTTGCAGGTAGTCGGCACTTGCTGGTGGCTCAACAGACACCTGTTTGAACTGAGCAAATCCGTCCTCTCCCTCTGCCAGTTCTACATAGGCTGGCCCGCTTCCAAGCTTGTCCCCCGGCCGAATTGGAGCTACGGTATCAGCGAAGCTCAGAAAGACGTAACGGCCTCGAAAGGCATCGTAAGGGTCTATGGGGGCAGTTCGGAATTTGTAGACATGGCCCGTCTGCAAGATGTCCTCATATCTCCAAATTTGACTGATGGGCACCGCCAACTGTACCACGACCAACATTACATACAATCCAAAGATCCATTTGGAATTCACGATTGTGCGTCTCCTTTCCAATGCAACATCAACAAGTTCGTTGCCAAGAACCCAATACCAATCGCGATAAACGCCACACCGCGCTGTACGAAGCCAAGGTCGGCATCAAAGAACCGACACCAGATCACGCTCGATAATACTGCCATCCCGGTATTGACCACGCTCAGCTTTCGCTCCTTCAACCCGATCACCAGCGTCCCGATACCGAGAGCACACAGGTACAGATTGAATAATACTACTGCGATGGCTTTTTCATTTGAATGCGTCAATAACCACCCAAATAGTGACAGGATCGACACTGCGCCGAGCATCACTTCGTACCTCGATCGTTGAACCCAACTCCATACCCAAAGTGCAATTGCCGCCACCATGATGATAACAACCACCGCCACTTCTATTGCCAACAACCTCGTGTTGGTTATTCCCACTCCTTCGTAAGAATAATCTTGCCAGGAGTCGCTGTAACTCATGATCAATGCTAGCCCGAATCCACCTGCCGCGCCAACGGTCTGAAATGGTCGTTGCCAAACCGTTGATGCATCAGCCCACCAACGCGAGCCGACGAGAAAAAGCAGCCCAAACAACCCACCTAGGAACATAGGTTCTGAATGGAATTCAAGACTTAGATTTTCCATCGAAATCGGTATTGCGATGCACAGAGTTATCGCAAGCACCCAGGCAAATAACACTGGCCGTGGATGGTAATGACTAGTTCGGCTTGCAAGCCACAAGTAGGGCAAGGCCAAACCAACCAATGGAAAGTACCAAAGAATTCTCAGCCCGTAACGCTCGCTCGCCGTGGTCCAAACGGTGATTCCGATAAGATACAACAAGGCTGGCAAGGTCGATCCCAGCAGGTATGCAACGGGCAAACCAAGTAGCGACCATGTCAGCATAAAATCATCAAAACTACCCCCGAGGTTGTATGTCTGACCAATCAACGAGATTGCGACACCAATGGAGATGGTTTGAAATGTCCCCACCCCTTCCCGCCAGGCCGTACTCGCCCGCTGCGTCATCAGTAACCAGCCGCCCAAAGCGCCTGACACGGACAAAGGCAATACCGAGATCAACGCTCGCATTGGCCGCGAGAGCTCTTCCCAGTTGTGTGCCAGCAAAAGGATAATCCCACCGCCGATCAGCACTGCGCCCAGGATACTAAATAAGATAGTTGCCCAGCGTTTCGCCGAGCTTCCAAGGGCTTTCGGCTCACCATAGTGCTGACGGATTCTCTCCGCAACCTCTGGTGAAATGATCCCTTGGCTCACAAGCTCCGGTAGTTCTCGGTACAACCACCCCAACGTCTGTCTGTTCATATCTTGTTCCGAGAGTTTTCTTGGGTATTCAGTAGGGACGAGCGATCGCGGCGACGTTTCCATATCCCGAGCTTAGAAAAAGTCCGGGCTATCGATCTCAATGTTCTTTTCCATATTGCGGAGCGGCAGCAAATCCGTGTGATCAGGCGAAATATTTTTGGCAGCTTTGACGCATCTCCAGGCGCTATACGGATCCCATTCCATGAGGAACACACGCCAAAGGTCAACATATGCTCCGACGATCAAGGGATCCGATTCTAAACACGTGAGCAAGCTCTCCTTAATCTTCTCGTCCGTGCGATGCTGAGCCATCGCTGTATCGGCAAGGTAGTAGTTCAACAGATAAGCCATCTTGCTTTGAGTAGACTCCAGTGTCTGCTGAGCCTCTTTGATCTGACGCAAATCCTTCAACCCATATACCATACGCCGGACTTGGCGATCGCCGAGCCCCCCGCAACGCTGCAAGAGTTCCCGACCCCCCCTATCGTTGTCAGTCACTGCAAAAAAGCGATGCGCAATCAAAACAGCTTCTTCGACGTGATGAGACCCAACGGCCGTATCGATCATTGATTCAGACTCTTTACGAAGGTGGTCAACTGTTGGGATTGTCGTTTGTGCGAGTCGGTCGAGAATCGGTTCTAAACGCGTGTCCTTCGATTGCGAAACATATTCTTGTGGAATCTCGACAAGATGCTCTTTCGCGTTGAACAAGGCATTTTCGAGTTTATAAGTCACTGTGGTTTCCCGGGCTCCTTCCCGCGACCGGAAAGTCATTTCGGCAGGCAAATGACCTTGCGCGACAATGTCTTTCCGTATCTCAGGATGAATTTTGCACTGATGTGCGAGGAAGCGTCTGAGCATTCGCCTCTGCTCAGGACCAAGTTCATGCGACGAGGGACGGAATGTGACGAATTCCTTGCCGTCGTATCCAAATCGATGGGTACCCTCGATTTGATTGTGTACGATTTCCAGACTCTTACCGTCGAAAAGTTGCATTGCTTGCGGATGAGAAAAGCTGAACAAGCTCTCCAACTCGAATCGTGAACAAGGTTCCATTTCCGCCGAACTCAGCTCGGCGGCTTCCGAAGCGTGGCAAAGGGCGTTTCGATGCACCGTTTCCGAGTTTAGAAACCACACCAGGGCATGGATTGGCATAAGGACATGCTCCTTGGTACGGTGATCCAGACTCACGAGTGTTTTGTTTTTCGCATCGTATAGATGCGTCGTATCTGATTCTCGAAGTTCGTAGCTTTCGGGTCCAAGCAGCAACGTGACGGTCTCGGACAATGTTTGCGTTTTCTCTAGATACGGAGCGGTCGTCTCGGTGATTCGTTGGAACGTCAGATGCCAGGTCCCAGAGTCCGTCGTACTCTGGACAGTTTGTTCAACTTCTGTCGGACTCAAGAGGGCGCAGAAACCGATGAGTCCCGATCGGAACGCCGTGTCGACCAAAGAAAGACCGCTCCGATGCCCAACTAATTGGTTTGCGATATTCAGCAGTGCATTGATGCTAGATGTCGTAATAGAGGAGGCCATCTTCATTGCACCATCGATTTCGGCCGTCTCCACCATTTGAGCAATTCGCCTTTCCTGCATTCGTTCCCGTTTATTGATGACTTCCTTTTTTATCGTAGCAATGGTGCATTTTTCCTGCCGACGCCAGTTGCGACCGAAGTCGGTTTTAGATCGAAAAGGCTCGTCAGCCATCCCGAGCTGAATGCACACTACGTAACCAACCAAGTCTGACAAGACACTACGTGAAAACATGTTGATCTCTCCAAAGGAATGTGATGTCGATATCATCGCCGCGCACGGGAAATCAGTACTATTTGACGATTGGCAATTGTCTCCTTCCGAACGAGCAAATGCTGTGCCGCATCCTTGTAGATGCCGCAGCTGATCTCTTGCCGGTCTGCTTCACCGTTCGGCAGGGCACTTGCCGGCTCGTGGATCGTGGTTCACCCGGTCTCAGTTGTGTGCTGCATCGCCACACATAGGGCGCAGCTTGGGGGCGCAGCTTGGGGGCGCACCAATTTGTACATAGCTCCACTACCGACAGAAAACATTTCTTCAAACACGCTCGCGCCGTCGCCTAAGATCTATCACTCCTCCGGAGTTACATCCCAATACTGTTCCAGAGCGACGATAGTCATTGACAACGATTCGATACACTATCAAGGGCTCAGTGAGATAGAACCGAGTCGAAATTGGTCTGGAAACTTGCCAAATTCAGAAGCTCAGGTTACCTTTGCGGAACAGTTCCAATACCTTCGCCAATGGGTCGAGAAAGTTAGTGATGGCTAAGCGCAAGATTTTGATTCAATTGGATACGGACAATAAAGCGAGCGTATTTGATGGAGTGGTGGCTGTAGATGCTGGTGTGGATCACCTTTTTCAGTACGCGAACGTTCGGCCTGAGGACGTTCGAGATCTTGTTCATGGTGCCATGTATACACGTGGGCCGCATGATCTTCACAACACAGCGATCTTCGTAGGTGGAAGCAATGTTGTGCACGGCGAAGCGGTAGCTGCGGCAGCCCGTGATACACTTTCCGATCCGTTTCTCGTGTCAATTATGTTGGACAGCAATGGAGCCAACAGCACAGCGGCTGCCGCCGTTCTTTGTGCTCAACAACATATCCCTATCAAGGATTCGATTTCCATCGTCTTGGCAGGAACAGGACCCGTCGGGCAACGTGTTTGTCGGATTTTGGCAAACCTGGGTGGCAAAGTTTTTGTAGGGTCGCGTTCGGTCGACCGTTCGCAGGAAACAATCGATCAGTTGGCTCGAGCCAATGTCGATCCTTCGAGGTTGATACCGTTGCGATCTGAAGATCCCGAATTGTTAGCCGCTGCACTTTATCGGGCCAATGCAGTTATCGCTTGCGGGGCTGCAGGGGTCAAATTGATGTCTGCCCAACAACTAGAGTTTGGAAAGTCCCTGAAAGTGGCGATTGATCTAAACGCTGTATCCCCCGCGGGTATCGAAGGGATCGGAATCATGGACAAAGGAGTGCAGCGAGGTACGCGTGCAGATTACGGTGCGTTGGGGGTTGGAGGACTCAAAATGAAGATTCACAAGGCATCTGTCGCTGCCTTGTTCGAGTCCAATCACCGATTTCTCGATTGCCAGGAAATGTTAACGATCGGTTCAGACATTTTGGCTGCACAGCAAAGCGTCTAGGACTACGCCGCGATTCAGCGAAATTGCGTTTGAATAGCCGACCACATCCCGAATCCTTGCTAGAATGATGGACGGTAATTCGTTCCACCATTTTCTCTCATGAATGAGGATATTTCGTGTTTCGCCTTGAAGTCATTGACTACGTCGATCAATCCAATCAATCCTTAGTCGCACGCGTCCCAGAATCTGGCACTGCCGCGATTCAGTTCGGGGCACAGTTGAGCGTCCATCAGAGCCAAGAAGCGATATTCTTTCGCGATGGCCGAGCCATGGATGCGTTTGGACCCGGTCGTTATACGTTAACTACGGCGAACATCCCTCTGATCGGCAAGATTCTTACCGCTCCTTTCGAACGCTCACCGTTCCAAGCCTGTGTTTACTACATTGGCAAGCAGACTTTCATCGACCAACGTTGGGGAACGAGAACTCCTATCACGGTGAAAGATCCTCACTTTGGTATCGTTCGATTGAAAGGCTATGGTAAATTTGCCTATCGAGTGGTCGATGGCTCATTGTTGCTCAATACGATTGTGGGTACGCAAGGCAAGTTTACAACCGACGAGATTCTCAATTACTTGCGAGACTTGATTGTTGCGGGAATCACGGACCTGATCGCCAGCTCTGGGATTGGCTTGTTGGATATGCCAACCCGTATGGACGACATTAGCGCTGCAGCACGTATCAAATTAGGTGATCAGTTTTCCAAGTTCGGTTTGGAGCTGACGGAGTTTTTCATCAGTAGCATTTCAGCTCCGGAGGAAGTGCAGAAGGCTATCGATGCGCGAGCGAGTATGGCGGTTCTCGGGGATCTGCGGTCCTATGCGACTTACAGTGCTGCCAATGCCATGCAAGCCGCTGGAGCAGCCGGTGCGAATGGCCCGCTGGGTATTGGACTGAGCATGATGCTTCCTTCGATGCTAAATGCGCAGGCGGGTGGAGGTGTACCTGCATTGCCAGGCTTAGCGGCTTCACCCGTTCCGAAATTGGATTTCAGCAATGCTCGCGTTCCGACGGAAGCGGATTTGTCATCAGCGCTGGGAGCCTTGGGAGAGAAGCTCGGTTGGGCTGTTCAATCGATCGATGATGGCAAACTTCAACTCGGCGTTCCTTTGGCCGCGTCTCGTCGGCAACGTGTTTTTGTAGAGCTTGATCGCAAAGACAACGAGGGCAATCCATTGGTCGGAATTTGGTCTCCCTGTGGGGCGATCCATCAAGCGGCAGCGTTGACTATCCTGCGCAATAACGACTCGGTTGTGCACGGCGCTTTCGCCATGAAACGAACCGATGATGGTGAGATATTGGTGATCAAGTCGAATGTCTTAGCAAGTCTAACCAATGCTGCGGAACTGGCCAAGGTTATTTCCGCTATCGCTTGGCAAGCGGACGAAGTGGAAAGCCAACTATCTGGCGGTGCTGATAGTTACTGAGCTTTGCAATCAAATCCTTAGGCTCAACTACACTCCTTAGGCTCAACTACACGAACAAAAATGATGACCATGAACGTGAAACGGAATCGACTCGCAGTTCTTTGTGTTTCTGTGTGCTTTGTTTCAACGTTATTGCTCAGCGGGCATTGCTGCTCATGCTTCGGTGAGGATTCGACAACCAAAGACTGGTATCAGTGGAGAGGCCCGAATCGCGATGGCATCTCCACCGAAAAGGGACTAGCTAACACCTGGGCAGACGCCGGACCATCGCTTGTGTACCAAGTCGAGGGAATGGGAAAAGGAATGTCGAGTTTGTCGATATCGAACGGACGACTCTTCACGATCGGAAACCTGGGAGACCAAGTTTATCTCATCTGCCGAGATATCAAGAACGGGGAATTGGTTTGGAAAACACCTTTCGATTCCTCGAAGAAAGCCCCTAACGGTACGCCTACCGTTGATCCGCAAGCTAAACGAGTTTACGCGGTCTCTTTTGATGGCATGCTAGTTTGCTGCAACTCGGATACTGGCGAAACGGTATGGAAGAAGAGTTTCACGAAGGACTTTGGTGGACTCATGGAATCGGGATGGGGTTTCAGCGAGTCTCCGTTGATCGATAGTGACAAGCTGATCTGCACACCGGGAGGCAAGAAGGCGATGGTCGTCGCTTTGAACAAATCCAACGGCGAAACAATTTGGACTGGGCCAGCTCCTGAAGGGAATCTCCGAGGGAACGATGGGGCCGGTTACTCCTCCGTTGTGATCTCCAACGCGGGGAAAATCAAACAGTATATACAACTGATAGGACATGGCGTCGTTAGCTATTCGGCGGAGACTGGAGAGCTTCTTTGGAACTATGATCGCATCGCAAACAGAACTGCGAACATTCCGACTCCGATCGTAAAAAATGACTACGTATTCTGTTCGACCGGATACGACGACGGTGGTAGCGCGCTTCTTCAAGTAAAGAAGAGTGGCAAACGAATTGAAGTCAAAGAAGTCTACTACAAGACCAACAAAGAGTTGCAAAACCATCACGGTGGCATGGTGATGATTGGCGACTTTGTTTACATGGGGCATGGACACAACAATGGCTTTCCTGCGTGCATTCGATGGGAGACCGGCGAGAATGTGTGGGGTAAAGAGCGAGGTGCAGGCTCTGGTTCTGCAGCCATCGTCGCCGCAGACGATAAACTCTATTTTCGCTATCAAGACAGTACGATGGCGTTGATCGATACGAACCCGAAAAAGTACAAACTACTCAGCTCATTCAAACTACCAACCCACGATGGCGAAAGTTGGCCGCATCCGGTCATTTACCAAGGGAAACTCTACATTCGTGATCAGGATCATTTGCAGTGTTTTGACATTCAACGCAAGTAAAGAGACTTGCAGATGCTGCCAGTGACGCCCGTGAACTTGACTACCTTTGGAACGTGGAGCATTGAACCTCGCATTCCCATGCCGTTGTGGTGGGGAATTGTCTTTGTTTCGGTTGCTGTTCTTGTCATGTATTGGGCTAGGCCTAGATTGGCGTTGTCCGTTTGGCAACGAACCTTATTCACGCTCCTTCTCGGAGTTGGGCTTGTGGGTCCGTTATTGATCGCCTTGAATCCGACGTGGGTCGAAGAACTACCACCGTTTTCTGGAAAGCCATCGCTGCTTGTTCTGATGGACCAAAGTATGAGTATGGACATTGCCGACGTTCCTTCTCATCCAGATGCAACTCGTCTCGCTGCAGCACAGAAATTAACGTCGGCCATTCAATCGACCGAAACGGTGGATGTGGAGAAAGGATTCTTTGACGAAGAGCTACGAGCTGCGGAGTCGATGCCTACGAATGGAGGCGAGAGCGATTCGGATCAACTGGTCCAGCGGGGACATCGCACCGACATCGCGACAACCATTCGCGATGTCATTCGAAGCGGTACCGGTGAAGGGAATCGTGGCATTTTGCTCGTGAGTGATGGAGCTCACAATGCATCCGCGATCGAGTTTGTGTTGAACGCTGCGATGGAATCGCGTGCTATGAACTGTCCGATCTACACCATTACGCTTGGGCAAGATGTCGCTGCCCGTAATTTGTCGATTGCCGCTCGCAATCCTCGCATGATTACTTATGCCGGCTTACCCGTTTCTCTCAAATGCAAGATCGGGCATTCTGGACTCGAAGGCGAGTCGACAGAGATCTCGGTGATGCTCAACAACGAGATCGTGCAAACGCGGTCTGTCCGATTGACCGACGAATCAAACCAAGAGATTCGATTCGTTTATAACAAGCCACTACTGGATGCATCGACCCGATTCGAAATTGTGGCAACAACGATCGAAGGCGAAGCAACGGAGTCGGACAATCGAACGAGTATAACGGTGCAAAGGTTAGATGAGCCGATCGGTTGTTTATTACTAGAGGGCAAACCTTATTGGGACAGTAAATTCTTGTCCGCCAATTTGGGCACCAATCGCGTGATGCAACTGACCAGTATGGTGAAGGTCGGCCCTAATCGGTTCTTGAGAAAACGATACCCACGCCCCGAAATGCCAAAACCCAGCGTGAATCCTTCTCCGGACAATTCCGAAGCGAAACCATCGGAACTTGAGGGACCGTTGGCTTCTGAGATGGAAGCAACCGATTGGCTTATGCTGGAACAAGCAGAGTCGCCATTGGAATCAATGGAACTCTTGGAGAAGTTTCGCGTCATCGTATTGGGACGGGATGCAGAGATTTATCTTTCGGAGAACGGCCTCAACAATTTGGTCGAGTGGTTAGCAACCAAAGGAGGTTGTCTCGTTTGTGCGCGCGGAGAGCCAGCCCAAAGAGTTTCGGAGAAATTCGAGAAAGTACTGCCAGTCTATTGGGCCAATGGAGGCGAAGAGAGAATTCGAGCTCGGATGAGTCGATACGGATTTGATTCTGCCGTCTTCGACTCGCTCGGTGAACAACCTTCGGAAGTGTTGGCCATGATGCCGTCCCTTGCGACAGCAGGTAGTCCGATCGTCAGGCCTGGGTTGCCGCAAGTGTTGTTGCAAAGTACGTCCGATGGTGTGAGCAAACCAACACCGATCGTGACGTATCAACCGATCGGAAATGGAATAAGTGTGGTTGTCGAGGGTTCGGGCATGTGGCGTTGGGCATTTTTGCCACCCGAACATTCGGACAAAGAAAAAGTGTACTCAACACTTTGGCAATCTCTGGTGCAGTGGATTGTTTCGCAGCAAGATCTTTTACCTGGGCAACGTATTTCGCTACGTCCAGACAAAGCAGCATTCTTAACGGGTGACAAAGTTACAGCATCGGTACTTGTCAGCAATGTAGATGACTTCTTGTCGACATCCAGCGAGTTATCTCTCGCGGTGATTTTGGAGTCGCAGGATTCCGTTTTGCCAAAGCGTTTCTCGTTGACAGCTACCGAGGAGTCCTCGAACTTGTTTCGTGTAGATATGGGGACTCTCGATGTTGGCTATTATACGGCCAAAGTGATGGACACGACCAGCGACCAGGTTTTGGCTGAATCTTCGGTAGAAGTACGCGACCCATGGTTTGAAAGGCTCGAAGCAGACGCGCGACCGGACGTTATGCAACGCATCGCCGTCATGAGCGGAGGTGAAGTGATACGCGACGATCAGATTTCAAGCTTGGTCGATCGCTTTGAACAAAGAGTTCTGGAGAATAGCCCTGCGGAAGTGAAACGCAGTTCTATTTGGGATCGCCCTCTCGTGCTGTTATCCATTCTGATGATTTGGTTCGTCAGTTGGGTCGTGCGAAGACGGTCAGGAACGATCTAGGTGAGCGTTACAACGTTGCTCGTCAACGTAGGACGGTAGCCGAAGCCAGCCGAGCCAAGGTAAGTTCCTGCATCACACTGCGTTGCTTGTCAACGTAGGATGCTGGTCAAGAAGGGCATATATAAAAGGACACGCACGTAAACGAAGTTGGTTTTAACGGAATTCAGAATCGAATGCAAAGATTATCGGCGATCGAATGGCAGCCGATGGAGAGTTTGTCTTCTCCACAACAGCAAGAGCGTCAAATGATGAGGCTTCCCATGAATGACGCTGAAGAATTCGACCTGAAACCGATCGATTGCGACGTACCGTTACTTCGATCGATATCTTTCGGTCCGAATGAGAGATGCTTTTCGGTGCAATGCTAACTGATTGAACCGTCAGCCGATGTTCGCAAGATGCCGAACACCCAACTTGCCCGCCAACTCTCGCAGTCGCTCGCGACTGGCTGACAAAAAGCGACCTACCCACGTCTTTTCGCGCAACCGCTTGATGCGCTGACTCCAAATCTCAGCGCTACTTTGGAGTCGCTCAAAGATATCTGCCAACTCACTGGATACTACAGCCTTCCCTTTGCGAACCACGCGGCTCGTATAGTCGACCAGCAACAGATATTGGCCTAACGTAAACCCCTCCACGATCCCCTTCCGCTGTGAACCGTGACGTTGGCGATCTTCGATCGGAACCAACCACAACGCATCTTCGACATCGCCACTCACCGCTTGTGCTGCGACACTGCCATTGCGAATTTGCTCGACGTCTTCCATGCGTCCTTGAGCGACAGCGTTATCCACTCG
>CAIOHR010000144.1 GCA_903858115.1 uncultured Pirellula sp. | reverse complement strand
TCCCGCCGTTGTTCGAGTCGGACGCGTCCTCAAGGTGCTTCCGTCTACGGTCATCACTGACTGCTCTCTTATCGGTGGAGATAGCGGCGGGCCATTGTTTGACCTCGGAGGAAAACTGATTGGGATTCATAGCCGTATCGGAATCGACGTCGATGACAATATGCATGTTCCAGTGGATGTTTTCGACAAGAGTTGGGACCGGCTCGTTCGCAATGAAGCTTGGGGGACGTTGCCTGGTTTCAAACCCGCCATTGGTGTCCGCGGTACTTCTGATCCTGAGAGTGCCAATATTTGCAAAATTGCAGCCGTTGACGAAAATGGACCCGCCGCAAAAAGTGGAATTCGAGCCGGAGATATCATTCTTAGCTTCGATGGCCAGGCGACGAAAACATTTGATGAGCTAAAGCAAGCGGTCGATTCGGTCACTCCTGGGGAGGCCGTTTCTGTAGAACTACAACGTGAAGGCAAGCGATTGACGCTGCGACTCATCGTTGGACTCAAGGAATAGTGATAGATATTTCATTGCGCTTTTCAGCGATCAACGGCTATAATCGAAACTCAACGAACTAACCTTACGCAACCAAAGGCATAGCCTCGATGAAGAATTGGCTCTCGTGGATTGTAGGTGGAACTGTAGTCGCCACCGCAGCAACTTATGTCTCAACACGAGATCCTTTATTGGATCTTTGGGTAGCAGCGAAATCCATCGAGCAACATTGGCCAGTTGCGACAGATCTATCGAACGAAGACGACAACGATGCCGAGGCCGAATCCGATCAGCTTCCATCTCGTTTCGTTCGACAACAAGGTTCGGGGCGTCTTGGACGAGAATCGCAAGACAGCAGTCACAAGGCCCACCAACGCAGCCACTACGCAACCTTGCGTGCGTTCAAAGAGACAGTGGGAGAAAAATGGAAGTCCACAGTTCAGGTTCTCGAAAAGAATCGGCAAATTGCACTCGGTGCCGTCGTAGATTCGAATGGATGGATCTTGACCAAGGCCAGCGAGATCCCCGAACGATTGATCGAAGTTCGTTTGCATGATGGTTCCAAAGCGGAGGGCGTTGTTAAACTCCGTCGACACGATTTGGACCTCGCCTTGATCAAAATCGAACGCGAGAATTTGTTGCCAATCGCTTGGAATGAAGAAGCAGTTGTTCCCGTTGGAGGTTGGCTTGCTAGTACGGACAATCGCAACTTGCCTTTGGCCATCGGAGTGATGAGCGTTGCCAGCCGGAATGTCCGTCGCGAACGGCCGGTGCTCGGCGTAACTTTGGGTGAACCGCCAGAAGGTGAAAAAGGCGCACTCGTAGAAGCCGTCGTAGAAGGCAGCGGCGCAGATCGAGCTGGAATGCGAACCGGTGACTTGATCAACATCATCGACAGCGATGCTTTGAAAACTCGCGAAGATGTCTTCAATCGTCTCGGAGCATTGAGCGCTGGACAACGTGTGGAGGTCGGTGTTCTACGCGATGGGACAAGAGTTTCGCTGAGTGCTCAGATGATGGACCTCAATCATTCGTTGCTCGATCCAACTGAAAT
>CAIOHR010000143.1 GCA_903858115.1 uncultured Pirellula sp. | reverse complement strand
GGCGATACCACTCAAGTTTGATCGCAGAAAGGCAAGTCGGTAACGCAAACGAACAGGATTACGTCGCGCCCCCAATTTCACCGGCGGTACAACTCCTACGAACCGTGCATTCGCCCTGCGTTTTTGCAACAAACCAACACGTGTCCTAGGCTATCGTCGATTCCGGAATCGACTCGAATTCGTGCATTTCGAGTTTGAATGCAGGTAGCAGCGTCACGAAACAGTTACTATCCTGAGGGCGGATGTGGACCACAATCGATCACACCGTACGCCCCTATTCGTTCGGAAGCATGTTTCGTGGTTTGAGGTGAGACAATGTCTGACCAGCGTTTGAATTTCACTAGAACCCTTGACCAATGGTGTCTAGAAGGCGGTAATCTTACCGAAATTCTAAGTGAATATCGCCAGTTGCAAATAGATACTCGCTCGGAGGTTGCTGCAATCTGCCGCGCACTTGATGCACTGCGGTCCTCCCGAGGGGCCGTCGAAAGCGATGCCCCTTCGGAGATCGATCAAACCACCCCGCTCCATGTTTTAGGATCTTACTTCGAACAGATTGGCGATGAGGAAGGCATCGAAGCATTTACATCCGAAGGCCTACCAATGCTTCGCTGGTGGGTCGCCGATGCGGTCTCCGGAAAAAAGATTCCTGAAGCCGACACCATGTTGTTGCTCGGAATACTAGCCATGTATCGGCAACGCGACGATGCAGCTTGGGTTGTCAAGGCTGCATTATCTGCCGTTGCTTCCATGAACGAAGGATGGAAGGATGTCTTTAGTCATTTCGGTGATTCCCATCCATACACTGAGTCCGTCTTAAAATGCTTTCGCGAACGATTGCCTCGAGGGAGATGCTGCTTTCATTTACTGATGCTGAGCAATTCCATTTGCGGGCAAAGGCCGACTGCAAAACATGCTTTTGATACCGTCGTTGGATTGCGCAAATTATTGCAATACCTCGAGGTGAGTGGCAAATATAGTATCGAGTATGCCCGGACTGCTGCATCAGCAATTCATTATTTCAAGGGTGAAAGTGGTAATGAACTACTAAGACACGCGCAGAGCCATCCAGACCCGTTTGTCGCTGTACAAGCGGATCTTGTTGTCGCCACCCAAGGCGACGCAACTCGACTGCAGCGACTCAGTGATCGTTGCCTCGATGTCAAACAGAGTTGGCTGGTTCAATCCTGTCTACGAGAATGCGGAAAAGCAGACTTGATACCAGATCCAGCGAAGGCCGTGGATTTTCTCGTACAAGCTCAGATGGCTCACTGGCTTTGTTACGAAAGCAGCTATTCACGTGCGCCAGATCGATTGGAGATAATCGATCGTAGGAACTTGTTCTGGATCCCAATTCACAAAAAATGCGATGTCTATTTAGTCAAGTATCATTACAACAGTCACCGCGAGGATGAACCCTCCTCTGGCATTGGGATGGTTGGCTCGATGACCTATTCGCTGATAGGGGAGTCTAATCCTTCGATGCCGATCGAGGATATCTATGGCTTGCATTGTTGCTGGGAACTCGAGCAGCTTGGCGATCCTCTCGCGCCTAGGAACCGTAATGCGAAAACCGGCCGGAACCTGCTGAGAAGGCAAAATGATCGGTTTTAGTCTGCGAAACGCTTCTTTTCGACAGCATTCGATCCGAACCGGCTGTTTTTTCTTGCTTCCAAATTACCCCCAACGACCATAATGGAAATTCCGCCTGATGACTGAATTATGCTCCGATGAGACGCGAAGAACTCCTTTCTTTTTTTGACAACTCCCCAACCGCTCGGTTGCTCCGATCCGATCTCGGAGCTTGGGTCATCGCATTCCTCTACGACGCCTTCAAAGCCTCCTCGCTCCTCTCGATTTCGCAAACGGATTTAAAGGCTCGACTTAAAGAGTTTCAGAGCGATATCCACGCCTCAAATCCTTCCACCATGCCGGGTTTGCCGGAGCGGTATCTCACCCAGTGGACGCAATCCCAATGGATTTGCCGCTTCGTCGATTCGAACTCCTTGGAACCGCAGTTCCAACTGTCGCCCCATGCGGAAGAAGCGATTCGTTATGTCGAAGACTCCATCACGCGACGCCAACAATTGGTCGGTACCGAGAGCCGATTGCGATTAATCATCGATACCCTAAACGACATTGTCCGTGGATCCTCCGATGACCCTGGAAGACGCTTGGCATCCCTTCAATCCCAAAGAGATGCCATTCAACGTGAAATTGATGCCATCGAGTCCGGGGATCGATTTCATGTCTACAAACCAAGTCAGATCCGTGAACGATTCCAAACCGCAATCCATCTGCTGCGAGAATTGCAGTCCGATTTTCGAGATGTCGAAGATCGATTCCAGCAAATCGCCCGCCGCGTCCAGCAATTAAAAGCCTCTGGCCTGGACAATCGGAGCTCGATCCTCGGATATGCACTCGATGCGGAAGAAGCCTTGAAGCACGAAGATGAAGGGGTCAGCTTCTATGCATTCGTTCGTTTCCTCCTCTCCCCGACGGAACAAGCTACCCTCAGGAAGCAAATCCAGGAAGTCCAGCAACTGACGCCATTAGCGGACCACAAGGAGTCACTCGACCGATTGGGAAAAATGGTCCCGTCTCTGCTTGCCGAAGCGGACAAAGTGATGCGTACCACGGCTCGCCTATCCTCGTCGTTAAGACGGTTGCTCGATTCGAAATCAGAAGCCCACCGCACGCGATTGACCCAAGTCCTTTCCGAGATCCGCGACGCAGCCGTGTTGCTGCGCGATTCCCCTCCCAATGCAATCTCGATCAAACTCGATACGGACCCTTCCCTGCAATCACCCTTTACTCGCCCATTTTGGGTCCCCGAAGCTGGCTTTCAATCCCTCCCCGCCGAACCCCAATCCATCGCCCCCGAACAAATCAAACTCCTGGCCTCGGCGTTTAGCAAACTGGTCCGTTTGGACATGCGCAAACTCCGCAACAATATTCGAGAGGCTACGTTCGAGGGTAACGTCTGCTCATTGAAAGAACTGATCGAACACTCTTCATCGGACATCGGAATCGCCCAAGTCCTCGGGTACCTGCAGATCGCTCACGATGACGCGCACGAAATTGACTTCACACGCCACGAATGGATCGAACTGCACGCAGATCAGCATCCGATAGCGCCAAAACGAATTCGGGTACCCAAGGTCCTCTTCACGGCCAAAGCAAAAAGTAGAGAATTCGCAAGGAAACCACGTTGATGGACACCATCCCCAATCTTTCCGAACCAGAGTCGTCACGGTCGAATACTACCGGTCGCCAAGACTGGAGTGGAGTGGCGGTACGACTGCTGCAGGGAGTCGTCTACCAAGACGATCACGCCATCGCATGGGAAACGTTGCTGAACTCCCACGCTGAATTGAAAAACTATTTTGCAACGATCGGGCTTTCCGTCATCGTCGATGAAGTCAATGCCATGGCGTATCTACGGCAGAACGACGAGCCGATCGAAGGCACCGCGGAAACAAGCCTTCCGAGACTATTCCGCCGACAGCCACTCTCCTACGAACAAACGCTCCTGTGTGTGCTACTTCGCGAAGAACTCAGGCAATTCGAAGAAAACGATGTGCAAAATGAACGCTGCATCGTCCAACAATGCGACTTGCTCAGCGTTTGGCAGGCATTTTTTCCGGAATCAAGCGATACCGTCAAACTGAATCGGACTCTAAATTCCACCCTGCGTAAATTGGAAGAACTCAGGTTCGTCAAGCAGTTCGAAAAGGATCCCCCGTCCTGGGAAGTATGCCGCATCCTCAAAGCCCGATTGCCACTCGAAGAGCTGGAAAACCTCCGGAAACACTTGCTCGCGGAGGTTTCCAAAAAGCAAATGCGACAGAGTTTCGATCGCCCCTCCCTCAGCCCATGGAGCCATGAGGAATAACGAAACCATGAAATCTGTCAAAAAGCCAAACCGGGCTTCCTCCACCGTGGAACCCGAAGCACGGAAATATTCCATGCAACCAGGATATCGACTGTCCCAATTGGAACTCTTCAATTGGGGTACGTTTGATGGCGCTGTCTATAGCATCGAACCGGATGGCCACGCTACCTTGTTGGTCGGTGAAAACGGATCCGGGAAATCGACAGTCATCGATGCACTCTTAACACTGCTCGTACGCCCACAAACACGGAACTACAACGTAGCCGCCGGCGCGGGGAAACAAGAACGCGATGAACGCACCTACTGCCGCGGTGCCTATGACAGCACGATCAGCGCCGAAGGCAAATCACAAGTACAGTACCTGCGCCCGAGCACCGGAACATACACCGCGCTCCTCGCCGTATTCTCTAAAGGCTCGGCACACGCCCCACTCCAAACCACTACCGAAGAAAATGCGTTTACCGTTGCCCAAATCCTCTACATGAATGCCGACAACAGTTGCCAGCGAATCTATGCAACGAGTCTCGGCAGACGCACCATCAGCAAGGACCTGAACGGTTTGCAATCGGGCGCTTCGATGGCGAAACAGCTCAAGGAACGAGGCTTTGAGATCCATGCGAGCTACCAGCAATACTTTCAGTGGCTGCAACGTCGAACCGGGCTCCGCTCCAAAGCGATGGATATCTTCAACCAAACGGTCGCGGTCAAGGACGTTCAAAGGCTGGACTCGTTCATCCGCCAGCACATGCTGGAAAAGCATTCCTGGAGCGACAGACTTGCAAAATTGTTGACTCACTTTCATGAATTGTCTGAGGCGCATCGGCATCTCTTGAGGGCTCGCCAACAGGTGGAATTGCTCGCGCCAATCGCGTTGGCCGGCGCAGGCTACCAGCAACAACTTCACGATGTTACGATCGCTCGAGATCGACTCGAAGCATTGCCGTACGCGATCGCTGAATCGACGGTGGCATTGCTTTCACCCATGTGCGACGAATGGGAAAAAACGATTGAAATGTCTCGCGAAAATGCCGAGCGTATCGACCGTACGCTCGAACAAAAACGAAGGGAAATCGCGCGACTCGAAGTTCAACTCGAGGGCAACGCCCCTCCCTCGCATGCATACACGCAATCCAGAATCGAGCAACTGCATCGATGGATCGAGGCCTATGAAAGCAATTCGCGGCGCAGGAAGGACCTGCTCCAACGCCTCGGGTTACTTAACCATCGCTCCTCCGAAGCGGATCCCGAACCACTGCGTGAGAACCTTGCAGAACGCAAGTCCTCCATCACCCTGAACCGGCACGCATTGCTGAGTCAAAGGGACGATACCAACCGCTCCATCTCTACACTTCAGCATCAATTGCGTAATTACCGCGATTCCGTCGAATTTTTAAAAACCAGCCAATCTAAACTTCCTGAGTCGTTGATTTCCGTTCGCGATGCGCTTTGCAAGAAATTACGCATCCGCAACTCAGAACTACCTTTTGTCGCTGAACTGATCGCGATCTCTCCCGACCAACAAGCCTGGGCGGATTCCATAGAACATGTGCTTCATGGTTTCGCTCGGAGCCTACTCGTGCCAGAGTCTCACTACGAACGTGTAACCAAATACATCGAGCAAAACCGTCTTGTCGATTCCAAGGGCCAAGGGCAACGGATGGTCTATTTACGTATCCCTCCAACATCCTCCCCGTCGGTCACTAAAACCAGTACCACGAAGCCGAATGTTTCACGGCTGCCTGAAAAGCTCCTATTTCGCGAGCACCCATTGACCCCATGGCTCCAAACCGAGATCTCTCAGCGTTTCAATGTGAAGGCATGCGATTCGATCGAAGATTTTCAAAAAACTCCCCCACCTGCGATGACGATCAATCGGCATTTCAAGGTCGGACCCCATCGGCATGAAAAAAGTGATCGGTCCACCCATGGAGGTTCGCACGGCAACCATCTTGGCTCCCACGTGTTGGGCTGGAACACGAGCGATCAAATCGAACTGCTCCTTCAATGCATCGCCGAGGGAGAAACAAAACTTGCTCACTTCACGCGCGAGGTCGATCGACTGACGGCCGAGGAAGAGCGATTCGTTGGGGAAATGGTCGCCATCGATCAACTGCTGATGATCGAGCCTAACGATTCCATCCAACTCGCTGAACACAAGCAGGAACTGGAGAGCTTACAGCATTCAAACGCTCCGTCGGAAAGCGAGTCGAATGCATCTCCCAAGCTCCAGTCGCGAATTGCAGGTCTTCGTGCTGAGGTTAAGCAATTGCAAGAAGACCGCGATGAGCATCTCGGTACTCGAACACAAGTGCTCATGGAATCGAAAAATGGAAGGGTTATTCTCGAGCGCGCACGCAAACAACTCGAGTCGCTG
Organism: uncultured Pirellula sp.; assembly: GCA_903858115.1. Lineage (GTDB taxonomy): Bacteria > Planctomycetota > Planctomycetia > Pirellulales > Pirellulaceae > JBKCUI01. The sequence goes on along the minus strand of CAIOHR010000143.1, from coordinate 4,751 downwards.
CGGTCTTCCAACCAAGTATTACAACAAGAAAAGCTACGAGGGGAGATCCAGCGAGAGATTGGCGGTCAATGGACGCTGGAGAACCTCCACGCTCATTCCGCCGAATGGGATAACACGTATCGCAAACGCTATGATCGCTCCGTCGAAAAAATGCAGCCCTTGATCAAGGAGGTCACGGCAGGCATGGCTCGCTATCTGCGCGCATTCCCAGAGGCAAGTGTGGATCTCGATCCCGATATCGCGTCCCTCCCGAGCTTTGAAGCGTTGCACGAAAAACTCAAAGCGGATGATTTACCGCGTTTTGAGTCCCGCTTTAAAGATCGACTCAATGAGAAAGTCCTTCACGAAGTTGGGTTGTTTCACAGCAGCTTAGAGAACGATCGGCAGGAAATCCGAGAGAAGATCGAGCAATTGAATCAAGCCCTACGGCTACTGGAATGGAAGCCTGGTACTCATATGCGACTAGAGGCGAACGATGTATCGGATCGCGAAATCCAGGAGTTTCGAAGGGAGCTGACGAGTTGCCTGGACCGCACACTGGACGCCTCGCCCGAGACGAATGAAGAGAGTTTTGTTAGGATCGCGAAATTGATTGCGAAATTACGCGATCCTGCCGCGGAACGTTGGAGAGATAAAGTTGTCGATGTCCGTAATTGGTTCCGTTTCGCCGCGCGCGAGATCGTCACCGAAACCGGAGAGTCCCGAAGTTATTACGAAGGTGGCAGTGGGCAAAGCGGCGGAGAGAAAGGAAAGCTGGCGTTTCTCGTCTTGGTCGCAGCGATCGCCTACCAATACGACTTGGATCCGCAGCAGGAAGATAACAGTCGCTTTCAATTCGTCATGGTCGATGAAATGTTCTCGAGAAGCGATGACGCGCACGCGGAATACGCGCTAGACCTGTTCCATCGATTCGGTCTGCAACTGCTCATCGTGGCGCCGCTCGACGCCAAGGTCCGAGTGACCGAACCGTACGTGGGGACCTACGTCCAAGTCTTGAAAGACAAACAGACGAACCGGAGCTCATTGATCACCATCACCGCAGAGCAGATCGATAATCGATGATTCGATCTGCCTCGTGGACTTCAAGCTGTCGTTACTTTATCCGGCGAGACTCTCGCAGGCCGTTAACGCGCGAGACCCTAGGATAGGACTTAGTACTCGAGAACGCGCGGTAGCTTTTTCGCTTCCTCGATCCAACCGGTGATCTCGGCCAAGCTTGGTGGTTGTCGCGTATTCTTTTTCTCTTTGTTGACGGCCGAAACCTTGGTGTGAAGATTCTTCGGAACGCGGGTCGCTAGCTCGATGACCGTGTCTACACCAGACGCTTCGAGGAGCTGCGAGTACTCCGAACTGATCCCCTTGACTCGGTACAAATCCGCCATATTGGCAAACTTGAGTATCCACTTCTCGCTGATCCCGGTCTTCTCGGCCAAGTTCTTACGTTGCTTGGGTGTCTTGGTGGACTTAAGAAGTCCATCCGTATCCTTGATACCCACGGCCAAAAATTTCTCCCTGCGAACGGGTCCAACTCCCTCGACATCATGGATTTTGTAATTCGCCACTGCTTGCAACTCCTTTTGAAATGTTACTCGGTCATTGAGTCACCAAAACCCACAAATTAGCACGATTGAACGGAGATACAAGCATAGACGCGGGTGGGTGGTCGCTAAAAACCTGAGCTCAACAAACCCGGCAACAATCCCGCCACCCCCGGCATGCTCGCATTCCACCCGCTACAATCTGAGGTGATCAACCGATAAGCTTAAGTCGATCCCATCGCAGCGGCTTTGTACCGTTCTGAATTTGCAATTTTCCCGTTGGTGAAACTCATGAGATATTTGTTATTTGTTCTAAGCACTCTCGGGCTGCTTGCCGTGCCATGGGTACTTTGCCCGTCGCAACCCACCCTCGCGCACCCGGTATCCCTCGCCGACCCACAGATTAAGCCCCTCGATGTGAACATGCACGATTTTATGGAAGGCATGTTCCAAGCCCCCTACCGGCGGCTCAAGGTTTCCATGGCCAAGGAGCCAGCCGACAATGCTCTTTGGAAACAACTTCGATCGGATACGTTGATCCTTGCTGAAGGCTGCAATTTGCTCCTCACTCGTCTCCCGGAAAAAGATGGCGAAGATTGGGTGGCTCATAGCACCGCTTCTCGAGACGCTGGCGCAGAAGTTTACTCCGCTGCGAAGCAGAAAGATTTCGCGAAATCGAGAGGTGCCTACGAAAAGATGCTCACCCACTGCAACGCTTGCCACAAGCAATTCGAAAATGGCAAGCATATCCTTGAGCCATAAGCGTGATCGGATAGGATCGCTTCGGTTCGCTCATTCCAACTGAACGAAAAGGGTTCCGTTACCGTGGTGCATCCGTCTCGAAGAACGTTCCTGAAACTCAATGCTGCTGCCGTTGCAGGAGTTGTAACACCGCACCTACCAGCGATGGCGTCGGACCCTCCAACGAGGACATGGCGAATTGGAGTTGTCGGCGCCACAGGCCGGGGTGATTACGGGCATGCGGTGGACATGGCGTTCAAGAAACTACCCAATGCGAGCATTGTGGGACTTGCGGATGCGGACACCAATGGCCGCGATGCCGCAGCGAAGCGACTACAACCGGAACGCGTCTTCGCAAGCTACCGCGAGATGCTGGACGCGGTGCAATGCGACGTCGTTGCCATTTGCCCACGTTGGATGGACCAGCATTTCGACATGCTGACAGCGGCAATCGATGCTGGATGCCACGTCTACATGGAGAAACCCTTCTGCCCAACGTTGGAACAATCCGATACGGTACTCCAAGCACTGCGTAAGAAAAACCTCAAGCTGGCCATCGCGCACACTGGACAGTACTCACCAACTCTTCAAGTTGTCCAACGCATCATCGCTGATGGAACCATCGGCGAATTGATGGAGTTGCGAGGCCGGGGCAAAGAAGATCAACGTGGCGGTGGAGAGGACCTTTGGGTTCTCGGGTCCCATATCCTTGGATTGATGCGAACCGTCGCCGGCGGGAATGCCACAACCTGTTCATCGATCGTCAAATCCAACGGCAAACCGATCGCTCGAAGGGATGTTGTCGAGGGGGCCGAAGGTATCGGTCCACTTGCTGGGGATCATATTCACGCTAGGTTCACTTTTGATTCGGAAATTATAGGAACCTTCGGATCCCGTCGCCGATCGGCGGGATCGCCAAGCCGTTTCGCGTTGCAGATTTTCGGTTCGAAGGGAGTCGTCGAGATCGAAAGCGGTTTTCTTGCTCCTGCGCACATCCTCCGCGATAGCAGTTGGTCCCCGGGCCGCTCGTCAAAACCATGGGAAGTGATCACCTCACAAGGCATCGGCCAGAGCGAAACAAGGACCGATCGTACCTACGAAGATGGTCATCTCGCAGCGATTCGCGATTTATTCGATGCGATCGAGAACGATCGTGATCCATTATGCTCAGCCCGCGATGCCGCAGCGATCACCGAAATGATCGTCTCTGTTTTTGAGTCCGCTCGCACGCATTCGGAGGTCCAGTTACCATTGCAATCGCGTGTCAACCCTTTAACGCTTCTCGACTGAGGCGATGCAACCCTGAGGCGTAACTCGCAGTTGTTGTTGATGGTATCCCAATCGTCGTTCATCCACGCTCTCAATTCGCAATGACACTTCCTTGGGACGAAGATGAGATACTAGTAATCGCGAATCCCAAGGCGGGGCGGTTGCAGTCCAAACAGCGTCACTATCAAGCCAGTCTTCCACCCCATGCCCGTTGGGTGTCAACCACGCATCCCAGGCATGCCGAGGAATTGGCCTTGGAGGCGAGCGCCCGAGGGTGTGGCACAGTGATTGTTGCCGGTGGCGATGGTACAATCCATGAAGCTCTCAATGGGCTTATGCGCAACCCCGACAACCTATGCCGATTAGGGATTCTGTCTGTGGGAACCGCCAATGATTACGCCTATTCGCTTCGTGCCCAACCACATGACTTACCACGTTTCTCACGGAATTGCGATGTCGGTCTGGCGACGTGGGTGTCGGACTCTGGTTCCACAGGAAGCCGCTATTTTGCCAACGTCGCAGGGATTGGACTCCCAGGTCGTGTGGCGCATTTCGCAAGGCAAATGAAGCGGATGCCGGCAAGGATTCGGTACACGATCGCCTTGATGCGCTGCATGGGCCCCGCCTTCCAATCACTCCGATCGGAAATCATCCTGCCGAACGCTCCTACCAGGGAATCCGTGGATTTATTGATGTTATCGGCTGCTATTGGTATCCGAGAAGGTAGCTATCCACTTACCCCGAACGCTCGCATCGACGACGGTCTATTGGACATACTCCGTGTCTCCATGCTTCGACGTACCGATGTGGTGCGTTACTTTCCTCGCATACTGCGTGGTGACATTCCCAAGAACGACACGCGGATCTCCGAGTTTCGCGTCGAGGGAATGTCCATCGCGAGCGATTCGCCAATCCCGTTCCATCTCGATGGCGAGGCGCCCAACGATCCGTCGGCCGCTACAGCGCGAAGCCTAACCGTAAGTGTACTGCACCAACGATTACCGATCGAATTGTTGGATTGAACGGAAGTCCGGCGCCCTGACGGCCGTAGACCACTATGCATCAGCCTCACTTTGCATCAGCCTGAGTCCGTAGATCCCTTTTGGGAGCACGGAATCAAAGCGGCGATTGACCGGCCCTGAGCCATTGAATCATTTCACTGGAAACATTTCACTGGAAACATTTCACTGGAAACATTTCACT
>CAIOHR010000142.1 GCA_903858115.1 uncultured Pirellula sp. | reverse complement strand
GGACGGATCGCCAGCGGAAATTTCGTCGATCACGACCTGAGAGATAAAGCATTCGAAGGCTGTTCGGCGATACGCCCACCAATCCAAAGTGGTTTTCTGGTGGCCAGCTATCACTACGTCTTTTGCGGGTAAAGCAAAAAGGTAGCTAAGAATGGTAGTCTCGATGTAAACGCTTTCCATTTATGTTTCGTCACACTTCCTTGTCCGAACGGCTGGGATCAGATGGCGTGAGTAAGTTGCAAATGCAATGACCAAAAACGGTCGACCGAACGCTCATCTGCATCCCTGTGTTCGTCGATTTACGGCTTGCATCTAGCTTGGTTCGAACTCGAATTGGCCGTTTCTTTGGTCAGCACCAAGAATACTAACGACACATGATCCTACGAGCTGAAACGTCGCTTCGCAATAGTTGGCCGAAATCTTGCTTTGATCCTGAAGGGATCGCAAATGGTAGCCGGGGGTTTGACCGCTAGGGCTCATCCCCCGGTCTCGTTCGCATGCAATGTTTTCGATCCCGGAGGAGATCGCAGATTGCGTCTGCTGTCCGCTGTGATCCCTTCAGGATCAACAATATAGCCTGCGACAATATCCGGGGGTGTCGCTTCGCTCAACCCCCGGCTACCTTCTATAACCCCTACCGGGGTAATGAGGCGATGATGCGTGACAACGAGGTTGTCGATCTCTCGAGAAATGCTTGGGGGCGGGTGATCGATCGAAGACCGATCGATTGGATTGTTAGCAATCGTTCCATCGAAACAAACACTCCTTCCTCAACGCCCCAACGGATCGAGACTACCTCACGACTGTTTTCAAGAAACACAAAATCGATCTCGTTGTCATGGAAGCTTGCGGACCATCGGGGTGGATTACGGACCTTGCAAAGGGCCTCGACCTTGAAACTGGCGTTTGCTCAACCAACGAAGACGCTTGGAAGTGGGCAAACGTAAAACGCAAGACTGACAAAGACGATGCCCTGAAACTCGCTCGGATAGCTTCGATGGATGAACTCAAGGCGGTCCACATGCCCACCGAAGCGCATCGAGAGTTCCGCTCTCTGGTCAAGTACCGAAAAACACTCGACTGCCGTATCTGCAAAATGAAATGCACGATCCGAGCTTGGTTCGTCAATCATGGCATTTCGATCGACACCGGCGAGAAAGCTTGGCACACCGGACGCGAACGCATCAACTCGTTCCGAAAGCCGCTGGCAGAGTGCGAACCAAACGAGCTTTGGAAAGGAGAACTCGACCTCGAATTGACTCAGCTCGATGCGCTAACGATACAACTCCAGTGTGTTGTCAAGAAACTCGAAGAACTTGGCAAGAACGATCCTCGCATTGTCCGACTACGAACCATCCCCGGTATTGGGCCCCGAACGGCTGAGATCCTTGTCGCGTTCATCGATGATCCTCATCGTTTCGAGAACGGTCGACAAGTCGCTGCGTACTTTGGGCTCGTACCTCGTCAATTTCAATCTGGCGAGACCGATCGCAATGGCCGCATCACCAAGAGAGGTAATCCGTTAGCAAGAACGATCTTGGTGGAGTGCGCTTGGGCGTCTTTAAAGTACAACCCTTGGGCAAAGGGAATCTACGATCGCATCTGCGGTAAACAGAAGACTCGCAAGAAGAAGGCGGCCGTGGCACTTGCTCGCAAGATCGCAGTCTTAGCTTGGGCGATGCTTCGTGATGAAAAAGACTGGGATCCGAAGACCATGATCGATATCACAGAGGCATACGGACGGATGACGATTCCCAAGGACGTTATCGCAAGATAACCGAATCGTCAGACACGTCGCCCTAAAGAGTACGCGGATCTCAGCGGAAGGTAGCTTGCTGCTCACGGTATGAAGCAACCATTCGGTAGCGAAACACCTAGAAGCCTCCAGGCAAGCTGCAGCCAGACCACAGAACGAACCATCGAACCAAGTGATGGATTGAACCGTGCATGGATAACTGAGGGAACGTAGCCTATGCGAGCATAGGTACCCAAGAGTGAAATGCGTTCACACCTCGAATAGTCGCCTAATCAATCATCCTTGACAGTTGCGTAAGAGAGTTGGTGGGATCACGATCCCTTTGAGTTTATGAACAAACGCTACCGGTGCCATCCACTGCGTCGGTTCGATATTCGCCACATAAGGTGAGCGAACATCGCCCCGACTCCGTTGCTGGCACCTAGAAAACGACCAAGAAAAATGTAGGCCCCAAAACAATTCACAAAAACAGTGGCGACCGTCACTTGCAAACCCAGGACTTCATAGTCGTTTGCGATCACCCAGCCGCCGGAGACGACGCACCATTGGAAACCGCGTTATTCGGCGGCTTGGGTGCATGTACGCCCAGCATGGGCGTGATCTTATCGGGTGAAAGTCCCGTGTGTTTAGTTCCAGTCCTTTCGACAAGGGGGTCATTATACCAAATGAATAGCTCGTAAGAAAGCAACACGAGGTGAGGGCAACTGCGGAAGGGTGACCGACCGTGGGAAGGAAGCCTGCGAAACCATGGGTAAGCTCCGAGTCTGTCGACCGCCATCAGAGCGTCACTTCCCCACTCGGATGGTTTCTCACCAAGACCTGCCAGGTGACGAACAGAAATCACATCTGAGGCCGATAGCTCCAGGCGAGCGTGCTTGCCAACGCGAAGCCAAACTGGAAGACGGAGTAGAGGTAGATGTGGCACTTGGGCAGGGACAGATGACGTTCTTATCTGGGGAGATCTGAGAACGTACCCGTGCGAGTAAGCATCTTCGGCTGAAAGACGGGGCGGCCAAGGTAACTTGGTTCGCGTTCCTCAGAAGTCAGCAGCGGTCGTAGTACCGACCCTCGGCAATCCAGCCAAGTCGGGAAGGACCAAACGTTTCATTGATAAGGAAGAACCATCCATGACCTCATATCGTCCGAAAGACGATTCAACCCAAATCGACTTCAGCCATGAAGCTCTTCGGGAATGCTTCACATCGGAACCTCAGCGAGGCCAATCGAGTATGGCGGACATGGAGAAGACAGCCTTAGGCTCAGAAACCTTGAATTTGATGGAACAAGTTGTCCATTGGGGCAATATGCAAAAGGCTTGGAAGGCAGTACGTAGAAACCAAGGGGCCCCAGGTCCCGACGGGATCCACGTCAAGGAGTTTCCAGCATACTTTTATCAGCATTGGCCCAAGATATGGCAACAACTTTTGGATGGTACTTATCAACCGAGCGCCGCTCGACGTAAAAACCATCCCCAAGAAAGATGGCGGTGAACGTTTACTCGGCATACCAAACGTAATGGAACGACTCATTGCGCAAGCCATCTCTCAAATCCTTACCCCGATCTTCGACCCCGGCTTTTCGGAATCGAGCTACGGGTATCGACCGAAACGCTCTGCCTCTGGAGCGATCAAGCAGATACAGCGCACGATCCGCTCAGGATACCGCCAATGCATCGATATGGACTTGTCGAAATTCTTCGATAGGTGCCAGCATGACGCGTTGCTCGCAAGAGTGGCACGCAAGATCGATGATAAACGACTCTTGAGGGTGATCGGGAACTTTCTGCGTGCAGGCGTGATGGTCGAACGTCAACACCAACCCTCCCACGAAGGAGTCATGCAAGGTAGTCCTCTGTCTCCGCTGCTATCGAACATCCTCTTGGATGATCTCGATAAGGAGCTAGAGAAACGAGGTCTTCTGTTTGTGCGTTATGCGGACGACTTTCTGATCTTTACCAAGACCAGGATCGCCGCCGAACGAGTCTTC